>CAYVIN010000120.1:0-10301 GCA_964451375.1 uncultured Sulfuricella sp.
TCAGGACGAACGGATTAAAAATCAGTAAGTTGGAAGATGTGTGCATACGGTAGCCAAAGGGGGAAGCGGGTTGGTCAAAGCGCGAAATCGGCCTTTCTTCCACATAGTGCGATTGCCCTGCCGCCCCAGCGGCTTCGTTTTACCGCTGGTCGCCCCGAGGGCGGGCCTCCCACCCGCATTCCCCCCTCCTCCCTATCCCGGCGTTTTAGCACGACTCGCCCGGAAACCCGCGCCATTCCTCGCTCTCCAGCAACATCGCCATTCCACGGGCGTCACAGCGATAGTACACGCTAACTTTCCGGGAAACGCAAATCTGTCCTAAAGGCGCACCGCTTAACGCCGTTAAGAGCTTTATGGATCACGACCTGCAAATCGAAAATCAGTATCTGCGTCGGCAGCTTCAAACACTGGTTGAAGAAGCTCGCCACAACGAGGAAAAGATGCGCCGCTTTGATTTATTGGAGCGGCGTCTGATTGGTGCGCACACTCCCGCAGAACTGGTAAAACTCATTCTTCACGATTACCGCTCGGTATTCGAGTTGGATGCAGTGAATCTGTTGCTGGTCGATCACGAATACGAAATTTCCCGTCTGCTCGAAACCCAGATCAATGAAAACAGCAAGTCCGCCAGTTTGACCTTGTGTGACAGCCCCGCCGTGATCGAAGACTTTTTCGGCTATTCGCCGGCCCCATATCTGGGCGGCTGCTATACCCCGCGCCACGCGGAGATGATCGGCGTGATGCCGGCCCGCGTCGCTTCGGTGGCGATGTTGCCGCTGCTTAGCCACGGGGAATTGGTGGGCTGCCTGAATCTGGGCAGTTTCAAGGAAGATCGTTTCAACAGCGAGAGTGCTACCGATTTTCTCGAACGGCTCGCCGCCATCGTCGCGATCAGTCTGGAAAACACCCTCAATCACGAGCGTCTCAAACAAATCGGCCTGACCGACGCGCTCACCGGCATCAGCAATCGGCGTTATTTTGAGCACCGTTGCCTGGAAGAAATCGCTAACGCACACCGCCATGAATTGCCGCTGACCTGCATGTTTCTCGACGTGGACAAGTTCAAACGCATCAACGACAGTCTCGGCCACCAGGCCGGCGACGAGGTGTTGCGCAATGTCGCCGCGAAGATCAAGGGGCAGTTGCGCGCCAGCGATATTCTGGCCCGCTACGGCGGCGAGGAATTTGTGGTGTTGCTGCCGCAGGCCAATCTGCGCCACGCGGTCGAGGTCGCGGAACGTATCCGTTGCGCCATCGCGTCACAATTGTTTCAACCGCTGCCCGGCGAAATCGTGCCGCTCACCATTTCCATCGGCGTTGCCCAACTCCCGCCCGCCCGCGAGCACGACGACACCTGTGTGCTCACCAAAGACCTTATCGCCGCCGCCGACGCCGCGCTGTACCAGGCCAAGGAAAACGGGCGCAATCGGGTGGTCTGCGCCGCCTGACTCGCCCTTCGCCCCGCAATAGAAAACGTCGTCTCGCCATCCAATTGATCCTGGAAAAGGCAGTTTGAACCGCAAAGGCGCAAAGACGCAGAGGAAAAACAAAAGGTTACCCGTGTCGGATCGTTCACCCACCGGGTGAGGGCGGAACATTCTGCATGTTTTTGATTTCTTTGCGCCTTAGCGCCTTTGCGGTTCTGAACTGAGGTTTTTAGGTTGATTGTTCGTAACCGCCGGGGGTTACTGCGCCGAAATGCCGCGCGCTCTGGATTGACAATAGTCAGGAACAAAAAATTCTCGGGTATAATTTTCCGGCAGCGCCACGCCTTGGCGCGCGTATCCCCAAATTCCAACCCTATTCTGGAGAAACATGATGAAACTGAAAATCACCGCACTGCTGCTCGCCGTCGCCTTCAGCGCAAGCACCCAGGTTCTGGCCGGCGCCGACGACACCAAGTGGATCGCTCAGTGTATGCAGGACAACAAGGATGAAGGCGCCGACACCAAGGTGGTCATGAAATACTGCGAGTGCATGAATAACGAGATGAGCGAAAACGAAACCCGCACCATTACCCAGTGGGAAAAGGCCAACCCCAAAACCCGTAAAATGTGTGAGCAAAAGGCGGGCTGGAAGTAAGCGCGCCGCTACGGGGGGATTTCTCCCCTTCTTTAAAAACCAACGGGCCGATTGCGGCCCGTTTTTTTACGCCCCGGCGCGCTCCATCACCGCCGCGAAAAAGCCGTCCGTGCCGTGGATATGCGGATAGAGGCGCAGGTTTTTCCCGGTATCCAGCGCCACATGCTGGTGTTTCAACAGTTCCGCGCAGTCGAGTTGAACGAATTCGGGATGCGCCGCCAGAAAGGCTTCGACGACCTGCTCGTTTTCCTCGGGAAGGATGCTGCATGTTGCGTATACCAGCCGCCCGCCCTTTTTCACCAGGCGCGCCGCTGCGTCGAGGATGGCGCGCTGCTTGGCCGTGAGTTCCTCGATATCGCTGGGTTGCTGCCGCCATTTCAGGTCGGGGTTGCGGCGCAAGGTGCCCAGCCCGCTGCACGGCGCATCCACCAGGACGCGGTCGAGTTTGCCGGCGAGGCGTTTGATCTTGATGTCGTTTTCATTGGCGATCAGTTGCGGCTGGAGATTTGAGAGGCCGGAACGCTTGAGGCGCGGCTTGAGCTGATTCAGGCGTTTTTCCGATACATCGAAGGCGTAGACGCGCCCCTGCGATTGCATCATTGCACCCAGCAGCAGGGTCTTGCCGCCCGCCCCGGCGCAGAAGTCCGCAATCATTTCGCCGCGTCGCGGCGCAACCAGCAAGCCCAGCAACTGGCTACCCTCGTCCTGCACCTCGACTTTGCCGGTTTCGAACAGCGGATGTTTGTTGAGCGCCAGCTTGGCTTTGAGGCGCACCCCCAAGGGGGAAAAGGGCGTCGCTTCGGCGGCGATGCTTTCGAGGGCGAAGGTCTGCAATACCGCTTCGCGGTTGGCGCGCTGCGTATTCACCCGCAAATCGAGGGGCGCGGGTTGCTGCAATCCGCGCGCCAGCGCCATGATTTCCTCGTCCGGCAAAAAGGTTTGCAGACGCGCCATCAGCCAGTCCGGGAGTTCCGCCTGCACGGCGGGTTCGGCGTCATCCATCTTTGCGCCTTTGACCTTCTCCATCCACTCGACTTCCGCGTCGTCCAGCAAAGGGCGCAGTTCGCGCATGTTCAAGCCGCTTAGTTTGGCCAGCGCGGCCAGCGCCAGGCGACGCGCGTTCACGTCGGGTGCGGCGAGTTGCTGGAGGCGGCGCAGATGACGCAACACCGCAAACGCGGTGTCGGCAATGAAGGCTCGATCCGCGAGGCCCAATTCGCGATTGAAACGGAAATAACGGCTCACCACGGCGTCCGCCGGATAGTTGAAAGTGAGGATTTCGGAAAGTACCTGGATCAGGTGACCTAGACGAATGGGGGTCAATAACATGGCGCGGTGTTCCTCCAATTGGTGGTGCGGTGATGGCCGCCCGACGGGCGATCATTCGTAACGGATTTCGGCAATAACCTGCTCGAAGCGGTCACCTTGCTTGCCGGTGTGACGGATTTTCACGGGGACGTAATGATAATCCATCCCCAGCCAGATTTCCGTGCCTTCTTCGCCGGGATCGTGCAATTTCGTCAAATGGACGGTTTTCAACACCCCCAGCGGGGTTTCCACCTCTTCCTCGGCGACGATCCGGTAGCGGTAGCTGTCGAGTTTGCGCCCATTGGTCAGATCAACCCGGATGTCGCCGCGCTCCGGCAGCGAGTAGGCGAATTGATATAAAAAGCTCAGCATGTCGCGTGTTCCGCTCTCCAGTTTGGCGCTGCTCTGGTTGCCCTCGCTGCTCAGTTGCAGGTTCCGGGTTTCCCAGTCAAAACGCGCCGCATCACTTTTTTCCACCTTGCCGCGCTGGGCGTCGAAACTGTCGGGACGTAATCCGGCGGCGACGATCCGTCCGCTGCTCGACTGTTTGTGCTGATCGCTGACAAACAGGGAAAACGGGCCGGTCGCCTCGGCCAGGCTGGTCAAGGCATAGTTGTCGGCGGTGCGTTGCCAGGTGTGGATGACCCGCCCCACCACCAACCCCTGCTCACCTCTGATCAAGTCGAACCGTAACCACATCCGCGCCGGGAGCGGCGGCGCAGACGCGGGCAACGGGGTATCCACCGGCGGTGCTGGCGGCATTAACGGCTCATCCACCGGGAGCGCCGGTGTTGGCGGCACTTCAATGGTTGCCGCTGGCGGCGCTGGCGAAGCGGTTGCGGCGGCGCGTTCGTTTCCTTCCGCTGCCGGCGCGGGACGCGGACGCGCCTGGCGCTTGGGTTTGGCAAGCGGCGGCAAGGGAGCCGGCGCATCCAGTTTGGTCAGGCGCGCCTCCAGCACACGCGGCGCATGGGATTCGGGCAGCGCGATTGGCGGCGTGGACAATAGCCCGACATGCAGCGCAATTGACACCACCATCGCCCACAGAATTTTTTTGTGCGGAACACGCATGGCAGGGAAAATACCCTGCCGGGAGGGGATAAACAAGCGGCTAACGGGTTTTCTCCGGCGTCACAAAACAAAAAGGCGCGAATCCTGTCGCGCCTTTTTGAATTATCGCAAGCGGTTTGGGTTAACCCGCCATCTCCAGCAACACCTGGTTGAGCTTCTTCACGAAGCTCGCCGGGTCTTCGAGCTGGCCGCCTTCCGCCAACAGCGCCTGATCGAACAGAATCCGGCTCCAGTCGTTGAAGCGTTCGCCGCTTTCGGCCTTGAGACGCAGCACCAGCGGGTGACGCGGGTTGATTTCGAGAATCGGCTTGCTATTCGGCGCTTTCTGCCCGGCGGCCTTGAGCAGGCGTTCCAGATTGCCGCTGATGTCATGTTCGCCAGCCACCAGACAAGCCGGGGAGTCGGTCAGGCGATGGGTGACGCGCACTTCCTTGACCGCTTCACCCAGGGATTCCTGAATCTTGCCGGTCAAGTCCTTGAACTCGTCGGCTTCCTTGGCTTGCTCCTGCTTCTCGGCTTCGTCTTCCAGCTTGCCCAGGTCGAGGTCGCCCTTGGCGACCGATTGCAGCTTCTTGCCTTCGAATTCCGGCAGGTTGGAAGCCAGCCATTCGTCCACGCGCTCGTGCAGCAGGATGACTTCGATGCCTTTTTTGCGGAAGATTTCCAGGTGCGGACTGTTCTTGGCAGCGGCGAAGCTGTCTGCGGTGACGTAGTAAATCTTCTCCTGGCCTTCCTTCATGCGGCCCACGTAATCGGCCAGCGATACGTCCTGGGCGTCGCTGTCGTTATGGGTGGTAGCCAGGCGCAACAGCTTGGCAATACGCTCCTTGTTGGCGTGGTCTTCGCCAACGCCTTCCTTGAGCACCTTGCCGAATTCACCCCAGAACTTGGCGTATTTCTCCTTGTCGTTCTCGGCCATGTCTTCGAGCAGGCCCAGCACTTTTTTCACAGAACCGGCGCGGATCGTGTCGATGTCTTTGCTGGCCTGGAGGATTTCACGCGAAACGTTGAGCGGCAGGTCGCTGGAATCGACCACCCCGCGCACGAAACGCATGTAACGCGGCATCAGTTGTTCGGCATCGTCCATGATGAACACGCGGCGCACATACAGCTTGATACCGTGGCGTTTCTCGGCATCCCACATGTCGAAAGGGGCGCGCGACGGGATATACAGCAACTGGGTGTATTCCTGCTTGCCTTCCACCTTGGCGTGAACGTGGGCGAGCGGCGGCTCGAAATCGTGACCGACATGTTTGTAGAACTCGTCGTACTGTTCCTGGGTAATTTCGCTCTTGGGGCGCGCCCACAAGGCCGAAGCCTGGTTGACGGTTTCTTCTTCGTCGCTGACCTTGTTTTCGTTCTTTTCCGCGTCCCATTCTTCCTTGCACATCAAAATCGGCAAGGTGATGTGGTCGGAATATTTGCGAATGATGGACTTGATCCGCCATGAGGAGAGCAGTTCGTCCTCGCCTTCGCGCAGGTGCAGGGTCACTTCCGTGCCATGCCCGGCTTTCTCGACGGTTTCCAGGCTGTATTCGCCTTCCCCGGCGGATTCCCAGCGCACCCCGTGCTCGGCGGTCAGGCCGGCGCGGCGGGTAGTCAGCGTGACCTTGTCGGCAACGATAAAGGCTGAATAGAAACCCACACCGAACTGGCCGATCAAATGGGCGTCCTTGGCCTGGTCGCCGGTCAGCGACGAGAAGAATTCACGGGTGCCGGATTTGGCGATGGTGCCGATGTTATCGATGACTTCCTGGCGCGACATACCGATGCCGTTGTCGGAAATGGTCACCGTGCGCGCCTCCTTGTCGAAGGCGATGCGGATTTTCAGCGCGGAATCGCCTTCGTACAGGGCATCGTCGGAGAGTGCTTCAAAACGCAACTTGTCGGCGGCGTCGGAGGCGTTGGAAATCAGTTCGCGGAGGAAAATTTCCTTGTTGCTGTACAACGAATGGATCATCAGCTTCAAAAGCTGGCGCACTTCGGTCTGGAAGCTGAGATTTTCCTTATGGCTATCATTACTCATGGTGCTTGGGTCTCCGAATTGTTGAACACACGCATCCCCATTTGGGGGCATGTGCCGAGAATTCAAGGGGCAACTGGTTCCGCTTGCCATTCGCCGGTGAGCACCTTTTCCGCCCAAAACAAGCCAACCATAGTTTTTACGTCGCTGATGCGTCCTTCCCTGACGGCGCGCAAGGCGTCATGGAGGGGGAGCCGGAGGTTTTCCAGGAACTCATCCTCATCACGACGATGGTTGTATTCGGTCATATTCCTGGCCAGATAGATAAGAATGCGCTCATCGGAATAACCGATACACGGATGAATGGTGGTAAGAAAAGCCCACTCTGCGGCCTGGTAGCCGGTTTCTTCCAGCAGTTCGCGTTGTCCACATACCAGGGTGTCTTCGCCGGGGTCGATTTTTCCGGCGGGTAATTCGAGAAACTCGCGGCGCAAGGGATACCGGAATTGCCGCACAAACAATACGTCGCCATTCTCCAGCAACGGCACCACGACCACCGCGCCGGGATGGACAATGTATTCGCGTATCGACTCCTTGCCGTTGGGCAACCTCACACGGTCTTCGCGAACGTGCAGGAGACGCCCATCGTAGGTTGGTTTGGAGGAAATTTCGGTTTCGGTCAGATCAGGAACGTGCATGGATTTACCCGAGTAAATTAGTTGACTATTGTTGAGTGTTTTAGTATGGTATTGATCATAGAGCGCAAGAATCCCTCTATAGAACGAATTTATACATCAGTACGTAGCGATATTCTGAAAAGGAACCCATCATGTCCAGCCTCATCAATGGTTTCAACCCCGACGGGGTGATCACCGTCAACCGCGTGTTGATCAAGCCCGAGTATAACGTGGATGATCTGCAAGAGCGCGTCGCGCTACTCTGCGAGAACGTCAAAACCTACCATTCCCAGACCGGATTCGTCGGCGGATTCGTGTGCCTCAACAGTGGCATGATCTCCAACGAAGGCAGCACCGTCGGGCAGACTGTCGGCAGTCCCCTTAAAGATCGCGAGGCGCTGATTATCACCTTCTGGCGCTCTTTCGCCGAACACGAGGAATCACACCGCAGCCAGACCTTTCAGCCGCTGTTTCGTGATGTGTTGGAATTGTGCGAAAACGGCAACGAGGAAATCGCCTACACCATGCTGTGGTCGGGCGCTGCGTACAACCGCGAGGAAGCGGAAACAGCCAGGGCGGCCAAGGAAAAGTATGCGGATTTAAGGCTGGCGGCGTGACGAAACGGTGGAGCGACCGGGAGGCCGCTCCTATTTCTTGCGCCACATGGCGCGATATACGTAGCCGGGATAAGCGAAAACCAGGAACAGGCACACCGTAACGGCATAAAATTCCCAGCGTTGCGGATGGGCTGCGCCCATGTTGCGTTCCACCAGCCACGCAACAAGGCCGACGATGAAATACAAACCAACCAGTTCCAGGAGCCTCCAGGAAAGCGTCTTTCCGTTTGGCGAGGGGAGAACCAGCAAACGCCGCTCGCTCAAAAAAGGCAGGTTGGCGGCAATAAAGGCCAACACCAGCAGGATTACGGCAGCGTTCACAGGCTATTCTGGATGGAATACAGGCACAGAGCCATCAAGGGCTGCGGCAACAAGCCGAGCAGCAATACGCCCAAGCCATTCATCGAGAGCAACAGGTTGGCGTCGGGCTGGGGTTGAATGCGGGCGTCATCGGTCGGGGCATCAAAATACATCAACTTGACGATACGCAGGTAATAGAACGCCCCGATCACCGAGAACAGCACCGCAGCAATGACCAGCCAAACAAAGCCGGCTTGCAGAGCTGCCTGCAACACTGAGAATTTGGCATAGAAGCCCACGGTAGGCGGCACACCCGCCATCGAAAACATCAATAACAGCATCAGGAAGGCATGCCATGGACTACGCTGGTTAAGCCCCTTGAAGTCGTCCAGCTGATCCGCCTCAAATCCCTGGCGGGACAGCAGCATAATCATTCCGAATCCGCCCAGGCTCATCAGCACGTAGACCAACACATAAAACATCGAAGCGCTATAGCCGCCTTCGCTGCCGCTGAGAATCCCAAGCAGCAGAAACCCCATATGGGAAATGGTCGAATACGCCAACATACGTTTGATGTTGGTTTGAGCGATGGCGGTGATATTGCCGATAGCCATTGACAGAAGCGCCAGGATGATCAACATCCCTTGCCAATCCGCAACCAGATTCGGCAAACCAGCCCCGAGGATGCGCACGACGAAAGCAAATGCGGCAATCTTGGGGGCGCTGCCGATAAACAACGTGACAGCGGTCGGCGCGCCCTGATAAACATCGGGTATCCACATGTGGAAAGGAACCACGCCGAGTTTGAACGCCAATCCGGCGACCAGGAACACCAAGCCAAACGTCAGAATGGTTTTGTTGCCGACGCCATGCTGAATCGCATAGGCAATCTTGTCGAGTTCGAGTTGCCCGGTTGCCCCGTAAATCATCGACATGCCATACAGCAGCAGGCCGGAGGCAAGTGCGCCGAGCACGAAATATTTCATCGCCGCCTCGGTCGCCACACTGGAATCGCGTTGCAACGCAACCATCGAATACAGCGCCAGCGACAACAACTCCAACCCCATGTACAGGGTCAGGAGATGATTTGCGGAAATCATCACCATCATGCCCAGCATGGCGAACAGCGCCAAAGCAAAAAATTCACCCCGGAACAACTGATGTTGCTGCAAATAGGCGCGCGAATAAACCAGCACAGCCGACACCGCAATGTAGGTCATCAACTTGAGCACATCCGCCATCACATCGTCGATGAACATCCCGTTAAAAGTCAGCATGGTTTGACCGGTGCTGGTGCCGACGGTGATCCAGGCCGCCCCAAGTAGGGTTAGTTGCGCCAGCGCATAGGAAACGAAGCGGTTCTTACCACTGAATAGATCCGCCATCAGCACCACGGAGGCCATGGTCAAGACAAAGATTTCCGGCAGCGCGGGCGTCAGATTGGGCATCGCAAAGGCCATGGAATCCCCTACAGCTTGCTTTGAGCAACGTGGCTCAACAGGTTATTGACGGATTGGTGCATAACTTCGGTGAACGGTTGAGGATAAATCCCCATCGCCAGCACCGCAACGGCGAGCAGTCCCAACACCAGCGTTTCGCGGGCGTCGATATCGGTCAATTCGGCGACGTGGTCGTTGGCGACCGCGCCGAAAATTACCCGTTTGAACATCCACAGCGTATACGCCGCGCCGAAAATCAGGGTAGTGGCAGCCAGGAATGCATAGAGGAAATTAACCTTGATCGCCCCCATGATCACCATGAACTCACCCACGAAGCCGGAGGTGGCCGGTAACCCGGAGTTGGCCATCGCAAACAACATGAACAGGCTGGCGAACACCGGCATCTTGTTGACCACGCCGCCGTAATCGGCGATCTGGCGGCTGTGCATACGGTCATACAACACGCCGACGCAAAGGAACATCGCGCCGGAAATGAAGCCGTGGGAGATCATTTGCACCAGCGCGCCTTCCATCCCATAGGCGTTGAAGATGAAGAATCCCAGGGTGACAAAACCCATGTGGGAAATCGACGAATAGGCAATCAACTTCTTCATGTCGGCCTGCGCCAGCGCCACCAGGCCGATGTACACCACCGCGATCAGCGACAGGGTGATCATGAAACCCGCCATTTCGTGGCTGCCGTCCGGCGCAATCGGCAGGGAAAAACGCAGGAACCCGTATGCGCCGACCTTCAGCATGATCGCGGCCAGCACCACCGAGCCGCCGGTCGGCGCTTCGACGTGCGCGTCGGGCAGCCAGGTGTGCACCGGCCACATCGGCACCT
>CAYVIN010000121.1:0-10172 GCA_964451375.1 uncultured Sulfuricella sp.
TTAATAAACAATATGTTATAGGATAATTGTGCTTAAGTCAACAACATTGAGGGTTAGGGTGAGGGTGAAAAGGCGGAAACACCAGACAGCGTCTGTTTTGCCGCCACCGCCACCCTCATCCTGTCCTTCTCCCGTCCAGGGAGAAGGGACGCAAGTTTGGCGTTTGCGCCTGACTTTAGCTTTGTTTTGTTCCGGCGAGTCTGACTACATTACGGTAGGGGCCGGGGCCTGTCGTTTTAGCGTAGCCCGAAGTGGTTACCCGGCCAGCCCCCAGATTCCGCATCAGGTCGCTTCAATAATGTGCCGGTAAAAATCCAGCATCTGTTCCGCCAGAGCCGGGGCAGTCCAGGTTTTGGCGTAGTCGCGGGCCTCTTCAGCAAGGCGCGCGTGGAGTTCGGGAGAATCAAGCAGGCGCAGGGTCTGCGCGGCAAAATCGGCGGGATCGTCTTGTGCGGCAAGCGCGCCCTTGCCCGGCGCGATGATGTCGCCCACCCCCATTTTGGGCAGCGCCACCACCGGTACGCCGAGCGCCATTGCTTCGAGCAGCACCAGCCCCTGGGTTTCGGTATGCGAGGCAAAAACGAAGACATCGGCGGCGGCGTAGCAGTCGCACAAATCCCCGGCCTCGCGCAGATAACCGACGAACAGGACGTTTGCCGCCAATCCCAGCCCGGCGGCGCGCCGCCGCAGACTGGGCAGCGCCGGGCCTTCGCCGCACACCACCAGGAGGGTATCGGGGTGACGCAGGCGCACCCGGAGCAGCGCCTCAAACAGAAATCCGATGTTTTTCTCGAACGCCACCCGCCCGACGAACAATAGCAACGGGCGTTCGGCGGCAATGCCCCAGCGCGCGCGGAAGGCCGCGCCATCGCCGTGGGCGAAGCGCGTCAGGTCGATGCCGGTGGGAATCACCTGGGCGGGCGCGCTGACGCCATATTCGCGCAACACGTCGAGCATCGCCTGGGAGGGCACCACCATGCCGTCGAGGCGGTTGCACTGGGTGCGGCTCAGGCGGCGCGCGGCGTAGCGCAACAACCTTTTGGGAAGAAAGGGGATGTAGTGGTAAAAATATTCCTCGAAATAGGTGTGGTAACTTTCCACCACCGGAATACCCAAACGCCGCGCCAGGCGCACTCCGGCCCGATGGGCGACAAACGGGGTCTGGATGTGGATGAGGTCGGGCGGGTTGCGGCGCAGTTCGTCCTCCAGCCGGATCAGGGGCGCGTAGACCATGAGCCGGTCTTCCGGGTCGAGCGGCAGGTAACGCGAGGGAATACGCTGCACGATTTCCGTCCCGTCGTTATGCCCCGGATAAACCGGGGCAATCAGGCGGACGCGATGCCCAAGTTGTTCAAATTCACGGCGGAAAGTGCGGATCGAGGTGGATACGCCGTTGACGCGGGGGTAATACACATCCGTGATCATCAGGATGTCGAGGGGCTTGGCATTGAGCATCGATGGGCTGCTCTCAAAAAGCAGCCATTGCACCACGCCCGTATTGCCGGGACGTGACAGGCGAATATCGATACCCTGGTTCGCAATTCCCGCCCCCTTCCGGTTTGCTGTTGTTCCCCTGAAACTTTTTCAGCAATCAGCCCTCTAAAGCAAGATTGCCTATCCACCTGCCTTTCCGGGTATGTGGTTACTAACATTTGATTTTGCCGCCGGGGTTCCGGTGGAATCTCGTCCCGACAATTTTTCCGCGCTTTGCGCCTGTCATGCTCCTGTCACCCGCAGTGCCGACAATCCGCTCAACTTTTTTATCACTCAGGAAATCCCATGACTCATTCCGTGTCCCCGCTGTCTTCCGAAGAACTGCACCGTATCGACGCCTGGTGGCGCGCCTGTTGTTACCTGGCCGCCGGGATGATCTACCTGCGCGACAATCCGCTGCTCAAGGAACCCTTGAAGCCCGAACACGTCAAGCAGCGCTTGCTTGGCCACTGGGGCGCGAGCCCCGGTCTCGCGTTCGCCTATGCCCACATGAACCGCCTGATCGTCAAATACGATCTGGATGCAATTTTCCTGGCCGGTCCCGGCCACGGCGCGCCCGGCATTCTCGGCCCGGTGTACCTGGAAGGCACTTACAGCGAGGTGTATCCGAACAAGGGTGAAGATGAGGAGGGCTTGCGCCA
Source organism: uncultured Sulfuricella sp. (assembly GCA_964451375.1). Classification (GTDB taxonomy): domain Bacteria; phylum Pseudomonadota; class Gammaproteobacteria; order Burkholderiales; family Sulfuricellaceae; genus JAGXQV01. The sequence goes on from CAYVIN010000121.1 coordinate 2,136, forward strand.
GTTCTTCAAGGAATTTTCTTTCCCCGGCGGCATCGGCAGCCATTGCACCCCGGAAACGCCGGGGTCGATCCACGAGGGCGGCGAACTGGGTTATTCGATTTCCCACGCATTCGGCGCGGCGTATGACAACCCCGATCTGGTGGTGACGGTGATGGTCGGCGACGGCGAAGCGGAAACCGCGCCGCTCGCGACAAGCTGGCATTCCAACAAATTCCTCAATCCGATCCGCGACGGCGCGGTGTTGCCTATCCTTCATCTGAACGGCTACAAGATCAACAACCCGACGATACTCTCGCGGGTGTCGCACCAGGAACTCGAAGACCTCTTCACGGGTTATGGCTGGACGCCGTATTTCGTCGAGGGCAGCGACCCGATGACCATGCACGTGGCGATGGCCGAGACGCTGGAAACCTGCGTGAACGAAATCCGCCGCATCCAGCAGGAAGCGCGTGAGAGCGGCATCCCGAACCGTCCGCGCTGGCCGATGATTGTGCTGCGTTCGCCGAAGGGCTGGACCGGGCCGAAGGAAGTCAACGGCCACAAAGTGGAAGGTTTCTGGCGCGCTCACCAGGTGCCGATGGGGGATGTGCGCGGCAACCCGGAAAACATGCAGAAACTGGTGCAATGGCTGGAAAGTTACCGCCCTGCGGAATTGTTCGATGCCGACGGTCGCCTAATCGAGGAATTGCGCGCCATTTCGCCCAAAGGCAGTCGCCGCATGAGCGCCAATCCCCACGCCAACGGCGGATTATTGCGCCGCGCGTTGCGGATGCCGGATTACCGCGACTACGCGATTGAGCTGCCCGGCCCCGGCAAAATCGTCGCCGAAAACACCCGTCCGCTGGGCAAGCTCTTGCGCGACATCATGCGCACCAATCTCGACAATTTCCGGGTGTTCGGGCCGGACGAAAACTCCTCCAACAAGCTCGACAACATCTACGAAGTCAGCAAAAAAACCTGGATGGCCGAGATGCTCCCGGAAGACGCCGACGGCGGCGAGCTGTCGCCGGACGGGCGGGTCATGGAGATGTTGTCCGAACACACCCTGGAAGGCTGGCTGGAAGGTTATCTGCTGACCGGACGCCACGGCTTCTTCTCGACTTATGAAGCTTTCGTCCACGTCATCGACTCGATGTTCAACCAACACGCCAAATGGCTGGCGATGTCCAAGGAAGTGCCGTGGCGCGCCCCGGTGTCGTCGTTGAATCTCTTGATTACCTCGACGGTGTGGCGTCAGGATCACAACGGCTTCACCCATCAAGACCCCGGTTTCCTCGACGTGGTGGTGAACAAGAGCCCGGAAGTGACGCGCATCTATCTGCCGCCCGATGTGAACTGCCTGTTGTCGGTCGCCAACCATTGCCTGAAAAGCACCGACTACATCAACGTGATCGTCTGCGACAAGCAGAAACACCTGCAATACCTGGATCAGGAAGCCGCGATGAAGCATTGCTCAAAAGGCATCGGCATCTGGGAATGGGCGAGCAACGACGCAGGCTGCGAACCGGACTTGGTGCTCGCCAGCGCCGGCGACATTCCCACCAAGGAAGCCCTGGCGGCATCGGTGTTGCTGCGCGAGTTTTTCCCGGCGCTGAAAATCCGCTTCGTCAACGTCGTCGATTTGTACAAACTCACGCCGTCCAGCGAACACCCGCACGGCCTCTCCGACAAGGATTTCGACAGCCTGTTCACCATCGACAAACCGGTGATTTTCAACTTCCACGGCTACCCCTGGCTGATTCACCGCCTTGCCTACCGCCGCACCAACCACAAGAATTTCCATGTGCGCGGCTACAAGGAAAAAGGCAGCATCAACACCCCGCTGGAACTGGCGATTCAGAATGAAATCGACCGTTTCAGCCTGGCGATTGATGTGATCGATCGGATTCCCAAACTCAAGGTGGCCGGTGCGCACGTCAAGGAAAAACTCCGCGACAAGCAGATCGACTGCCGCAACTACGCCTACGAACACGGCGTCGATCTGCCGGAAGTGGATGGCTGGACTTGGCCGTATTGATTAGGTAGTCGAGAGTGGTGAGTGGAGAGTCGAGAGCGTTTTGCGGCGATCTCCACGTCCACCATTCTCGACCCGACAGCCGAACTACTCTCGACTCACCCCTCTCGACTCTCGACTGACCACACCATGAATGATTTTCTCAACCTCGGCACACTCGCCGATGACGCCAGCCACGAACACACCCGCACCGGGCGCTCCGTGGATGCGTTAAAACGCGCCTTTACCGACAACCTGTTTTACGTCACCGGCCAGCCGTTTGCCAAGGCGGCCCCGCAGGATCATTACCGGGTGCTCGCCTACACCATTCGCGACCGCCTGTTGCAACGTTTCATCGCCACCGCGCAGAACTACAAACGCAGCGGGGCCAAGACGGTCTGTTACCTGTCTGCCGAATTCCTGTTGGGGCCGCATCTGGGCAACAACATCCTCAACCTCGATTTACGCGACAACGTCGCGCAGGCGATGAAGGAATTGGGCCTCAATCTCGACGAAATCCTCGAACAGGAACACGAGCCGGGGCTGGGCAACGGCGGCCTGGGGCGGCTTGCCGCGTGTTACATGGATTCGCTGGCGACTTTGGAAATCCCCGCCATAGGCTACGGCATCCGTTATGAGTTCGGGATATTCGACCAGGTCATCAAGGACGGCTGGCAGGTCGAAGTCACCGACGCCTGGCTGCGCAACGGCAATCCCTGGGAACTGCCGCGCCCGACTTTGCGTTACCCGGTCAATCTGGGCGGGCGCACAGAACATTACATCGACGCGCAGGGCCTGACGCGCGTCAAATGGCTGCCCGAATACACCGTTTACGGGGTGGCTTACGACACCCCGATCCTCGGCTACGGGGTGAACAACGTGAACCTGCTGCGCCTGTGGAAATCCGAAGCGCGCGAGTTGTTCGACTTCCAGGCCTTCAACATGGGCGACTATTACGGCGCGGTCAACGAAATGGTGGTTGCGGAAAACCTCTCCAAGGTGCTCTACCCCAACGACGAGCCGGACGTGGGCAAGGAATTGCGCCTGAAACAGCAATATTTCTTCGTCTCCTGCTCCTTGCAGGACATGATCCGCATCGCCCTGCGTGACGTGGCGCAACTGGAGCGCCTGCCGGAAAAATTCGTCGCCCAGTTGAACGACACCCACCCCGCCATCGCGGTCGCCGAACTGATGCGTTTGCTGGTGGACGAACACCTGATGCCGTGGGACGAAGCGTGGAGCATCACCCGCCGCACCTTCGCCTACACCAACCACACCCTGTTGCCGGAAGCGCTGGAAACCTGGTCGCTGGAATTGTTCGGGCGCATCCTCCCGCGCCACCTGGAGATCATCAACAAGATCAATGAAATTTTCCTCGACGACGTGCGCATCCGTTTCCTCGGCGACGAAGCGCGTCTCGCCCAGATGTCGCTGATCGACGAGAGCAACGGCAAACGGGTGCGCATGGCCCATCTCGCCTGCGTCGGCAGCTTCGCCATCAACGGCGTCGCGGCGATGCACACGGAATTGCTGAAACACACGGTGTTGAGCGATTTTTACGAAATGTGGCCGGAAAAATTCAACAACAAGACCAACGGCGTCACCCCCCGCCGATTCATCGCGCTCGCCAATCCGCGCCTCGCCGGGCTGGTCAGCGAGACCATCGGCGGCGACTGGCTGCGCAACCTGGAGCGCCTCAACGAACTGGAGCCGTATGCCGAAGACGCGGCCTTCCGCGAACGCTGGGGGCAGGTCAAGCGCGGCGCCAAGGAAGACCTGGCGCGTTACGTCAAACGTAGCGTCGGAGTGGACATCGACCCCGCCTCGTTATTCGACGTGCAGGTCAAACGCATCCACGAATACAAGCGCCAGCACCTCAACGTGCTGCACATCGTCAGCCTCTATCACCGCCTCAAACATCAGCCGGCTCTGGAAATCACCCCGCGCACCTTCCTCTTCGGCGGCAAGGCCGCACCCGGCTACCGGATGGCCAAGCTGATCATCAAACTGATCAACTCGGTCGCCGATACGGTGAACCGCGACCCGCAGGTCAACCAGGTGCTGAAAGTGGTGTTCGTGCCCGATTTAACCGTCAAAACCGGCCAGTGGATATACCCCGCCGCCGATTTGTCCGAACAGATATCCACCGCCGGCAAGGAAGCCTCGGGCACCGGCAACATGAAATTCTCGATGAACGGCGCGTTGACCATCGGCACCCTTGACGGCGCCAACGTGGAAATCCGCGACGCCGTCGGGGCCGAGAACTTTTTCCAGTTCGGCCTGGATGTCGGCGCGGTGGAAGACACCCTGCGCCAGGGATACCGCCCCTGGGAAACCATCGAACACGACGCGGAATTGGGCAGTGCGCTGGATTTGATCGATTCCGGGCTGTTTTCCCACGGCGACCACGAATTGTTCAAACCGCTCACCGAAAACCTGCGCAACCACGACCCGTTCCTGTGTTGCGCCGATTATCGCGCCTACCTGGAATGCCAGGACGAAGTAGGCGAACGCTTCCGCAATGCCGAGCAATGGCGGCGCATGTCCATCCTCAACGTGGCGCGCATCGGCTATTTTTCGTCGGATCGGGCGATCCGCGAATATAGCGAAGACATCTGGAAGGTGTCGCCGGTGGCGGTTGGTGGTAGCCTGTGAGGGGCGGGGTAATGCGTAATTCTACGTAACTACTCAGGAGGTGGTGGCATACCACCGCACCAGTCCCTTCCCCCTGGCAGGGGGAAGGTTAGGATGGGGGTCGAAAGGTGGAGAAGCCGTAATATCCGGGTTATTCCGACACTCTACCCCCATCCCAGCCTTCCCCCTGCAAGGGGGAAGGAGCAAAACGCCACCACCCTGAGTAGTTACAATGCTTGGTGCTTGGTGACCACACAGGAGGCGGTGGCATTCCGGCGCACCAGTTCCTTTCCCCTGCCAAGGCTAATCTATGCACACTTCTTTTGCGGATTGCCCGGTTGGCGAAATAAATCACCGTTTACCTGAAATCAAGCACCGCTGCCCTCTCCCCCGCCCCTCTCCCACTCGCGTGGGAGAGGGGAGAAAAGCGCGGATTGCCCCACATTTCAGCCGCATGGATACTCCCCTCTTCCATGGACATGGGAGAGGGGAGAGGGGAGAGGGGAGAGGGGAGAGGGGAAGTGTTGCCAAGTGCAAAGAAAGACAGTTGAAATTGCTTCCCACGCGATATCAAAATTTTACCCGATTCGGCGAGCTAAAAAAGCCAAAGAAAAAAGCGAAGACATCGCCAAAAACGAGACAACTACCGTATGAATTCCGTGAAGAGCCAAAATTTTGATTAAAGATGTGTGCATAGATTAGCCTGCCAGGGGAAAGGAGCAAAGCGCCGCACCCCTGAGCAGTTATTAAAAACAGCCTTTCCACCTACCGGTGAAAATATGAAAACCATCCTCACCATCAACAGCGGATCGTCGTCACTCAAGGCCAGCCTGTTTCAGGGCAGCGGCGCGCGGCGCGATTTTCGTTACGAGCAAATCGGCCATGGCGTCTATCCTGACCATCGCGCCGCCTTCGACGCCCTTCTCGGCGAACTGGGCGGTGTTGCGCCGGATGCGGTGGGACATCGCTTCGTACACGGCGGCGACATCGCCGACCCGGCGCGGCTGGTGGATAACGCCGAACGGGCGCGCCTCGAAGCCATCGCCCATCTCGCGCCGTTGCACATGCCCGGCAACCTGTTGGGGGTGGACGCCTGCCGCGAGTGTTTCAACGCGCCGCAAATCGCCTGTTTCGACACCGCGTTCCACGCCACCCTGCCGGAACTGGCGTGGCGGCTGGCGATTCCCCAGGAACTGGGCTTGCGCCGCTACGGTTTTCACGGCCTGAACTACGCCCATATCGCCGACACCCTGCCCGGCATCCTCGGCCATTCGGCGCGCGGACGGATAGTGGTCGCTCACCTGGGGAGCGGCGCGAGCCTGTGCCTGCTGGAAAATCTCCAGTCGATCGACACCAGCATGGGTTATACGCCCGCCGGCGGCATTCCGATGGGCACCCGCAGCGGCGACCTCGATCCCGGCGTAATGCTGGAATTGGCGAAACGTTACGACGCCGCGCAACTCACCGATCTGGTATATCATCGCATGGGGCTCCTGGCGCTCTCCGACGGGCTCAACAACGAAATGTCGGCGCTCGTCGAAAGCCGCCAGCCCGCCGCCAGCTTCGCGATGGAATATTTCTGCCGCCAGGTGCGGTCGGCCATCGGCGGGTTCGCCGCCAAGGTCGGCGGCATCGACGGCCTGGTGTTCACCGGCGGCATCGGCGAACATTCCCCGTTGATCCGTTTCATGGTGTGTGGGCCGCTGGAGTTCCTCGGCTTCAAACTCGATCATTTCGCCAATTACGGCGACGACCTGATTCTCAATGCTCACGGCTACAAGCCGATTCTCCGCATCCCCGCCGACGAGGAGGGGATGATCTTCAAGCTGGTCGAAAAACAGATCAACGGCTAACCCGGCGCGCCGCATTGCGGCGCGGACTTTTGCAAGGACTTTATTCATGAAATTCAATCGCGGTTTCGCCGTCGTCGCAGCCGGCACCGGCATCAATCTGGCGCTGGGCATTCTCTATTCCTGGAGCACTTTCAAGGAATTCATCAAAACCTCCATCGCCGCCGGCGGAGAAGGCGCTTTTACCTGGGACCCGGCGACGATCAACGATCCCTACGCGCTGGCCTGCCTGATGTTCGCCTTCATGATGATTCCTGCCGGGCGGATGCAGGACAAGTTCGGGCCGCGCCGCACCGCGCTGGTCGGCGGAGTGCTGGTGGGGCTGGGATTCCTGCTGATCGCCCATTCGGTGGATTACTGGAGTTGGGTGTTCGGCTTCGGCGGCCTGGTCGGCGCAGGGCTGGCTTTCGGATATTCCGCCGCCACTCCCGCCGCGCTGAAGTGGTTTCCCCCCGCCAAAAGCGGCTTGATTGCGGGCATCGTGGTGGCCGGTTTCGGCCTCGCGCCCGCCTATATCGCGCCGCTGGCGACGTATCTGGTGCATACCCACGGCTTGCTCCCCACCATGCTGTTTTTCGGCATCGCCTTTTTTATCGTGGTGTCGCTGCTCGCGCTCCTCCTGGTTGCCCCGCCGCCTGAGCACAAACCCGCCGCCGTGATGGATTCGCGCCCGCATGGCGCACACAGCGCACGGCCCGCCGAATCCCCGCTGGACTTGCTGAAAAAAGGCCAGTTCTGGTTATTGTGGGTGCTGTATTTCATCGGCGCGGGCGCGGGACTGATGGTGATCGGCAGCATTTCCGGGCTGGCCAAGGCAAGCATGGGGGAACTGGCTTATGTAGCGGTGGCGATTCTCGCCCTCGGCAACGCATCCGGGCGGGTCATCGCCGGGATGCTCGCCGACAAGTTCGGGCGCAGCAGAACCCTGGCCGGGGTATTCCTGTTCCAGGCGCTGCTGATGTTCGGCGCAGCCGCCGCCGCACAAACCAGCGGCGCGCTGCTGGTAGTGCTGGTCGCCACCCTGATCGGCTTCAACTACGGGGCCAATCTGGCGATCTTCCCGAGCTACGCCAAAGTGCTGTGGGGAATGCCGCACTTCGGCGTGAATTACGGCATGTTGTTCACCGCCTGGGGCGTCGGCGGCTTCGTGATGGTCAAACTCTCCGAAGTGTTGCGCGCCCAGACCGGAGCATTCACCTCCTCGTTCGTGGTAGCGGGCTGCCTGCTCCTCGCCGGCGTGGTACTGGCGCTACGCATGGACGCCCACAAGCGGGCGTTACGCCTCGCCCTGGCCGCGTCTCCCGGCGCGTAGTTACCTCGTTCCCACGCAGCGCGTGGGAACGAGAAAAAGAGTTAACGAGGTACCTGTGAATTATCACAGGTACCGGTTCCGGAAAGTTCGGGTAGGATAATCCGATGAATCAAATCACTCACAAGATGGCACTCGGGCAAGCATGTGTGCCGTCATTTTTTTGAGGAGCAGGGGAAATGACTCTGAGCACATTTTTGGGCTCTTCACGGAATTCATACGGTAGTTGTCTCGTTTTTGGCGATGTCTTC
>CAYVIN010000122.1:0-10165 GCA_964451375.1 uncultured Sulfuricella sp.
CTTGGCGGTGGTTTCGTCATTAAAGGTATAGCGCATCATCATCGCCACCGAGAGGATGGTCGCCAGCGGGTTGGCGATGTCCTTGCCGGCGATGTCCGGCGCGGAACCGTGGCTCGGCTCGTAGAGGCCCTTGTTGTTGGCGTCCAGCGAAGCAGACGGCAACATGCCGATGGAGCCGGTCAGCATCGAGGCTTCGTCGGAAAGAATGTCGCCAAAAATGTTGCCGGTGACGATCACGTCGAATTGCTTGGGGTTGCGGATCAGTTGCATGGCTGCGTTGTCCACGTACTGGTGCGACAACTCGACCTCCGGGTAGTCCTTGGCAACTTCGATCACCACCTGGCGCCATAGTTCAGTGGTTTCCAGAACGTTGGCCTTGTCCACCGAGCACAGCTTCTTGTTGCGCTTCATGGCGATTTCACAGGCGACCTTGGCGATGCGGCGTACTTCCGATTCCGTGTAGCGCATGGTGTTGATGCCTTCGCGCTCACCGCTGGGCAACGTGGAAATGCCACGCGGCTGCCCGAAGTAGATGTCGCCGGTCAACTCGCGGATGATCATGATGTCCAGACCCGCCACCACTTCCGGTTTGAGCGTGGAAGCATTCGCCAGTTCCGCGTAAAGCAGCGCCGGACGCAGGTTGGCAAAAGCGTTCAAGCCCTTGCGGATACGTAGCAGACCTTGCTCGGGACGCATCGGGCGGGGCAGCGTGTCATATTGCCAGCCACCCACCGCGCCGAGCAGCACCGCGTCGGAGTCGTTGGCCAGTTTCATGGTGGCTTCCGGCAGCGGGTCGCCCGCTGCATCATAGCCTGCGCCGCCGATCACGGCTTCTTCCATTTCGAACTTGAGGCCGTCGCTGGACAGCGCCTTCATGACCTTCATCGCCTGCGCGATGATTTCCGGGCCAATGCCGTCACCCGGCAATACTGCGATTTTCATTGTGTTTCCTTGGTTTGTTAAACGAATAATCCGAGGATGGGCAAGGAAGTCACGCCCCCCTTGCCCAAAGTGCGGTCACCTATCCGAAAATCCACGGCTCCGCCTGTTTGCGGCGCGTCTCATACGCCTTGATCTTGTCGGCGTGAAGCAGTGTCAGACCGATGTCGTCGAGGCCGTTGAGCAGGCAGTGTTTGCGGAACTCGTCCACCGTGAAGGCGATTTTCTCGCCGCTTGGCGTGGTGATGGTCTGTGCTGCAAGATCGACGGCGAGGCGATAACCTTCGCTGGCGAAAGTTTCGCCAAACAGCTTGTCCACGGTCGCGGCGTCCATCACGATGGGGAGGATGCCGTTCTTGAAGCAGTTGTTGAAGAAAATATCGGCAAAACTCGGCGCGATGATGACCCGGAAGCCGTAATCGTGCAGCGCCCAGGGGGCGTGTTCGCGGCTTGAACCGCAACCGAAGTTCTCGCGGGCGAGCAGCACTTGCGCGCCCTGGTAGCGCGGCAGATTCAGGGTGAACTCGGTATTGCGCGGGCGGTTCGTGCAATCCATGCCCGGTTCGCCGTGGTCGAGATAACGCCACTCGTCGAACAGGTAGGGGCCGAAGCCGCTGCGGTGGATGGACTTGAGGAATTGCTTGGGGATGATCGCGTCGGTATCCACGTTGGCACGGTCGAGCGGTGCGGCCAAGCCGTCGAGCTTGATGAATTTATCCATTTACAGCCACTCCCTGACATCGATGAAATGCCCCGCAATCGCGGCAGCAGCAGCCATTTCCGGGCTGACCAGATGGGTGCGCCCACCCGGCCCCTGACGGCCTTCGAAGTTGCGGTTGGAGGTCGAGGCGCAGCGTTCGCCGGGGGTAAGACGGTCGGCGTTCATCGCCAGACACATCGAGCAACCGGGGTCGCGCCACTCAAAACCGGCGGCGGTGAAAATCTTGTCGAGACCTTCCTTTTCGGCCTGTTCCTTGACCAGCCCGGAACCCGGCACCACCAGCGCCAGCTTGACGCTGTCGGCTTTCTTGCGGCCTTTCGCCACGGCGGCGGCGGCGCGCAGGTCTTCGATACGCGAATTGGTGCAGGAGCCGATGAACACCTTGTCCACGGCGATTTCATTGATCGGCGTATTGGCTTGCAAACCCATGTAGGCCAGCGCGCGTTCGATGCCGCTGCGCTTGGTTGGATCGGCTTCCTTGGCCGGATCGGGCACCGTGGCGTCCACCGCCAGCACCATTTCCGGGGAAGTGCCCCAGGTCACTTGCGGCTTGATCGCGGCGGCGTCGAGTTCGACGATAGCGTCGAATTTCGCGCCGTCATCGCTGTGCAGGGTTTTCCAGTAGGTCACCGCCTTGTCCCAGTCCGCGCCTCGCGGAGCGTAGGGACGACCCTTGAGGTAGGCGACGGTGGTGTCGTCGGCGGCAATCATGCCGGCCCGTGCGCCACCTTCGATAGCCATGTTGCATAGGGTCATGCGGCCTTCCATCGACAGCGCGCGTATCGCCGAACCGCCGAATTCGATGGCGTAGCCGGTGCCGCCTGCGGTGCCGATCTTGCCGATGATCGCCAGCGCGATGTCCTTGGCGGTAACGCCCTTGTTGAGCGCGCCTTCGACCTTGACCAGCATGGCCCTGGATTTCTTTTGCAGCAACGTCTGGGTGGCGAGAACATGCTCGACTTCGCTGGTGCCGATGCCATGCGCGAGCGCCGCGAACGCGCCGTGTGTGCTGGTATGCGAATCGCCGCACACCACGGTCATGCCGGGCAAGGTCGCGCCCTGTTCCGGCCCCATCACATGGACGATGCCCTGGCGGATGTCGCCCATCTTGAATTCGGTGATGCCGAAATGAACGCAGTTTTCACCGAGCGTCTCGACTTGCAGGCGCGCGATGGGATCGGTAATCCCCATTTCGCGCCCGATGGTCGGTACGTTATGGTCGGCCACCGCCAGATTGGCGTTAACCCGCCAAGGGGTGCGTCCCGCAATGCGCAGACCCTCGAAAGCCTGCGGGCTGGTCACTTCGTGAAGGAGTTGGCGGTCTATGTAGAGCAACGCGGTGCCATCGGCTTCCTCGTGAACTACATGGGATTGCCACAATTTGTCGTAAAGCGTGAGTGCGCTCATGGCGAAAAACCGGTTTAAGGAAAAGCGGAAATTATTGCATATTCAGGGCTGCCGGAATAGCCGTGGTTATTTTGACAGGTATCACTGCAAAACCATGCCGGCAAACTTCGCACCCCGCTTTCCCCGCTTATGCTTTAAAATTCCGCCGATGAGCAAGCCATTTGAAACCATTGCCCTGATCGGCAGATACAACAGTCCCGAAGTCGGCGATTCACTGCTGCGTCTGGCTTCTTTCCTGCAACATCGCGGTCACCAGGTGCTGGTGGAAACCCGCACGGGAACCAGCGCCAACATTACCAGTTACCCGCTCGCCAGCCTCGATGAAATCGGCGCACAGGCCGATTTGGCGGTGGTTATGGGCGGCGACGGAACAATGCTGAATATCGCCTGTTCGCTGTTCACCTACGAGGTTCCGCTGATCGGCATCAACCTGGGACGACTGGGATTCCTCGCCGACGTGTCGCTCGACACCATGCTGGAAACCATGGACGAGATGCTCAAGGGCGAATTCGAGGCCGAAGAACGTTTCCTGATCACCGTCACGGTGCGCCGCCAGGGTGAAAATATTTTTGAGGCACACGCCTTCAACGATGCGGTGGTCAGCAAGGGGGCAACCGCCCGCCTGATCGAACTGGAGGCCTTCGTGGACGGCCAGTTCGTCTACAGCCAGCGTTCCGACGGGCTGATCATCTCTACCCCCACCGGTTCCACGGCTTACGCCCTCTCGTCGGGCGGGCCGATCCTTCACCCCACGCTGGAAGCCCTGGTGCTGGTGCCGATTTGTCCGCACACCCTGAGCAATCGCCCGATTGCGGTGAACAGCGAAAGCACCGTCGAAATCCTGCTGATCCACGCCGACGACGCGCGCGTCCACCTCGACGGCCAGCGCCATTTCGACCTCCAGGCCAACGACTGGGTAATCCTGCGCCGCGCCCCGCAAACCGTACGTCTGCTCCACCCCGAAGGCCACAGCTATTACGACATGCTGCGGCAGAAGCTGCATTGGGGGGAAAAGCTGTGATGAGTAATGGGGAATGGGTGATGGGTGACCTGCTGCTTTTTCCCATTACCCATCACACATCACTCATTACCTTTTCATTATCCATCACCACACCATCATGCTGCTAAGCCTCTCCATCCGCGACTTCATCCTGGTAGACCGTCTCGACCTGGAATTCTCCAAGGGATTCACCGTACTCACCGGCGAAACCGGGGCGGGTAAGTCCATCCTCATCGATGCCCTGTCGCTGGCCTTGGGCGAACGCGGCGACGCCGGGGTGGTGCGCCAGGGCTGCGAACGGGCGGAACTGGCTGCCGAGTTCGACAGCACCACCCTCCCCCATCTCGACGCCTGGCTGGCGGAAAACGACTTGGCCGGCGACCCCGGCGTGTGCCTGTTGCGCCGCGTGATCGACGCGAGTGGGCGCTCACGGGCATTCGTCAACGGGCGTTCCGCGACCTTGCAGCAACTCCGTGAAGTCGGCGAATTCCTGGTGGACATCCACGGCCAACACGCCCACCAATCCCTGCTCAAACCAACCGCCCAGCGCGACCTGCTTGACGCCTACGGCGGCCTGACCGGACAAGCGCGCGACAGCGCCGGAATCTGGCGCGAATGGCAGTCCCTGCGCCGCGAACGTCTGGAACACGAAAAAAACGCCGCCGCCCATGCCGAAGAACTCGCGCAACTGGAACACCAGACCCGCGAACTGGCGGCGCTCGAATTCACCCCGGAAAACTGGGCGGAATTGCAGGCCGAACATGGCCGCCTGACCCACGCCGCGAGCCTTATGGAAGGTGCGCAATACGGCATGGAAACGCTTTCCGAAGGCGACGGCGCTTGCCTGCCGCAACTCAACGGGGTGCTCGCCAAGTTCAACAACCTGCTCGATTACGACCCGGCGCTGAAGGAAATCCTCGACACCCTGGAACCCGCCGAAGTGCAATTGCGGGAAGCGGTGTACAGCCTGCGCCACTATTTACAGCGCCTCGATCTCGACCCGGAACGCATGGCGCATTGCGAACAGCGCCTGCGCGACGTGCATGACATGGCGCGCAAATACCGCACCACCCCGGAATTCCTCCCCGACCTGCTTGCAGAAAAAAACACCCGCCTCGACAAGCTGCGCGGTTTTGAAAGCGGCGGCGACCTAAAGCAGCAGGAAGAAGCCGTCCATACCCGTTACCTGAAACTCGCCCAAGACCTCAGCAAAAAGCGAGAACAAGCGGCCACGGCCTTAAGCGCCGAAGTGAGCACTTCGATGCAGGAACTCGCGATGGCCGGCGGCAGCTTCAGCATCGCGCTCAACCCGCTGCCGGACGGCGCTGGACACGGTCTGGAAGACATCGAATTCCTGGTCAACGCCCACGCCGGAGTGCCGCCAAAACCGCTCGCCAAGGTCGCCTCGGGCGGCGAATTGTCGCGCATCAGCCTGGCGATCCAGGTCGCCACCGCCAAGGTGTCGCTCACTCCCACCCTGATTTTCGACGAAGTGGACGTGGGCATCGGCGGCGGCGTCGCCGAAGTGGTGGGCAAACTGCTCAAGCAACTCGGCGGGCAGCGTCAGGTGTTATGCGTCACCCACCTGCCCCAGGTCGCCGCGCAAGGCAACCAGCACTGGCAAGTCTCGAAAAGCGCCAATGAACAGGGCGCCACCAGCCGCATCTCGCTACTAGATTGGGTGGACCGCATCGAGGAAATCGCCCGCATGCTGGGCGGCATGGCCGTCACCGAAACCACCCGGAAACACGCAGCGGAAATGCTGGACGTTTCCGCCAAATGATTGATTACTCCAAACCGAAGGGAATTCCCGTGAACTATTTCAGATCGTTGATTGGCATGATATTACTTGCCGTCTGCCAGTTTGCCGCAGCAAATGGGGGAGCATCCGCCACCACCCCTCACGCCAACACTTTTGCCGGCAACTACCCGGTTTATCTCCAGACCTGCACCCGCCAGGGACAGGCCTTTTCCTGCAACCCGCTGCAAATTCTGTCCGGTTACGACACGCTCACCCAAACCCAGATGGACACCATCATGGCCAACGGCGGCTGCTCCAACCGCAACAACCTGATATACGTGTGTATGCTGGATTCCCAATTCGGCAAGGTATTCGGCGGCACCAGCCTGGTCTGGGCAGTGGTGTACGGCACTACAACCGGCGTCATCAACGGCGCCGCCACTCCGGTTTCGACCATCTACGTTTACGTGTTGAATTAACACCCGGCGTAGCGCGTCGGATCGGCCACCCCGGCCTGTTCAAACCCGGCGCGGCGCAAGCGGCAAGAGTCACACTCGCCACAGGCGCGCCCTTCGTCGTCGGCCTGGTAACACGACACGGTCAGCCCGTAATCCACACCCAGCGCCGTTCCACGGCGGATAATCTCGGCTTTCGACCAATCCACCAGCGGCGCGTGGACGGTTAAACGTTGCCCTTCCACGGCCGCCTTGGTGGCGAGGTTCGCCATGGTCTCAAAAGCCTTCAGGTATTCCGGGCGGCAATCGGGATAGCCGGAATAATCCACCGCGTTCGCGCCGATGAAGATGTCGCCGCTGCCCAGCACCTCGGCCCAGGCGAGCGCGAGCGAGAGCATGATGGTGTTGCGTGCCGGTACGTAGGTAATCGGGATGCCTTCGCCGGGGCTGGTCGGTACTTGGATCCCGGCATCGGTCAGCGCGGAGCCGCCGAACATCGTCAAATCGAGCTTGGCGGTGCGCTGCGCTATAGCGCCCAACGCATTGGCTACACGCTGCGCGGCGAGTAATTCGACCCGGTGGCGCTGGCCGTAATCCAGGCTCAGACAGTGGCAGGCAAAGCCTTCGCTACGTGCAATGGCAAGGGTAGTGGCGGAATCCAGTCCGCCGGAAAGCAGGATGACGGCGTTTTTCAATTGGGAATCACGCTGCTTGTTGCTGAGGGATGGACAATTCGTAGAGCGTATCGGGACAGAAGTCGGCTTCATTCGGCCATGTGACCGTTCCGTGAGCCACCTTGGCGAGCGAGTAGTATCCCGGATTGCGCAGTGGCTGGAATACCGGCGCATCCAGATAGGGCGCAACATCGAAAATGCGAACTTCGCCATTGGTGAACGTTAGCATCAATTGGTGATTTTCCAGAGGCGCAACGGCAGTGACGCGAGGATTCATAATTTATTCCTTAACGGAGCGGTTCGATTTTGAAGACGGGCGCGCCACGCAACGCCAAGGCCCAATCCGCCATGAGTTCCTCCTGATGGATTTCGATCCAGGCTTGGACCAGCTTCAATTTGTTCGAGGGGATCTGGCCTTCCATCAATTCTCCGGATGGCAGGGCAATGACCGCCTCCACACCCTGATATTCGATATGGATGTGGGGAAAATGGTGTCTCTGGTTGTCCATGAAATACATGGAAATGATGATCCCGTAAAACATGCTGATGGCGGGCATGGCGCGTTCCTCCGTAAGGGCGGATTCTATCAACGATTTGTACCCAGCGTCAGCGGCGGTTTCCTTCCACCGGGCTAAACCGCTAAAATCCGCCCTTTTCCCCGGAAAACTCCAAATGATCTGGAAACCTCATGTCACTGTGGCGGCGGTCATCGAACGCGACGGAAAATTCCTGCTGGTCGAGGAAAACACCGAAGACGGTGTGCGCTTCAACCAGCCCGCCGGCCATTGGGAAGACAACGAAACCCTGGAGCAGGGCACGGTGCGCGAGGTGCTGGAAGAAACCGCCTACCATTTCACCCCGCAATGGCTGCTCGGCGTGTATCGCTGGCATCATCCGCGCAAGGACATCACCTATCTGCGCTTCGCCTACGGCGGCGAAATCACCGGCCATGAGCCGCAACGCGCGCTGGACGACGGGATCATCCGCGCGGTGTGGCTCACCCCCGAGGAAATCCGCGCCGGGGCCGAGCGCCACCGCAGCCCGTTGATCGTGCGCTGCATGGAAGATCATCTGGGCGGCAAACGTTATCCGCTGGAGTTGGTCACGCATTACGATTGATGGTACGAACTGTGGTTTTCCTGATGGCGCTGGGATGGGCAGCCATCGCAGCGGCAGGTGAGGAAGTGGCGATTTGCTACGACTACGCCTGCGACACCATTGATACCGTTGAACTCGACGATATCCAGCTCAACCGCATTCGCTGGTTGCTGATCGCGGCCAACGACGCACCCGGCGAACGCGCCGCCATCGCCCAGGCCATCGGACTGTTCGAAACGTTTGCGGGTGAACAGACGCCGACCTGGACAGACAAAGGCGGCAATTCCGAAGACGACGGCGAATTGCCGGGACGCATGGACTGCATAGACGAATCGGCGAATACCACCACTTATCTGCGTCTCATGGAACGTCTTGGCTGGTTGCGTTTCCACCGGGTTGGCGAACCGCTGATGCGCACCCAATATCTGGTATACCAGCATTGGGCGGCGCGTATCATGGAAACCGCAAACAGCCGGGAATTCGCAGTGGATTCCTGGTTTTTCGATAATGGCCGCGCGGCGGTCATATTTCCTCTTGAAGATTGGCTAAACGGAGCATGGCCGAATGAGTAAAATCGTGGTCGGGATGTCGGGCGGCGTGGATTCCGCCGTCGCGGCGCTGTTATTGAAGCAGCAGGGCCATGAAGTGATCGGCCTGTTCATGAAAAACTGGGAAGACGACGACGGCCCGGACGGCGCGTGTCCCGCCAAGCAGGATTTCATGGACGTGCTGGCGGTCGCCGACAAAATCGGCATCGAAGTCGAAGCGGTGAATTTCGCCAAGGAATACCGCGAGCGGGTATTCGCGCTGTTCCTCACCGAATACCAGGCGGGCCGCACCCCCAACCCGGACGTGTTGTGCAACGCCGAAATCAAGTTCAAGGCCTTCCTCGATCACGCCATTAGCTTAGGCGCAGAGAAAATCGCCACCGGCCACTATGCACGGGTGCGCGAGCGTTTCGGACGTTTTGAACTGCTCAAGGCGGAAGACGGCGGCAAGGATCAAAGCTATTTTCTGCACCGCCTCAACCAGGCGCAGTTATCCAAGGCGATGTTCCCGCTGGGCGACCTCTACAAGCGCGAAGTCCGCGAAATCGCCCGCCAGGCCGGCCTGCCGGTACACTCCAAGAAAGACAGCACCGGCATCTGCTTCATCGGCGAACGCCCTTTCCGCGAATTCCTCGAACGCTATCTGCCGCGCACGCCGGGCGAGATGGTCACCCCCGAAGGCAAAGTGATGGGCCGGCACCAGGGACTCGCCTACCACACCCTCGGCCAGCGCCAGGGACTGGGCATCGGCGGCCAGGGCGAACCGTGGTTCGTCGCCGCCAAGGATATGGACAACAACCGCCTGATCGTCGTGCAAGGCCACGACCACCCGCTGCTATTAAAAAGCTGCCTGACCGCCGCCGACCTCTCCTGGGTAAGCGGTGCCGCGCCGCACACCGAATGGGTGTACGCCGCCAAGACCCGCTACCGCCAAGCCGATGCCCCCTGCTCGATCACCCGCGTGGACGGCGCAAGCTGCGACATCGACTTCGCCCAGCCGCAATGGGCGGTCACGCCGGGCCAATCGGTGGTGCTGTACGACAGCGAGGTGTGTTTGGGGGGTGGGGTGATTCAGTAAGCTTGGAGTGTAGGGTGCGGTGACGAAGGAACCGCACCGTTCGTGACCGATGTGCTTCGTGCCTCAACGCATTCTACGCGGGCTTTGCACACTTACTGAATCCAAGTGACGACTAGATAAAGCGGAACTTATTAATTTTTAAAAATTTTCGACACCTTAGCTCTTCACACCATGTAGCTTTTCGCGGATTGAGCGGCAAGTTTCGCAGCAGGTATCCCCCTTCCGGCAACTTTCCAAACCTTGCCAAATAAACGTGTGTCATCGCCATACGCTTGAGACGCCAGTAAAACTTATTTCTCCCGGTACGCATCAGAAAAAACCGTTCCTTGTTGGCGACCGGCATCAGCGCATCAAAGAACTCGTCTCGGCTAGTGGTGCAATAGACATGCGCTTTCGGAAGTAAAATCGGGTACTGATCACTGTTCCATTGTTCCCGCCGCCGCATTTTCATCATCCTAAATCCGGCAGTTGCCTGAGCGGACGCCGATCAACGGGAGAAATTCC
>CAYVIN010000123.1:0-10068 GCA_964451375.1 uncultured Sulfuricella sp.
TCGCAGCTAAAGCTGACCGGCTAAAGCCGGTGGTTTAAACCTTATGATGGATAATCAATATCAGGACAACCGAGCCCACCTAGGTTGGAGGCGGAAGCCTCGCTACTGAGACTATAAAACCTGCAACTTCTGGTTTCATTTGGCGCAATTTTCATACAGTCGAGAACGCTGTAATGGCCGAAAGTTCGGTTTGGAATACTTTTGTTTTTTACGTACAAGTCTGGAAAGAAGTTTTGGGTGCTATTGGTCTTATTGGTAACTGACACGCTAGCCAATCTACAGCCTGAGTTCTGAACCTTAATATCCCAGGTGCTATTGTTGTAGCTTCTGACTTGGTTGGATACGCACCCGGTGGCAATGAGCGACGAGCAAATTGCAACCAAAATGAAAATTTTGTCTTTCATGCTGTTTCTCTCCTAAATTGCACATCGAATTATTTCAGCACTTCGTATGTGTGGTGATTATTTGTCTTCTTTTCGCATAATTTGATATTGGAAAGCAGGCCTGCCTCCACAGTTGCTTTAAATTTCATACCGAAGGATGTCGGACTTTGCACCGACTCCCAA
The DNA here is from genome assembly GCA_964451375.1 of uncultured Sulfuricella sp. Taxonomy (GTDB): domain Bacteria; phylum Pseudomonadota; class Gammaproteobacteria; order Burkholderiales; family Sulfuricellaceae; genus JAGXQV01. The sequence continues at coordinate 567 of CAYVIN010000123.1, forward strand.
AGGTCGCCGTAAATATCACGTAGTTCATAAATGCCGGCCCTTGTGTCGTTGATGATGGCCTGTGCTTCGTCAATTTGCGACTGTGAGATTGTTTTCAAAGTGAGATCGCTCCTACAGAGAGACTTCAATTGCCTAACGTTAAGTAGACCCCAATAAAATACCTATACTTTTATCGGGTTGGTTTATAAATACGGTGCGGATTGAAAAAACAATTTAAAAACACCGCAAATGAATTTTTATCAGGGCTTCCGCCGGTTTTTCGAACAATCAATGGGGTCAGTCTCCGAACAATCAATGGGGTCAGTCTCGATTGATCCAAACTCAACGGGGCTACACCCGTCTGATTCCCCCTCCCCGCACCCGGATTATGCCAACAATCCCCCCGCCTGCCATCCTGTGACTTTTCACAGCTATCCACCGCCGCAAAAATGTGCTAGCCGCGCCCCCATCCCTCTCTTCATTTCATGCCGAAGGCCCCGCCGCCACCCTTGACTTGGCCTGATTAACGCCAATCAGGGAGCGCAATGTGTGCTGCCGTACAGAAGTCAAAAAACAGACAGTGGACAATCCCCCGACACTTACCGAAGGGATACGCCATGACTGTTTTTTCCGCCCCACCTGCTGAATCTCCGCGCGCCTTGCGCGGCGTTGCCGATGTTGATTCCCGACGCGGATCAGGCCGTTATGGCTTGTTTGCCGGTCTGGGGGTTGCCTTTTATCTGCTGGCTTCCGCTCCGCTTCTGGCGGCTACCGCGCCTTCGCTGGGCACGGCGCAGAGTTTTGCGGTGCTTGGCGCATCGGCGATAACCAACAGCGGCGCTAGCGTGGTTACCGGTGATCTCGGCATTTCGCCGAACAATGCCAGTTCGGTGACCGGTTTTCCGCCGGGAACCGTGATCGGTACGACGCATTACGCCGATGGGGTGGCGCTGGGCGCGCAGAACGACGTAACCACGGCCTACAACAATCTGGCCGGTCAGGCGTGTAACGCGACGATCAGCGCCGACCTGGGCGGTACAACCTTAACGCCGGGCGTTTATTGTTCGGCGTCTTCAATGGGTTTGACCGGAACGGTAACCCTCGATGCGCAGGGCGACCCCAATGCGGTATTCGTTTTCAAGACCGGGAGCACCCTGACCACCGCCAACAACGCCAAGGTGGTGATGATCAACGGCGGGCAAAACTGCAATGTGTTCTGGCAAATCGGCAGTTCCGCCACCTTGGGCGGCGGCACGACGTTCGCCGGTAATCTGCTGGCCCTGGCGAGCGTCACGATGGTGACCGGCGCGAGCACCAATGGGCGCGTTCTGGCGCGCAACGGCGCGGTTACGCTGGACGGTGCTGCGGTGTCCATGTGTAGCCTGGAGAGTACGCCGCCGACGCTTGCCAAGGCCTTCAGCCCGGCCACCATCAACGCCGGGGGAGTCACCACGCTGACCCTGACCTTGAGTAACCCCAATGTCACCGACGCCACGCTCAGCGCGCCGCTGATCGACACGCTGCCCAGCGGGGTGGTGGTCGCGCCGACGCCGAATGGTTTAACCAACTGTACCGGCGTCGGCACTCCGGTGGCCGCCGCCGGCGCGTCATCCATCACCTTGCCCGCAGGACGGGTGATTCCCGCCAACGGCAGTTGTACTTTTGCGGTAAACGTCACTGCCGCCGCCGGGGGTTCTTTCGTCAACACCCTGCCGATAGGCGCGCTGGTCACCAATAACGGCAGCAACACCGGGCAAGTGGTGGCGACCGTGACGGTGGTTGCGCCCAATCCCGGCAACACGCCGATCAACCCCACGCTGGGCAAATCCTTCGACCCGGCCAGCGTGAACGCCGGTTCGGCGTCAACCCTGACCGTCACATTGAATAACGCCAACAACAGCAACGCCACGCTCACCTCAGCGTTGGTGGATACCCTGCCCAACGGCGTAGTGATTGCGACGACGCCGAATCTCTCCACCTCGTGCGGCGGCAGCGGCGCACCGACCGCAGTCGCGGGCGGTACAAGCGTCACTCTGCCGGCGGGACGGGTGATTCCGGCCAACGGCAGTTGTACGCTGACGGTGGATGTCAGTTCCGACCTCAACGGCGCGTATATCAACACCCTCCCCGCCGGTGCGCTGGCGACCAGCAACGGCAACAACACCACGCCGGTTGCCGCGACCCTGACCGTAGTGCCGTTCCTGATGAGCCGTCCGACGATATCCAAAGCCTTCAGCCCGACCACCATCAACGCCGGTGGGATCGCCACCCTGATCATCACCTTCAGCAACCCGCATACGGGCGTCGCCACGCTGACCACCTTCCCCTTTGTGGATACCTTGCCGAGCGGCGTAGTGATTGCGGCAACCCCGAACGTCGCCACCACTTGCGGCGGTAGCGGCGCACCGACGGCAGTCGCGGGCGGTTCAACCGTGACCCTGCCGGTCGGGCGCTCGATCCCCGCCGGTGACAGTTGCACGTTATCGGTAAGCGTTACCGCCGCAACCGGCGGCGCATTCATCAACACCCTGCTGCCCGGCAAACTGATGACCGACAACGGTCTGAACGCCGCCCCGGCAGTCGCCACCCTGACGGTGATCCCGCCCGGCGCGACCAACCCCACGGTGGGCAAGGCCTTCAGCCCGGCATCCATCAAGGCTGGCGGCACTACCCTGTTGACCATCACCCTGACCAACCCCAGCGCCACCATCGCCACTCTGACCGCACCGCTGACCGACACCCTGCCCAGCGGCGTGGTCATCGCCGCCGTACCCAACGTTGCAACGACCTGTGGCGGCAGCGGAACGCCGCTGGCTGTGGCAAAAAGTTCGACCGTCACCCTGCCGGCGGGGCGCACGATTCCCGCCAACAGCAGTTGCACCATGACCGTCAATGTCACGGCGGCCAGCGGCGGTTCCTACATCAACCCGATTCTGGCGGGCGCGCTGGTGACCAGCAACGGTAACAACACCGCGCCGACAGTGGCTTCGCTGACCGTCGTTCCGCCCGTGGTTCCGGTGACGCCGGTCACCCCGGTTACCCCGATCACCCCGACTGCGCCGGGCGTCGCTTCAGCCAACACCATTCCGACGCTTTCCGAATGGGCGATGTTGCTGCTGGTTGGCCTGCTGGGGCTGAGCGGTTTTGCCGCGATGCGCAGGCAGGAAAGCTGAGGGTAAATCATCATGCTGCGCTTTTTCACACTTTTCGCCGTCATCCTGGTTACGCTGTTTACCGCCGAACTGACGACCCCGGTGCAAAACGCAGTGGTGCTGCCCTGGACGGGGGCGCTGACGCGAATCAGCGCTACGTTGATTACGCTCTTTGACGCACACGTTGCGGCTTACGGCAATGTCCTGCAAAACACCGTCAACGGCTTTTCCGTCACCATCGAGGCGGGCTGCAACGGTATCGAAGCGGCGATTGTCCTGATTGCCGCCATGCTCGCCTTTCCGGCTCCCTGGAAACTCCGCCTGTTCGGCGTCCTCGCCGGTCTGGCGGCGGTGCAGGCGCTGAATGTCGTGCGGGTGATCAGCCTGTTTTATCTCGGCCAATGGAATATGGCGGTGTTCGAGTGGGCGCATCTTTATCTGTGGCAGGCGCTGATCATGCTCGACGTACTGGTGGTGTGGCTGATCTGGATACGCGCCCTGCCCGGCGCAGTCACCCGCGCAACGCCGCTGCCCGGCGCGGCGCAGCAGGTGGCGACGCCATGACCCGCGCCACACCTTCCCTCGGCAGATTCGTGCTGCACACTCTGCTGTGGCTGCCGCCCTGTTTCGCCGCCTGGTATTTCAGCGCGCATTATCACGCGGCGCTGCTCGGTTCTCTGGCGCACACGCTGATCGACCTGTTCAAGTCCGGCATCGTGACCGGCGTGGAACAACCGGCAATCAATCTGATTTTCGAGACAACCATTGAAATGCCCATCGCGCCGGAGCAATACGCAGTGCTGACGCCGGAAGTGAACCCCCTGCTGTATACCTACGGCCTGGCGTTTTTTCTGGCATTGATGCTGGCCGCGCGCGCCTCGTGGGGAAAAATCCTTGGCGGCGCGTTGCTGCTCCTGCCTTTTCAGGCATGGGGCATCGCGTTCGGCTTTCTGGTACAGGTGGGGGTGCTGCTCGGCCCGGAAGTTTCGGCGCAGGCGGGGCTGTTCGGCTGGCGCGTGGAAACCATCGCGCTGGCTTATCAGATCGGCAACCTGATTTTTCCCAGTCTTATACCCATCGTGTTATGGGCGCTTTTTAACCAGTCTTTCATCGTAAACCTTCTCGCCGCGCCGGTCAGCGTCCCCCAGCCCCGGCCCTTATAGCCCGGGCAGCGCGTCCCGCAAAACAACGCTGACAATTCCCGGCAGAAACAGGAGAACCATCATGCCGCTTACCCGCTCATCCACACCGCGCCGCTCCCGGCTGCCCCTGTCCATCCTGGCGTTGATCGCCGTGCTGTTATCCGGTTGCAGCAGCACCGGACAATTACATTCAACCACCCAGTACCTGGCGATGGATCTGGATCCGCAGGTTCTGAAAACCACCGGCGTGGCGTTTATTACACCCACGTCCGTCACCGGACAGGAAGAAGACAAACAGGCGCTGGCGCTGGCTTTTACCGAAGCGCTGAAACAGGCCCGCCCCGGTTTGAACATTGTTCCCTTGCCGGCAACCATTAGCCTGGTGAATCGCGCCGGACTCGCCGCCGAATACCGGCAAATGTACGAAGACTATCGTTTATCGGGAATTTTCAGCCGCGACACGCTGAAAAAGGTTTCGGAATTGACCCACGTTCGTTATCTCGCGCACCTCAAACTCAGCAGTTTTCGCCAGGAATCCAAAGGCCGCTGGGGGGCATTGGGCTTTCGCGTCGTGGAAACCAAGACTGCTGCACTAAGGCTGTATATCCAGATATGGGACGGTGAAAACGGTTCCGTGGTGTGGGAAGGCGCGCAGGAATTGATGTCTTCCTACGAATCGCTGTACGAGGACGCCATTTCGTTCAAGACAGCCGTCGAGCAATCCGCCAATGCGCTATTGGCGAGTTTGCCCTGACCGCCTGACCGATGTCGCTCACGGAGAACCTGTCCGACGCGCCAGCCCGCAGGAATTCATGCTCACCCCAATCAGGAGTTTTCCCAACGATGTCAGTCCACATGGACGCCCATCCTGCCCGGCGGCTTCCCGCTTCGCCCTTAAATGCGGCGGCGCACGAGCAGATTTTCCCGATTGTCGGCGTCGGCGCTTCGGCGGGCGGACTGGAAGCGCTTGAACAATTTTTTGCGGGGGTTCCACTAAACAGCGGGATGGCCTTTGTGGTTATCCAGCACCTTGCTCCGGATCGCCAGGGAATGCTCCCGGAAATCCTCCAGCGCACCACCGCCATGCCGGTAAAACAAGCCACCGACCGGATGAGTGTTGCGCCGGATAACGTCTACGTCATTCCGCCCAACCAGGATATTTCGCTCCACCACGACAAACTTTACCTGCAAGCGCCGCTGGAGGCGCATGGATTACGCCTGCCGATTGATTCGTTCCTCCGTTCCCTGGCGGTGGAGCGGCGCGAACTGGGGATAGGCGTGATCCTTTCCGGGATGGGCTCGGACGGCACCCTGGGTTTGCAAGCCATCAAGGAACAGGGGGGACTGTCGCTGGTTCAGGAGCCGGCTTCGGCAAAATTCGACGCCATGCCGCGTAGCGCCATCAATGCCGGACTCGCCGACATCATCGCCGCAGCGCATGAATTACCCGCGCGTATTGGCGCGTTCCTCAAGCGTACGCCGGCGTCTTTTTCGGCGCAGACGGCGTCGGAAAGCCGCACCAAAAACTCCGCCTTCGAGCAGGCCTGCATCCTGTTGCGGATGCGCACCGGACATGATTTTTCGCTATACAAAAAAAGCACCATGTATCGGCGCATCGAGCGCCGCATGGGCATCCATCAGCTTCCTGGAATCGCCGACTACGTGCAATTTCTCCAGGCCAATCCCCAGGAAATCGATCTGCTGTTCAAGGAACTGTTAATCGGCGTTACCCACTTTTTCCGCGACCCGGCAGCCTGGGCGTTTCTCCAGGAAGAAGTGTTTCCCGCGCTGATCGCCGCACAACCCGCCGGCGCGGAATTACGCGCCTGGGTTGCCGGCTGCTCCAGCGGCGAAGAAGCCTATTCGCTGGCCATCGCCTTCCGTGAAGTGATACAGCAAAGTCCCGAGCCGGGCCGGGTCACATTGCAGATATTCGCCACCGATCTTGACCCGGACGCCATTGCCGTGGCGCGGCATGGCTTTTACCCGGCCAACATCGCCGCCGATGTGAGCGGCGAGCGCCTCGCGCGTTTCTTCAGCGCGGACGGGGACGGCTATCGGGTCAACAAGGTGATCCGCGAAAAAGTGATCTTCGCCCCGCAAAACGTCATCATGGATCCGCCGTTCACCAAGCTGGACATCCTCACCTGCCGCAATCTCCTGATTTATCTGGGGCCGGAGTTGCAGAAAAAACTGCTGCCGCTGTTCCATTACAGCCTCAAACCAGGCGGAATATTGTTTTTGGGGAGCGCCGAAAGCCTGGGGGGATTCGGCGAATTGTTCACCCCGGTGGAGAGCAAGGCGCGCATCTTTCGCCGCGAGCCGGCCCCCCTCCGGGTGGCGGACGTGGATTTCCCGACCCGCCGGATGGCCCCCGCCGACCACCCCGGCGAGGCGCATTTGCCGCTCGCCCCGCCGTTTAACCTGCAAACCCTCACCGAGCAGTTGCTGGTAACCAAATATTCGCCATCCGCCGTGTTGATCAATGGCGCAGGCGACGTGTTGTTCATCAGCGGACACACCGGGAAATATCTGGAACCGGCTGCCGGCAAAGCCAACTGGAACATTCACGTAATGGCGCGCGGACAACTGCGTAATGAACTGGCTATCGCATTGCCCGAGGCGTTACGCAGCGGTGGAGAAGTGGTCGTCCGCAACCTGAAAATCGGGTTGGAGGCAAGGCCACAGTTCATCGATCTCAGCGTCTATCCGATCCGCGAACCCGACCCGCTACGCGGCATGATTTTGCTGGCCTTCTCCGAAACAACTCCGCCGCACGCCAAGCCACACGCTGCGAGAAGCAGCGCCGATGCCGCGTATATCGAACTGGAACACACCCTGCGACAGGCGGCTGAGGAAAACCGGCGCATCCGCGAAGAAATGCAGAATTCTCACGAAGCATTGAAATCGGCGAATGAGGAACTGCAATCCACCAACGAAGAAATGCAATCGACCAACGAGGAACTCACCACGGCCAAGGAAGAAATGCAGTCGCTCAACGAAGAATTGCATACCGTCAACGCCGAGCTTCAATCCAAGGTGGACGAATTGTCGGCAACCAATAACGACATGAAAAATCTGTTGAACAGCACCGCCATCGCCACCGTGTTTCTTGACACCCTGCTCCACATCAGGCGTTTTACCGACCAGGCGACACGGATTTTCAAATTGATTCCCGGCGACCTGGGGAGACCGTTAAGCGACATCGTCAGCAGCCTGGATTATCCGCAATTGCAGGCAGACGCCCGGGAAGTCCTGCGCACCCTGGTTTTCTCGGAAAAACAGGTGACAGGCCGGAATACCCGCTGGTATCTGGTCAGAATCATGCCCTATCGCACCCTGGAAAACGTGATCGACGGCGTGGTGATTACCTTCATCGACATCAGCGACGCGAAACACCTGGAGGCGGAACTGCGGAAAGTGCGGGAGGACGCCGGGATGCGCCCGTTGGGTGGGGAAGAGCTGGTTTAGGAACAGGTTTGAAATAACGCTACGATTTGGAAAGAGGAAGGCAAAGACAGTTTCGTAGGGTGGGCATGGCTTTTTTTGCCCACGCGGTAAGGTTGTGGAGTTTCCGCGTGGGCACGATAGGGCCGTGCCCACCCTACCCGGCTTCCTCAAGCACTGGTCACCCTCTCCCCCGGCCCCTCTCCCATGTCCCTACCGTATGCACACAACTTTAGCCCCAATTTTTATACTACGCAGGAAGCAAATTCAAACGACTTTCTGCACTTGGCAACGTTTCCTCAAGCGCTGGCTGCCCTGCCAGGGGAAGGAGCAAAACGCCGCGATCCTGAACAGTTACGTTTCTATTTAGCCGCCAATCCCTCAAGCTGCTTTTTCAGGGTGGCGTCCATCACCACCATCCGGCACTCATGACCGCTCTCGTCGGTGACTGCGTCGATTTTTACGCTGGTTACGGGCCGTTGATTGGTTGCCATCAACATGATTTCACAGCTTTTTTTATCCTTTGCAAGAAGCACGTCCGCCACGAAACGGTTAAATACCGGCAAGGTTTCCGGGGTGACGTAAGCGGCGAAGCGATGGCGGCTTTTCTGCGAGCGGTTGATCCCGAGCAGGATTGCACCCGCCAGATTCAAATCAACGATGACCCCCGCCGCATCCAGCGTGAAATAAGCCACCGGCGCGAAATCATAAATATCCGCATGACGGGTGCGCAGAGCGTCCGCCTCATCATAGGCGAAGCCGAGTTCCTCGATCTGCATTTCCAGTTCGATCTGGTGAACTTGCAGTTCATGCAGCAATTGCGCGGCGTCCCAGGGCGTTTTCGGGGCCGGCGGGGTGGACTGTTCAAAACGGGTTTCGGCGCGTTTGCGCAGGGTGGCGGGATTGGGGCGGTTCCTGCTGAGGACGCGAACCTCCGCCGCAGTCTGAAACAAACGTTCATATTCCAGCTTCACGGCGGCGTAACATTCGCAGGCGTGCGTCGCCAGACCGGGGCGATTGATGACGGTGATATGCCCCCGGCTGTATTCCAGCAGACCGGCGGCCTGAAGTTTTCCGGCGGCTTCGGTGACGGATTCGCGGCGCACCCCAAGCATGTTGGCGAGGGTTTCCTGAGTGATTTCGAGCTGATTTCCCGGCAAAAGGTCGAGGCTGAGCAAAAGCCAGCGGCACAGACGTTGTTCCACCGAGTGGTGGCGATTACACACCACGCTCTGCGCCATCTGGGTCATCAGGGCCTGGGTATAACGTAACGCCAGGTGTTTTAACTCGCCGCCCTGATCGAGTTCCCAATGCACCACCTCGCTTTTCAGGCGGTAGGCCGCGCCGGCGCTCTGCACCACGATCCGGTAGGAAGTCAGGTCATCCTCCAGCACCAGCGGGATACCGACCAGACCGTCATTACCGGTCATCGCCAGTTCGGCGGATGAACCGCTACGGGTGGTGGAAATTAGTGAAATGACGCAGCTTACCGGGAAATAGACATACTCCAGCGTATCGCCGGCTTCGTATAAAACGTGCCCGTGCGCCAGGGAAACCAGTTCAAGATCGCCCATCAGATGGGCATACCCGTTGCCGGAAAGCGCCGCCAAAATACGGTTCTGCTTCGGATTGTGCGTTAATTGTGACATTCCACCCCTCCAGCGTATCCGGCGGCCCCGCCATGAATAATTTTTTTTGGGCCGCATCGGCATTTGATAACAATAAAATCTCACTACTGTCCGGTTAAAAGAGGGAGCTGCTTGCTGAAAGGCCGTATTGGCG
>CAYVIN010000124.1:0-9993 GCA_964451375.1 uncultured Sulfuricella sp.
AGAATCTGCATACCCCCGGCCTGCCATTGGAAGCCGTGTTCAAACGAGTGCGCAATGGTGTGATGCAAGCCAGCGGCGATGCACAGACGCCGTGGGAGTCTTCCTCATTGACGGGTGACTTCTACTTCATCTTCACCGGCTCCACGACGGTCAATGTCCAAACACCAGCGGGCCCAGCAACACCTGCCACTCGCATCAAGACCAATGCCGAGGTTGAGCAAGAACTGTGGGATAGCATCAAGGATGCCAGTAGCACCGACGCCCTGAATGAATATCTCCGGCACTATCCGAAGGGTAAGTACGTTGCTCAGGCCAAAATACTGCTCGCCAAGCTGAAGAAAGGCATTAGCGGCGAACCAATCAAACCCGCGACGCCCACCCCTGCTACCGTAAGCCCCGATGATGCCCTGTGGTCGGCGGTGGAGCGCGGCAACAGCGCCGATGACTACGACGCCTATCTGAATCAATACCCCAAGGGCAAATACGCAGCCCTCGCCAAGAGCCGCAAGCAGAGACTGGAAGAACAGGCCCAGCGCGAAGCCATCCAGAAGGAACAGGATGCCTGGAACAGCGCCGAGAACGGCAACAGCGAAGAGACTTACAACGCTTATCTCAAGGTCTACCCGGTCGGGCAATACGCCCAACTCGCCCAGGGACGCATCCGTAAACTGCAAACTGATACCAAGGCCCGCGCCGAACAGGAAGCGCGGCAACGGGAAACTGAGGCCCGCCAGCGCGAAGCAGAAGCACAAGCGAAAGCCGAACAAGCCCTCTGGCAACAAGCCGAGCAGAGCAACGACAAAGCCTCAGTTAACACCTATCTCGCTCAATACCCTGCCGGGCGTTACGCCAGCGAAGCGCGGCAGAAACTCGCCCGAATCGAAAAGGAAGAAGCTGAACTGCGTCCCGGCAAAGTCTTCAAGGATTGCGCCGACTGCCCGGAAATGGTGGTGATTCCGGCGGGAAGCTTTCAGATGGGGGGAACCAATGCAAACGAATTGCCCATCCATAAAGTCACCATCGCCAAGGCTTTCGCGATGGGCAAAACCGAAGTCACTCAAGGGCAATGGCGGGCCACCATGGGCAGCAACCTTAGCTCTTTTGCCCGATGCGGCGACAGTTGCCCGGTAGAGAATGTTAGCTGGAACGACGCCCAGGAATACCTGGCACGGCTGAACGCCAAAACCGGCAAGCAATACCGCCTGCCGTCTGAGGCCGAATGGGAATATGCCTGCCGCGCTGGGGGAAGACAGGAATACTGCGGCAGCGACAGTGTAGACAGCGTGGCATGGTATGCCGGCAACAGCGACGACAGAACACATCCGGCGGCGAGTAAGGGAGCCAACTCCTGGGGGCTGCATGACATGAGTGGCAACGTTTGGGAATGGACGAAGGACTGCTGGAATGACAACTACCACGGCGCTCCCACGGACGGCAACGCCTGGACGGGTGGAGATTGTGGACAGAGGGTGCTGCGTGGCGGAGGGTGGCATTACGGCCCAGACAAGGTGAGCTCGGCCAGTCGCCTCAAGGGCGGCTCGATGTTCCGGCACTTCCTCTACGGTCTTCGCGTGTCCAGGATGCTCCCGTAGCGCAGGAAGCTTAGCTTTTGCTTTTTTACCCTTTCTCCCCTTACCCTTGGTAAGGCGTTGAACGAAGGCAAGCGCGACTTCACCATCCCCGAAGCCAGTCTGCCCAAAGGCAGCCACCGCCCAACCTTGCAGGTAGCCGACACCAAGGGCCGGCAAGGCGAAATGGAACTGAATTTCACGGTCGAGTAGTCAGCGCCGAAATCAAGACAACTGTAGCAACGCCCTATAACCAGCGAAGAACTTGTGACGATGAAGCCCCTTTACCGCTTTCTGTTTGCCATTCTCCTACTGGCCGTTACCCCGCTCCAAGCTGCCGAAACGCGCGTTGCCTTGGTGGTCGGCAACAGCACCTATCCCAGTTCGCGCCTGGACAATCCCAAGAACGACGCCACCGCCATGGCCGCCACCTTTCGTCGTCTGGGGTTCGATGTCGAACTCATCATCGACGCCAGCAAAGCGGATTTTGACGCGGCTCAGAAACGCTTTGCAGTTAAAGCCGACAAAGCCACTGCCGCCGTGCTGTTCTATGCCGGACACGGCATACAGGCCAATAACTTCAACTACCTCGTCCCGATTGACGCCAAGCCGCAAAGCGAGCGTGACCTCAAGCGGGAAATGGTCAAGCTCGACGACATCATTGACGACATGGGCAACGCCAAGGTCAAACTGGTGTTCTTCGACGCCTGCCGCGACAACCCCCTGGCGCGCAGTTTTGGTCGGGGCGGCACACGCGGCATGGCGGCACCGAACGAAGCCAGCGGCACACTCATTTCCTTCGCCACCAAGCATGGCAATACCGCTTCCGATGGAGAAGGCAAACACAGCCCCTACACAGAATCCCTGCTCGCCGCACTGGAAAACCCCACCGAGGAAGTTCACGCCCTGCTGCGTAAAAAAGTGCAAGAGGCCGTCAAGAAGAAGACCCAGGGTCAGCAGGAACCCTGGGCCTACGGCAACCTCAACGGGGATTTCTACTTCATTCAGGGGCCGGTCAACATCACCGTCAACCCAGCTGCCCCGCCGCGCATCAAGAGCGACGCCGAGGTTGAGCAAGAACTGTGGGACAGCATCAAGGACGCCAACAGTTCCGAAGCCCTCAACGAATACCTCAAGGTCTATCCCAATGGTCGCTTCGTCGCCCAGGCAAAAGTGCTGCTGGCCAAGTTCAGGAAAGACACTTCATCCCGCAACGACCCCCTCGCCGGCAAACCCGCCTCAAACAAACCCGAAGACCCCGAAACCACCCTTTGGCGAGCAGTGGAGAACGGCAACGATGCCGACGACTACCAAGCTTACTTAAGCCAATACCCCAAGGGAAAATACGCCGCCCTCGCCAAAGGGCGGATAACCAAGCTCAAGGAACAGATAACGCAGGAAGCGCGCAAAAAAGAAGAAAACCAATGGCAGGCCGCAGAAAACAACCCTGGCGAAAATGCCTACCAGGACTACCTGGTCGCCTACCCCAACGGCCACTACGCCCTGCTCGCAAGAAATCGCCTGAAAAAGCTCCAGGACGAACGGGCAGTCAGAGAAGAAAACGACCTGTGGCGCGCCGCCGAAAGCGGCAACAGCATAAGCGCCGTCAACACCTACCTGACCCGCTACCCCACAGGCAACCATATCGTCGCGGCAAGGGCGAAGCTGGTGAGACTGGAGGAAGAACGCCTTGTCCGCGAAGAACTGGAACAATGGAAAGCCGCCGAAGCGGGTAGCGACAGGAACGCGGTGAATGCCTACATGACCCGCTACCCGGAAGGCAAATACCTGATGGCAGCCAAGGAAAAACTTATCCAGATTGCCCAACTGGAGAAAGAAGAAGCTGCCAGAAGGGAAGAAGACGAACACTGGCGCAAAGCGGAGAAAGCCAGCGACATCGCGGTCGTACAGGGCTACCTCGAGCGTTACCCCAGCGGTCGCTATCTGAAAGAAGCCAAACTCAAACACGCGGATCTGGACATGCGCCCCGGCAAAGTCTTCAAGGACTGCGCAGATTGTCCTGAGATGGTGATTATTCCGGCGGGGAGTTTCCAGATGGGTGGAAGCGATGAGAGGGAATTGCCCATCCATCAAGTCACCATTGCCAAACCCTTCGCCATGGGCAAAACTGAAGTCACGCAAGGGCAATGGCGTTCCATCATGGGCAGCAACCCTAGCCATAATGACCAATGTGGCGACAATTGCCCGGTGGAAAAGGTGAACTGGAACGATGCCCAGAAATTCATAGCGAGGCTGAACGCCAAGACTGGCAAGCAATACCGCCTGCCGTCTGAGGCAGAATGGGAATACGCATGCCGGGCCGGGGGAAGACAGGAATACTGCGGCAGCGACAGCGCAGACAGCGTGGCATGGTATGGCAGCAACAGCGGCAGCAAGACCCACTCGGTAGCGGGCAAGCGAGCCAACACCTGGGGGTTGCACGACATGAGCGGCAATGTCTGGGAATGGACGCAGGACTGCTCAAATGATAGCTTCAACGGCGCACCAACCGACGGCAACGCCTGGATGAGTGGCAATTGCGACCGACCAGTGCTTCGCGGCGGGGCTTTTGTCAGCGAACCAAAGGATATCCGCGCCACCAACCGAAACCGCTACTGGTACGATTCGACTTCCCAGCACTGGATTACTGGATTTCGTCTAGCCAGGACACTTCCGTAGCGTAGCGCAGGAAGCTTGCCCGTTTATAAAAAATTGGTTGATCCATATTCTGAGGGAAGCCATCATCAATCCCCTTACCTGGGCAGATGATGGACAGAAGGCTGCGAACGCCTGAAATTACGGGTTGGAGCACTGCCTTCACACTCAGGGGGCTGGTTCGATCCCAGAACCGCCACCAGACAAAGTCCCCCGGGGGGGCTTTATTGTTTTTCTGCGGACGCTTCTGGAATGTCGGGGGATGCCCGGCTTCAGCGATAACGCCCCTCGCAGTGTCCGGGATGTTCCCACGCAAAGTAGGCCACCCCGTTCTGTTGAAGCAGGTTGCCGCCGCTGGTGTTGCGGCGGTGATCGCGCTCGTAGTTGCCGACCACGGAATAGTGGGTTGCGAAGCTCCGGCGCGGAAGCGCCGGGGTGGCGGGGGCGGTTGCGCCATGCACCAGCAAGGGGTGGAACACTACGATGGTTCCCGCCGGTACGGTCAGGTAGACTTTTTGCAGCCCCTGACGGGCGCACTCGGATTCGAGAAATTCGCCATAGCGGGTGATGTCGCGCACATCTTCCCCGCAGATCATGACATTGTCGGGAGTGAAGGCGTAGGGCGCGACCAGTCGATGGGAATTGGGCGCGACGAACAAAGCGCCCTGATCGGCGTTGATGTCTTCGAGGGCGATCCAGCCTGTAGCGGTCATGCGGGGATGATCAACATGCAGATAGGGCAGGTCGGCATGCGCCGGCTTCTCGGAACTGAAATGGAAGTATTGCGACTGCATGATAATCGGGATGCCATCCAGCACCGTCCGCAGAATCCGCGCCAGAGGCGGATAGGTAACGATCTCGCAGGCCGCCGCCGAAATGTTTTGCAAGTCGAGCAGGCCGTAGCGGCGGCCCTCCACCATCTCGGGGCGGCACAGTCCGCGTTCGAGGATTCCAACTCCCGGGCGGTGCAGCCGAAACGGATGGCGTTCCGCGTACAAGCGCTCCAGGTCATCGAGAGCGCGGTGGATCAACGTTTGGGGGATTATTTCAGGAAGGATCGCGTAGCCCACCTCGAAATAGCGTTGCGCCAATTCCGCCGTGCTCCGCGCCGTCGCGACCATCGCCGCGTCCATACCCCAATCCGCTTGCATCGCCAATTGCGATGGCGACAATTTCGGCACATCCACGAACATGAAGTTTGCCTCTCAAGGAAGCGCGCCGAATCGCCGCGCGGTGAGTTGGAAAACCTCCATGATATCCCCCTCGGAACGCCGCCGATAGACTTGGCGAGGGCGATCAGCGGGGCTTCAAAATGGCGTGGCGCGACGACAAAAAATGAAATACTCGCAGCCCGCTATCGGTACAATCCGTTTTTCTGTTTTTGACGTAATTCCCCGATTAACCTTCCAACCGAGAAAGTTTCCCATGAAAAACCTGGCTACCCTGATTGTTTCGATGTCTTTCGCTGTAACGCTTGGCGCACACGCCGCCACATCTGCCGCCCCGGCGACCCCCCAGGAAATCAAGACTCCTTCCGGGATCGGCATCACCACCTTGAAAGAAGGCAGTGGCGCAAGCCCGAAAGCCAGCGAAACGGTCAAGGTTCATTATCGCGGTGCCCTCCCCGACGGGACGGAATTCGACAGCTCCCACAAACGCGGGCAACCCGCCACCTTCCCCCTGAATCGCGTCATCCCGTGCTGGACGGAAGGGGTGCAGACCATGAAAACCGGCGGCAAAGCCAGGCTGGTGTGCCCCGGCAACCTCGCCTACGGCCCGCGCGGCATCCCGGGAACCATCCCTCCCAATGCAACCCTGATTTTCGAGGTGGAGTTGCTGGAAATTGTCAAATAAGCCGGTGGTGCAGGCAGGGCAATCGCATTGTGGGGATGAAAGGCGGATTTCGCGCTTCGACCAACCCGCCTCCCCCTTTGCACATCCCCGATGGGGAGGGGCTGGGAGCTACCGTATGCACACATCTTTGTTCCAAATTTTGATACGGCGCAGGAAGCAAATTCAAACGACTTTCTGCACTTGGCAACGCTTCCTCAAGCGCCGGCTGCCCTCTCCCCCGGCCCCTCTCCCATGTCCATGGGCGAGGGGAGTGTCCATGCGCTCAACCGTGGGGCGATCCGCGCTTTTCTCCCCTCTCCCACGCGAGTGCACCCTGAAGGGCATAAAGGAGAGGGGCGGGGGAGAGGGCAGCGGTGCTCGAATCCAGGAAAACAATGATTTATTTCGCCAACCCGGCAATTCGGAAAAAGATGTGTGCATACGGTAGGGGCTGGGAGTGAGGGTGGCGTTGGTGGATCATCGGCGCGACAGGAAGGTTGTCGAGAAGATGTGTGCCTAGATTAGGCTGGCAGGAAAAACGCGGTATTGTGAGGCGCAGGGAAACTGCGGAAATTGCCGGAAGCCGGGGTGGTGCTACAGCCCGTAGAGGATGATTCGCCCCATCATCACCAGCGCAGCAAATATCACCACCAGCCACACGGCGAATTTGAAAAGCTGCCAGGCGAAGCGCAGATAACCCTTGTTGCGGGTGACGGCGAACATGATCAGGGTAACCCCGATCGCAATCAGGAGCAGGATCAGCAGCAGCCGGACGACGATCATGATCTATGACTGGCGAGACGCTGTTTTAGATTGCGGCTCGCCATGATGACTAAATCGCCGCCTGAACCTGGAGACGGTGGAAGGCCGGCGGGGCTTCCTCGGCGCGTTCGAAGGAAACAAATTCCCAGGCTTCGGGATTGGCCATCAGGTGGCGCAGCAGCTTGTTGTTGAGGGCGTGGCCGGATTTGTAGCCATAGAATGCGCCGATCAGCGGGTGACCGAGCAGGTACAGGTCACCGATGGCGTCCAACACCTTGTGCCGGACGAACTCGTCTTCGTAGCGCAGTCCGTCGTTGTTGAGGACGCGGTATTCGTCCATCACCACCGCGTTATCCATGCTGCCGCCCAGCGCCAGACCTTGTGAACGCAGGTATTCGACATCCTGCATAAAACCGAAGGTACGGGCGCGCGCCACTTCCTTGATGTAGGAGGTGGTGGAGAAATCCACGCGGGCGGTCTGGCGTGATTTTTCGAAAACCGGGTGGGCAAAATCTATCGCGAAATCCAGCAGAAAACCTTCATAGGGTTCAAAACGCACCCATTTGTCGCCTTCCACTACTTCCACGGTTTTTTTGATGCGGATGAATTTTTTCGGCTTGGGTTGTTCCTCGATACCCGCCGACTGGATCAGGAAAATGAACGGCGACGCAGAACCATCCATGATCGGCACTTCCGGCGCGGTGAGATCGACATAGGCATTGTCGATGCCCAACCCGGCAAACGCCGACATCAGGTGCTCGACCGTGGCGACCTTGACGCCGTCCAGTTCCAGCGTGGAGGACAGCCGGGTATCGCCGACGTGATCCGGCGCAGCGCTGATTTCGCGGGGATTTTCCAGGTCGATGCGGCGGAATACGATGCCGGTATCGACAGCGGCGGGGCGCAGGGTGAGAAAAACTTTTTCTCCGGTATGCAGACCCACGCCGGTAGCGCGGATGATGTTTTTCAGCGTCCGCTGTTTCAGCATCTTATAAAATCCCAAGCGACATCAAACGGTTAAACAGGGAGCGAATTCTATCATGCCCCCTCCCGTTTAGCCAGCCGGGGTCAGAGCCTGTGAAAAATTCGAGTTCGTAGTTCCACTTTGTCGGATTACGCCAACTGCGCCTTGGCTCCCTCCCCCAACGGGGGAGGGTTGGGGTGGGGGCGATTCAAAATCATGCAGTTGTGATGATTTGCTCGCCCCCATCCTGTCCTTCCCCCGTGGGGTGAAGGGACGTACTAACAGGCTTGGTCTTCAATTCCGACAAAGTAGAAATAGCAGGGGTCGAATAATTCACCGGCTCTTAGTCCGCCTGCCTGCGCAAAAATGCCGGAATTTCCAGATCCGTACTCTGGGCGGAGCGTCCGCTTTCTGCCTGGCTGCTGCGTCCACGGCGCATCACTGCCGGGGTGTCGAGGTCGTCGTAATTGACTTCCATCGGCATGTCGTCGGTGCCGGTGCGGATCACCGTCATGGTCGGCTGCTGGCGTACCGGCTGCTTGAGTTGACCGAGGCCGGTGGCGACCAGGGTGACGTGCAGCAAATCGCCGGCTTCCGGGTCGATGGTTTGACCGTAGATCACTGTGGCGTCGTCAGCGATGGATTCGCGGATGGTGTTCATTACTTCGGTGACTTCCTTGAGTTTCAGGCTCATGTCGCCGGTGATGTTGACCAGTACGCCGCGCGCGCCGGACAGATCGACATCTTCCAGCAAGGGGCTGTGCACCACTTGTTCGGCGGCGAGACGGGCGCGATCCGGGCCGGAGGCGGTGGCGGTGCCCATCATGGCTTTGCCGCTTTCCGACATCACGGTTTTTACGTCGGCGAAATCGACGTTCACATCGGCGGGGTTGTTGATGATTTCGGCGATCCCGGCAACCGCGCTATGCAGTACGCCGTCCGCAGCCTGAAAAGCTTCCGCCATCGAGATGTCGGCGTCCAGCACTTCCAGCAGACGCTGGTTGGGTACCACAATCATCGAGTTGACGTATTTTTCCAGTTCCGACATCCCTTCCATGGCCAGTTTCATGCGTTTGCCGCCTTCAAACTCGAAGGGTTTGGAAACCACCGCCACGGTGATGATGCCCAGATCACGGGCGATTTTCGCCACCACCGGCGCAGCGCCGGTGCCCGTGCCGCCGCCCATCCCGGCGGCGATGAACAACATGTCAGCACCTTCGATCAGGGCGGCGATATTGTCGCTGTCGTCCACGGCAGCCTGACGGCCCACTTCCGGTTTACCGCCCGCGCCCAGTCCCTTGCCGAGTTGCATCTGGGTCGGTGCGGCGTTGCGTTTCAGGGCTTGCGCATCGGTATTGATGCTGATGAATTCCACCCCGCCCAGGCCGTTGGTGATGATGCGCGTCACAGCGTTGCCGCCGCAACCGCCCACCCCGATCAGCTTGATGACCGGCTTGATCTCTTCCGACTCCACGATTTCAAACATACTTGCCATGCTTATCTCCTTTGTTTCCCAAATTGTTTCATTAGTTGCGAGTCGAGAGAAGAACCCCCTCCACTCTCCACCCACCACTTAACTCAAAAATTACTAAACCAACTCTTCATCTTGTTCAAAACTTGCGCCAGTGAACCGGTCTGGGTATTCGCCAACTGGTTGCGCTGGAATTGTTCTGTGCCGGCCATCAACAGCCCGACGCCGGTCGAAAAACGCGGGGTGTTTACCAGTTCGGCGAGGCCCCCGGAATAGTGGGGACGCCCCAGACGCACCGGCAGGTGGAACACTTCCTCGCCGAGTTCCATCATGCCCTGCATGTCTGCGGAACCCCCGGTAATCACGATGCCCGAGCTGATCAGGGCTTCAAAGCCGCTACGCCTCAACTCGGCTTGAACCAGCGTGTAGAGTTCCTCGACGCGCGGCTCGACCACTTCGGCGAGGGTCTGGCGCGACATCTGGCGCGGCTCGCGCTCGCCGACGCCGGGCACCTCGATCATTTCGGTGGGGTCAGCCAGTTGGCGCAACGCGCAGCCGTAGCGGCGCTTGATGTCTTCGGCCTCGACGGTCGGAGTACGCAACGCCATCGCAATGTCGTTGGTGATCTGGTCGCCGGCGATGGGGATCACCGCCGTGTGGCGAATCGCCCCGTTGGTGAAGATCGCGATGTCGGTGGTGCCGCCGCCGATGTCCACCAGGCATACGCCGAGTTCCTTCTC
>CAYVIN010000125.1:0-9882 GCA_964451375.1 uncultured Sulfuricella sp.
GTAGTCGGCGGGATCCTGCTCGGTGCCGATGTAGGTGTTGATGGCGGACAGACCCTGAGCCACGGCGCCGGAACGGTCCATGGCGGCCTTGTCGACCAGTTTGATTTTCAGGTCGATGCCTTTTTCTGCTTTCGCAGCATCAGCCCAGCGCATGACTTCATAAGCGGCGCCACAACAGGCCATGCCGCCGCCGATCATCAGGATGTCGACTTCTTCCTGGATGACATCGGGATTTCCAAATTCAGCCATTTCTATTACCTCTTCTTTAACCGGATTACTTGCGGATCAGTTCGGCGGGGTTGCCGGCGCGGAAGCCACCCGTCACGTCACGGGTGAACGAGCCGGTGACTTCGATATCGGCCAGCTTGGGCGAGGGCTTGCCGCCGTAGCAGTCGATGGAACCCTCGGGGGTGGTGCGGATCGGGAACTTGAAGCGCTTCAGGACGCCATTGCGGAACTTGATGGTCCACATGATGGAATCGGCGCCGCGCAGCGGCTGCACGGAACCACCCAGAGGCACAACGTCAGCGTAGTGACGGCACTCAATAGCTTGCTGCGGGCAAATCTTCACGCAGGAATAGCACTCCCAGCACTGCTCCGGTTCTTGATTGAACGCGCGCATTTGGTGGCCGGTTTCCGAACCATCCTTGTCGAGCTTCATCAGGTCATGCGGGCAAATGTACATGCAAGCGGTTTTGTCGCCGCCCTTGCAGCCATCGCATTTGTCGGTACGTACAAAAGTTGGCATTGCTCTTACTCCTCAGTTATTACAAGCTGCTTATGAACAAAGGCCGGACACTTGCGTGACCGGCCAACCTTAAAAAACTACTTGGCGGAATGGCCTTTAAGCTCCACCTTGACATTTTGCTCGGCGGTGAGGCCGGCATAATACTTTTGCAGCACCTTGGCCACTTCAGGGCGGCTGAATTCTACCGGTAAATCCTGACCTTCGGAAAGCATTGAGCGAACCTTGGTGCCGGACAACAGGATACGGTCGTCCTTGGTGTGCGGGCAAGTGCGTTG
The DNA here is from genome assembly GCA_964451375.1 of uncultured Sulfuricella sp. Lineage (GTDB taxonomy): Bacteria > Pseudomonadota > Gammaproteobacteria > Burkholderiales > Sulfuricellaceae > JAGXQV01. The sequence continues at coordinate 1,024 of CAYVIN010000125.1, forward strand.
TGAGGCCATGCCACCGCACTTCTTGCACCAGAAAGTCCAGTCGATGTTCATATTGACGGTTTCCAGCGAACCCTTGGGGATTTCGTCGAAAATCTTCTGGGCGTCGAAGGGGCCGTAGTAATCACCCACGCCAGCGTGGTCGCGACCGACGATCAGGTGTGAGCAGCCATAGTTCTGACGGAACAGGGCATGCAACAGGGCTTCGCGAGGGCCTGCATAACGCATGTCGAGCGGGTAACCGGCCTGAATTACGGTGTTGGGCGCGAAGTAGTTTTCAACCAATACGCTGATCGCTTCGGAACGGACTTCTGCGGGGATATCGCCCGGCTTCAGCGCGCCCAGAAGGGAGTGAACCAATACGCCGTCCATGGTTTCAATGGCGATTTTGGCAAGGTATTCGTGGGAGCGATGCATCGGGTTGCGAGTCTGGAAGGCGGCGATTTTGGACCAGCCCATCTTCTCGAACGCGGCGCGGGTTTCGGCGGGCGTCATGAACTGATCGCCGTATTCTTCCTTGAAAGAACCGGTGGACAACACCTTGACGGAGCCGGCCAGATTGTATTTGCCTTGTTCCATCACCATCTTGACGCCGGGGTGTTCCATGTCGGTGGTTTTGTACACCTGCATACACTCGTGGGCCTTGTCGATGGTGTATTTTTCGCTCACCTTCATGGTGCCCATGACTTCGTCGGAGTCGCAATTCACCAAGGCGATTTCGTCGCCGACCTTGACTGCTTCATCGTCGGTAGACAGCGTAACCGGGATCGGCCAAAACAGACCGTTGGCCATCTTGTAGCCATCGCACACACCCAGCCAGTCGGAATGAGTCATGAAGCCGTCGAGCGGGGTGAAGCCGCCAATACCCATCATGATCAGGTCGCCGGTTTCACGCGATGACATTTTGACCTTGGGCATGGATTGAGCGCGCGCCAACTCCTGAGTAAGAGCGTCGCCGCTCAGCAGAAGGGGTTTCAGTTCGCCGCCACCGTGGGGGTTTACCAGTTTGGACATGATTTTCACTCTCCCGACATTGTTGTCTTTTGATAAAGTCCGCGAAGAATAGCATTGCTTGATGTGGCGCAATATTCAATAAATTTTATTCTTGTATAAGAAATATTTTCTTCCCGACAAATGCCTGGATTGTGTTGTGTACAGGCGGTTTTCCGGGGGTTTCAGAGGATTCCCGGAAGGCTGCTCCGCAGGGAAGGGAAAACTTTTTGCAAGTCTTTGGGCGAGACAGCAAATAACCTCTCGAACAGTCCGCCCAATACGCTCCGATAATCGTTTAGAACCGGGAAATCGCGATCCTGGAACAACGTGTTTTTCTCGACCCGGATTTGCTCGCCGATGACCCTTCCGCCGCTGATGCCGCCGCCGAGAACCCAGTATGTCGTTCCGTGACCGTGGTCGGTGCCTCGGTTGCCGTTTTCGCGAAATGTTCTGCCGAATTCGGAAATGACCAACACCACGGTTTTTTCCCAAATTTGGCTGCATTTCCACCGCAAAAGCAGCCAGACCCCGCCCCAGGTTGTCGAGGTTGTTGGCCAGCATTCCCTGAGTGCCGCCCTGGTTGATGTGGCTATCCCATCCGCCGATATCGACAAAACCGATGTGAAACTTGTCGCGCATCAAACGCGCCATGCGCCGTGCTTCCAGCTCAAAACCCTTTGCGGAAACTGCGTTACGGCTGGCCTCCTTCATTTCCTGATCAAATTCACGGGCCATCTCACGGCGCAGATCAAGCCCTTCACGGACGAAATCCTCAAGTGGATGGTTCCGGTACATGCTGGCAAGCAGAGATGACTGACGTTCGTCGAAAGGCGCTTTTCCGGTATTTTTAAGGGCCGTGTTGGGGATAGTTGCAGCACCTTTGAAAACTACCGGAAGATTATCGGTGAAAGCGATGGCGGGGCGTCCGCCCAGCACCTCCACCAGACGATTGAGAAATCCGGTGTTGAAGTCACGGCGGCCTTCGAGAGGTTGCCCAAGTTCGATACTGTCCTGAGTCTCGAAATGGCTGCGTGAAGTATTTGCGGTGCCGGCGAAGGGGATGAACGCCACTTCGCGGCGCTGGAATAACGGCCATAACGAATCCCGCAGAGCAGGATGTAACCCCCAATCGCTATCAACCGGCAGTGCGGTAACGTCGAGCGTCGGATTGGGGCGGGCGATGGCGATATTCGGGCGGCTTTCGTAATAGAAGCTGCTGCTGTGGGGAATCAGCAAATTGGCGGCATCGTAGCCGCCGCGCAGGAATACCAGCAGGAAACGCGCATCGTTGCCCGGTGTGGCGTAAAGGCCGGATGACCAAGTCAGCGCCGGCAGGGCGGCAGTCAGGGTTTTCAGAAAATCGCGGCGGGTCGTCATGACGCCTTATCCCTTCAACGGTACATGAATTCCGGCGCGGACAGCAGGAACGTATTCCATTCCTGCTGCGAAGCGGCCTTGTCCAGCGTTTCCGCCGTCTGCCGCGATAGTGTCGGTTCTATAGCTTGATAAAACAGTTTGGTGGAGAGCATGGGGAAGCCCATACTTTTTGCCGCCATGCCGTCTTCGGCGTCGAATAATCCGGCGTTGCCCCCGCCGATAATCTTTGCAATTTCAAAGCGTTTGGCGAGCTGGCCTGGGCTGGCCCAATCCTTTTCGGTCATGGCGTAGCCGTCGGGTGTTGGTTTACCGTACAGCGGTTGACCGAGTGTTTTCAGCCAGTTCACGGCGGGGCGGAGATTGGCGATTTGTTTGCGGTCATAGGCGAAACGCAAGGTGGCGGCGAGGTAGTGGAGCGGATCCTTGAATTTCTTGCCCAGCGAGGCGGCAAACTCGCGTGATTCAAACAGAGTGCGCAAGGTTGCCGCGATGTTGCCGTCGCTTGTGCGAAACGTTGCCGCCATGCGTTTCACCAGCTTTTCCGGCGGTGCGTCGGCTACGAAAAATATGGCCAGTTTGTGGCACACGAAACGCGCCGTAGCCGGGTGACGGGCAAGTAGATCAACCACCTTTTCGATTTCCTCATAACCCTCACCGGCGATGTGTACGCCCAGGAGCGTCTTTTCCCCAAAATCGTGGCGAGCCGGATGGAATTCAAAACCGCCGCTTCGTCGGTACAAAGGCTCGAATTCCTTCTTCAACTTGGGTGGTGCGTCCCAGTTCACCCCGAAACCGGTAAGGATGCGCGCCAGTTCCTGAACATCCTGCTGGGTATAGCCGCCATCGACGCCAAGGGTGTGTAGCTCCAGCAGTTCGCGGGCATAATTTTCATTGATTTTGCCGGCGGCGTTACGGGTGTTGTCGAGGTAAAGCAGCATGGCCGGATGGCGTAGCGTGGCGCTCAGCAGATCACGGAAACGCCCCAGTGCATGGGGACGAATCGCGTGTTCCTCGTAATTGCCGACCAATATGCGGATATTCGCCTTGTTCTGGAACACGTTGAAATGGTTGAGCCAGAACCACGTCATCTGCTCGCGCAATTGCGCCGGAGCGTATAGAGCTCGGTACAAATGGCGCTGCATGGCTTCCTGGACGAGCCGATTGGCCAGTTCGTTATGGGCCTTGCGAGCGGGTTCCTTTTCGTTTTCAGGCAGGGCGCGGATGCGCTGGTTTTCCTGTTCGAACTCGGCAAAGGTACGCTCAATGGGCTTCTGGTTAATGTTCATGCGCGCGATGGCGGCGCTGATTTCTTCGGGTAAGTTCTCCGTGGATTTGGGGTATAACTGGCTATCCAGATAACGCTTGCGTCCCAGCGCCAGATAGTTTTCAGTCGTTGCACTGTCGATCCCGTAGGTGATGCGGTTGAGCCAGCGCACATCGTCGTCCATCAATGTGGCGGATAGGGCTGGGGGGAGGGGAAGCGTCAGCAGAAAGAGCAGGGTGGCGAAAAGACGCATGGGGTAAAGCCTGATGAAGATGGAGCGGATTTTAACGCGCTATTGCAGGTAGGCCGGGCTGCGCCTTAACCTGGATTTGGCGTTGGAGGGATTCCGCAATTGATCAGTACTGCGGAAACGTCGTCTCTGAAACCGCCCGGCTGGACATGCTGATAAACCGCTTCAATCAGCGTGTCGAAGCGTATTTCTGCGGGCTGCTCGGTCATCACTTGGCGCACTCGGGTGAATCCGAACTGCTCACCTGCGCTGTTTTCCGCTTCCGCCAGACCGTCGGAATAAGCCAGCAATTGCCCTGGGTATTGCCATTGAATGACTTCCGTTTCTGCGGTGAAGGATTGATCCAGAATGCCTAGCGGCAAGTTGGCGGATTTGAAACGATATTCTTGCGCACCGTCTGCGGCGATGAAAAAAGCAGAGGGAATGCCGCCATTCCAGAGTTCAATAAGCTGGTTGCGGGGATCGATGCGGGCAAGGATTGCTGCCACGAAGCGATCTGCCGGGGATTGTTGCTTAACTGCCCAGTTCATTTCCTCGACGATGGCTGAAACCGGCGCCCCCTTGCTCGCCATGCTGTAAAAAATGTGATTGACGGGAAGCAGGTTAAGCGCCGCCGCCAACCCGTGGCCGGTCGAATCCGCCAGCATCACGTAAAGTATGTCGCGATAGCGGTGGGCAGCGATCAGGTCTCCCCCCACTTTCTCGGTTTGTTTGATGTGATAGCGGAGTTCGGTATCGCGCAGGGTTTCGGGATGCATCATTCGGGCCATCAACTCGGCGACCAATTCGCGTTCTTCCTCGGCGTGTTGCCAATAACGTTGCAATTCCTCGTTTTTTTTCGCCAGTTCACGCCGGGCGAGCAGCAGGTTAGCGCTTTTCTTGATTGCCAAAGTCAATTCCGTCAGATCAACCGGCTTCAGCACATAGTTGTCCACGTGCAGCTTGATTGCTTCCGACAGGTAGTTCGCGTCGTTAAAAGCGGTAGTGAAAATTATCGGTGTTTCCGGGCTGACTTCCTTAATGGCGCTAACCATTTCCAAGCCGTTCATGACCGGCATCATGATGTCGCTTACGACGATATCGGGCAGCTTGGCCTTGAATGTTTCCAATCCCTGCAAGCCGTCATTCGCCGTCCACAGACAACCGGCTTTTCTCGACAGATAGTGGCTGACCTGGGTGCGGATACTTTCGTCATCTTCCACGTAAAGTAGGGAGATTTGCTTTAGTTCATCATTTGTCTTCAATGGCGTAATCCTCCGACATGGATTTTTTCTCTGGGAAGCGCCAGAGAAAACTCCGCACCAACTTCAGTATTTCGGAATCTGATTATCCCGTGCATATGTTGCTCGATAATCATCCGGGTCATGTATAGGCCGATCCCTGTCCCATTTTTTTTGGTGGTGAAGTAAGGATCGAACATCTTATCCATGATTTCCGCCGGAATGCCTCCGCCATTGTCCCCCACGCAAACAACGACATATTCTCCTTCGTCGCGCGCCGAAATCTCGATTTTCTTGTCGGGAATATCCTTTTCGACCAGAACATCCTTGGCGTTCGCCAGGAAATTCAGCATCGCCTGGGCAAATTCGTTCGGCAGGCCGAACGCGGCGAGGTTTTCCGGGCACTCGATAGTCACCGAAATAGCGTTGTTTTTCAAGCTCGCCGCCAGCAGATTCATTGCCTCCTGAATGGGGTGGATCAGATTGAAGGATTTCTCGACGCGATTGGGTTGGAAAAAATTCCGGAAATCGTCAATCGTTTGGGACATTTTCCGGACGGTCTGGAGCGCCGTATTTTTGTATTCGGTGAGCGCTTCCTGAGTCAGGTACCCCTCTTGATAGTCGAAATCGATGTTTTGCACCAGCAACCCCAGCGTATTGAGCGGTTGTCGCCACTGATGGGCAATATTGCCGATCATTTCCCCCATCGCGGCGTGGCGCGCCTGGTGGGTCAATAATCGCTCCTGTTCAAGGTTCTTCCTAGTCTCCTCAGCGATTTTTTCTTCCAGGGAAAGGTTCAGTTCCTGAAGTTCCTGCTCGGTTTTTTTCAGGTGATCGATATTTACAACCACCCAGATGCTCCCTGCGGACGGATCCTCCGGGTTGATGGCAGCACCCCGCAAGTGGCACCAGAATGTCTCGCCGTTTTTGCGGCGCAACCTGCATTCCTGCTCAAAGGTCAATCCCTGAGTCAACAATGGATAAGCCGACTGTCCCATGGCCTCAAAAGACGCGTCATCGGGATAAACCAGGCGCGTCGATTTATTCCGAATTTCCTTGATCTGATAGCCGAATGTTTCTTTCATGTGGCGATTGATCCACACAAATTTCCGGTCTTTGACAAAGCAGATGCCGGTCTGGACGGTGTTCAGGATAATCCCGAGTTCCCGCAGGGTTTCCTTGAGTTTTTGCTGGGTTTTGAGTTGTTCACCGATACAGCGGAACGCAATGACGGATTCCGTGACCCGGCTGTTTTTGCGGAATGGCGCAACCGAAACCGAAACCGGAATCATCATGCCGTCCCGGTGCTGGAAAAATACTTCCCCTCCATAGGACTTGCCGGTGCGGATGGCGACCTGGATATGGCACTGCTCGACGGGGAACGGGCTGCCGTCGGGCTTGCAGCAATGAATTTTTTCATAGGCGCTGCCCCCGACCAATTCCCTTTGCTCCCAACCAAGCAGTGCGACCGCTTCAGGGTTCGCGAAAGTGATTCTTCCCTGAGCGTCCTGTACCAGCAGTCCTTCCTCCAGCGTGTCGGTAATGTCCCGCAGCCGTTGGACATTCTCCTGAACCTGATCCGCCAGCCGCTTGACATCGGTGATGTCGGTGACGGTGCCGAGCATTTTTATGGGGGTTCCCTGAAGGTCACGGCTTACCACCGCGCCCAGCAGCAACACCCATTTCCAATTTCCGGCGACTGTTTCCAGACGGGCTTCGCACCTGAATATCGGCAACTCCCCGCCAAGATAGGCATGAAAAGTGTCCTCCACCTGGTTGCGGTCGTCAGGATGAAATTTCTCAAATAGCTGTGAGATGGGAAACGCCTCGGAAACCTCCTGATCATCGGTCAACATGGCGAATTCCGGGCTGAAAGTGATCACGTTCGAAGTCAGGTTGATTTCATACAGTGCTTGCTTCGAGGCGGAAAGCGCCACCCTCAGCCGAAGTTCGTTTTCCAGCGCCGCCATCTCGGTCTGCTTGAACTTGGTGATGTCCTCGTAAAGTCCGAGAATGCCGACGATGTCACCATTCATGTTTATTAACGGAGCCTTGCTTCGCATCTCCCAGCGTATGCCGCCGTCCGGCAAATGAATTGCGTCCTCCCGGTCAATTCGGGGAAGGCCGGATTGCATGATGGTTGTATCGTCGGTGCGGCTGATAACGGCGCGTTCACGGGTATGGAAATCGAATGCCGTGAGTCCCAGAATTTTTTCCGGCTCGTCCAGACCGAGTGCGTGGGTATAGGCTCGGTTTGCACCGAGATATTTTCCCTCCCGGTCTTTCCAGAAAATTCGCTGCGGAATATGGTCGAGAACCAATTGCAGCATCTGCCCGGTATGGGATAAAGCCGTCACCCTGCTTTTTATTTCCGTGATATCCCACACGCTGGCGCGATGGCCGAACGGCTTGCCATTCGCGTCGATCACCCCCTGCCAGGACATTGAGCACCATCTCACCTGCCCGTTTTTATGAAGCAGGCGGAACTCGATGTTTTCACCGGATTCTCCGCGAATGGCGCGCTCAAAATAGTGATTGAGACGTTCAAGATCATCCGCATGTATGAGCGCCAGCGGGTATTCCCGCATCGCGTAACACTCGTCGGGCGTATATCCGGAAATATGTTCCACCGCCGGATTTACCCAGGCCAGCTTGCCATCTCTGTCTATCCAGTATTCCCAACTATTGGCATGGTTTGCGATGGCGCGGTAGCGCTCCGCGCTGTGGCGCGCGGTGTTTTCGGCGACGATGGACTGCCTGAGTTGATCTTTCAGCTTGCGGTTGCGCAGGTAAAAAAACAGGGCCGCACCAACCGCTGTAATCAGCACGACCAATACCGCAGTCATCCCCCAGCCGGGAAACGTTTGCGGTGGGACTTCAAACCCGCTTAACGGCGCGGAAGTTCCGGCCCATGCTGAAACCCCGCCCATTAACAGACGGAAAAACGCGAGTTTGACGAGAAACCTTCGCGCAGACCTGAAGACGGAGTTTGCAAACATCTCAAATTACGCTGCACTATCCTGACGGAAGAAGGCGTCCTTTTCAGCGGCTGCGGATGGATTGCCTGCCGTTGCCAAATCGCTTGAACCGGTTGGGGATGGCGGCTTGTTCAGATCAAGTTCTTTTTGCAATCCACAGGGAGCGTCAGGCAACGAGACTCCCCGTGTGCCCCGCAGGGGGGAACTACTGGGGGCGCTGGGGGCTTTCCAGCTATTGGAAATGGTGTGGTAATCCTGCCCGGAAGGAAAGTCTCTTTGCATTTTCGTCTCCCTCGACACGATTGCTAGTGATAAATTCAAAATATGTTCAATTAGTAATGGTTATCTTAGGGGATTTTTCCAGTTGCCGACATGAATAACCAACTAATTTATCGCAGTCGTTTTACTCAACTTATTATAGGAAATTCCCTAGCCCGGATTTTTCATAAACCCGTGTGATGATCGCGTAGCATTTTGTTCCATATGCAAATTTCTCTTACCCGTGGAGGGCATCACCGCCCTTGTAATCCGGCTAATACCCAAAGGGCACAAGAGCCGGAACAATGGCGCGACAGTCGGGCGTATGAATAACTACGCCGCTCCCTCGCCAAATTCGCCTAAGAAACAAGCGGGGTAAGCAGGCATTTCGCCGGTAGGCGAAAGCTCGCAAAATCCTGCGCGATCATCGCACGAATTTACTTGTGCCCTTTGGGTATGAAATATCCGGGCTAGCAGCCTGTCGGACTTAAAGAACGGCAAATCCTCCGAGTCCCGGAGTTG
>CAYVIN010000126.1:0-9761 GCA_964451375.1 uncultured Sulfuricella sp.
ATCCTGCCGGCAGGCCGGCGAGACGCCGGCGCTCCCAGGCAAAGTCTGGCCGACATGCCTAGCTTGGCGACATGTGGGTGAGGGCAGCGGTGGTTAATCTGAAAACGCGCGAGAAATTTTTCTCAAGACATCCCCATAGCCTGTAATTGTCTTATCATTTTCAATTTGTTAGCAAGATGTGCGAACAGATTGGCCGGCAAGTGGGAAGGAGAAAAAAACACCGGCCCCCAAGCCATTATGTATCGGGATGTATTCGCGGCCTCCTCAAACCTTACGCAAATAACAAGCCTTGAGCATGAAATTGCCGGCGTCCATCCGGCAATCGACTTCGTGGTCGCCGCCGACCAGGCGGATACTTTTGATCTTGGTGCCGACTTTCAGGGTGATCGACGAGCCTTTTACTTTCAAATCCTTGATCAACACCACCGCATCGCCGTCGTTCAGGGCATTGCCGTTGGCGTCCTTGACCACCGCTACGGCGTCGTCTTCGGCGGCTGCGGCGGCTGCGGCGGCTAGCGGCCATTCAAAACCGCAGTCGGCGCATACGTAGTTTTCGCCGTCCTGATAGGTGTTTTCGAGGGTGCATTGAGGGCAGGAGGGAATCGCGGACATGATGGGTTTCCGTAAATGAAAAAGGTTGGGGAGTATAACCTAACGGTTTTGGCGCGACGCTGTCGCGGAATCGCAAATACCGCCATGCCAAAATCGCCACACTACGACTTCCCGGTGCAGGGCTGTATCTATCCGCATATTTTGTTTCAATAACTTTTCGTCGCAGGGAGGCGCATATTCTCGAACGCCAACACCCCTCTCCCTCGGCCCCTCTCCCATGTCCATGGGCGAGGGGGGCCATACATCCAGTTGTAGGGCGATCTGCGCTTTTCTCCCCTCGCCCACGCGAGTGCACCCTGAAGGGCATAAAGGAGACGGGCGGGGGAGAGGGGGCGTGAGCATTGGGGAAGGCTTCCCGCGCCGCGCCATCGCCCGGCGTTACACCGCCGGGCCGACCTGCGGCAGGGTGAGCTGGACTTCCGCGCCATCCGCGACGTTGCGGATGAGAATATCGCCGCCCATGTTATCCATGATCATTTTCGACATGTACAAACCGATGCCGGTGCCTTTTTCCTTGGTGGTGAAATAGGGGTCGAACACTTTCGGCAGGATGTCTGCGGGAACCCCGCCGCCGTTGTCGCGGATTGAAATGGTCACGTTATCCGCGTGTTGTTCGGCATGGATGCGCAGTTTTCCGCTGATCTCTTTTCCGATCAAAACATCCTTGGCGTTGGACAAGGCATTCAGCACGACCTGGGCGAATTCGTTGGGATAACCCGTCACGTCAAACGAAGCGCCTGATTTTTCGAAGCTGATCTCGATATTGTTGCTTTTGAAACTTTCGCTGACCATCTTTATCGCTTCCTCGATAGCGTCGCAGGCGTTGAAGCCGACCTTTTCCTTGTTCGGTTTGAAGAAATTGCGGAAATCGTCAATGGTGTAGGACATTTTCTGAATCAAGTCCTGACCGAGACTGACCTGGTGTTCCAGGTATTCCCTGGACAAGTCATTGAAATCATGGGCGTCGAGAATGTTGGAGAGGAGGATGGAAAGGGTGTTGATGGGCTGTCGCCATTGATGGGCGATATTGCCGATCATCTCGCCCATCGCGGCGAGGCGGGATTGCTGGATCAACAGGCGCTCCTGCGTCATGCGCCGGGCGGTTTCGCTCTGGACGCTCTGCTCCAGGGTGTCGTTGAGGTGGCGCAGGGATTCTTCGGCAAGCCGGCTGGCAGTTTCGTAATCGTGTACCGAATCCCGCATCGCCGCAAAACTTCTCACCAGGTCGCCGATTTCGTCGGAACCGGCGCGCGGCAGGGGGGTGGAATAGTCGCGCTGGGCAAGCTGGTCGGCGACCCGGCTAAGGCTCCTGACCCGCCGGCTGACGATCAGTTCGAGAAATATCGCCACCAGCAACAGGGCTGCGATAAACACCCCGGTAAATATCCATATGAAAGAAACCGCCTGCGCCCGAACCCGCGCCCTATCCTCGCTGAAATCAACCTGCACGGTGAGGCGCGCCAGCGTGGTATTGCGAAAATGAATTTCGTTGGTAAAACTTTCGAGACGGAGTTCCGCCGGGAATGTTTCGGGACGCAAGGGATAAAGACGCCGCCCCCCTTCCCCGAGCAACGCCATCCCTCGCCAGGCCGGTTTACGCTTGCGCAATTCGTCGAGATTTTCATGGATGGCGGCAAACTGGTTCTGGATCAGGTAGGGTAGCAGGCTATCCGACACCGTCTGCAATTCGTGCTGCGTCTCGCGCACCAGAATCCGGTCAACCGCCGCGAGCATACGGGGCAGCACCAGAAAAATGAATATGCTGACGACGATGACGCCAACCCCCAGCAGAAACCCAAGTATCTGGGTGCGCAGGGTTAACGCGGGGCGTTTGCGGATCGGCTTTTCCATCACTCCATTACTCCGCTCACTCGCCGGATTTCACGTAATACTTTTCCAGCTTCAGTTTTTTCAGCGCCAGATATTCCGCCTGAGTGGCGCGAACCGGCGTATTCATCGGAATTTTGGCGAGCAGCGCCGCCCCTTCGGCAGTTGCTGCCATCTCCAGCAGGGCTTTTTGCACCGCTTCGCGATGCGCCGCAGGGACGCGCGGGTGGGCGAGCAGCGGATGGGGCGGCGCTTTGCGGGTTTCGTACAACACCCGCAGGCCGTCGCGGATATCGGCTTTTTGCCGGTCGAAGGTGGCGACCACGCCGCCCGTCGCCTCACTCACGCCAAGCACGGTATTGAGATAGGCGGAAGTGTGGGTTTGCGCGTACAGCGGCGTGACCTTGATGTGAAACACCGCATCCAGATCGGCGCGGATCAGCAACGACGCGCCCAGCGAATTGGGGGCGGGAAAGGAAACCTTTTTCCCGGCCAGCGCCTTCACGTCATGGTAAGGGCTGTCCTTGGCCACCACCAGCACCCCGGATAACAGCGCCTCATCCCGCACCAGCGGCACATAACCCTGTTTACGCATGGCCACCACCGCGTGATAGGGGTTCATGTAGGCAAAGTCGAATTCGCCGATTTCGAAGCCGATTTCAAACTCGGGAATCCGCGAGGAACCCTTCATATTCAGTTGCAGGCCGGTGCGCCGGGAAAGCTCGCTGAGAATCGGCACCCAGATCGACGCCAGTTCGCGAGCTTCAAACTGGGGCACTACGCCGACGCTATAAGAGCCATTATCCGCATATGCCGGCCCGACCGGGAGAACCGTAAATAAACACAGCGCTGTGGCGGCAAGCCGCCGCAAAAATTCACTCATGTTGATCTCCATTTCCTGCCCCAACGCCCGCCAACGTAAAATTTCCGGCATGATACTCCGGGGCGCGGGGGTTGTTCGGTTTTCCGCCAATGTGAAGAAATTATTTCAAAGAAATGAAGGTTAATGCTCGCCAACGGATTCCTGAGCAGTTTCAAAAGGCTATGTCTGCATTACTCGTTGAAAGGCAAAATTGGCCAACAAAATGTAGTAGTCAGTCAACGTGAAACGCCGGGTGGGAGGGCCGCCCTGGCGCGACGCGGTGGCGCCACGGAGACAAGTGCTGGGTTAACCGCATCCGTGCGTTGAGGAGACGCCTTCCCCGGCGGCTTCTTATTGCCGCAAATCGCCCCGAGGGCGGGCCTCCCACCGCGATTTTCCCTTCGTTGCTAGCCATTTGTTTCGTCCGTGCCCCGTCCCGCCAACCAGCGCAATATCGTGGCGTAGAGGGCGTCCGGGAGCACCGGTTTGGTGATGAAGTCGTTCATCCCGGCAGCCAGGCAGGCGACGCGGTCTTCGTTGAAGGCATTGGCGCTCACGGCAATGATGGGAACCTCGCGTCCCTGCGGCAGGGCGCGGATTTTCCGGGTGGCTTCCAGGCCGCCCATGACGGGCATCTGCATGTCCATGAGAATCAACTGATAGGAATTGGCGGCGGCCAAATCCACGGCTTCCTGCCCATTTGACGCGACATCCACCTGACAGCCGATGTCGCCGAGAATATCCTGGGCGACCATCTGGTTGATCAGGTCGTCCTCGACAAGCAACAGGCGGACGTGGGTATATCCGCTGCGCAATTGCGTTACCACATCGGAGTCCGGCGTCTCGACAACGTTTGCGCATTGTTCTTCCGGCTCGCCGGTGAAGGCGGCGAGATGCCGCTTCAAAGCGTCGCACAACACGCTGGTGGTGAGTGGTTTCAACAACACTTCGGCAAATCCGGCGTGGCGGGCGTCGTCAAATAGCGCCGGGTCGCCGGAGGCCGTAATCAGCCATGCCTGGGGCTGCTGTTGCAGCGCCGAAATGCGCAGATTGGCGAGAGTCTCGAAGCCGTCCATGTCCGGCATCATGAAATCGATCAACACCAGGCTGTAAGGCTTGCCGTCGTGTTCCGCCACCGCCAGCATATCCAGCGCGGTTGCGCCGGACGCCGCGCTGTCGCACATCAAACCGGCTAGGCGCAGCATTTGCGCCTGGGCCAGACGCGCCACCGGCGAATCGCCGATTATCAGGGCGCGTTTGCCGTTCAGCGCGGGAATCGGATAACCCGCCTTGTGCGTTGCGACTAACCCCAAACGCGCCGTCAGCCAGAACAGGCAGCCGCCACCGGCGCTGTTCTCCATCCCGGCTTCCCCGCCCATCAGTTCCGCAATGCGACGGGTAATCGCCAGCCCCAGGCCGGTTCCGCCGAAACGCCGCGTGGTGGAACTGTCGGCCTGCTCAAAAATATGGAAAAGACGCGGCAGATGTTCCGGCGCGATGCCGATGCCGGAGTCTTCCACTTCAAAACGCACCAGCACGTCGTCGAGGCTTTTTTCGAGCACTTTGGCGCGCAGGATGATCGTCCCGCGTTCGGTAAATTTCAGGGCGTTGCCCAGGTAATTGAGCAGCGCCTGAGCGAGGCGGTTGGCGTCGCCGCGCACGTTGCCCAGGTGCGGCTCGGCGTTGATCACCAGTTCCAGCCCCTTTTCACGCACCCGGTCAACCATCAGGGAACAAACGTGGCTCAACACGGCTTCAATGTCGAATTCCCGGTTTTCCAGCACCAGTTTGCTGGCCTCGATTTTGGAGATGTCGAGTACGTCGTTGATGAGGCTCAACAGGTGATCCGCCGCCGCGCCGATTTTTTTCAGCTTATCAACGTCATCATCGGATTTGCCGGGGCGGCGCAAGAGCATGTGGGTCAGGCCGACGATGGCGTTCATCGGGGTACGGATTTCGTGGCTCATGTTGGCAAGGAAAGCGCTTTTGGCGCGATTGGCGGATTCCGCCTGCTCCTTGGCCTGGGTGAGTTGTGCGGTTCGCTCATCCACCAGCTCTTCCAGGTGGCGGCGGTAACGATCAAGTTCTTCAACCATCAGTTTCCGCGCGGTAATGTCTTCCTTGACCGCAACATAGTGGGTGATTTTCCCGTCTGCCTGACGCAGTGGCGTGATCACCGCGAATTCCACGTAATCGCTGCCGTCCTTGCGGCGGTTGTTGAATTCGCCGCGCCAGGATAACCCGCTGCTCAAATCCGCCCACATCGCCCGGTAAGTGTCCTGCGGTGTTTTGCCGGAATGCAGAAAACGCGGATTGCGCCCCAGCACTTCCTCGCGGCTATAGCCGGTCACGAGCTGAAAGGACTCGTTGACGTATTCGATGGCCCCGTCGATATCGGTGATGACGATGCTGGCGAGACTCTGCTCTACCGCCAGGGAGAGTTTGCGCAAATGTTCTGAGGCGGCTTTTTGCGCACCGATATCTTCGATCAGGGTAAAAAAATACGCCGTATCGTCGATCTCCACCCCTTCCAACGACAGCCTCACCCAACCGGTGCGGCCCGATTTGGCGCGGTATTCCATCTCGAAATCGCGCACCCGCCTTTCCCTGGCGAAGCGTTCCAAAATGATGCCGCGTTGTTCGGGATGAACCCAGATGTCGAAATCGCTGCTCAGCCGCCCCACCAGTTCATCCCGCGTATATTCCACGGTTTTGCAGTAGGCCGGGTTAACATCCATGATCCGCCCGTCGGGCAACGCATTCAGCGAGATACCGTAGGGAACCGCGTTGAATAACGCGGCGTAACGCTGGCGGCTGGCAAGCAGGGTTTCTTCCGCCAGTTTGCGCTCGGTAATATCAATGATGAGGCCGATATACCGTTCAGGTCGGCCATCCGCGCCCAAGATTGGCTGCCCTCGCGACATTAGCCAACGTTGCTGCGCGCCGGGCAAATTGACCCGCCACTCCATCGTGAATTCCCGGCCCGCCGCCACAGCCTGACTGACTGTCGCTTCACACCTGGGACGATCATCGGGATGAATGGAATCAGCCCAGGTTTGGTAACTGGATCGAGTGGTATGGTTCTCGATACCGTATAACGTCCACAATTGATCCGACCAGCGGTTTTCGTTGGTCGCCAGGTTCCATTCCCAGGTGCCCGCATAACTTGCCGAAAGCGCCAATCCCAGCCATTCGCTCGAACGAATCCGCTCATCATTCGCCGCTTTAGCTGCACTGACATCAACCGCAACGGCGCGGAAACTTTCCGCCATTCCGCTCACCACCACCTCAATATGCAGATACGGCAAGCCGGGTGGAAATGCGCCATTCGTCAGGGCAATGTCGCTCGTTTCGCGCTCGTGACTTTCCAAGGCGCGTTCCAGCAGACTGGCAAACACAGACTGGGATTCGGCTGCGACAAACTGTCTAAAGTGCCGCCCGATCAGGGTGGCGCGCTCGCTGCCCAGCAACCGCGCCCCCGCCAGATTTAGTTGACGAATTACGCCCTGGCGGTCGAAGGTGAAATACCCGACCGGCGCAAAATCGTAGAGTTCGGTATAACTGGCCAGCGCAGCTTCCAGTTGAGCGCGGGTCTGGCGCAATTCGCTGTTCTGCATTTCCAGCTCGATCTGATGCACCTGCAACTCGTGCAGCAGTTTGTGCGAATCGTCCCCGCCCCCCGCCCCCACTCCCAAGACCGGGAGCAGCCGGGCTTCTGCGGCGCGGCGCAGTTGTGCGTCATCATCCGCGTTGGTCATGGCCGCCCTTTCGTAGCGCCGGCCAGGGCGCGCAACTTGTCTTCAAGCGCTTTGGCCCTGCTGATATCGGTAAAAGTGATCACCACCCCGTCGATGACGTTTTCCAGGGTGCGGTAAGGCATGATTTTTACCTGGAACCAGCGTCCGTCACCGCCGGGAATTTCGCAATCCGAATAGGCCAGGGTGCGCAGCACTTCCTCGGCTTCATTCAAAAGTTCGGGATACTGCAATTCGGTAACGATGTCCGACAGGGGCCGCCCGATATCGCTGGGAATCAGCTTGTAGATGCGTGTCGCCTGGGAGGTGAAACGCCGCACGTTCAGCGCATTGTCGAGGAAGATGGTGGCGATGTCGGTGCTGTTGAGCAGGTTTTTCATGTCGTTGTTGGCCGCCGACAGTTCGTCCACCTTGGATTGCAACTCCGCGTTGACGCTCTGGAGTTCTTCATTGAGAGACTGCATTTCCTCCTTGGAGGTGGTCAGTTCTTCGTTGGTCGATTGCAACTCCTCGTTGGTCGATTGCAACTCTTCGTTGGCGGATTTGAGTTCCTCCTGCGAAGTCAGCATTTCCTCACGGATGGTTTGCGCTTCCTGCCGCGCGTGCGTTAACGCCTGCTCCAGTTCCACCACGCGGCTGCTTTGGCGACCGCGTTTTTCGGCGTTGCCCGCCGCCGGTGCGGCAACATCGGCGAACACCATCAGCACCATGCCGTTCAAGGCCGGCGGCTCGTTGAGCGGCTGGATGGTCAGATCGATAAACTGGGTTCCGCCATTGCTTCCCACCGCCAGATTGCGGCATACCGCTGTTTCGCCGCTGCGCAGCGCCTTGGGCAGGGCCACCGCAAGTTCCTGGCGCAAGCCCTCGCGGGCCATCGCGTGGATGTTCAAGTTGGCCTTGCCGACGGCAGGCTCCAGGTATTTGCCGGTGCGCCCGCTGATATACACCAGGTCGCCCGCGCCATTGATCAACACGGCGGCGGGGGCGAATCGCTGGAGCAGCAATTGTTCGGCTAGAGTTTGCAGATTGAGAACGGGTGGCTCGATTTTCGCGTCCATGACTGGTTCGGTTCGGGTGGGAAAATTGCGGGTGGGGAAATCTATTGCGAAAGCGTTCAACGAAGCGCCGTTGCGGGAAAACAGGCGCACCCCGCTTTCCAGCGGGGTAAACAGGTCGGTATAGCCGCCTATCGATTCGGCGCTGCCCAGCAGGAGCGTCCCGCCCGGCTTGAGGCTGTAGTGAAACAGCGGCAGCAACTGTTTCTGCGCCACGGCATCCAGGTAAATCAGCAGATTACGACAGGTCAGGATATCCAGCTTGGTGAACGGCGGATCCATGAGGATGTTTTGCGGGGCGAACACCACCATCTCGCGGACTTCCTTGCCGATCCGGTAAGCGTTGCCGTCGTCGATAAAATAGCGCGCCAGCCGTTCGGGCGTCACGTCGGCGGCGATATTGGCGGGGTAGTACCCCTGGCGCGCCTTGGCGATGGCGTCGGGATCAAGGTCGGTGGCGAATATCTGGAACGTGTAGTTGCGCGGCGGTTTGAGTTTTTCCTGGACTTCGAGAAAAGCAATCGCCAGCGAATAAGCCTCTTCCCCGGTCGAACACCCCGCTACCCAGGTGCGCAACACGGAACCCGGCGGCTGGGCGGCGAATAACCCGGGCAATACATTGTCCTGAAGGTAGGCCCAAGTGGCCGGGTCGCGAAAGAAGCTGGTGACCCCGATCAGCAATTCCTTGAACAACAAATCCACTTCCTGCGGATTTTCGCGCAGGAAACGCACGTAATCGGCGATTCGGTCGAGCTGGTGAATCGCCATGCGCCGCTCGACGCGACGATATACCGTGCTTTTCTTGTAATGGGAAAAATCATGGCCGGTGCGCGTCCGCAACAGGATGAAGATTTTGTCGAGCGCACTTTTCTGATCCGTGGTCTCGCCGTCCGGGGCGGCGTAGGGCGCCACGCTGTGCGGCGCATGATTCAGATAGGCGATAAGACGCGCCGGCAATTCCGGCGCTGTGGTCACGATATCCGCCAGCCCGGTATCGATGGCGCTGCGAGGCATACCGTCGTATTTCGCCGTGGCGGGATCCTGCACCAGCACCAGACCGCCGTGTTCCTTGATGGCGCGCACCCCCAGCGCGCCATCCGAGCCCATCCCCGACAACACCACCACGATGGCGTGTTCGCGGCGGTCATCGGCCAGAGCGCGAAAGAAAAAGTCGATGGGCAGACGTAAACCACGCGGCGCGACCGGATCAAGCAGATAAAGGCTGCCATGTAATATCGACAAATCCTTGTTGGGCGGGATCACGTAAACGCCCCCCGCCTTGATCTTCATGCGGTTGCGGGCCTGCACCACCGGCATCGCCGTGCAACGTTGCAGGAGTTCGGGGAGGATGCCCTTGTGGGTGGGATCGAGATGCTGAATAACCACGAAAGCCATGCCGCTTTCGACCGGCATATGGCTGAAAAAAAGCTCCAGCGCCTCCAGACCGCCCGCAGATGCGCCGATGGCGACAATCGGGAAAGGTCGCGCCGGTTTTGCGGGAGGCCCCTCGACCGGCGGTGTTTTTTGTTCTTTTTGGCGAGTCTGTCTGGTCATGCGTCCCCCGGCCCAGCTTTATGTTGCAAACATCGTACTACCCCGGATTTTTCACAAAGAAGGGCGAATCTCGTTTAACCAATTGATATAATTGGT
>CAYVIN010000127.1:0-9715 GCA_964451375.1 uncultured Sulfuricella sp.
ATTCTATCAAATGGTTACGTGGATATTCGCCCTTTCTATGCAAAATTCAGGCTAACTGAGAGCTGCTATGGTGGCTGATCTTGGCTTTTAGCTAAATGTGCTGTCCGCCGGACGGATACGTTCCACCTGATCAGTCAGCTCTACGAACGTACCAGCCTGATCATTACCACCAACCTCAGCTTTGGGGAGTGGGTGCAGGTCTTCGGCGATGCCAAGATGACCACGGCGCTGCTCGACCGCATTACCCATCACTGCGACATAATGGAAACCGGAAACGATTCCTTCCACTTCAAGCAGCGCAAGAAATCACCCTAAAACCCTGGTCAAAATTGGACGCTGATTGACACATTGTTGGCGAGGTGGCAGCATAAAAGAACAATTCCCCCCGGTCTACTCATCAACCCAGCTACGTGTTGGATTTTTCTTTTTGGCGAGGCGGAAAAAACGCGGCATTGAAGAAATTTGCTTACACCAGTACTTACATGAAAGCTGGAAAACAAAAAGGCCATTCCGAAGAATGGCCTTTTTGTTTTATCTGGTTGCGGGGACAGGATTTGAACCTGTGACCTTCGGGTTATGAGCCCGACGAGCTGCCAGACTGCTCCACCCCGCGTCTGATGCTTTGCATTATACGGAGATCATCCAACTTTATCAAGAAATATCGCAATTATTTGTTTATTAAATATTATATAGGTGACAACAGGTCTCGCTCCCAGACGCCGAGATGCTGACCGGGGGATATATTTCCGCACATTGAGGCATGACACGGGGGCAACGCGGGTGAAAGTGGCAACCGGAGGGCGGATTGGCAGGCGACGGCAGGTCACCGCCGAGACGGATGACTTCGCGTTTTGCCCTGGTATCGACGCTTGGCGCGGCTGACAACAGGGCCTGGGTATAGGGATGGCGGGGATTACGCAACACGTCGCCGGCCGTACCGCGTTCCACGATACGGCCCAGATACATCACCGCAACTTCGTGGGCGAAGTATTCCACCACGGATAGATTATGGGTGATAAAGAGATAGGCGAGGCCCAATTCATCCTGCAACGATTTGAGTAGATTGAGAATTTGCGCCTGCACGGAGACATCCAGCGCGCTGGTGGGTTCATCGCAAACGATCAACTTGGGGTTGACCGCGAGTGCGCGAGCGATGGCGATACGCTGCCGCTGGCCGCCGGAAAATTCGTGGGGGTAGCGGAATTTCGCGTCCGCCGCCAAACCGACCTGCTGCAACAGCTCATCCATGCGACTTTGGCGTTCAGCTTCCGATTTTCCGAGGTTGAGGGCGATCATGCCCTCTTCGAGGATATCCCCTACCCTCATGCGTGGGTCGAGCGAGGAAAACGGGTCCTGGAAAATCACCTGCAAGTCGGCGCGATGGCTGCGTAGCGCCGAGGAGCCCAGCCCGGTTAATTCGACACCTGCATGGCGCACACTTCCGCCGGTGGGCCGCACCAGTTGCAGGATGCCTTTGCCGACCGTGGTTTTACCGCAGCCCGATTCGCCGACCAGCGCCAGGGTGCGCCCGGCACGGATGTTCAAGGAAACCCCATCCACGGCCTTGACCTGTCCAGCCACCCGCTGGAACAGGCCTTTTCGAATCGGAAAATGGACTTTCAGGTCCTGGGTTTCCAGGAGGATGTCGCCGGATTCCCGTGGGGGCGGCGATATATCGCCAACTTCCTGGGCTTGGGCAGTTTGTTGATCCGCCGTAACCCCCGGTGCGTAAAGGTGGCAGCGTACCCCCCTGCCCTCCTCCGCCTCCAGCCAGGCCGGAACATTCCCCGCACATGGGACGAAAGCACGCTCACAGCGTTCGACAAACCGGCAGCCGCTGAAACGCTGATCCAGACGCGGCACTGCGCCCTTGATGACATCCAGGCGTTGGCCGCGCTTGGTCTGGCCGGGTAACGAGGCAAACAGTTTTTGCGTATAGGGGTGGCGCGGGTTGGCGAAAAACGCCTCGCGATCCGCTACTTCAACGATTTCGCCGGCATACATTACCGCAACGCGGGTGGCTATTTCGGCTACCACACCCAAATCGTGGGTGATCAGGAGAATCGCCATCCCCCGCTTTTTCTGGAGTTGACGCAATAGTTCCAGGACTTGCGCCTGAATGGTTACATCCAGCGCGGTGGTTGGCTCGTCGGCAATCAGCAGTTCCGGCTCGCAAGCCAGGGCGATGGCAATCATCACCCGCTGTTTCATCCCGCCGGAAAGCTGGAAAGGATAATCCCCGCTGCGTCTTTGCGCATCGGGGATGCCCACTTCATCGAGGAGCTCAACCACCCGGCGACGCAAGGCGGCATCGTCCAGGCCGGTATGGCGTTGCAGGGTCTCGGCGATTTGCTGACCGACCGTCAGCACTGGATTCAGGCTGGTCATCGGTTCCTGGAAGATCATGGCAATACGTTTGCCGCGCACCATACGCATCGTCGATTCGGGCAAGGCCAGTAAATCCTCTCCACCCAGCAGCACCGCGCCACCCGCGACATGGCCGGCATCCGGCAACAGGCGCATGATGGACAGCGCAGTCATCGACTTGCCACACCCCGATTCGCCGAGCAAAGCAAAGGTTTCGTGGCGACGAATGGCGAAGCTCACACCATCTACCGCGCGTACTACGGACTTGCCGGATTCCAGCAGAGTGGTAAGCCCCTCGACCTGTAGCAGGATGTCGTTCATTTCACCCTCGGATCGAAAGCATCGCGCACACAGTCGGCGAACAAGTTGGCCGCCAGCACCAGCACGAACATGAACCAGAACGCTGCCGCCAGCGACCACCACACCATGGGTTCGCGGGCCATTTCCAGGCGCGCCGCGTTGATCATGTTGCCCCAGCTTTGGGTGGTGGGATCGACGCCGACGCCGACATAAGAGAGCACCGCTTCGGCCAGCACCAGCCCGGAAAAATCCAGTACCACGGCGATCAGGACGATGTGCATGACATTGGGCAGGATGTGGCGCAGGATAATGCGTCCATGCCCTACCCCAAACGCGGTGGCGGCCTGGATGAAATCGGCCTCGCGCAGCTTCATCGCCTCGCCGCGCAGCAGGCGGCACAACCCCGTCCAACTGGTCATGCCGAGGATCAGGCAGAGGAACATCAGGCGCATATCGGCGCGGGCATTGATGGTGTCGAACATTTCGGCGTTGCTGTCCATGTAGACCTGGAGAATCAGCACCGCCGCCGCAATCAGCAGGACACTGGGGATCGAGTTGAGCGTGGTGTAAACGTACTGGATAACATCATCCACCCAGCCCCGGAAATACCCGGCGGCAATACCCAGCGCCAACGCGAAAGGCAACATCACCAAGGTGGTGACGGTGCCGATGATCAGCCCGGTGCGTATGCTTTTCAGGGACAGGTAAAAGACATCCTGCCCGACCTTGTCGGTACCGAAGATGTGGTAGTTGAACGACAGCGCCGCCGCAACCGATGCGCCAACCAGCACAACGGCGATAGCGGCAAACAGGGTGCGCCAGGGAATTTCATCCTGTCCGCGACGCACCAGATTCCAGGCGCCTCCCGCTGAAAGACCGCGATGCCGGGCCAGCGTCAGGGTAAACAGCAGGCAGACGCCCCACGCCAGCACGACCCCGTGGAACACCCCTTTGGCGATGGTCGCAGTGATGTCGGCGGCGAAATCATCAAGGTCTTCGAGATGAGCCCCGCCGTATTTCAGGCGCGGGAAGTCACGCTTCTGGCCGCCTCCCGGCAATTCGGCGGTTTCCTTGGCAAACGAATGGGTGGCGAATGGCGCGGAATAGGTTTTTTCCTGGTGGGTACGTAGATAGGTTGTCATCAGGTCGAAAACACTCAAGACTTCCGGAGCGTACTGACGCACCTCACCGGCTTTGGCTTGCGGCAGGGCCAGCCGGAAATGCAGGGAATCGGCCAGCCCGATCACCACGTAAGCCGCCAGCACCACGGCGGAAACCACCCCGATCCGGCTGCGCGCCACTTTACGCCAGGGAGCGCGCAGATGTTCGTGTTTGCCCACCCGCCAGACGTAAAACCATACGACCGCAACGAGCAGCCAGATCAGCGCATCAGTCCACAGGAGAACGGGCTTGAAGAGCGTCATTCCAGGCGTATCCTCGGATCAACCAGGGTGTAGGAAATGTCGGTCAACACCAGCCCGACTATATACAGCACTGAGCCGATGAATACCATGGCGCGGACAATCGCAAAATCCTGAGAACGGATCGCGTCGATGGTGTAGCTGCCCAGGCCGGGAATGCCGAAAAACGACTCGCTCACCAAACTGCCCATGAAAAGCAGCGGAATCACCACCACCACCCCGGTCAGGATGGGAATCATGGCGTTTTTGAGGACATGCCCGAACAACACGCGTTTTTCCGAAAGTCCCTTGGCGCGGGCGGTGCGCACGTAGTCCTTGCCGGTTTCTTCGAGGAATATGGTGCGGTACCAGCGCGCCCCGGCGCCGATGCCCCCCACAACTCCGACGATCACCGGTAACACAATGAATTTCAATGAATCCATGCCGGTATCGAAGCCGGAAATCGGCACCAGATGCAGTACCTTGCTCACCAGGTATTGCCCGCCGATGATGTAGAACAACCCCGAAATCGACATCATCGCCACACATAGCACCACTCCGGCAAAGTCGATGTAAGTCGCACGGAAAAACGCCATCAGCAACGCAAACGTCACGTTCACCGCCAGTCCGATCACAAATACCGGCAAGGCGATGGCCAGACTCGGCCACATGCGCTTTTTGATATCGCGGGAAATGTCGCGCCCTTCGTCGGAACTCCCGAATTGCAAAGCAAACATCCCCACCGACTTTTCAAAGAATATCGTGTCGGTGGCCTTCGCTGCACCTTCCGCTGCACCGTTCCACATCAGGGGCTTATCGTAGCCGCGCTCATGTTTCCATTTGGCGATGGCTTCCGGGGTGACGTGTTTCACCCCGAGATGCAGGCGCGCCATGTTGTCAGGCGTATTCACCACAAAAAACAGCGCAAAGGTCAGCAGGTTCACCCCGATCAGAATGGGAATGGCATATAACAAGCGGCGCAGGATATAGGCAATCATCGTGCAGCCCCTCTTTCCCTGCGCCGATACGTCGCCACCGCCGGCGCCAGCGCAGCGCCCAACACGGCCAGCAGAACCACCAGCGGCCACCAGATCGGACGATTCCATTCGCGGCGTTTTTCGCCACGTTTTTGCGCATCGATACGGGCGTATTTCAGGCTGTTGTTGGCCATCAGATTGGGTTTGAGGTTTTTGTACCAGGAATGGGCAAGGCTGTACTGCTTGGGGTGATAGCCCCATATCCACGGGGCATCGCGGCGAGCGATCTCGACCATTTCGTCGATGATTTTCTGGCGCTCCGGACTGTTGTCCATATTCTTCATCTTTTCGAACAGGCGGTTGAATTCAGGATTGTCATAGTTTGCCGAATTCTCGCCATCCTTGCCGACCCGCGCATTGGGGCCGTGGAGCAGGAACAGGAAGTTTTCCGGATCGGGATAATCGGCGTTCCAGCCCCAGTGAAAAATCTGGGCGTTACCCTTGCGTATCTTGTCCTGGAAGCGGTTGTAGTCGGTGTTGCGCACCACCAGTTGAATGCCGATGTTGCCGAACTGCTTGCGTATCCAGTCGAGACGAGCTTTGTCGTCGGGGCCGCTGGCGGTCAGATCAAGATAGAGCAACAACGGTTTGCCGGTTTTTTCCTCGCGCCCATCCGGGTAGCCTGCCTCGGCGAGGAGTTGTTTCGCCCGCTCCAGCGATTTGCGGCGTGGCTTGCCGTCAGCCCACTCGTAAACATAAGGATTGATCCCAGCCGCACCTTCATGGAAACCGAAAATCCCCGGCGGCAGCGGCCCTTGTGCGGGAATCCCGCGCCCGTTGGCAAAAATTGAAATGAATTCCTCGTAGTCCATGGCGATGGAAAGGGCCTGCCGCAGCTTGCGAGGTTTCTCTCCCAAGCCCCCCACCACCGGATCAAGCATATTGAATCCATAATAATAATTGGTGGCCGTCACAGTGGTTTGCAGGCTGATCCCTTTTTCCCGCATCTGATCCGTGACATTGGCCTCGCCCTGGGTGGTGACGCGCACCGCCTGGTCAAAGCTGTCCGAACTGATTCCCGAGGCGTCGTAATACCCTTGCAGGAACTTGTTCCAATAAGGGATGCTTTCCTTTTCCAGGCTATATACCGCCTTGTCGATAAATGGCAGCGGCTTGCCGGCATCCGCCAACAGTCCGGCGGCGGCATCGCCCGGCTCGCCTTCGCCGGGATAAGACTCACCGTGGAAGTTGGGGTTGCGTTCCAGCACCATCAGGCGGTTAGGATCATTTTCGCTCAGCATGTACGGGCCGGTGCCGATGGGGTACCAGTCCAGGGTAAGATTTTTCTCCGCCATGCCGGGCTGGCCGTAAAAACGCTCGGCCTCGGGCGGCACCGGGGCGAAGAACGGCATCGCCAGCCAATACTGGAACTGCGGATACTTGCCTTTCAGCTTGACCCGGTAGGTAAAACGATCCAGAACTTCTGCACCTTCCAGCGGGTATTTCTCCAGGTCGAGATTATCCTTCGCGGTGGCTTGCGCCAGGGTTTTGGCATAGTCCTTGAGACCGACGATGTATTCGCCCATCACCCCAAAAATCGGTGAATGCAACTTGGGATGCGCCAGTCGTTTGATCTGATAGACGAAATCGGCGGCTACCAATTCCCGCGTTGCAGTCTGGGGAAAATCCGCCAGTTTGTATTTGTTTGCCAAATCTTCGGGCTTGAGCCGGTGGTAAAGAAAATTACCCGCCTCGTCCTTGGCAAAGGCCGGGTGCGGCTGGTAGCGGATACCTGGTTTGATGCGGATATCGTAGATGCTGAACGCCACCGCAGCAGGGGGGGCATCGTCCGGCAACGTTTTGCCATGGATATCGACGAAACGCGGCTTGGGTATTTCAGCCGCCGAAAGGGGAACCAGGGTATAAGGCCGCTTGAGATAGTGGTATTGCAGGGGCGGCTCGTAAATCTGGGCGTTAAAAGTGACTTCGTTGGAACTATAGGATTGCACCGGATCGAGGTGCTTGGGCCGCTCGGCAAATGACGAGTAAAGGGTGTTTTTTTCCTCATCGGCGCTTGGGTATGGATTGTTCCACGGCGAATCGCCGCATCCTGCCAACGGCAACACCGCCAGCAGCACGATAAAACGGGCGCTTGTAAGCGCCCGTCGAATCCCTACCGGATATGGCATCGCCTAGTTACCGGCTACAGCTTCCTCGGCGTTGCCCAAGGCAGTGATGTTGAAACCGCCGTCCACGTAGGTGATCTCACCGGTAATGCCGCTGGCCAGATCGCTACACAGGAATGCCGCCACATTACCGACTTCATCGATCGTCACGTTGCGTCGCATCGGAGCGTGCTTTTCATTGTATGACAACAACTTGCCAAAATCCGAGATACCGCTGGCAGCCAAGGTCTTGATCGGGCCGGCGGAAAGGCCGTTGACGCGGATGCCCTTCGGCCCCAGGCTCGCCGCCATATAGCGGACATTCGCTTCCAGACTGGCCTTGGCGAGTCCCATCACGTTGTAATGCGGTACGGTGCGCTCGGCGCCAAGGTAAGACAGCGTCAACAAGGAGGCATTGCGCCCTTCCATCATCGGCATCCCGGCTTTTGCCAGCGCAGTGAAGCTGTAGGAACTGATGTCGTGGGCAATCTGGAAATACTCGCGGGTCACCGACGACACATAATCGCCAGCCAACGCCACCTTGGGAACGAAGGCGATGGAATGGATAATCGCGTCCAAACCATCCCAATGTTTGCCGAGACCGGCGAAAAGCTGCTCAATCTGCTCGTCGCTGGCGACATCGCAGGGAAAAACCAAATCGGAACCAAAATCCTTCGCCAGATCGACGACCCGATCCTTGACCTTGTCGTTCTGGTAGGTGAAGGCCAGTTCAGCACCTTCGCGTTTCATCGCGGCGGCAATGCCATAAGCGATGGAGCGATTGCTGATCAGGCCGGTAATCAATGCGCGTTTGTTTGCCAGGAAACCCATGCTTGTCCCTTCTGTTACCCGTGGATTGATGATAAAGAGGCCGCATTATACCCCAACCTCCGGGAGAATTTTCACCGGGAATATCTCGTACAAAATTGCCATCCGTCGCCATAGCAGGTAGAATGCGCAGCTTCGGGGTGTAGCGTAGCCTGGTAGCGCGCCTGGTTTGGGACCAGGATGTCGGGAGTTCAAATCTCTCCACCCCGACCATCAATTCATGTACTTGCCGGTCGATGTGCCCGTAGCTCAACCGGATAGAGCACCAGCCTTCTAAGCTGGGGGTTGCGGGTTCGATTCCTGCCGGGCACGCCAATCAAGTATAGAAGTGGGCACCTGATTACAGGTGCTCGTCTTCAGTTTCTGAATGGTCGTTGCCAAGGCAGCATAACTTCCGGTAACAGTTGCTGTCTGTTCGTGTACCACGATTTCATCAACTAAAATTTTCAGCTAGCCTTTCGCAATTCCTGAATCTTTTCCAAGCAGTTTTTCCCGTAGCACCTTCCCAAACGCTTCGATCTGACTTGCCTTGAGATGTTTCACGGCAGGCAAGGCATGATCTCTACGAACACCGGCCAACTCAATGAACAGGACTTCCCGTGCGGCCTTGAGTTGTTGGGCGCGGCGCTGGGTCATTTCATCAAGTTCAATTGTGCCGGTTTCGATGGCATCCAATAGACGCAGCTGCCGTTCCTCGATATTCCTGACCTGCTGGTTCAGTTCGTTGATGCGTTCTTGCTGGTCGTTTTTCGAGGTTTTGATGCGCTTGCGCAATTCCTCCATCAGGATTTGCAGCCGATCCGGCGCAAAGATCATTTCCGCCAATTGTTGCAGCACCAATTCATCCAACTTTTCCATTGGCAAATTTCGACTTGAGCAAGCATGGCTGCCTTGATTGCGGCGGCGGGTGCATTTGTAATAGTGGTAACGTCCGCTTTTCCCCGTGGCCGTGGTCAAGCTGTTGCCGCATTCCCCGCACTTGAGCAATCCCGTCAGCAAGGTGGGACTGGAAACGGTGCGCGGCGGCGTCTGACCTGGGGTGCGGGACTCCCGCCTCGCTCTCACTCGCTCGAAGGTGGCCGCATCAACAATGGCGGGAATCTCGGTCTTGGTCCATTCTTCGGGTGGTCACTTCTTGTCTGCCTTGGAATCCTTAACGCCATAGTAATACACTCCCATGTACAGGGAATCCGAGAGCAGTGCATGAATTTTCTGGATAGCCCAAGGTTTGCTGCGATTACGTGGCCCTTTCAAGGTCAGATGCTTGGCGATTTCCTTGATGCCCATCTCGTGGCCTGCCAACCCGTTTAGATAGGCTATGTGTGCATTACCTGTTGAAACACGACCAACTGTAGATTTTTCAAGGGCCGTAAACCCCGCAAAACCGAGTGTTTCGGTCTCGCCAACAACTAACGCAGACATAGCCTTTAGATAAAGGTCATAGGCAACGGCACCTGGATACTGAAACGAATCGCCGCGCTGTTCTGTACCGGAACGCCGTTAAAGTCGTTGACCGTATCGGCGTTGCGCAACGTAGACAGGCTTTGGCTCACCACCATGCCGTTACGCAACGGATTGTCGAGTGCGAGGGAATAGCTGGTCGTGTCAGTGCGGTTTTGGGTGGACTAAACAACCACCGGCTCAAGCCGGTGGGTTTGAATTACGGACTGAAAGTCCG
>CAYVIN010000128.1:0-9362 GCA_964451375.1 uncultured Sulfuricella sp.
GGTGCGTCGTGCAACCAACTGAGTCTATTCGGGTTTTAACCGGACACTAGTGATTAGAAATGGTTTTTTTCAGTTGTTTCCGAGGATTTTTTCATGAATGACACAGCCAGTATGTTGCACCCCACTTTGCCTGCCGACCGGGAGTTTGTTTACGCGTTATTCTGTGCGCTGAAGATCGATGAGTTGCAGGTGTGGAATTGGGATGAAGCGATGCGGACGATGTTGCTGGGCAGCCAGTTTGCGGCGCATGAACGGCATTTCCAGACCAATTTCCCGAGTGCCGACGATAGTCTGATTGTTGTGGAGGATGCGCCAACAGGCCGGCTGATCGTGCTGCGGGATGGCGAAAAACTTCATTTGGCGGACATTTCGCTGCTGCCGGAATATCGCGGGCGCGGTATCGGCAGCTAGGTGATCGGGGATTTGCAGGCCGAAGCGGCGGCAGCCGGTTTGCCGTTGCGGCTCAATTGTTTCATCGCCAATCCGGCGCTGCGTTTGTACGAACGCCTGGGGTTCGCGAGTCTCGCCGAGAATGGCGTACATCGGCTGATGGAGTGGCGCGGCTGACTGTTCAGCAGGCCGGGATAGGCGAGGCGGTTTTCCGGGTTGCTGCGGAAGCTACCCCAGCACCACCGGCTGATCCGGCAGTTCGTTGGTTTTTTCGCCCTGGCTGGGATAGTGTTCGGCAAGACACGCGCCGATGGCCCGGATGCCGCTGATTACGCCTTCCTCGAAGCGGTTCTGGCGGAACAGCGTTTCCATGTCGCGGCAGATGGTTTCCCAGGCGGCGCTGCCGGCGCGGCGGTTGACACCCCGGTCGGCGACGATTTCCACCTTGCGATCGGCGAGTTGCAGGTAAAGCAACACGCCGTTGTTATGTTCGGTATCCCACACCCGCAACTCTGAAAACACTTCGATGGCGCGTTGCCGCGCGCTTTGGCCGGACTTGAGCGCCGCCAACGGTAGCGCGCCTTCCAGCGCGAAGCGGATTTCCCCGTCGTGGTGGTCTTCACATTCGCGGATGGCCTTGGCGATGGCTTGCAGGGTGGTTTCGGGAAACCGGCGACGCAGGCTGCGCGGTGCGAAAGTCAGGTGTCTTGCGATGCGTTTGTAATCCATGTCACCAATCTCCCGATGCGCCGCCGCCGCCGAAGTCGCCGCCGCCTCCGCTAAAGCTGCTATCGGAACCGCCGCCGGATGAGGAACTCCAGCCGCCCCCGCTTGTGCCGCCCCAGCCGCTTGATCCGCTGGCGGCGAGCAGGGCAATCAGAAACGCTGCAAACGCGGCAACCAGCCCGATCACGATAATCTGGGTAAACAGCCACGCCGCGACGCCGCCCGCCACGCCGATGAGCACCGCCCCCTTGAGTTTGCCGAGCATGGAACTCACCAGACGCGCCGCGCCGAGGGCGACGAAAGCCATCAGCAACCACCAGCCGCCATCGTCGTCGCCAGTGGATTGCTGGGGTTTGGACTGAGGCGGCGGGAGCGCCTCGCCGTCGATGAGTTTGACGATTTGCTGAACTCCGGCGTCGAGCCCGGCGTGAAACTGCTTTTGTTTGAATAACGGGGTGATGGTGTCGCTGATGATACGTTTGGCGATGGCGTCGGGTATCACGCCCTCCAGCCCGTAGCCGACTTCGATGCGTAATTTGCGGTCGTCCTTGGCGACCACAATCAAGGCCCCGTCATTGACGCCCTTGCGCCCCAGTTTCCAGTTTTCCGCGACACGCAGCGCATATTGCTCGATGGTTTCCGGCTGGGTGGTGGGCACGATGAGGATGGCGACCTGGCTGCCTTTGCGGGTTTCCAGCGCGGCCAGTTGCTGCTCAAGCGCCGCGACTTCGCCGGCCTGGAGCAGCGCGGCAAGATCGGTGACGCGCGCCTTGAGCGGCGGCACAGCCACTTCGGCCCCGGCCAGGGCGGCCCCGCAGGCCAGCCACAGGCCGATAAACAGACGCAGCGCGGATTTCACCGTTTATTTGCCGAAATCGACTTTGGGCGCGGTGGAAATCGCCTGTTCGTTTTCCACCGTAAACGACGGCTTGGTTTTGTAGCCGAACACCATTGCGGTCAGGTTGGAGGGGAAAGAACGCACCACCACGTTATATTCCTGCACCGCCTTGATATAACGATTGCGCGCTACGGTAATGCGGTTTTCGGTGCCTTCCAGTTGCGCCTGCAAATCGCGGAAGCCGGTGTCGGCCTTGAGCTGCGGGTAGTTCTCGGCAACCACCAGCAAACGCGCCAGCGAGGATTTCAATTCGTTCTGTACCGCCTGGAATTTGGCGAACGCCTGTTCGTCATTGATCAGTTCCGGCGTGGCCTGGATCGTCCCGACCTTGGCGCGCGCTTCGGTAACCTGGGTCAACGTGTCTTTTTCGTGGCTGGCGTAACCTTTCACCACATTCACCAGATTGGGCACCAGATCGGCGCGCCGCTGATACTGGTTGAGCACTTCCGCCCAACTTGCCTTGACCTGCTCGTCGCCGGTTTGAAAGGTGTTGTAGCCGCAGCCGCTGAGGGTCAGGGCAAGCAGCAGGACAGCCAGAAAATTTCGCATGGTGGAACTCCGTTTATGGGAAGGAATGATAGCAATATAGGGGCAAAAGTCCGGTTCAACAAGAGCACGGAGTTATCCGGTGTGGGCAATCGTGCTATGTGGAGACGCGCAATTTCGGACTCCTGCCGAACCACTTCCCCTATGCAAAAACCGCCGCACCTTTTCAGGAGACGGCGGTTTTCTTTGCTTTGGCCGAGGATTTCGCGAGCGCAGGTTTGCGCCTACTTCACCGTAAACCCTTGCGCTGTCCCATCGGCGTTTTTGATGTAAATCACGCCATTTTCCGCCCACCATGCCGGTTTGCCGGTGATGTCAGCGGTTTTCACTAGGAGCCACTGCGGCAACAGAGTGTAGCTTTTGCCGTTCACTTTTGCCGTGGCCGTGCCGTCCATGTTGGGCAGGACGGTGATGTTGGGATCGTTCAGCTCCTTGGCAAAGGTAGCCCGCAAGGTGGTGTAGTCGTCGAAGTCGGGAACCAGCGTCTGGCTGTAAACACCGTCGTTGTAGGTGACATTGTCGGCCTTGGCGGCGCTGAAGGGGATGCCGTTGGGCTGGGCGCGGCGTTGCCACGCCGGGCGGCCAATGTAACTTGTCCCGTCGCCGCCGGTGACTTTCCAGGTGCCGTTCCAGCGTAATTCGCTGATCGCCCCCGGCAGGGCCTGCGCGACCTTGACCTTGGCGGCGAAGACCTGCGGGTCGCCGACGCTGGGGGCGAATATCGTCACCAGGCCGCCGCTTGCGACTTCGACGCCGCCTTCACTACTCAGACTGACGCCGTCGGCGCGGCTGGTGTCCACGCGAATGCGGCGGGTGGGAATGACGCTGACCTGCTCGCTGCCGATCTGGAAGTTCAACACGCCCTGGCTGGTTTGGCCCGGCGTGAGCGGCGTGGTGACGCCCAGGGTCTGGTTGAGGACTTTGAATAACGCTTCGTTCAGGTTTGCGCCGTCCAGGCGCAACGCAACGCCGTTCAGGCGGGGAATAAATGCGGTGTTGTTGTAGCCGCTGGTGGTGAATTTGTTGCCGCCCGGTACGAGATCGTCGCCGACTGCGTCAGTGGTTCCTTGCTTGCTGCCCAGATACGCGCCGGTGACTTTGCCGTCCTTGCCGAATTCGGCGGTTTCGCCAGCCCACACCACGCCGTCCTTGAGCGCGGCGAAACCATTTCCGCCGCCGCTTATCGCCGAGAATGTCCCCGCTTCAAGGACGATGTAGCAGGTGACGACGTGAACCACGTCCGAACTGGCGTCGGAGCTGGCCTGGATGATGGTGTTGCATATCTGGTGGCTGCCGCCGCTGCTTTTTCCCGATTTGATTACGTTGCCGGCGACGCTGACCAGCGGCTTATCCTCGCCGCTGCTGCTGACCTGTGCATTGCCGGTGACCGCCAGTACCGGGGTCTGGACGCCGCCGATGTTCTTCATCTCGAAGGTCATGGTGGTGTTGGCCTGGCTGGATTGGATCGTAAGCTCATGACCGCCGATATTCAGATTAACCGTCGCGGCCTTTCCGCCGGATGCGGTGGGGGGCGGCAGATCGACCTTGGTGCCGGAAACTCCGCTGGAGCCGGCCGGGACGACGATGGTGTCGCTGCCTTTGACGCCGATGGTGGCATTGGCGCCGGTGGCGTCCACCGTGACCTGACTGTCCTTGCTGCCGGAGACCACCACGATGCCGTTCTTGAGACCGGCGACGGCCTGGCCTTTTTCGGTGGCGGTGAAGCTGGCGCTACCCTGGTCTATGGTCACGGTGTTGACGGAAATGGTGGCGCCCGGCAGCGTCACCTTGGTGACGCCCAACTGGGTGCCGTTGGTGTTGCTGCTGACCCCTACCGTGCCGGTGCCGGGCAGGGTAATGTTGACGCTGTTGCTGCCGGGGTTGGTTCCGCCGGTGCCGGTGCTGGGCGGGGGCAGGTTGATGCTGGTGCCGTCCTTGCCGTTTTCGGTGACGGTCACCGATTGTCCGGTAGTCAGGGTGGTGGTTCCTCCGCCAGTAGGTAGCACGGTGACGGGCGGGGTAAAGTTGTTATTGTTGACGACCGGTGCGGCGCTGACGGTGACATAGACCGTCGCGGTTTCTTCGGGCGGGGGCGAGGCAAAGTGGCCGCCAAAGGTGGTTTTTTCGGGGGCGACATAACCGACGCCACGCACCGCCCTATAGGTAAAGCTGTCACTGCCGCTGAAGCCGTTGGCCGGCGTGTAGGTGAAAGTACCGTCGCTCTGGACATTGGCCGTGCCGTGGCTGGGGTTGGTAAAGCCGGATACCGACATGCTGTTGCCGGCCAGGTCGTTGCTCAACACGTTGCCGCTGGTTAGTGCGGTCTGGTAGGGCGTGGTGAAATTGTCGTTGACCGCCCAGGAGCCAACGGTGATGTTGACGGTGGCCGTGGCGGTGGTGTGGTCGTCGCTCTTGTAGGCGGTATAGGTAAAGCTGTCCGCGCCGCTGTAGTCGCTCTCGGGCACGTAGGTAAATGTGCCGTCGCTGTTCACATTGGCGGCGCCGTGGCTGGGGGGGGTGGAACTGGTCACCGACATGGTGTTGCCGGCCAGATCGTTGGTCAACACGTTGCCGCTGCTCAGGCTGGTTTGGTAAGCGGTGCTGAAAGTGTCGTTGACCACCCACGTCCCCACCGTGATATTCACCGTGGCAGTGGTATTGCCGGAACCGTTGTCGGCGGTATAGGTAAAGCTGTCCGCACCGCTGTAACCGCTATTGGGTTCATAGGTGAACGTGCCGTTGCTGTTGACGCTGGCCGTGCCGTGGGAGGCGGCGCTATTGCTGAGCACCGTCATGCTGCCGCCGATGTCGTTGGTCAACACGTTGCCGCTGGTCAGGCTGGTTTGATAGGCGGTGTTGAAACTGTCGTCAACACTCCACGACCCGACGGTGATATTGACTGTGGCGGATACATTGCCAGCGCCGTCATCGGCGATATAGGAAAAACTGTCCGCGCCGCTGTAGCCATTGGCCGGCACGTAGGTCAGACTGCCTTCGCTCGTCACGTTGGCCGTGCCGTGCGAGGGATTGGTGAAACTGATCACCGTCATGGTGTTGGGGGTGTCGTTGCTCAGCACATTGACGCCGCTCAAGGTGGTTTGGTAAGCGGTGTTGAAGCTGTCGGTATTGGCCGTTCCGCCGCAGGTGGCGAATCCGCCGCCGAAAGTCTCGTAGCCGGTATTGCCGACAAAATCGCAAGCAAAAAAGCCCTGATGACGTGCTTCCTTCGCGTGGACTTGCGCCGCCGTCATGGTGGAAACCAGCCCCACCGACAACGAAACCAGCGGCGGCACGGCAACCGGCAATGCGCCGGGCAAGGCCGAAAAAGCGGCGGCAACCGCAGCAGCCAGGGAACGCATACGGGTTTGGGGTGAACAACGTGTCATGAACAAATCCTCGAAAAATGGGCGCTTTCAGCGATGGCTGTAGGCTTATAGCAGCATTAGGCCTCCCCCTCCACTCATTCGTTCTCACTAAAACTCACCGATTCTCTCAATTCCCGGCTTTTTTCCAGTGGCGGGTTGCAGCTGCGCCCGCCGTAGTTTCCGGTTTATGATGCCTGTTCCCGTTTTCGGGGATGTTTTCTCAATTTATATTGCATTTTTGATGAACACTTTCCATTTCATTTTCGGACTCCGGCCCCAAACCGAAGCCTTCCACTTGGCGTTTTACCTGTGCCTGGAATCCTGCCGCCAGGTCAATGCGCCCGCCGAGATTCACTTCCATTACCGGAACGAGCCTTATGGCCCGTGGTGGGAACGCATCCGCCCATACCTTGTGTTGCGCCATATTGAGGGAAAAACCGCCGGTTTTGCGCCGGAACGGTACGCGAGTAGCGCGGAGGGGCGCTTTATCGAACAGGCGGGCATTTCTTTCGCCCACGAGGCCGATTTTCTGCGTATGGAAATACTGATCGCGGAAGGCGGCTGTTACGCGGATATGGATACCTTATTCGTGCAGGCTTATCCGCAACGTTTTTTCGAGGGAGAGTTTGTGATCGGCGAGGAACGGGCTTTTGTCGGCGATGACGGAATACTTCGTCCATCGTTGTGCAACGCCGTGATGTTCGCCCAGCCCGGCGCACGTTTCGCCCGCGCCTGGCTGGCGCGGATGGGCGAGGCTTTCGACGGCACCTGGAACCGCCATTCCTGTTTCGAGGCGGCGCGCCTGTGGGACACGCTACCTGATGCCGTGCAAGTGTTGCCGCACAGCTACTTTTACCGCCACACCTGGACGCCGCGCGGCATCCAGACCTTGTTCGAGGCTTGCGACCGGCGCAGCCACGCCGATCTGTACAGCATCCATCTGTGGGCGCACCTGTGGTGGAGCGAAACCCGCCGCGATTTCACCGATTTCCACGCCGGCCTGATTACCCCCGAATTCGTCCGCTCGGTGGACACCACTTACAACCTGATTGCCCGGCGTTTTTTGCCGGTGTCCTGAATTTCAGGGGAAGCGGATCACCCCGTTGCCGCAGGGCATCTCCAGCGCCCCCAGCGGCGGCTGGTATTCCGGCAGACGTTTGCGCAACACCGCTTCGCGGGCCAGCAGGCGCGCCGGGCTGAGTCCCTTGGCCTGGGCGATGGCGGCGTGATGCTGCTTTTCCCAGGCGTTGCCGCCGTGAAATACGTAAACATAGGCCCAGCCGGCGTCGCGCACCCGGGCGATGGGATGGCCGGCGCGCAGCAACTGGAGCATCAGGTCGGTGTCTTCGCCGCGCCGCGCGTCGGGATAACGCGGCATGAGTTCCTTGCGCCCGAGCAGGGTGCCCTGGATGAAATTCATCGGGTAGGCGTCGTTGTTCCAGTCGTCCCAAAACAGGCGGGCATCGTCGGCAAACAGATGGAGTTGGTCGCACAGAAAACAGAATTCCGCGTTTTCCTTGTGTAATGCCTGCCATTGGATTTCCAGGCGCTGCGGGTGATAGCGGTCGTCGTCGTCCCATTGGCAGACGTAATCCCCCGCCGCCTGATCAACCGACAGATTGCGCAAAGCCCCCAGCGACAACCCCGGCGGCGCGGAGAAAACGCGGATCGGCGCTGCCGGGTTGGCGGCAGCCAGAACCTGCACCTCGGCATCAAAGGCTGCACCGCCGTCGTGAACGATCAACAACTCCCGTTCGGCAAAGGTCTGACGGGCGAAATCGGCGACCGCGCGCGCCAGGATATCACTGCGTCCCGCCTGGGTGATGGTCAGGCAACTGATCATACTGACTCCTTGCTAAGTGGACTCGGCGGCGATTATAGGCATAGAATCCGCCGCCGCGCTTCAATTCGAGAATCCGCAACAAGGAACGACATGGCCGTCAAAGCAAGTTACCTGATTACCTACCGCGAGGGCGACGATCCCGAGCGGCGCGCCAATCTCCAGGCGGTGCTGGCGTGGCTTAAGGGTTTCCCGGAACTCGAAGTGATCGTTGTCGAGCAGGACACCGCGCCGCGTTTTGCGGCTCCCCAGACGCCTGCCGCGTACCGTCAGATATTCGCCTACAATCCGGGGCCTTTCAACAAAAGCTGGGGGTTCAACGTTGGATTCCGCTTTGCTTCCACGCCCATCCTGGCTTTCGGCGATGGCGACGTGATCGTGCCGGGCGCGCAGATGGCGCAAGCGCTGGATGCCTGCGCGCGCACTTATGTGACGGTCAACCCGTATCGGCGCATCGTCGATCTGACGCCCGAAGAAAGCGCCACGGTGCGGCGCGGCACTTTCGATTTTGCGCCCGTCCGGGCTGCGGACGCCGCCCCCAACCGCGAGGGAATCGGTGAAAAGGTGGTGTTCTGCGGCGGGGTGTTTGTGATCCGCCGCGACGCCTTCGTCCATCTGGGCGGCTGGGATGAACGGTTTCGCGGCTGGGGCGGCGAGGATGACGCGATGACCTACCTGGTGCAACGCGCCCGGCTCTCCGCCGTCGAACTCGACGAACGCCCGGCCCTGCATCTCCACCATGCGCGGTTGCCCGAAAACACCTTCGGTCAGCCCCACTACGCGGCCAACCGCCAGTTGCTGGCAGACTATCGCGAATATTCGGACGACCAGTTGCTGCGTCTGGCGGAGGTTCTTATGCACTGCTCGGGACACCGGGAAAAATACCGGCCTTTCCAAGCATGAAAAATTCCCCGCACATCCTGGTCGGCACCCCCGCTTACGGCGGCATGGTTCACACCGATTTCGTCTCGACCCTGCTCCAGTTCCAGGGGGCCGGGATTCCTTTCGCGCTGATGACCATCGGCAACGAAAGCCTGATCACCCGCGCCCGCAACACCATCCTTTCGGCGTTTTACGTGCGCCCGGAGTTTTCCCATCTGCTGTTTCTCGATGGCGACGTATTTATCCCGGCGGCGGGCGTCAAACGTTTGATCAGCCACGGCAAGGATGTGATCGGCGCGCCGGTGGCGCTCAAGGGGCGCGCCGCCAACGGCTCGCGGATATTCAATATCGGCGCGGCGCTGGGCGAGGAAGGGCCGCTCTTGATCAACGAACGCATCGGCACCGCCGCCTTCATGTTGTCGCGCAAGGCGGTCAATGCGCTGATCGAGGAAGCCAAGGCGGACGGGCGCGTTTACGGCAGACCCAAAACCGCGCGCGGCGACTGGGACGCCGACATCCACTACGACGTATTTCGCACCGGCGTAGTCAACGGCGAATATCTCTCGGAAGATTACTGGGTGTGCCGGGTGTTGCGCACCCTGGGTTTTCCCGTCTATGTCGATCCGCTGGTGGTCACCCGCCATCACGGCAATATCGCCACCTAGCAGCCTGTCGGACTTAAAGAACGGCAAATCCTCCGAGTCCCGGAGTTGCA
>CAYVIN010000129.1:0-9341 GCA_964451375.1 uncultured Sulfuricella sp.
CGCCCTCGCTGGTCTTTTGTTCCATATGCAAATTTCGCTCAGTCGGGCGTATGAATAACTACGCCGCTCCTTCACAAAATTCGCCTATGAAACAAAATCCTGCACGATCATCGCGCGAATTTATGAAATATCCGGGTTAACGACTTACTTCATTACTTCTTCTTGCCTTCCATGCCGCTCATGCCGGACATGCCCTTCTGGCCTTCCATCCCGCTCATGCCGGACATGCCGGACATGCCTTTCTGGCCTTCCATACCGGACATACCGGACATACCGGACATGCCCTTCTGGCCTTCCATCCCGGACATGCCGCTCATGCCTTTCTGATCGGCTTTCTTCTTGCCTTCCATACCGCTCATGCCGGACATGCCGCTCATGCCTTTCTGGCCTTCCATACCACTCATGCCGGACATCCCGGACATGCCTTTCTGGCCTTCCATGCCGCTCATGCCGGACATGCCTTTCTGGTCGGCGGCGACGGCTGCACCGGCGATACACATGGAAAGCAGGGAAGTAACAACGATGGACTTGATTTTCATAAATGACCTCTTCGAAGAGTTGGTTTCGGTTTGCAATAGTCCGGTTCAAAGTGAGCCGGCTGTTGAAGCGACCTCCCTAGAGTCGGGGCGCTCGACCACACTATTGCATGGACTGTGCCAGCTTTTGTGCGGTAGGTAACATATTGAAATTAAGTGGGAAAATCGCAGACGTACGGCGCTCGCGGGCGGGCAGCCTGACATCCTGACAGGGTGGTCAGGTGTGGAATTTTTAACGTGTTGTTTTTATTGAAAAGAAGGGCATGACAAAATATCAGCCCGCACGGCGAGGGAAGGCCATCGGGATCATCCGAGGCCGCCCGTCGGTGGGGAGGAAATCAGGAAATGCTCAGCAAAAACGGGGTTGCCGGGGGTTAGAAGACCAGTTTCGGCATCGGCCTGCCAATATGGTATCCCTGCGCCAGATCGATACCCGAGGCGGCCACACTTTCCAGCACTTCCTCGCTTTCCACGTATTCGGCGACGGTGCGGATACCCAGTTCCTGGGCAAGCATCGAGATGCTTTTCACAAAGGCGCGATCCTTGCCGTCCTTGAGCATGTTGGCGATGAAATCCCCTTCGATCTTGAGTACGTCGATGGGGAAATGCTTGAGGTAGTGGAATGACGAAAAACCCGAGCCGAAGTCGTCGATGGCGAGTTTGAAGCCTTCCATCTTGAGGTCGTTGACGAAGCGTTCCAGCAGCGCCATGTTGCGCACCGTGTCGCGCTCGGTGATTTCCAGGACGATGCGTTCCGGGGCGATGCCGCTGTTGGTGACGATGCGCCGCGCTTCGTGGAGGAATTCGTTGAGCACCAGCGCGCGCGGCGAGAGATTGAGGAACACCAAACCCTGATAGCCCGATTCCTGGACGGTTTGCAGGGCTTTTTCCATGATGATGTAATCCATCTTGTGGATGATGCCCATCTTCTCGGCGATTTCAACGAACTCGATGGCCCCCAGGATGCGCCCGTCGGCCAGTTCGATGCGGCTCAACACTTCTACTGCTTCGACCCGTTTTTCCTTGACGTTGAGAATGGGCTGGAAGAACGGGATGACTTTTTTCTCTTCCACGGCGTTGATGATGATGATGCTTTTCTCGCCGATATCCCTGAAAACCTCCAGCATGTCTTCTTCGGTGGGAATGCTGACGCGGCTTTTGCCTTGCGCCTTGGCTTTGTACATCATGTTGTCGGCGAACAGAAAAAGGTCTTTCTGTTCGTCGGCGTGATCCGGGAATACCGCCAGTCCGATGGAGGCGGTGCCTTTGACATTGGTTCCGTCCGGGCCGGGCAGGAAGCTGGCGTTGATGGCTTCGAGGAGGCGGGTGGTGATGCTGGCAGCCTGTTCAAGGTCGGATTCCGGGAGGATGGCGACGAATTCGTCACCGCCGTAACGGGCGATGATGTCTTCGGTGCGCAGCACTTTTTTCAGAAGTCCGGCGAATTCGCGCAGGAATTTGTCGCCGAAAGCGTGGCCGTAGGTGTCGTTGACGGTTTTGAAGTTGTCGAGGTCGATCATCAACAGCGCGAACTTGTAGTGATGGCGTTCCGCACGGCCCTTTTCGTATTCCAGCATTTCCCAGAATACCCGCTGGTTGTAGAGGTTGGTGAGCGGGTCACGGGTCGCGTAATACTCCAGATCTTTGGTGTATTTGTAGATGGCTTTAACCGAGCCGACCACATTGAGCAGCGTGGAGAGAATGCTTTCCATCACCAGGAAACGGGTTTCGTCGCGAACGATTTCCGCCTGTACGCCAATCCCGACGATGCCGCCGATTTTCGGCGCTTCGACCAGCAATGATTTGACCTGCACCTCAATGTCGGACTCTTCCAGATGGATTTCCGGCCCGCCGGAATGCGCTATATTGTGGACAATGTTGATCGAGGTGATCCCGGCGAAATGGGGATTTTCCTGCATGGTGTCGTGGATGGTGCGCTCCAGCATGGACTTGGTTTTGTCCGATGGGGCGCTGCGCCAGAAAATTTCGAGATCGAAAATTTCGTCATCCACCTTGAAGATGGAAAACAGCGTGTAGGCATTGATGATGGTGTTGATGTCGATCAACAGGCGGCTCACGTAGTCGCGCCAATCCTTGACCACTTCCGAGGTGATGACGAACTTTTCCAGGAGCTTGATTTCGAATTCCAGCAAATCCTTGTCCACCGCCACCGATTTGAGTTTGCCGGTGAGTTCCTCAACTTTGTGGAATATCCGGTCAAATTCGCCAAAACCGGTTCTGATTTCTCCCAACTCCAGGGTGCGCAAGTCGGAAACCTTGTTGACCCGTTCGATGCTGTCTTCCAGCACCGCCATGGAATCCTCGATTTTGCGGTTGACCCGCAGCACCACCAGCAGCGCGATGATCAACGGAATCGGGGCGAGCAACAGCAGATAAAAGAGGAACTGGTTTTTGGCCTTGCTGATAAACGGCGTCAAGTCCTGGCGCACGTCAATAACCCCCAGCACTTCGTCCAGCCCGGCGTTTTCGTGGCAACGCAGGCATTTGTCCTGAGCTTTGATGGGGTAAACGTAGCGCACCCCGGCGGCGCTTTCACGCATCACCGGCGCACCGTTCTGGAAGGCGTTCTTAATCGCCTCGTCCATGTTTTCCTGAGGAATTACGCCGAATAGCTGGGACACGCCTTCGCCGCGAAATACCTCGATAGTCGTGGGGGTGTCGGCGACCGCCTTGCGGGTCGAAGCGATGAATTCTTCGAGTTGGGCGCGTTTCCAGCCCTTGTTCATCACCTGGAACATCGAACTGAAGGTCAGCTCCGCGAGAGTGTTGGAAACATACAGGGCATTTTCCTTCACCGATTTATCGTAAATCTGCGAAACAACCAGATATGTCCCGCCGAAAAATATGATCGACACGAAGATTGATGCGGCGAGGATAAATCCCTTGAGTGTTTTCACGTTTTCTCTTCCATATGAGCCGAGGGCGGGCCTTCGCTGCGGAATTCTACAAGAATAATGTCATAAATGATAATTGTCGTTGATGCAGGTCAGCGGCAATGGCAAGGGCGGATTCCGCCCCGGGCAGGGCGGTTTTCTTGAAATTTAGTGGGTGACGTTATCGAGTTGCGCGACGGAGTCGAATTCGCGCTGATTTCTTTCGTGGAGGCGCTTTACCAGGAACATGGTGCTGCTCACGAATATCCCGAACAAGGCGATCACGGTGTAAATCGAGACATCCAGTCGGATCAACAGGGAATATATCCCGGTCATAATCA
This sequence comes from uncultured Sulfuricella sp., assembly GCA_964451375.1. Lineage (GTDB taxonomy): Bacteria > Pseudomonadota > Gammaproteobacteria > Burkholderiales > Sulfuricellaceae > JAGXQV01. Next base: position 3,772 of record CAYVIN010000129.1, read on the forward strand.
GAATCGACAGGTTTTCATTGAAGTTTTGCACGGCGATGGAATGCCCTGCCCCCATCAGGATATGACCGCGATGCTGCAACAGCGCGTTCATGGGCACCACGAAATAACCCGACAGCCCGCCGATCAGCACCATCAGCGCCATGGCCAGCCACATGTCGTGGACGAAATTCATGCTGATGACGATCAGCCCCATTGCGATGCCCAGCGGAATCACTTTCACCGACTGACGCAGGGTTATCATCCGCGCCGCCATGGTTGCGCCCAGCGCCACCCCCACCGCCACCACGCCCTGCAACATGCTGGCCTTGGACAAATCGAGATGCAGCGCCACTTCCGCGTATTTGATGACGATGAACTGCAAGGTCGCGCCGGCGCCCCAGAATAACGTGGTGACCGCCAGTGAAACCTGGCCCAGCTTGTCTTTCCAGAGCAGTTTCAGGCAATGGGTAAAATCGTGAATGAGATACAGCGGATTTTTCTTGAGCATCCGGTGATCGACGCCGGTATCCGGGATATACAGATTAAACAGCGCAGCGGTCAGATAAATCCCGCCGATAATCGCGATGCTCATCTCCGCAACGCTATCGATGCCGGTATCCAACAGCGGCAGATCAAAAGCCAGCAGCGAAGCGGCAATTTCCGGCTTGACCAGCAACCCGCCCACCACTGTGCCCAAAATGATCGCCATCACCGTCAGCCCCTCGATCCAGCCGTTCGCCACCACCAGCAGACGGTGCGGCAGGAGTTCCGTGAGAATGCCGTATTTGGCCGGGGAATACGCCGCCGCGCCAAGCCCCACCACCGCATAGGCAAACAGCGGATGAACGTCCATGAACATCATTCCGCAACCGAAGATCTTGATGGTGTTGCTGATGAACATCACCCGGCCCTTGGGCATGGAATCGGCGAAAGCGCCGACGAATGCGGCGAGGGCGACGTAGGAAACCGTGAAAAACAACTTGAGCAGCGGCTCATATTCCTGGGGAGCGCTCATTTCACGCAAAGCGGCAATCGCCGCAATGAGGAGCGCGTTGTCGGCAAGTGCGGAAAAAAACTGCGCCGCCAGAATGATGTAAAAACCGCGATTCATCGGTGAGCCTTGTGAGATCGAAGCGCTTTATAACATGAAAGACCTGCTCCCGCCACGTTTGGCGGCATGGCAATTTTCCACACGAAAAACGAAAATTGTGGTTGAATATAAAATATTCTAATGGGCAACACGGGTTCGGGATAAATAAAATGGCAGACCGGCGGCTACAGGTTTTTTACACCGTTGCAAAGCAACTAAGCTTCACCAAAGCGGCGGAATTGTTGTTCATGACGCAGCCGGCGGTAACGTTTCAGGTAAAACAGCTTGAAGAACATTTCAATACCCGCCTGTTTGAACGCAGCCACAGCAAAATCACCCTCACCCCGGCGGGCCGTCTGGCGATGGAATACGCCGAACGCATCCTTAATCTCACCAACGAAATGGAAACCCGGCTCATGGAAATGACCGGCGACGTAAGCGGCATCCTCCTCATCGGCGCCAGCACCACCATCGCCGAATACATGCTGCCGCGCCTTTTGGGCGACTTCAAAACCAAATTTCCCCAGGTGCAGACCCGCCTCACCGTCGCCAATTCCGAAACCGTCGAATCCAAGGTCGCCGACCATACCCTCGACATCGGGCTGATCGAAGCCCCCTCGCACCACCCCCACCTGGAAGCGCAAGTGTGTTGCGAAGACGAACTGGTCGCCATCTGCGCCCCCGGTCACGCGCTCGCCGGACAAGTCATCGCCTCCCCCGAACAACTCGCCGTGCAGCCTTACATCAGCCGCGAAGCCGGTTCCGGCACCCGCGAAGTGGTGGACGACTTTTTCCGCCGCTCCGGGTTCAATCCCGACGACCTCAACATCGTCATGGAACTGGGCAGCCCGGAAGCCATCAAGGGCGCGGTTGAAGCCGGACTGGGCATCGCCATCGTGTCGCGCGCCACCATCCTCAAGGAACTCAAACTCGGCGACCTCGTCGCCGTGCCGCTCAAACCCTCGCTGATCCGGCCACTCTCGCTGGTCTACGCCCACGAGAAATTCCGTTCCAAACTCCTGCAATCCTTCCTCGACTTCGCCGCCCTCGGCCTCAAGGGCGTGAATCGCCAGTGAATCAATTGACCTCGGGCGGGCAAGTGTGATTTAATCCCGCTTCCCGATTTTCGGGCGGTTAGCTCAGCGGTAGAGCACTGCCTTCACACGGCAGGGGTCACTGGTTCGATCCCAGTACCGCCCACCAGATAGCAAAAGCAGTACGCTGCAACACACCTCAGAAAGCCCGATGAATCAACGCATCGGGCTTTTTTGTTGGTGCAACACACTGCATCAAATCGCTAGACATACCCCCATTTCTGGGGGGTATCTTTGGGGGTATCTCGACGTACCCCCACGGAGATACCCCCACGGAGATACCCCCAATGACTTCCCAAGGCAATAACGACGGGCTTCCCCAAAAAAGGAAGAAGATCGAAACCTGACCTTCAGGTGAAGCGGGCCAAGGCCGAGGCAAAGTCCTACAAACTGGCCGTCAGCGGTGGCTTGTTTTTGCTGGTCAAGCCCGCCAAGGACACCGACGCCAAAGGCCGGCTGGTTGCCCTGAAGTATTGGCGGATGAAGTACCGCTTTGGGGGTATCGAGAAAACCTTTTCTTTCGGCACGTACCCCCAGACCACCTTGTCCGATGCTCGCGAAAAGCGCGACGAAGCCCGCAAGCCGCTGGCCCGTGGCGTTGACCCCGGCGCAGCCAAGCAGGCCGAGAAGACCTCCGGCAAGATGGCGGCGCGTAACAGCTTTGAAGCTGTGGCACGGGAGTGGATAGCCGGCAAGAACCCCGCTACCGCGCTGCCGAGCGCCGATCTGTGGTCAGCGTCCTACGCCAAGAAAATGATTGCCAGCATGGAAAACGACGTTTTTCCGTGGATGGGCAGCCGGCCAATTGGCGAGATAACGGCCCCCGAACTGCTGGCGACCGTGAAGCGCACGGCCAGCCGGGGAGTCTTGGAAGCGGCGCATCGCCTGCTTTACAACTGCGGGCAAGTCTTCCGCTATGCCGTGGCGCATGGTCTGGCGGAACGCGACCCCAGCGCCGACCTGCGCGGCGCGCTGCCGTCCTACAAGCGCCAGCACTATGCCGCCATCACCGACCCCAAGAAAACGGCGGAACTGCTGAGGGCGATTGACGCCTTCAGCGGCACATTCATTGTGCAATGCGCCTTGCGTCTTTCCCCGCTGTTGTTCGCGCGTCCTGGCGAACTGCGCACCTGGGAATGGTCGCAAATCGACTTCGAGAAAGCCGAATGGCGCTACATCGCCAGCAAGACCACTACCGACCACATTGTCCCGCTGAGCAATCAGGCCGTGGCGATCCTGCGCGAACTGCAACCGCTGATCGGCGCGGGGCGTTACGTCTTTCCGGGCGCGCGCACGGCGGATAGGCCGATGAGCGACGCGGCGGTCAGGGCGGCGCTGCTGCGCATGGGCTTTCCCGAGAATGAAATGAGCGCCCACGGCTTCCGTGGCAATGGCGCGCACCCTGCTGGCCGAAGAGTTGCACGTCGATCCGCAAATTATCGAACACCAACTTGCCCACAAAGTCCCGGACTTGCTGGGCGCCGCCTACAACCGCACCAAGTTTCTGGCCGACCGGCGCACCATGATGCAGACCTGGGCGGATTATCTCGACAAACTGAAAGCCGGGAAACCCTTGCCCGGCTGGTGCGGCTTCCTGATTCAGGGGCGAGCGTGAAAGGGACGCTATCGCGAAGCGAATAAAGCACGTATCAGAATTGCCGCAATGGTTTAACTTGGAAAAATATAAACCGGCAATGTCTCTTGATTCCGCTGGCTGGTATGAACAATTGGTTGTTCGCAGTGATCTATCAGCGATTATTGAGCACCGATCATGCAGCCTACTTCCCAAGCTATTGGAGATCGTCCGGAACACGCCTGTCGTGGATGTGACTTGCAATAATGGGTCGCTATCCATGGATGAAATGGTGCTGTTGCGGGGTTATTTATACGGCGGCGCTCTCCAAGAACTCAAATCCCAAAACATCACCCCCCGCTATTCATTTGGCGTACACCTGACAGCTGTGCGCAACCTTTATCTTGCCGAGCACGGCATTGAACCCGAAATGCGCGCCTATGCCCGCGAATTTTTCGCCGAGCATCTTGGCCCGCTGCCTGATGATTGGCTTGAAAATAGGGAACCGTCAAAGACAACATGTCAGGACTGGATTGATCTGTCCGCCTTCGCGCACCCGCTCGTAGCGGGCGTCAAGAAAGACGTAAGGGGGCTCGCCCAAGGGGCGCTCGCGCCACGCCTGCAAGCCGGCATCCAGCGTCTCGGCTGCCCGGCTGACCTGGGTCGATGAAATGTCCTCCATCGCCGCGCCTGGTTACGTTTCTATTCAGGCGACAACTATTCTGACGCAAGGGGGAGGGGAACGACGTTACGACGCTTTCAGTTTATTGAGTCCAAAATCTCGCGGAAGACTCTTGTTGTGAGACGTACAAATACCAGGTTTCAAGTTACGCTGTTTTGTTGATAAGACTGTCCGAAAGTCATCCTAACTCTGCGACGCATATGTGCTTTTAGTGGTTCCCCACAACTTCTGTGGATAGGGCTGTGGATAACTTGTAGAAAGCGCTGATTAACTGAATGGCTGCAAGGGGTTTCTGGTCATGCACAAAAAACAGTCAATACCTTTGTTTATAAAATACAAAGAGTTACAAACATCTTTGAATTTCATGGGATTAACGTCATCCTGATTTTGTCAAGCATATTGATTGTGGATTAACGCCGCGCGACAGAATGAATTTTGAGGAAAATGCAATAGTAATTTCAGGGTGTGCTGCAGTGCGGAAATTGTTTGGCGTTGCGGCAGGATGAGGCAAAAACCCATGTATGATTGCATGAAAAATAACTAGTTACCCAATCTTGATATATTTACGTTAGGCCAATAAAACGGGGGATTTATGTTGAAAAAGATACTATGGTTGGCACTGGCGGTCTTCGGTCTCGGAACATCAATTGCGATTGCGCAGGTATCTCAACGCAGCAACGGGCAAGGGAATTCCCCCCAAACAGTTCAGATTCGAGGCAATACCAATATCAATGCAACTCAGCAAGGCGCAACAGCCACATCGGTAGGCGAGGACAACGTAGCAAAGAACACCTCCGGCGCGATCCGGGCCGGAACCCAAATCCAGGGCAACACCAACATCAAGGCGGCGCAAAAGAACTCAACTGCCGTTGCTGCTGGAAAAAATAACACGGCAGGCAACGAAGCCGGGGTAATCGGCGATTCTGTACCAGCGAAAAAGCTCGATCAGCGTACTGCGCAGCCAATATTTATCAAACCGACTGTTGCCGCTGACAGGAAAGCCTCTGAGGATAATGCCAAGAAGGCTGCTGATGATAAAAAAGCGGCTGACGACAAGGCCAGGAAAGACGCCGCTGACAAGAAGGCTGCTGATGATAAAAAAGCGGCTGACGACAAGGCCAAGAAAGACGCCGCTGACAAGAAGGCTGCTGA
>CAYVIN010000130.1:0-9261 GCA_964451375.1 uncultured Sulfuricella sp.
ATGGCAGCATGAACGCAAGCATTCAGGCGACAACTAGCTTGACAATTTCCGCCAGCGATGTCGCCGTGGGGCGGGCGTGTCAGCCGGGTAGGGTGGGCACGGCCCTATCGTGCCCACGCGGAAACGCTCCACAACCATATCGCGTGGGCACAAAAAGCCGTGCCCACCCTACGATACTGGCCGCAAGCGCCAAGCAGTTACATTTCCACCTCGACATGGTGTTCGCAGCGGTCATCCACCAGGGGGATGACCCCCCAACCGTTGCCGTCCGAGTCGTTCAAGATCGCGCCGTCCAGCGTGACGCGCGTTCCCTGTGCGCCGCCGCGTTTTACGGTGATGTGATAAAACGTCTCGCGATAGCGGTAATGGATTTTGTAGGATTCCCAAGAGGCCGGGACGCAAGGCGCGATGCGCAGGCGATCCACTTCGAGGTTCAGGCCGAGCAGGGTTTCCACGGTGAGCCGGTACATCCAGCCGGCTGCACCGGTGTACCAGGTCCAGCCGCCGCGTCCGGTGTGCGGCGCAGCGCCGTAGATGTCGGCGCTCATTACGTAGGGTTCGACCTTGTAACGCTCGATTTCTTCCGGGGTAGCGCCATGGTTGATCGGATTGAGCATCGCAAACAGTTCCCAGGCGCGCTCGCGGTCGCCGAGCAGCGCAAAGGCGCCGGCCGCCCAAATTGCGGCGTGGGTGTACTGCCCGCCGTTTTCCCGCACACCGGGGACGTAGCCCTTGATGTAGCCGGGTTCCAGGGCCGATTTGTCGAAAGGCGGGTCGAGCAACTGGATCAATTGCGCGTCGCGGCGCACCAGATGGGTATCCACTGCCGCCATGGCCTGGCGGGCGCGCTGCGGGTCGCCGCCGCCGGAAATGACTGCCCAGCTCTGGCTGATCGAGTCGATCCGGCATTCGTCGTTTTGCGCGGAACCCAAGGGGGTGCCGTCGTCGAAATAGGCGCGCCGGTACCAGCCGCCGTCCCACGCCTGCGCTTCGATGTTGTCGCGCAGTAGCGCCGCCTGGTCGCGACAGCTTGCGGCGAATTCCGGGTCGTTGCGGCGCTCCGCGAGAGTGGCAAAGAGGCCGAGGTTCTCAAAGAGGAACCACGCCAGCCAGACGCTTTCGCCCTGGCCTTTGTCGCCCACCAGGTTCATCCCGTCGTTCCAGTCGCCGCAGCCCATCAGCGGCAATTGGTGGATGCCGAAGCGCAGCCCGTGTTTGATGGCCCGCACACAGTGTTCGTAGAGGCTCGCGACTTCCGCCGAGCGCTGCGGCTGGTCGTAGTAGGACTCTTCATGGGGGTTCAGCTCACGCCCTTCGAGGAAATGCACGGCTTCGTCGAGCACCCCGGTGTCGCCGGTCGCCAGCACGTAGCGGCAGGTGGCGTAGGGCAGCCATAAATAATCGTCGGAGAAATGGGTGCGCACCCCTTGCCCGTTGGGCGGGTGCCACCAGTGTTGCACGTCGCCCTGGAGGAACTGGCGTTCGGCGCAGCGCAGCAATTGTTCGCGGGCCAGCCAGGGGGTGGTGTGAAGGAGCGCCAGGGTGTCCTGCAACTGGTCGCGGAAACCGTAAGCGCCGCCCGACTGGTAATAGCCGCTGCGTCCCCACAGGCGGCTGGCGAGGGTTTGGTACAGCAGCCAGCCGTTGGTCAGCACGTCCAGCGCGGGGTCGGGGGTTTCGACATAGACCGCGCCGAGGGTGTGGTTCCAGTACCCCCATACCCCTTCCAATGCCTGGCGGGCGCGTACTGGCCCGCCGAAACGCTGGATGAAGTGGCGGGCTTCGTCGTCGTTACGCGCAGCGCCGAGCAGGAACACGACTTCGTACTCCTGTCCTTCGGCGAGTTCGATGCTGGTCTGGAGCGCCGCGCACGGGTCGAAGCCCGCGCCGCTGCGTCCCGACAACTGTTTGCGGCGCATCGCCGCCGGACTGGCCAGCGAGCCGTTGCGTCCGACGAATTCGCTGCGGCTGCCGCTGATGCGCCGTTCCGTCTCGCTGACGAAAGCGAACACCACCCGGTCGGCGAATTCGCGGCCATAGGCATTGCGGGCAAACAACGCGCCGCTGAGCGGGTCGGGTTCGGTGACGATGTGCATCAGGTTGGCGTGACGCCATTCGCCCAGCACCAGTTCCCAGTAGCCGGTCAGCGAGATGCGGCGTGGCCGTTTGGAGTCGTTGCGCAGCTTGATCGTCACGAATTTCACCGGGGCGTCCATCGCGACAAAGGTAGTGAGTTCCGAAGCGATGCCCGCTTCAAAATGTTCAAATACGCTGTAGCCGAAGCCGTGGCGGCAGATATAACCGCTGTGGCCGCGCGCCGGCAGCGGGGTGGGCGACCAATACACGCCGCTTTCCTCGTCGCGCAGGTAGAAGGCTTCGCCGCTGGTGTCGCAAAGCGGATCGTTGTGCCAGGTGGTGAGGCGGAATTCGTGGGCGTTTTCCACCCAGGTATAGGCCCCGCCGCTTTCGCTGACCACCGTGCCGATGTGCGGGCTGGCGATGACGTTGACCCACGGCGCGGGCGTGGTCTGCCCGGCTTCAAGGGTGATCACGTATTCGCGCCCGTCCGGGGTGAACCCGCCCAGGCCGTTGCAGAATATCCGTTCGCGCGGCGCGAGCGGATGCCCCGGTTCGTTGCTGACGCGGCGCACCGCCTCGAAGCGGTCGGACAGCCGTTCCGCCGAGATGCGCCGTTCCACCTGTTCGATCAGGGTTTCGGCAGTGTCGGTGAAGACGATGCGGGCGACGGTCTGGAACAACACCCGGTCGTCTTCGGACAATTCCTCGGTGCGCAGCACGAACACCCCGCCGGGTTTGTTCATGACTTGCGCTTCCAGCCCCGAGTTGATCAGTCCCATGATTTGATCCTGAAGCACCCCGCGATACCCCGAGAAATCCTCGTTGATGATCACCAGGTCGGCGAGCAGCCCTTTCATTCGCCAATAGGCATGGGCTTGCAGCACCTGTTTGACGAGGTCGATGCGATTCAGGTCGCCGATGCGGATCAGCACTATCGGCAAGTCGCCGGATACCGCAAAACGCCACAGCCCGGATTGCCCGGTATGGTTGCGGGCGATGACGCCGGGTGCGGCGCGGCGCAAGGCGTTGCCGAAAATCACCGAATTCGCCAGGCGTCCGAAAATCTGCGCGTCGGGTTCGGCAATGTTGAGGTTACGCAGCACTTCCTGGCTCTGGAACCACGCCATTTCAAAGGCGCGTTCGACGAAATGGCGGTCGCAATATTTCTCCAGCAAGGCCAACGCCCCTTCGCGGGTATCGGCAACGCCGGAAATGATCTGCACCGTCGCCGATTCGTCGGGCGTCAGGGTGAGGGTGCGGCGTATCGCCACGATGGGGTCGAGCACCGAACCGTCGCTGTTTGAGAGTCTTGCCGAGTCCACGCTGTTATCCAGCATTTGCGGATTGGCGGCGCTGCGACCGCGCCCGATGAATCTGGCGCGGTCAGTCTCGTAAGACGGCGCATCGGCCACCGCGCCGGGTGCGGCGAGCAGGTGGAACATCCATGGCGCTTGTTCGCCGGGGGTGCGCCGCCGCCGTGTGCAAAGAATCGCCTGGCGGTCGGGCAGGATTTCGGTTTGCACGAACAGGTTGCTGAAAGCGCGGTGCGCCAGATCGGCGTTCAAGGGCGCGAGCACCACTTCCGCATAACTTGTCACCTCGATGTGGCGAGGCCGCGACGACAGGTTGGTGAGGGTGACGCGGCGGATTTCCACGTCGTCTTCGGGCGACACGCTGATTTCGGTGTGCACCTCGATGGCCTGGTCGCGCCGCCGGTATTCGGCGCGCGCCTGGACGAATATCGCTTCGTAATGCACCGGCTTGCGCAGCGTGGGCTGATACGCGGTTGACCAATAGCGTCCGGTGTCGCGGTCGCGCAAATAAATAAAGGTGCCCCAGCAGTCCGCCGTGGCGTCTTCGCGCCAACGGGTGACGGCGATGTCGTGCCAGCGGCTGTAACCGCCGCCGGCATGGGTCGCCATCACGTGATAACGGCCATTGGAGAGTAAATGCACTTCGGGCAGCGGCGTATTCGGCTCGCTGAATACCCGCATGATTGCGCCGCTTTCCGCATCCGGCGGACTCGCGGCGGCGATGACTTCGGCGGCGTGGGGATGGAGGGTGGAACCTTTTTTCGGCACCCGTTCCTGGAGCAGCAATTCCGCCGCCTGTACCAGCGGGGCGGCCATGAAGCGGCGTTGCATCGGGCGATCCAGCAACACATGGCCGTAGGCCAGCAGGCTCATGCCCTGATGGTGCGCCATGAAAGCCCGCACGATGGCGTGGCTCTTGCCGCGCGGCACTCGCGAGGGGGTGTAGTCAATCGCCTCGAAGAAGCCGTATTGGCCGAGAAAACCGGTCTCGGCGAGAGTTTGCAGGTTGCGGCAGGCATCGTGGGGGAGCACCGTCAGCGCCAGCGCGGTGGCATAGGGCGCAATCACCAGGTCTTCGCCCAGGCCGCGCTTGAAGCCTAAGCCAGGCACGCCAAAGGCCCGGTATTGGTAGACCTGGTTGATGTCGGTGGCGTTGTAGCAGGATTCGGAAATTCCCCACGGCACGCCGCGTTGCTGTCCGTATTCGATCTGGCGCGCCACGGCGGCCAGGCAGGTCTGCTCCAGCAGGGTGTTTTCGTAGCCCGGCATGATCAGGCGCGGCATCAGGTATTCGAACATCGAGCCGCTCCACGAAATCAGGCTGACTTCGCCGCCCTGGCTGGTGAGCAGGCGTCCCAGCGTGAACCAGTGCTTTTGCGGCACCTGGCCTTGCGCGATGAGGAGGAAGCTGGCGAGGCGCGCTTCGGAGGCCAGCAGGTCGTAACAGGAGGGGTCGCGACGCCGTTCGCCGACATCGTAGCCGATGGAAAGCAGGCCGCACGAGGTGTCGTAAAGAAACTCGAAATCCATGGCGGCGAGCTTTTGACAACGCTCCACCAGTTGCTCGATGAGGGCGATCCGCTCGAAGGCGCCGCCTGAAGTTGGCGGGAAGGCGGCCAGTTCGGCGAGCGTCGGCGGTGGGGCGAGGCGCTGCTGGCCGGGCATCAGGAAGCGCAAGTCGTCGCGCAGCGCGCGGGCTTGCCCGGCAAAACTCCGGGTCCAGTACAGCAGTTCCGCGTCGGGGAGGATGTCGCCGGGCAAGCCGCCCAGCAGCGCCTCGGCGGCGCGCAGCATTTCGTCGAGAACGATGCCGGAAGCGGCCAGGGTCTGGGTTTTTCCATGCTCGGTGAGGACATGCAGGGTGTCCTGGAGGAAGCGCACCTGTTTTGCCGGTTCCGCCGCCGGGGTGGTGTGCAGGTGTTCGACCAGCATCCGCAGGGTGTCCTGCAAGCCTTGAAAAGCGCCGGGGGCGAGGATCGGCTGATGCTTCAATTCGGTCAGCCCGGCTTGCAGGGTGAGCAGCGCGCCGGCCAGATTGCCGCTGTCCACCGAGGAAACGTATTGGGGATGCAGCGGTTTCAGGGTCCGGGTGTCGTACCAGTTGTAAAAATGGCCCCGGTAACGCTCCAGTTTTTCCATGCTGGTCAGGGTGTTGGCGGTCAGGCGCAGGAATTTTCCGGCGCTGATGTAGCCGAAATCGTAGGCGGCGAGATTCGCCAGCAGTCCCAGCCCGATATTGGTGGGCGAGGTGCGCGAGGCGATGGCCGGGGCCGGATATTCCTGGAAATTGTCGGGCGGCAGCCAGTTGTCCGCCGGCCCGGTGAAATCGGCGAAATAGCGCCAGGTGCGGCGCGCCGCATCGCGCAGAAAGAGGCGTTGTTCGGCGCTCAAATCGGGAGCGGGCGGACTCAGCGGCAGGCTGATCCACCAGGCGACGAGCGGGGATGCCAGCCACAGCGCCAAAACCGGCGCACACCACAGCAGCGCGAGGGGCGGATGTGCCGCTTCTGCATAGACCAGCGCCAGGGCCAGCGCCGGGCCGACCCACATCTCCACGAAGAAATCGAACGGGGTGCGGCGCGCGTTGCGGCTGGCGTAGGAAGGCAGTTGCCAGAGCAGCAGGCCGTGTTTGGTAAACAACATCCGCCCCCCCGAGCGCAGGATGGCGTCGAAGTTGATCAGGGCGTCGTAGGGCAACAGGGTCAGCGTCAGCAACGCCAGAGTCAGGGGCCGGCTGGCGGATTTGCCGGTGAGCGACAGATGCACCCGCCAGTCGCGTTCTTCCGGTTTGCGCAGCAGTTCGACGGCGCTCGACAGCAGGGCGGGAAGGAATACCACCGCAGCGACCAGCAGCGTCCACAACCACGCGGAGCCCACGCCGCCCAGCCAGCCGCCGAGGAGCAGGGCGAGCAGCGCCGGGGCCACCAGGCTGCGCCGCAGGTTGTCGAACAGCTTCCACACCGACAAGGCGCTGAGCGGATTGGCACGGCGTTTCGATTTCGTGCCGTCCACGCCCGGCGGGCCGGGAACGCGCGGCAGCAGCCAGCCCGCCAGTTGCCAGTCGCCGCGTATCCAGCGATGGCGGCGGCTGGCGTCGATGACGTAGCTGGACGGATGTTCTTCGATCAGTTCGACATCGCTGACCAGCGCCGAACGCGCATAACCGCTTTCCAGCAGATCGTGGCTGAGGATGAGGTTTTCCGGGAAACGTCCATCGACCGCCTGGCGGAACGCATCCACGTCGTAGATGCCTTTGCCGATGAACGAGCCTTCGCCGAAGATATCCTGGTAAACATCGGAGACTTCGCGGGTGTACGGGTCGATGCCCGAGTCGCCGGCAAACAGCTTGGTGAAGCGTGACTGGCCGGCGCTGGTCAGGCTGATCGTGGCGCGCGGCTGGAGGATTGCGTAGCCTTCGACGATGCGCCCCCGCTCGGCGTCGTAGACCGGGCGGTTGAGCGGGTGGGCGAGATTGCCGATCAGGGTGTGTGCGGCGTCGCGCGGTAATTGGGTATCGGTATCCAGGGTGATGATGTACTGGATCGACGGGAGTAGCGCCGGGTCGCCGACGATTTCGGAAAAAGCGCTGCGCTCCCCGCCGCGCAGCAGGGCGTTGAACTGTTCGAGTTTGCCGCGTTTGCGTTCATAACCCATCCACACCCCTTCATGGGGGTTCCACAAACGCGGACGGTGGAACAGGTAAAAAATACACGGGCGGTCTTCGCGGTAGGTTTCGTTGAGCGCCTCGACGGCGGCGCGGGCATAGGCGAGCAGCGCGTCGTCGCCGGGTTGGCAACGCTCCGGGGCGTCGCGAAAATCGGTGAGCAGCGCAAAAAACAGGTTGGCGTCGCGATTGCCGAGATAACGGATTTCCAGCGCTTCGAGGAGGTCGTCGATTTCCTGCGGCTTGCTCAGCAGGGTCGGGACGATCACCATGGTGCGATGCACGGTGGGAATTCCGTGCGAGAAATCCATGCGCGGCAAGGCGCGCGGCGGCAACAGCAGGGTGACGGCGAGATTCACCAGCGAAATCGCCAGCGCCGATAACCCGAACATGCCCGCCAGCGCAAAAAATCCGCTGCGCCAGCCGTCTGCGGCAAAGCTGCCGAAGGACGACAATATTCCCCAGGTTGCCAGCCCGCTGAGCAGCAGAATCGGCGTGAGATAAACCAGCAGGCGGAGATTGCGGGGGGTGCGGCCCGCCAGCGATGACCATGACAGACGGCAGCTCAGGGCGCGCTCCAGCACAGGCCGCCCGTGGTCGATCAGGTAATAGCCGACATGGGCGCTACGCTCCCCGTGGCCGAGATGTTGGGCGGCTGCCTGCGCCAGTTCAATGGCCTGGCGGGCCACCGCAAATTCGCTGCGCGCGCAGCCGCGCGCCATGTCTTCAATGACGTGGCGGTAACGGTCGCGGGTGGCGAAGTCCTGACCGGCGTGTTTGCCCGCCGGGTCTTCGCGCAAGGTTTGCTCGACGACGCTCAGCGATTCCACGTAATCGCGCCAGTTCATCGCGCCAATGAAACGCAGGCTGCCGATGCTGTTGGCGATGGAAATCTGGTTGGTGGCGGCGGTGCGTCCGGCGGCTTCGGATAATTGGGTGGCGGTCACGCCCTGTTCGAGCAATTTTTGCTCGACCCAGGTTTGCACGAAAGCCATCGCCGGGCCTTGCGCCTGGAGGCGCGCATAAAATTCCTCGACGAACGGCGCGGTCAGCGGCACGTCGGCATTGGCGAATTCAGCGAGTAACTGGATGAGCTGCTTGGGTTCCTTTTCGGCGGTCGCCAGCATCCGGTCAGCCCAGACGATAGCGGCGTCACGTTCCTCGCGCCAATGGGCGATGCGCACCGCGACCCGGCGCAGATTTTCCAGCAGCGCCAGTTGCAACATGATCGGGAACGCCCACAATTCGCAGAGCTTGAGCGGTTCGGCGGTCTGGTAGGCGGCGATGAACTGGGTGGTGTTGTCGCTATCGACGCGCCCGTCCATGTGCGAAATCAGCTCCAGCGCCAGCTCGTAAATGCGCGGGAAACCGGCGGACAGCCCGTCGGCGAGGCGCGGCAACTGGCGGCTGTAGCCGCGCGGCAGATGGAGGCGGGCCATCCCGATTTGCTGCTCGATGACGTAGAAATTGTCGAGCAGCCAGGATTCCGCCGGAATGATCCGTTGGCCGGGCGTGACGGCGGCGGTGACCAGGTCATACGCCGCCAGCAATACGCGGGCATTGTCCGCCAGGCGCGGCAACAATTTGTCCGGCCCCTGCTGCGGATCGATCTTGTGGCGGACGGCCAGCGTGACCGCGTGGCGCTTGAGTTGCTCGATGCTGAACAACTCGGAACGCAACAACTCGGTATCCCGGTCATTACGCAAGGCGTAGCGGGCGCGCGCTGAAAATCCGAAGTCTCTGATAACGATAGGGCTCTCCTCGTGTCGGGGATAAAAACTGCGTGTGCTGCATCGGCAAGCCGCGTCAGGCGGACGCCGGACTTTGCCAGGGTGACGGTGCAGGGAATGCGCCTGAGTCTATGGAGAACCGCCTTGGCCGTCTGTCTGTTGACACACATACCATGCGGGGCGAGGGGAAGACCGGGTGAGGCGGCATCGGTAGCGCCAACGCTTGCCGAAAAACTTCCCGGAAGTTCGGAAGATAAAAACGCCCTATTTAACCTAAAAACCTCGGTTGAACGGGTTGGAGTGTGCGGTTTATCGGGTGGAGTGCAAGGCGCAACGACGCGGAATGGCTATTCCATTCCAAGGAGTTGCAACGCAGCAATCCGCCCGATAAACCGTGCAATCCGACCCGTAGCGCTCTCACCAAACAGGTGAACGTTAAAACAATGGCAAAGTCATTTAGAACCAACACCGTAGG
>CAYVIN010000131.1:0-9250 GCA_964451375.1 uncultured Sulfuricella sp.
GTGCGTCGTGCAACCAACTGAGTCTATTCGGGTTTTAACCGGACACTAGTGATTTTTTTCCCTATTTCTCCAAAATTCTCGCTTCGTTTGCTCGGGTAGCCAGAGCGTAGCTTTGCCTAGCTTAACCACGGAAATCAACTTCTCAAGATCGGACAGGCTCCCCGGTTTGATCTCAAAAAAGCTAACAAGAATATTAGCGTCTATAAATATGTGCATGATGAAGGCCTAACGTCTGAAATCACCGGCCTGCGCGGCTTTTCGTGCAGGCCCGGTGGAATGATGGGTTAGCCCGCGTAGGGTGCAATAAGCGTAGCGCATTGCACCGACACCGCACACATACGGCGCAATGCCCGTTGGTAATTGCGCCCTACGCAGGCTGTTCAATAACGAATTCACTTATGAAGCTCAATACCGCGAGGGTGCCGTTAAGATAAGTTGCCAATCCAGCCTTGGTGGGCGGCCCGGTTTTTTTGCCCACACGGCAGGTTATGGGAAATTTCCGCGTGGGCACGATAGGGCCGTGCCCACCGGGCTAAGGGTCTACTCGATTGGTTTGTTTTACTAAAACACGAATCAAGTCGCCAAGTGTGAAAGCAAAGGGTCAGACTCGATTGATCTGCCCAACCTTCTAGCCTCCGCCAAAATACACCGCAAGAGCCAATGTATTCGCACCGAAGTATGCCACCAACTTTTCCGCCTGCCATCCTGTGACTTTTCACAGCTATCCACCACCTCAAAAATATGCTAGCCGCTCCCTACCCCAACTCCCGCAACGCCATTTCCACCCTTCCAAACCCGATTCTTTCCTGTTCCAGGCGCAGGTTGGCGCGGATGCGGTTGTCGCGTATCTCATCGTAGAGGGCCGATTCTTCGGCATTGAGGCGGGGCAGGTCGCGGCGGGTGGGGTGGGTTTCTTCGCCCCACTGGTCGGGGCTTGCCATGAGGGTGGCGCGATCCATGAGGAACGAGGCGGCGTGGGCGAAGTGGCTGCGTAATTGGTCGAGGATGGCGTAGCCGTGGGTGTCGATGTCGCCCCAGTAGTGAATCGGGCAGCGGTGCAGCCAGGCGGCGCGGCTCAGGGTGTCGAAGCCGTAACCCGCGCCGAAGATGACCAGGCTGTTGGGATGGGGTGGAAAGGCGAGGAAGTTGATTTCGTTTTCGGTGATGAAGATACGTGCGGCACCGGGGTCGAGTTGGGCGAAGGCGGCGGCGTCCAGCGTCAGGTCGCGCCCCGGCAGGCTGGGCAGCAGGTTGGCGTCGAGCAGGCGCAGGCGGATGCGCGGCGGTTTTTCGAGAAAGCCGTAGCGGCGGGCGAATTGATTGATGCCGGTGGCACTTTCATCCACCGCTTCGGGCGGCAGCGCGAGGTCGAGAAGTTCGTTGAGGAGGCCGCGCTGGGCTTCGAGGTATTTGCTGTGCACACCGGGGATATCGACTTGCCGCAAATACACGCCGGGGCGCGGGTGGGCGGCTATCCAGGCGACGATGGCGAGCAGGCGCGGCCACTCGTCGGCGAGTTCGAGGGCGCGCAGCGGCCTGGCGGCGAGCCACGCGGTGAGCGCCGGTTGTTGTTGGCGGGTGAGGTCGAGCAGCGCGGCGTAGCGGGCGGCTTCGCGGCGTTTGCCGAGCAGCGTGAGGGCGGCGTCGAGGCTATCCACCCATACTTCGGCGGGGATGGCGTTGGCCCCGAATACGCGGTGGCGGAATTCGCGGCTTTCCACGCGGTAATGCGGGGCGGCGTGGAGGGCGGCGATCCAGGCGCGCACTTCGTCGAAACGTTCGGTCGTTTGCGCCGAGGTGGGGGCTTTGAGGGTGAGGCGGCGCGGGAACAGCGGCGCGTCGCTCGCCACACTGGCGAGGATGTCGCCGCGTTGCCAGAGTTTTTCAAGCTGCGCGCGCAGGTCGGCGGGGGTGGTCCAGGGCATGTTCAGATTCCGCTGAGGCTTGCGAGGCAGGTCGTGGCAGAAAAGCCGCGCGGCTTGCTCTTGGGGTGGTTGGAAGTTAAGCTTGAGGCATCCATGTGCGGAGAATGTCGATGTCGATTGCCGAAGAAATATTTGAAATCGCCAAGCCCTTGCCCGAGCCTTTGGCATTGGAAGCACTACATTTTATCGAATATCTGAGCCGCAAAAACGCCGGACACGCGGAAATGTCCGACCTGTCCCGCGCTCAGGAAAGCGTGATGGAACACGTCTGGGACAATCAGGAAGACGAGGTCTGGAATGACGTTAAAACGCTCTGACATCGTCCAGATACCTTTCCCGTTTTCCGATCTCACCCACCAAAAACTTCGTCCCGTATTGCTGCTTGCGTCACCCGACGGTTTCGGCGATTTCCTCGCCGCCGCAGTGACTTCCCAGGCGGGACACGACGACGCGATTTCACTGCAAAACGACGACTTGGTTGAAGGCCGACTGCCAAAGACAAGTTGGGTACGCGCCACCAAGCTGTTCTCGCTGAATCGTAATAACGTCGTCATCACTTTGGGCAGTCTCAAGCCGGATGCCTTCCAGCGTATCCAGAAGGAAATCTGTTTCAGGTTAGGCTGCAAGGTTGCGTAGTTTGACAGGCTGGCCCCCCATATCGCGGGCGCTCAACCCGTTACCCCGCCAGCCGCACTTCCAGCCGTTTGCCCATTGCCGCCAGGGCGCTGGCGATGGTATCGATTTTGGTGGCGTGGTTGAGGTTGACGATGCGCTGGATTTCCTGGGGACGGGCGCCCATGCGCCGCGCCAGTTCGGCGTTGGTGATGCCCGAGGCGACCAGCTCGTTGAGCAGCAGCACCTTGGCGGACACGCTGGGCGGCAATTCGACGAGGCGTTCGCCTTCCAGGGGCGCGGACGGCGGCGGGACGGCGCGGCGTCCGTCGAAATAGAAATCCATGCAGGTGACCAGGGCGTCTTGCGCCATTTCATCGGCTTCTTCCAGGGTGTCGCCCTGGGTGATGGCTTCCGGGATGTCGCGGAAGGTGACGACGTAACCGCCTTCCGGGGCGGGTTCGTAGTGAGCGGGGAAGTGCATGGTAAACCTCCTATTTCAGACCGAGTTGCTTTTTCACAGCTTCAACCGTGCCGGTTCTCAGTTCGGTGGATGGATGGCGCGGAAGAATGGTTTCCTTACCGTTCAGGAAGATTTTCAGGTGTTTGCTGCCATGGGCGAAGGTGGCTCCCTGACGGGTGAGCCATTTGACGAATTCGCTTTGCTTCACCGCATTTTCTCCTGACTGGACGATACAAGCGTAAGCAAAAATGCTTACCGCGTCAACAAAAATGTTTACTTCTGCTCCCCTCCGACCATCCTTGCCTTCTCCGCCCGATACTCGGCAATGCTCAGGTTGCGCAGTTGCGAGTCGCGTCCTTCCTGGTTGTGGACGTAGCCGACCCCGGCGACGAAGGGTTCGATGATGTGGATTTTCTGCAATGGGGTGACGATCAACAGTTGCAGGTTGAGCTTGTCGAAGAGGCGCAGGCCGTATTGGGCGGATTCGTCGGAGCCGCGTCCGAAGGCTTCGTCGATGACCACGAAGCGGAACGAGCGGGAGCGCACTTCTCCCCATTCCAGGCGGAACTGGTAGGCGAGGCTGGCGGCGAGGATGGTGTAGGCGAGTTTTTCCTTTTGTCCGCCGGATTTGCCGCCGGAATCGGAATAGTGTTCGTGTTCGCTGTCGTCTTCGCGCCACCGCTCGCTGGCGGCGAAGACGAACCAGTTGCGCACGTCGCTGACCTTGGCGCTCCAGCGCCGGTCGGATTCGGTCTGGCCTTCGCGGCCCCGGAAGCGTTCGATGATGTGTTTGACCTGGAGGAATTTGGCTTCCGAGTACTGGCTGTCGTCCGAGCCGGTCAGCGCGCCTTCGGTGCAGGCGCGCAATTCGCTCTGGAAGTCGCGCACTTCGGCGTCCGGCGCGGGCTGGGCTTCGAGGACGATGTAGCGACCGGGGTTGTAGTCGATCCCGGTCAGCGAGCCGTTGATGAGGGCGATGCGTTCCTTGATTTCCTCGCGTTCGCGGGCCAGTTGCGACTGGAAGTTGGCGACTTCGCGGATGGTGTTTTCGTTGAGCAGTTCCTTGAAGCGCGCCTCGAAACGCGGCAGGTCGTCGGCCTGCAAGGCGTCGAGCACGGCCTGGTATTCGTGGGCGGCCTCGACGGCGGCATCGACTTCGCTGGTTTCGAGCTTGAATTCGTTTTTGTAGTCGGCCATGGCCTGGACGATTTTGTCGCGCAGCCGGTCGATTTTTTTGGCTTCCGCGTCGAGGCGGGTTTGCAGCCAGTCGCGCAAGTCCTGCTGGCGGTTGTCGCAGGATTCGACGCTGAGTTGATGTTCGCCGAGGGACTCATTGCGCATGACTTCGAGGCGCTCGAACCAGCCGGATTGTGCGGGGTCGAGCAGCGCCACGGTCGATTCGCGCAGGTCGGCGGCGTCCTGGCGGCGGCCTTGCAGCTTGCCGAGTTCCACCGATTTTTCGCCGATTTTTTCTTCCGTCCCGGCGAGTTCGGTTTGCAGCGCGGCGAGTTGCGCGGTGAGTTGCTTGAGCAGATCGGAGGCTGCTTCGAGTTGGCGCTTTTCCTCGCTGAGCCGGGCAATTTCCACGGCCAGCGCCTGCCAGTCGAGTTCGCCGTAGTCCTGGTATTCGTCGAGGCGGGATAACGCGGCGAGACGCTCGCGCACGGCTTTTTGTTCGCCGCCGATGGCGGCGATGCGTCCGCCCAGTTCGGCCAGGCGGGTTTCCAGGGTTTGCGCTTGGGCTTCCAGCGCGGCGATTTTGGCGCGGTTGCTCCACCCCAGCACGTAGCGGCTGCGGTCGTCGATGCGGTGGCGGTCGTCTTTTTCGTGGCGTTCGCCGGGCGACTTGATTTGCCCGGCGCGGCTGACGGCGCGGGTTTCGCGGCGAAATTGCTCGGGCGTGGCGCAGCACACCACGTCGAAGCGTTGTGCGACTTCGTGTTCGAGCCAGTCGTAAAACGGCGAATCGGGCTTGATCGAGAGCTTACGCGCCAGCGAATCGCGGTGCAGCGTGGGCAGGTCGCCGCGCGCCGCCGGACGCACCCGGTAATACACCAGGCGTCCGCGCAAGTGGGTCTTGTCCACCCATTCGGCAACCGCCGCGTAATGGGCGTCGGGCACCAGCAGCGACAGGCCGAAGCTGCGCAAGAGGCGCTCCGCCGCGCCTTCCCAGTCGCGTTCATCGTCGCGCACCTGGAGCAGTTCACCGGCAAAAGGCATGTCGTCCTCGGCAAGATTCAGCGCCGCGCACAAGGCGGCGCGCATCGCGATCTGCTCGGCGGGGATGTTGCTGCGCCGCGCTTTCAGGCTGGCGATTTCGGCGGAGAGCGCGGCGTGTTCGCCGCGCCCGGTGCGGAAGTCGAAATCCAGTTCACGTTCCTGATTTTGCAGGCGCGCTTCCTGTTCCGTCGCGCTATCGGCAAGCATGGTAAAACGTTGCTGCTGGGCGAGGAATTCCGCTTCCGATGCGGCGGGACGCTCGCCCACCGCGCCCACCAGGTCGGCGTAACGCTCGGCTTTGCGCTGACGGGTTTCGCGTTCCTGATCCTTTTTGCGGATTTCGGCGGCCAGCCGCTCCAGGCGGTCGCCGCCGTTGTCGGCGATATTGCGCTTGAGTTCATCCGCCGTCACGCGCTGTTCATCGCGGCGCTCATGGAGGCGCTTGAGGTGCGCGTCGAGACGCGCCAGATCGTCGTCCAGCGCAGCGAGGCGCTTGTCGAGCAGCGCCAGCTTGAGGCTGGCGAAATAGGCGCGCAGGGCGTCGCGGCAGGCGCGTAATTCGCCGATCTGCGCGGCAAGTTGTTCGTGCCGTTGGCAATCGCCCACCAGCGGGGTGAGCAGCGCTACCTGGCGCTTGGCCTTGAGCACCGCTTCGTGGGCGCGGTTGAGGTCGTCGAAATGGCCGATCAGCGCGGCGATGCGCGGCGCGACCTCGAACGGTTCGAGCATGTGGCTGCGCACGAAGTCGGTGAGATTGCCCACCGATTTCATCGACACGGTCTGGTGGAACAACTCCAGCGCCTGATCGTTGTCGATGCCGAAACGCCGCCGGAACCACGCGCCATATCCGGGAAAACTGTCGTACACCTCACACCCGGCGCTGCGCAGGCGTTTGCGCAACACCCCGAAATCCGAACCGAAATGGGCGAAATCCCCGGCGATGGACAGTTCGCGCTCCGCTCCGGTAAAAAAACGCGCCGGCTGGCCTTGCGCATCCTTCATCCAGAATACCTGGGCAAGCGTCACGGTCTGGTCGTACCCGGCGTTGTGGAACACCCCGAGGATCACCGAATAATTGTTGTGGTCGCGCAGCGCCACCGGGCGGGCTGTGCCGCTGACCTCGTTGCGCTCCGATTTGTAATGACCGAGCACGTAGGAGCGCAGCGAGCGTTCCTTGCTGTCCGCCCCGGCGGCCTTGTTGTAGGCGATACGCTGGGCGGGCACCAGCAGCGTGGTCACTGCGTCCACCAGCGTCGATTTGCCCGAGCCGATGTCGCCGGTGAGCAGGGTATTGTGGCCGTCGAGGGTGAGGCTCCACACCCGCGAATCGAACGTCCCCCAGTTGAAAACCTCCAGACGATGCAGGCGAAAGCCCGACAACGCATCGTCGCCGGTGAAATCCAGGCCGAGGCTCATGTCTTCACTCATCGCCGCCGCCTCCGCTCGATCCCAGTTGCGCCCGGTAGGCCGCCAGCCGCGCATCGAAATCGGCCAGCCATTGGGCATCCACGAACGCCTTGAGGATGCGCCGCACTTCATAGGCGGGCAGCGCGCCCGGCGAAGCCGCTTTGAGGCGGCGCAGGAAGCCCAGTTCGATGATTTTGTTCAGATGCCCCTCGATCTGGTCGATCAGCCGGGCTTCGTTGCTGCCTTCGGGAAGGAATACCCGCACCAGTTCCACCATTTCGTCGCGATTCAGCACCAGCCGGGTGTCGCCGCCGCTCGCGTCGAATTCCGCGAGTTTCTTGCGCAAGAGCGCCAGCAACAGGCTCACCGGGAAAGACAAGGGACGCCGCGCCACCAGACGCGGCAGCGCTTCGTCGTCGTCCTCGGCAACGCGGGCGCGCAGGAAGGCATACCCCTCCGCCTCGTCG
Organism: uncultured Sulfuricella sp.; assembly: GCA_964451375.1. Taxonomy (GTDB): domain Bacteria; phylum Pseudomonadota; class Gammaproteobacteria; order Burkholderiales; family Sulfuricellaceae; genus JAGXQV01. Next base: position 7,095 of record CAYVIN010000131.1, read on the forward strand.
AGCGCCAGTTCCAGCCCCAGCACCGCCACATAATCGCGCACCCGCGCTTGCAGGTTGAGCAGCGCATTCCACAGGCGCGGATCGCTCTCCTGATAAATCACCCCCTTGAGCAGGGGAATCACCAGCGCGGCCAGCTCGGGCGCGTCGGGTTGGGGTTGTAGGTCGGTCATGGTTGTTTCCTGCGTTTTCGCGACGATGGCGCGATATTGTCGCAGCACTTGTCACCGTTGCCCTCACCCCCGGCCCCTCTCCCGGAGGGCGAGGGGGGCGACAGTGCTGCAACCTGTTGAAGAACTGCGAATTTCTCCCCTCTCCCCGTGGGAGAGGGGCGGGGGTGAGGGCAGCGGTGATGGAATTCCCGGACAACTTTGTTATTCCACGATGCCCTGCCTTGATAGCTACATTTTTCAAGAGTCTTCATTTGACGAATATCACCCTCGGCAGCCTTGCCTCCTTGCGCTGCACCGTACCGTCGCGGCTTGCGCCTTGCCAGACGATGGTTTCGCAGGTTTCTTCGTCCACCACCGATTTGAAGGTGTCGCCGGCCAGTTGCAGATAGGCCACCAGTTCCGCGAGGCCCTTTTGCAGGGGCTGGAGTTCGCACAGTTCGCGCAGGGTGATTTGCGCCCGGTCTTGCAGGGCGTGGCGGACGTGGCGCGCCAGTTGCGCCTTGTCCACCACCACCTGGCCATACAGCGCCGCCGCGTCGATTTCGACGGCGCCCGATTCGAGCACCCGGTCGGCAATCACCGGTTTGAGCGCCGGGGTGTGCAGCGGGCGCTCCATGGGTAATTCGATGTCTGCGGCAGGCTCGGCGATGCGCATGACTTCGCCGGACGGCGGGGCATCCCGCAGCGCCAGCGCATGGGCCTCGATGCCGTGCAGGATGTCCATGATGCGGCGGTTCTCCAGCCACGCCTGATCGTCGAGGAAGCGCCGCAATTGCTGGGAAAGCTGGGCCACGGTGCGCTGCGTGTGTTCGCCAGCCTCCAGCCAGTCGTAATGAACGCGGCGGGTGCGCGCATCGGGCCTGAGTTCGGCGACCGGCGGCAAGGCCAATACTTTTTCGAGCAGCGCGGAGAGTTCCTCCTGGCGGCTGCTCGACATCAGAAAATCCCAGAACGCCCGGAAACTGCGCCCCTGATCCGAGTCCGCGATGGCGTCGCGCTCCCCCATGATTTCTTCGAGCAGCGCGCCCTTCGCGCCTTCCCACAGCGCGATGCGCTCGCGCACCCGGCGATCCAGGCCGCGAAAGTTGTGCTCGACTTCGCGAAAGTCGCTGAGTAATTCGCGGGCAAGCTGGGTGAATTGCTGGAAGCGGTCTTTCAACTCGGTGGCGTCCAGCACGGGAATGTCGCCATCCAGCACCCGCGCGAGTTCCGCGTCGATGTCGGCGCGTTTGCGCTGCAATTCGGCAATCCGCGTCTGGGGATCGGCATCGCTGCCGGCGCTCATTTGCTTGAGCAATTCAAACAGCGTGAGCAGGCGCGATTCGGTGCCGACGAAGCTGCGTTCGGTGAGCGTACCCAGCCAGGCGATGGCTTTTTCGGTGGCCGGGGTAAGGTCGAAATGCGGCTCGTCTGAACCCGGCCTGTAAAACTTGCGCAGCCAGCCCTTGTCGTTGCCCGCCCAATCGTTGAGATAATCCAGCGCCGCCTTGGGAAAACTTTCCGCCCCGAGACTTTCGCGCAGCGCAAACAACTCGTCTTCCAGCGCCTCGGCCAGATCGGCCTGCGCCATCATGCGCACATTGGGGGAGATGTACACGCGATGCAGGAAACTCGCGACCAGCGGCGCGTGGTCGGAACGCAGCAAGCGCCAGGCGGGGTGGTTGAGGCGCAGGAGATCAAGGGTGGCGTAGTCGGGAATCACGGGCGGACTTTAGCAAACGTCCGGTGGATTGGCGAGTTTTACGGCTGGCCCATTAAAATAATGATCCTAAAAAAGGCAGCTTGAACCGCAAAGGCGCAAAGACGCAGAGGAAAAACAGAAGGTTAACTATTTCTGATTGTTCACCCATAAGGAGAGCGCAGTATCCAGTCCAGGCTTTGGATTTCTTTGCGCCTTAGCGCCTTTGCGGTTTTAAACTGAGGTTTTTAGGATGATCCTAAATCCGGCAGTTGCCTGAGCGGACGCCGATCAACGGGAGAAATTCC
>CAYVIN010000132.1:0-9205 GCA_964451375.1 uncultured Sulfuricella sp.
GCTGTGACCGCATCGTCCCGGTGGACGTGTATGTGCCGGGTTGTCCGCCGACTGCCGAGGCGCTGCTGTATGGCTTGATCCAGATTCAGAACAAGATCAAGCGTACCCAAACCATCGCCAGAGCCTGACGTCATGAACGCGAAACTGGAAAAACTCTCTTCTGCCCTGCAAGCTGCCCTTGGTGACAAGATCGTCAAGCAAAGCGTGTATGTGGGCGAAATTACCATTGAGGTCAATGCGGGCGATTGGCTGGCGGTTGCCAGAATTTTGCGCGACGATGAAACGCTGGGCTTCGAGCAATTGACCGATTTGTGCGGCGTCGATTACAGCACCTATGGTGACGGCGCGTGGAACGGCAAGCGTTTTGCCGCCGTAGCCCATCTGCTTTCCTACGCCAACAACCAGCGCCTGCGGGTGCGGGTGTTTGCCGAGGATGACGAGTTTCCGATGCTCGATTCGGTGGTTGAAGTGTGGCCGATTGCCAACTGGAACGAGCGCGAGGCTTTCGACCTGTACGGCATCATCTTCACTGGACACCCCGATCTGCGCCGCATCCTGTCCGATTACGGCTTCATTGGTCATCCTTTCCGCAAGGATTTCCCGCTGGTCGGCAACGTCGAAATGCGTTATGACCCGGAACAACGCCGTGTGGTGTATCAGCCAACGAGCATGGAAAATCGCGAGATGATTCCGCGCGTGATCCGCGAGGAGGGTTACGGTGCCTGAAATCCAGAATTACACATTGAACTTCGGTCCGCAGCATCCGGCTGCGCACGGCGTATTGCGCCTGGTGCTGGAGCTTGACGGCGAAGTGGTGCAACGCGCCGACCCGCATATCGGTCTGCTGCATCGCGCCACCGAGAAACTCGCCGAGCACAAGATATTCCTCCAGGCGATGCCTTATATGGATCGTCTCGACTACGTGTCGATGATGTCCAACGAGCATGCCTACGTGATGGCGGTGGAAAAATTGCTGGGTGTCGATGTGCCGGTGCGTGCTCAGTACATCCGGGTGATGTTCGACGAGATTACCCGCATCCTCAACCATCTGTTGTGGCTGGGCGCGCACGGGCTGGATATCGGCGCGATGACGATGTTCCTCTACACCTTCCGCGAACGCGAAGACCTGATGGATGTCTACGAGGCGGTATCCGGCGCGCGTCTCCATGCCGCCTACTACCGTCCCGGCGGTGTGTATCGCGATCTGCCGGACACCATGCCGCAGTACGAATTGAGCAAGATGCAGGAGCATAACGAGGCCGACATGACGCGTTTGAACGTCAATCGCCACGGCTCGGTGCTGGACTTCATCGACGACTTTACCCAGCGCTTCCCGGCGTGTGTGGATGAATACGAAACCCTGTTGACCGACAACCGCATCTGGAAGCAGCGTACCGTGGGGATCGGCGTGATCACCCCGGAACGCGCTCTGGCGCTGGGCCTGACCGGCCCGATGATCCGTGGGTCGGGGATCGAGTGGGATCTGCGCAAGAAACAGCCCTATGAAGTGTACGATAAGGTGGATTTCGATATCCCGGTGGGCGCCAACGGCGATTGTTACGACCGTTACCTGGTGCGTATGGAAGAAATGCGCCAGTCCAACCGCATCATCAAGCAGTGCGTGGATTGGTTGCGCGTCAATCCCGGCCCGGTGATCAGCGCCAACCACAAGGTTGCCCCGCCGGCCCGCGCCGACATGAAGGAAAACATGGAAGAGCTGATTCACCATTTCAAGCTCTTCACCGAAGGTTTTCACGTTCCGCCCGGCGAGGCTTATGCCGCCGTCGAGCATCCCAAGGGCGAGTTCGGCATCTACTTGATTTCCGACGGCGCCAATAAGCCCTATCGCATGAAAATCCGCGCTGCGGGCTTTGCCCACATGGCCGCCATGGACGAGATGGCGCGCGGTCACATGATCGCCGACGTGGTGGCGCTGATGGGTACCTACGACATTGTGTTTGGAGAGATAGACCGATAATGCTCTCGACCGAATCCCTGCAAAGAATCGACCGCGAAGTCGCCAAGTATCCGCAACTGCAAAAGCAGTCGGCGACGATGTCGGCGCTACGCATCGCCCAGGAAGAAAAAGGCTGGCTGGCGCCCGAAACTATCGAGTTCGTCGCCGGCTACCTGCAAATTCCCGCCATCGCGGCGTGGGAAGTGGCGACCTTCTACAACATGTACGAACTCAAGCCGGTCGGCAAATACAAGCTGACCGTCTGCACCAACCTGCCGTGCTCCCTGATGGGGGCGGAAAGCGTGGTGGAATACATCCAGGGCAAGCTCGGCATCGGCTTCGGTGAAACCACCGCCGACGGCAAATTTACCCTGAAAATGTCCGAGTGCATGGGTTCCTGCGGCGAAGGGCCGTTGCTCACCATCAACAACCACAAGATGAAGGTGAAGTTGACGCCTCAGGTCATCGACGAAATCCTGGCGGGGCTGGAGTGATCATGGCGGACATCAAGGGTTTGAACGAAGTCATTTTCCACAGCATCCACCTGCCGGAATCCTGGAAGCTGGAAAACTACCTCAAGGCGGGCGGTTACGATGCCCTGCGCAAGGTCATCGCCGAAAAAATGCCGGCGGAAGAAATCATCAACCAGGTCAAGATCAGCGCGTTGCGCGGTCGCGGCGGTGCGGGGTTCCCGACGGGCCTGAAGTGGAGCTTCATGCCGCGCCAGTTTCCCGGCGACAAGTATGTCGTATGCAACACCGACGAGGGCGAACCGGGCACTTTCAAGGATAAGGACATCATTCGCTACAACCCGCACCAGTTGATCGAAGGCATGATCATCGCTGGCTACACGCTGGGGGCGAGCGCGGGCTACAACTACATCCACGGCGAAATTTTCGAGTGCTACGAGCGCTTCGAGGCGGCCCTGGCAGAGGCGCGCGCCGCCAACCTGCTGGGCAAGAATATCCTTGGCAGTGGCTGGGATTTCGACATCCACGCCCACCATGGTTACGGCGCTTACGTATGCGGCGAAGAAACCGCGCTGCTCGAATCCATCGAGGGCAAGAAAGGCCAGCCACGCTTCAAGCCGCCGTTCCCGGCGAGCTTTGGTCTGTACGGCAAGCCGACCACCATCAACAATACCGAAACGCTGTCGTCGATCCCCTACATCGTCAAGAACGGCGGACAGAAATTCCTGGAGTTGGGCAAGCCCAATAACGGCGGCACCAAAATCTTTTCCGTCTCCGGTCACGTCAACAAACCGGGTAACTACGAAATCGGCATGGGCACACCGTTCAAGGACCTGCTCGAAATGGCTGGCGGAGTGCGTAACGGCCATAAGCTGAAAGCGGTGATTCCCGGCGGTTCGTCGGTGCCGGTGGTGCCCGCCGAAGTCATGATGGATCTGACCATGGACTACGATTCCATCGCCAAGGTCGGCTCCTTCCTGGGCGCGGGTTCGGTGATCGTAATGGACGAGACGGTGTGCATGGTCAAGGCGCTGGAACGCCTGTCCTATTTCTATTTCGAGGAGTCCTGCGGCCAATGTACACCTTGCCGCGAAGGTACCGGCTGGCTGTACCGGGTGGTTCATCGCATCGAACACGGCCAGGGGCGCGACGAAGACCTCGCGTTGCTCGACTCGGTGGCCGGCAACATCATGGGGCGCACCATCTGCGCGCTGGGCGATGCCGCAGCGATGCCGGTGCAGGGGATGCTCAAGCATTACCGCCACGAATTCGAACATCACATCAAGCACGGTAAGTGTTTGGTTTCCGGCGTCTAAAAATATGGCGAATATCGAAATTGACGGCAAGGCGCTGACTGTCCAGGACGGCAGCACGGTAATCGACGCCGCCGACGCGGCGGGTATCTACATTCCGCGCTTCTGCTACCACAAGAAACTGTCGGTCGCCGCCAACTGCCGGATGTGTCTGGTGGACGTGGAAAAGGCGCCCAAGCCGGTGCCGGCTTGCGCGACGCCGGTGGTCGAAGGCATGAAGGTGCAGACTCGCTCGGCGAAAGCCCTGGCGGCGCAAAAAGCGGTGATGGAATTCATCCTCATCAATCACCCGCTCGACTGCCCGATTTGCGATCAGGGCGGCGAATGCCAGTTGCAGGATCTGGCCGTCGGATACGGCAAGGGCGATTCGCGCTATCAGGAAGAAAAGCGCGTGGTGTTCAACAAGAATCTCGGCCCGCTGATTTCCACCGACATGACCCGTTGCATTCATTGCACCCGTTGTGTGCGTTTCGGCCAGGAAATCGGCGGCATCATGGAAATGGGCCAGATCGGGCGCGGCGAACATTCGCAAATCACCCCGTTCCTCGGCAACGCGATCGAGTCGGAATTGTCCGGAAACATGATCGACCTGTGTCCGGTGGGTGCGTTGACCAGCAAGCCGTTCCGCTTCAAGGCGCGTTCCTGGGAGTTGCGCGGTACGCCGTCGGTGAGTCCGCATGACGGCCTGGGCAGCAACATCGAAATTCAATGCAAAAACGGCAATGTGGTGCGGGTATTGCCGCGCGAAAACGAAGCCATCAACGAGTGCTGGTTGTCCGACCGCGAGCGCTTTGCCTACGAAGGGCTGAATTCCACCGACCGCCTGCAACGCCCGATGATCAAGCAGAACGACCAGTGGCGCGAATGCGACTGGCAATACGCGCTGGATTTTGCCGCGACCGCGCTGAAAGCCGTCAAGGACAAACGCGGCGCGACCGAAATCGGCGCGCTGGCGACACCCCATGCGACTGTCGAGGAGTTGTTCCTCCTGCAAAAACTGACGCGCGCCCTGGGTAGCGACAACATCGATTTCCGTCTGCGTCAAAGCGATTTCAGCGCCGCTTCGCAAGGCGCTCCCTGGCTGGGAATGCCGGTTGCGGAAGTGTCCGACTTAAGCGGCGTATTGCTGGTTGGCACCAGTTTGCGTACCGATCATCCGCTGCTTGCGCTGCGTCTGCGCCAAGCGGTGCGGGGCGGCGCCAGCGTGAGCCTGATCAATCCGCTGGACGACGATTTGCTGATGCCTCTCGCCGCCAAGGCGATTGTTGCGCCGTCCGCCCTGGTAGGCGCTCTGGATCAAGTACGCCGCGCTCTGGCTGGCGAACAAGTGGATGCGACTGCGCAGGCGATTGCCGCCAGCCTCAAATCCGGAGAACGCAAAGCGGTATTGCTCGGTAATCTGGCGCAGCATCACCCGCAAGCCGGCGAAATCCATAGTTTGGCGCAGCAAATTGCCGATCTTTCCGGGGCCAAGCTGGGTTTCCTCGGCGAGGCCGCTAACAGCGTCGGCGGTTATCTCGCCCAAGCTGTGCCGCAAGGCAGTGGCAAGAATGCCGCAGCGATGCTGGCGGGCGCGCCGAAAGCGATGATTCTGCTCGGTGTCGAGCCGGATCGCGATACCTACAACGCGACGCAGGCGCTGAACGCCTTGCGCGACGCCGATCTGGTGGTGGCCTTGTCCGCTTACAAGAGTGCCGCGTTGCTGGAGTGCGCCGACGTGCTGCTGCCGATTGCGCCGTTCTCGGAAAGCTCCGGCACCTTCGTCAGTACCGAAGGCCGGGTGCAGAGTTTCGCGGCGGCACTGAAATCGCCTGGCGAAGCCCGTCCCGCTTGGAAGGTGTTGCGCGTAATGGGAAATCTTTTCGATCTCGCCGGTTTCGACTACGAGAGCAGCGAAGAAGTGCGTAGCGAAGCGCTGGGCGACGGCAACGTCCTGTCCAAGCTGAATAATGTGCCGAAGGCACCCATAACACCCATTGCCCATCACCCATTACCCATTGCCGGGCTGCAGCGTATCGGTGAGATCGCCGCCTACCATGCCGACGCCGTGGTGCGTCGTGCGACGGCGTTGCAAAAGACCCACGCCGCGCAAACTCAGGCATGGATGAATGGTTCCGTGTTGACCAAACTGGGCGTGAATTCCGGCGATGCGGTCAAGGTTAGCCAGGGAAATGGTAGCGCCACGTTGACGGCGGCGCGCGACGACAAGCTGCCGGATGGCTGTGTGCGCGTGGCGGCGGGTTGTGCTGCAAGCGCCGCAATGGGCGGTCTGTTCGATGAAATCAAGGTGGAGAGAGCGTAATGTTCGAAACTGTCGTTCTCACATTGCAAGGGTTGCTCGGGCCGGTCTGGCCGCTGGTATACAGCATGGCCAAGATCGTCGCCATCGTCGCACCGTTGATGCTGGGGGTCGCCTACCTGACTTATGCCGAGCGCAAGATCATCGGCTACATGCAGGTGCGCCTTGGCCCTAACCGCGTAGGCCCGAAGGGTTGGTTGCAGCCGATTGCCGACGCGCTCAAGCTGATGACCAAGGAAATCATCATCCCCAGCGGAGCCAACAAGGGGCTGTTCATTCTTGGGCCGATTCTCGCCATCGCCCCCGCTCTGGCGGCTTGGGCGGTGATGCCGTTCTCGCCTGAACTGGTGCTTGCCAATATCGACGCCAGCCTGCTGTATATCATGGGCATCACTTCGATGGGGGTGTACGGGATTGTGCTGGCCGGTTGGTCGTCCAACTCCAAGTATGCGTTCCTTGGGGGGATGCGCGCCGCCGCGCAGATCGTCGCCTACGAAATCGCCATGGGTTTCGCGCTGGTTGGGGTGCTGATGGCCGCGCAAAGCCTGAATCTGGTGCAGATCGTCAAAGGCCAGGAGGGCGGGTTCCTCAACTGGTACTGGCTACCACTGTTTCCGCTGTTCATCGTGTACTTGATCGCCAGCGTTGCGGAAACCAATCGCGCGCCGTTCGACGTGGTGGAAGGCGAATCGGAAATCGTCGGTTTCCATGTGGAATACTCCGGGATGGCTTTCGCGGTGTTTTTCCTCGCCGAATACGCCAACATGATCCTGGTGGCAACGCTCACCAGCCTGATGTTCCTCGGCGGTTGGCTGCCGCCCATCGAGGTCGCACCGTTCACCCTGATCCCCGGGTTTTTCTGGTTGATCGGCAAGGTGTGCTTCGTGCTGTTCCTTTTCCTGTGGTTCCGCGCTACCTTCCCGCGTTATCGCTACGACCAGATCATGCGTCTGGGCTGGAAAGTATTCATTCCGGTCACGCTGGTCTGGATATTGGTGGTCGGCGCCATGATGCAAACGCCTTACGGCTACCTGTTCCATTGATGGAGAGAAGAACATGGACCGTATAAAAGACTTCTTCTCGACCTTCCTCCTTTGGGAACTGCTCAAGGGCATGGCGCTCACCGGGCGCTACATGTTCGCGCCCAAGATCACCATTTGTTTCCCGGAAGAGCGCACGCCGATGTCGGCGCGCTTCCGCGGGTTGCATGCCTTGCGCCGTTACCCCAACGGGGAAGAGCGCTGCATCGCCTGCAAACTGTGTGAGACCATTTGCCCGGCTTTGGCGATATCCATCGATCTTGCCGAGCGTGAGGACGGCTCGCGCCGCACCACGCGCTACGACATCGATCTGACCAAGTGTATCTTCTGCGGCTTTTGCGAAGAATCCTGCCCGGTCGATGCCATTGTCGAAACGCGGATTTTCGACTACCACGGCGAGTCGCGCGGCGACCTGCTGTACACCAAGGCAAAACTCCTGGCAGTGGGTGATAAGTATGAAGAACAGATTGCCAAGGACAGGGCGGCGGACGCCAAGTACCGTTGACGGGAACCGGACAAGACCATGAACTTTGAAACCCTGATTTTCTATTTCCTCTCCAGCATCCTGCTGTTTGCCGGATTGCGGGTGATTACCGTGCGCCACCCGGTGCATGCCGCGCTGTATCTGGTATTGGGATTTTTTACCGCCGCCGGCCTGTGGTTGCTGCTGGAAGCCGAATTCCTGGCGATCACGCTGGTGCTGGTGTATATCGGTGCGGTGATGGTGCTGTTCCTGTTCGTGGTGATGATGATGGATCTCGACCTGCGCCGGATGCGCGAGGGTTTCCGCGAAAGTATCCCACTGGCGGTTCTGGTGGGCGCGCTGATGGCGATGGAAATGGCGCTGGTGCTCGGGCGCAAGACCTTCATCCCGGAATACGTCAAGCTCGAACAGAACCACGCGGCGGGATACAGCAATACCAAGGAACTGGGCCGCCTGATCTATACCGATTACGTTTACCCGTTCGAACTGGCTGCGGTCGTGCTGCTGGTGGCGATTGTCGCCGCGATTGCGATTACGCTGCGCCGCCGCCAGAACACCAAACATCAAGACCCGGCGGAACAAGTGAAGGCGCGCCGCGAAGATTGTGTGCGCCTGGTTTCCATGCCCGCAGAAAAATCTGGCGAAGAGTGAGGGAGAAGCCGTGCTGTCGTTGACCCATTATCTGATTCTCGGTGCGCTGCTGTTTGTTATCAGCGTGGTCGGGATATTCCTCAACCGCAAGAACCTGATCGTCATCCTGATGGCGATTGAACTCATGCTGCTGGCGGTCAACATCAATTTCATCGCCTTCTCCCATTATCTCAATGACGCGGCGGGGCAGGTATTCGTGTTTTTCATCCTCACCGTGGCGGCAGCGGAATCGGCGATTGGCCTCGCCATTCTGGTGGCGTTGTTCCGCAACCTGAATACCATCAACGTGAACGATCTGGATCACCTCAAGGGTTAACATGACGGATATGCAAAACCTCTATCTGCTGGTGCCCCTCGCTCCCCTCGCGGGAGCCATCGTCGCCGGACTGTTCGGGCGCGTCATTGGACGCACCGGTTCGCATGTCGTCACCATTCTCGGCGTGGCGCTGTCGTTTGTGTTGTCGTTGCTGATTTTTCAGGACGTGCAGCAGGGCCACACCTACAACGGCACGGTTTATACCTGGCTGACCAGCGGTGAAACGCGCTTTGAAGTCGGCTTCCTGATTGATAAGCTGACCGTACTGATGATGCTGGTGGTGACCTTCGTGTCCCTGATGGTGCACATCTACACCATCGGCTACATGGCCGAAGACCCCGGTTACCAGCGTTTCTTCGCGTATATCTCGCTGTTCACGTTCTCCATGCTGATGCTGGTGATGTCGAACAACTTCGTCCAACTGTTCTTCGGCTGGGAAGCTGTGGGCTTGGTGTCCTATCTGTTGATCGGCTTCTGGTATACCCGCCCGACGGCGATCTATGCCAATCTCAAGGCATTTCTGGTCAACCGCGTGGGTGACTTCGGTTTCCTGCTGGGTATCGGGCTGGTGTTGGCGCATTTCGGTACGTTGGACTACGCTGCCGTGTTTGCCCGAGCCAATGAAATGGTCGGTGTGCACATGGTGATTTCATCGGAAGTCCAGCCGGCCTTGCT
>CAYVIN010000133.1:0-9084 GCA_964451375.1 uncultured Sulfuricella sp.
TCATGCCCAGCGGCTCGCGCACGTCTTCCTGGCCGTCGATGATGAATTCCTGGGTGAGAATGTGGAGTATTTGCTGCTCCGCCGGGATGATCACTGCGCGGGCGGTTTCGATCACCCGATCCACGTCGGACTGGGTGACTTCCTTGTCCTTGATCGCCACCATCCCATGGGAATTGATGCTCTTGATATGGCTGCCGGCGATGCCCGTGTAGACCTCGCGTATCTTGCAATCCGCCATCAGTTCGGCTTCTTCCAACGAACGCTGAATGGCTGCGACGGTTGCGTCGATGTTGATGACCACCCCTTTTTTCAGGCCGCGCGACGGATGCTGTCCGATGCCGACGATTTCCAGTCGGCCTTCCGGCAGGACTTCCGCGACGATGGTGACGATCTTGGAGGTGCCGATATCCAGACCGACGATTAAATTTTTGCTGTCCCTGGCCCTAGCCATGTTTTGCTCCTTGCTTGTTCGTACTTGCCGGCTTGCGTAACGCCACTTCCGGATAGCGAACCGCGAATCCGTTGGGATAACGCAGATCGACGTAATTCACCGACGCCGGCAGCTTCGCCATCGTCCTCTCGTAAACCTCGGCAAACCGGGACATTCTTGCTCCCACTTCTTCCCTTCCCAATTCCAGGGTCAAGCCGCTTTTCAGGCGCACCTGCCAGGCGCGCCGGGGACTCAGCACAATTTGCGCCGGAGTTAACCCGAGCGGCCCCAATGTCGCCTTGAACTGCCCGTAATGCTCAGTGATGTCCTTGGCCGACTCCGGGGTTGGCCCGATAAATTCGGGCAAATCGCCGTCCGAGGCGGCCTGGAACACCTCGCCGCTGCTGTTTACCAGGCCAATACCGCCCCACCGCGCCAGAGCCTGATGTTCCTCCAGCGCGACTTCGAGACGATCCGGCCAGCGGCGGCGCACGTTCACCGAACGCACCCACGGCAGTTTCTCGAAAGCACCACGTATCCGCTTGATGTCCAATGTGAAGAAATTTCCTTTCATCTCCTGCTGAACGATCAATTTCACCTGCTCCCGGTTAACGTGGCTCAGGTGCCCTTTAACGTCGATTTTCTTCAGCGGGAACACCGGCAAGTTGATCACCAGGAAAAATCCCGCGTAGAGCATCATCACCGCCGCCAGCGCGAACAGCATGTGTGCGATGCCCAGTGTCAGTTGCGTTTTGTCCCACATAGGGCAGGGGCTAGGGGCTGGGTGCTAGGGACTAGCCCTTTAGCGCCCGCCGCACCTTGCCAACTCCAATATTCTTACCACCAGTTCCTCGAACGATATTCCCGCCGCCCGCGCCGCCATTGGCACCAGGCTGTGGTCGGTCATGCCCGGCGCGGTATTTACTTCGAGGAAATAGTGGTTCCCCGTCTCGTCCATCAAAAAATCCACCCGCCCCCAGCCGCGTCCGCCGATGGCGGCGTAAGCCAGCCGCGCCTGGGCGCGGATCGCCATTTCCTGCTGTTCCGGCAGACCGCACGGACACAGGTAGCGGGTGTCGTCCCGCAGGTATTTCGCCTCGTAATCGTAGAATTCGCCGGCAGGCTCGATTTTGATGATCGGCAATACCGACTCACCCAGCACCGCTACCGTGTATTCCCCGCCGCCGATATTGCGCTCGGCGATTACCAGGTCGTCGTAACGCGCCGCTTCTTCATAAGCCGCTTGCAAAGCGCCGGGGGTTTTTACCTTCACTACCCCGATGCTCGACCCTTCCCGCGCCGGTTTGACGAACAGGGGCAGTCCCAAACGTTGCTCGACGGCGGCGAAATCGCTATTTGCATCGAGAATCGCGTACTCGGGAATCGGCAAACCAAGCGCCTGCCAGATCAACTTGGTGCGCCACTTGTCCATCGCCAGCGACGAAGCCAGCACCCCGCTGCCGGTATACGGCAACCCCATCAGATCGAGCGCGCCCTGCAATGTGCCGTCTTCGCCGTAGCCGCCGTGCAATGCAATGAATACCCGTTGAAAACCGTCATTCAGCAAGTCGCCGAGGTTTCGCTGCGCCGGATCGAAGGGGTGCGCATCCACACCGGCGCGCCGCAACGCAGCCAATACCGCATTGCCGCTTTTCAGCGATACCTCGCGCTCGGCTGAGGTTCCACCCAATAAGACGGCTACCTTACCCATTTCACTCACACCGTTTCTCCAATAATCCGCACTTCACGCACCAACGCCACGCCGTGTTTTTCCATCACGATGTCCTGCACTTTGGTAATCAGGGCTTCGATGTCGCCTGCCGTTGCGCTGCCCGTATTAACAATGAAATTGGCGTGTTTTTGCGAGACTTCCGCGCCGCCTAGGCGTAGCCCCTTCAACCCGGTGGCTTCGATAAGGCGCGCAGCGTAATCGCCCGGCGGATTGCGGAACACCGAGCCGGCGTTGGGCTGGCTCAACGGTTGGCTGGCGACCCGTTTTTCCAGAAGTTCGCGCATTTTTTCGCGGGAGGCCGCGCCATCGCCCTTGGAAAAGTGCATCCAGGCGGCGACAAACCATTCCTCGCCGCCGTCGCGCAACGTGGCGTGGCGATAACCAACTACGTAATCCTTGGGGGTGCGGCGGCGCAACTGGCCATAACGGTCAACCGTCAGGACTTCCGCCACCCGGCTCCAGGTTTCCGCCCCGTAACAGCCGGCGTTCATCGCCAGCGCGCCGCCTACCGTGCCGGGGATGCCGGCCAGGAATTCCGCGCCCTGCAAATCGTTGAGTGCGGCATAACGCGCCACTTTGGGGCTGGCTACCCCGGCTTCCGCATAGATGCCCGCCACCACCGGCGTGTCGCCGTCTTTTTCGTGCCATGGGCTGATCTGGTTCAACGCGCCGTGCAACAGGATCACCGTGCCGCGCACCCCGCCGTCGCGCACCAGCAGATTGCTGCCCAGGCCGACGAAATACAGCGGCTCATTGCGTGGCAGGCTTTCGAGAAAACTCGCGAGATCCGCCAGGTCAGCCGGGATGTAGGCGAATTCCGCTGCGCCGCCGACCCGCCAACTGGTGTGTTTGCTCATCACCTCGTTGTTCAACATCACGCCGCGCAAGGGTGCGGGCGCTACCGCCAGGGCTACGTTCATGTCGTTGTTCTCCTCACTGTTTTCCACGGCTCAACAAACCGGGAATCTGACCTACCGAACCGGCGCCCATGGTGAGCACCACGTCCCCGTCGCGCACCACATCCAGAATGGCTTGCGGCAATTCAGCAATGGTTTCCACAAAAATCGGCTCCACTTTGCCCAACACCCGAATCGCACGGGTTAACGCCCGTCCATCCGCCGCCACAATGGGCGCTTCGCCGGCGGGATAAACTTCGCTCAGCAACAGCACATCCACGCTCGACAACACCTTCACAAAATCCTCGAACAGGTCGCGGGTGCGGGTAAAGCGGTGCGGCTGGAAAGCCAGCACCAGGCGTTTGCCGGGGAATGCGCCGCGCGCCGCCGCCAGCGTCGCCGCCATTTCCACCGGGTGGTGGCCGTAGTCGTCGATTAGAGTAAAAGTACCCCGCCCGCTTGCGGGCAGGGGTTCGTCTGCCCTCTCTCCCCCGGGGGGGAGAGAGTTGGAGAGAGGGGGCATTGCCAACGCGGGCAACGCAATCTCGCCATACCGCTGAAAACGCCGCCCGACGCCGCGAAACTCCGCCAGGCCGGTGACGATGGCTTGGTCTTCCGCACCCACTTCCATCGCTACGGCAATCGCCGCCAGGGCGTTCAGCACGTTGTGGTGGCCCGGCAAATTGAGCGTCACTGCCAGATCGGGCTGGCCTTGGCGCACCACCGTGAAACTCATTTTCCCGCCCGCATGACTGATGTTGGTGGCGCGCACCTGCGCGTTTTCGGCTACGCCATAGGTCACCATCGGTTTACTGATGCGCGGGATGATGGCCCTGACATTCGGGTCGTCCGCGCACAACACCGCCAGACCGTAGAAAGGCAGGCGCTGGATGAAATCGACAAACGCGGTTTTAAGGCGCTCGAAGTCGTGCCCGTAGGTCTCCATGTGGTCGGCGTCGATGTTGGTGACCACCGCCATCACCGGGGTGAGGTAGAGAAACGAGGCGTCCGATTCATCTGCTTCGGCCACCAGAAATTCGCCTTGCCCGAGGCGCGCGTTTGAACCTGCCGCTTCCAGACGCCCGCCGATCACGAAGGTCGGATCCATGCCCGCTTCGCCGAGGATGCTGGCGACCAGGCTGGTAGTGGTGGTTTTGCCGTGGGTGCCGGCAATCGCGATGCCCTGGCGCAGGCGCATCAGTTCGGCGAGCATCAGGGCGCGCGCCACCACCGGGATACCCTTGGCGCGCGCAGCGGCGACCTCCGGGTTGTCTTCCTTGACGGCGGTGGAAACCACCACCACATCGGCGTCATCGAGATTTTCGGCGGCGTGGCCCTGCATCACCGTCGCGCCGAGGTCGCGCAAACGCCGGGTAGTCGCGTTGTCGCCCAAATCGGAACCGCTCACCTCGAAATCCAGGTTGAGCAATACCTCGGCGATGCCGCTCATGCCGACGCCGCCGATACCTACGAAATGGACTTTTTTTACTTTGTGTTTCATATCGCTCCGCTCTTTGGGTGATGGGTAATGGGTGATGGGTGATGGGGAAATCTCTTCCCTCCCATGCTCCCCGGTTTTTTCCCATTACTCATCGCTCATCACCCATTACAAAGTTCTTCACAGACTTCCGCGACCCGTTCCGTCGCTTCCGGCTTGGCCAGTTTTCTTGCGGCTTCCGCCATGCTCAGCAGCTTTTCCCGGCTGCTCGCGCGAATCAGATCGGCCAGCTTTTCCCCCGTTAATTCGGGTTGCGGCATCAATACTGCCGCAGCGTTGTCGCTCAAATACCTGGCGTTGTGGGTCTGGTGGTCATCTACCGCGTGGGGATAGGGCACCAGCACACTCGCCACCCCGGCGGCGGTGATTTCCGCTAGCGTCAAAGCACCCGCGCGGCACACCAGCAAGTCGCACCAGCCATACATCTGCGCCATATCATCGATGAAGGCGCGGCAATCCGCCGTAACCCCGGCTTTTTCATAGTTGGCCTTGAGGGCGTCGATCTGTTTTGCGCCGGACTGGTGGATCACCTCCGGCCTTTTATCTTCGTTCAACAGCGCCAATGCCTGCGGCACGACTTCATTCAGCGCCTGTGCGCCCAGGCTGCCACCCACCACCAGCAGGCGCAGCTTGCCGCTCCGCGCTGCGTAGCGCTCAGCGGGCATCGGCAGCGCGGCGATGTCGGCGCGCACCGGGTTGCCCACCATTTCACCCTGCGGCTTGCCGAATGGCGCGGGAAAGGCCGTCAACACGCGGTCAGCGAGATGCGCAAGGACTTTGTTGGTCATTCCCGCCACCGAATTCTGTTCATGAATCACCAGCGGTTTGGCCAGCAGGGCGGCCATCAATCCGCCCGGAAACGCGGTGAATCCGCCCATGCCCAACACCACATCGGGACGCACCCGCAACATCACCCCGATGCTCTGGGCAAACGCCAGCAATAGTTGCATGGGGAGTATCAACAAGCGCATCGGGCCTTTACCGCGCACCCCGCCGAAGCGCACGAATTCAACCGGATAGCCGCGTTGCGGAACCAGGCGCGCTTCCATGCCGCCCGGTGTGCCCAGCCAGACGATGTTCCAGCCGCGTTCCCTGAGCCAATCCGCCACCGCCAGCGCCGGGAAGACGTGTCCGCCGGTGCCGCCAGCCATGATCAGGGCAGTTCTTAATGTTGAATGTTGAATGTTTAATGGGGGGGGCGAAGTGTCCGTCATTGGAGTCTCCCCAATTCAACATTAAGCATTAAACATTTAACCTTAAACACTGTACCCCCGCTGTTTCTGGCGACTTTCCCAGTCCACTCGCATCAGGACGCCGATAGCGACGCAGTTGGCGACGATGCCGCTGCCGCCGAAGGAGAGGAACGGCAGGGTCAAACCTTTGGTGGGCAATACCCCCATGTTCACGCCCATATTGATGATGGATTGCACCCCCACCCACACGGCGATGCCGTAAGCAACCAGCGCGGGGAAATGTTCATCCTGGTCTTCAGCCTGTTTGCCGATCTGGAAAGCCCGCACCACCACCCACGCAAACATCGTCAAGACCGCGCAGACGCCCACGAAACCGAGTTCTTCGGCAATCACCGCAAGGAGGAAATCGGTATGCGCCTCGGGCAGGTAAAAGAGTTTTTCGACGCTGCCGCCCAACCCCACTCCGAACCATTCGCCGCGCCCGAAGGCAATCAGCGCGTGGGAAAGCTGGTAACCCTTGCCGAACGGGTCGGCCCACGGATCCATGAAACCAATCACCCGCTGCAAGCGATACGGAGAAGTCCAGATCACCAGCACAAACCCCACCACCAGCATCGCGACCAGCCCGGCCAGTTGTTTCCAGTGTAATCCGCCGAGAAACAGCGCCGACATGGCGATGGCGGTGATTACCGCGAACGCGCCGAAGTCCGGCTCGCGCAGCAGCAACGCGCCAACCAGCAGCATCACGATGAGCATCGGCAAAAAGCCGCGCTTGAAGTTATCCATGTAAGCGGCCTTGCGCACCGTGTAATCGGCGGCGTACATCACCGCAAACAGCTTCATCAGTTCGGAAGGCTGCAAATTCACCACCACCAGCGACAACCAGCGGCGGCTGCCGTTGACTTCACGGCCAATGCCGGGAATCAGCACCACCACCAGCAACAGAATGCCCGCCAGGAATAACCAGGGCGCAAATTCCTGCCATATCTTGAGAGGAACCTGGAACGCCAGAAAACCGCCCACCAGGGCGACCGCCACATAAATACCGTGGCGCACCAGGAAATAGGTTTCCTGATATCCCATCAGGCGATTGCCCGCAGCAATCGCAATCGACGCGGAATACACCATCACCAGCCCGAAACAGAGCAACAGCAACACCGACCACAACAAGGCGCGGTCGTATTCCGGCTTGGCGTGTTGGGCGGCGAGCGGCGAGGCGTAGGCCATTACGCGGACTCCCCGGCGAGGTGATTTACTGCGGCTATGAAGACTTCGGCGCGGTGTGCGTAGTTGCGGAACATATCCCAGCTTGCGCAAGCCGGGGAAAGCAGCACCACGTCGCCGGGGCGGGCCAGGGCGGCGCATTGCGACACGGCGGCTTCGAGGGTTGCTGCGGTGAATACGGGAACGTCGCTACCGGCCAGCACTTCGTCGATTTTCGGGCCGTCGCGACCGATCAACAACACCGCGCGGGCATGGGCTTCGACGGCGGGGCGCAACGGCGAGAAATCCTGGCCCTTGCCATCGCCGCCGGCAATCAGCACGACTTTGCCGGGAATATGGGAAAAACCGGTGAGCGCCGCCACGGTCGCGCCGACGTTGGTGCCTTTGGAGTCGTCGTAATAGGTCACGCCATTGACCGTCGCGACGAATTCGACCCGGTGCGGGAGTCCCTTGAATTCGCGTAACGCGGCAAGTAAAGCGGGCATCGGCAGATTGAGCGGCTCACACAGCGCCAGTGCGGCCAGCGCGTTGGCGGCGTTGTGTAGTCCGGCCAGCGGCAGGTCGGCAACAGCCATCAGATTTTCCGCGCCGTGGGCCAGCCAGGGTTGGCCGTTGACTTCGCGGATTCCCCAGTCTTGTAGGGTGGGCACGGTCTTTGTGCCCACCGATTCTTGTGATTCTGCTGCGTGGGTACAAAGGGCCGTGCCCACCCTACCTGCGGGGATGGTGTCGAGGCCGAACGTGCTGATGTTTCGTCCCGGCAGAGCCATGTTGCGGCTCCACTCGTCTTCGCGATTGAGTATCTGCAAGCCCTCGCCCGCGAATATCCGCGCCTTCGCGGCAGCATATTCGCTCATGCCGGGATAGCGGTCGAGGTGGTCTTCGGTGACGTTGAGCACGGTTGCGGCAAGCGGGTTAAGGCTGGAGGTGGTTTCGAGCTGGAAGCTGGAAAGCTCCAGCACGTACACGTCGGGTTGAGCGCCGCTGCGTTCCGCCTCGCTTAACGCATCCAGCACCGGCAAGCCGATATTGCCCGCCACCACGGTATTCAACCCGGCCTTGCGGCACATTGCCCCGACCATCTCGGTGACGGTGCTTTTGCCGTTTGCGCCGGTTATTGCAATAACCGCCGGTTTCCGTCTCGATGTAGGATGGGTGAAGCGTAGCGCACCCATCGTTCCCTTGTCGCTTGATGGGTGCGCTATCGCTTCACCCATCCTGGGGGTTTCGTATTTTTGGAGTTCCAACGCAAATAGTTCCACATCCCCCACCACCGGCGTACCGCGTTTTACGGCCTCGGCAACCAACGGTTCGGCGAGCGGGACGCCGGGGCTGATGGTAATCACATCAGCGGCGGGAAAAAGTTCCATCTGGTAGGGGCCGGTCACCACCTTGACCTGCGGGGCAAGCTCGTTCAGCCGCGCGGCATTAGGCGGCGCGGCGCGGGTATCGGCGACAGTCACCCGCGCACCCTGGTTGTTCAACCAGAGAGCGAGGGACAGACCGGTATCACCGAGTCCCAGAACCAGAATGTTTTTGCCTTGGTAGCCCATTTGTTTAATGTTTAATTTTTAATGTTGAATGTTTAATTGAGGAGTGCGCGGCGCGCACGACCCCATCAATTAAACATTCAACACTAAGCATTAAAAATTGTTCCCTATCTCAGTTTCAGTGTCGAAAGCCCCACCAGCACCAACATCATGCTGATGATCCAGAACCGCACCACCACCTGGTTTTCCTTCCAGCCCTTGAGTTCATAGTGATGGTGTAGCGGGGCCATGCGGAAAATACGTTTGCCGGTGAGCTTGAACGACGCGACTTGCAACATCACCGACAGGGTTTCCACGACGAACACCCCACCCATCACGAACAATACGATTTCCTGACGGACGATCACCGCCACCAGGCCCAGCGCCGCGCCCAGCGCCAGCGCGCCTACGTCGCCCATGAATACCTCGGCGGGATAGGCGTTGAACCACAGGAATCCCAGGCCCGCGCCAGCCATTGCCGCGCAGAAAATCGCCAGTTCACCCGCGCCGGGGATGTAGGGAATCCCCAGGTAGCGAGCAAACACCAGATGCCCGGCGAGATAGGCGAATATCGCCAGCGCG
>CAYVIN010000134.1:0-8996 GCA_964451375.1 uncultured Sulfuricella sp.
GCCGGGTGGTGGGTTATGAGGATGCGGAGAAGTTTTTGGGGTCTTTGCAGGTGCTATAGACAAGATCAACGCGGAACAGTCCCATACCTTGCCTTGTAGTCAGTCATGCTGAAATGCTGGGATAGGGAAGACGCGAAATATTGGTGGGAGGCCCGCCCTCGGGGCGACGATTGGTAAAACGAAGCTGCAACCGAAAACGTCTCGTCAACAAACAAGGATGTGCTGAGGGACGAAGCGCATCGTTCGCTCAGCATGGCGCTCGATTAACCCCGTAAACTTTTCTCCTCCGATTGGGTCGGCCCGTCCTTGTGACGGGCTTTTTTTTCCACATACGACGTTTTGTCGATTTTCACATCGCCTTGAGGAAATGGCTTGCGCAAGGCGAACAAGAGCCGGAATTCTTCCCTAAACAAACAAAATGACTTTAGTTTTTGTATTTTCGTGAAATATTCGAGATATCTTGCCGTGAGCCTTTCACGGATATGTCGCATGGCTTCCGGGTGCTCGATCAAGACAGGCTCCCCGCTATCAACACGGCGCATAGTGCCGGTGACTTTATCGAGTAGCCAGGCGTCATAACCAAGTTCTTTGCTCATTGTGGTGGACATGCTAAAGGCAATACTTTTGCATCGGCGCAGGTACATCTATCCCACCGTCACCAGTCACGAACACGTCGGCATCGGCAAGTATCGCGGTGGCCAGGTGGAGGGAATCAGGGGTGCGAAGCTTCGGGGTGTTCGCCCGTAGCCTCGCTGCCATGAACAACTCTTGCCGCCCAAGCGGAAGAGGTTCGACCAAGGTGTCGAGAAGCCGCTCATAGGCCATTACTAGCCCCATGTCGCCAGCTCTGAACGGCAAAACCAAAGCTTCCGTATAGGTCAGCTCGCTAGTGATGAGCCGCGCCCCAACTTGCTCTATTTCAACGAAAAGCCCCTCGATGGAGGCTTTGAAATTCGGATTACCTTCGGTGAGATAGATAATCGCGTTAGTGTCCAGATAGACCGTTGCCGATGGCTTGATTATTGATCCCATGAAGCACGGTCAGCGGCTAACGTGGCGTCGATTTCTTCCCGCGCCCTGGTGGCGGTGCGGGTTTCATGAAGGAAATCGAGAATGCTAGGCTTGCTCTTGGGCGTATCAATAACCCGCTTCGGACGTAGCAGGATGCCATCCTGATAAACAGTGGCTTCAAGATAATCGCCCGTGTTCAGCGACACAATTTCCCGCAGCTTCGCCGGAATCGTGACCTGATACTTTTCTTTGATGCGGACTAAATCACCCATCATGGTTTCCGTGGTTGGAAAGTTGGAATTTACGACGTGATTATAACCGGCACTCATGGAAAGACAAGGCGAAAAAATAGCCACCGTCAAAGGTGGCCAGCTCACGAAACGGAAAAAATAGTACGCTAAGGGCTCGCCCGTCAGATTGAGGCCATAGAGGCTTTGGCGAGCGCGTCAGGAAATTCCGGAAACCGCCCTAAGCTGACGCGCTTTATGCTGTGCGCCTGACGCCTGGTTGAGGTATGCCTCAATTGGGCATACCTCATGGAGACCAGCGCCTGCAATACCGATAGCTGGCGCAATAAACCAGCGACTATTTGGCAATGGTGACGTCCTGCTTTGCCAGATTGCCGATCCACTGAAAACCGTCCATGACACTGCCGCCGGCTAGCACGGGGATGGCGTAGAAGGTATAGGTGCCGGTTGGCAGGGTCATCGGCAACACCTGAATCGACAGCACCTTGCCCGACCTGTCGGGGATCAACGTATTGGC
The DNA here is from genome assembly GCA_964451375.1 of uncultured Sulfuricella sp. Taxonomy (GTDB): domain Bacteria; phylum Pseudomonadota; class Gammaproteobacteria; order Burkholderiales; family Sulfuricellaceae; genus JAGXQV01. The sequence continues at coordinate 1,777 of CAYVIN010000134.1, forward strand.
GAGGTAGGGCGCGACCTCGCCGGTGAAGGTGGGCGTCTGGAAGAATCCTGCTGCTTGCAGGAACATCATGTTGCGGTCAGGCAGTTGCACCGCCACATAGATGTCGAACTTGGTGGCCGAGTTGAAGTTCTTCAGGCAATAGCTCACTTCCAGCCCATCACCCAAGTGTTTGGTGGCATCGCCGGGGATGGTGATCGCGGAAAGATTCTTGCTGATGCCCGAGCACACGCCCGTAGCGGTGGCGGCGCCCGCCGCCTTGACCGCGACCGTCGTTGCGGCCGCCTTGCTCACGCCATTCTCGGTGACGCTGGCGCTGATCGTCACGCTGCTGTCGCTGGCTGGCTGGCCGGCGGAGAGCTTGCCGTCGGTGGATACGCTTATAGTGGCGCTATCGGAACTGCTCCAGGTCGGGGTGGCTGCCTTGCTACTGCCGTCGCTATAGGTTCCTGTGGCGGTGCAGGCACCGCTGCCCCCGGCGGCAAGCTGGCTGGTACAGATGATGTCCAGCCTGGTCAGGGTTATGGGCGTGTCCTTGACCGTCACCGGGGCGGTGGCGCTCTTGGTCACGCCGCCTTCGACATAGCTCGCCGAAATCGTCACCGGCACATCGTAACCGGGGCGCCCGGCGCTCAGCGCGCCGCCGCTTACCGACAACGCACCGGTGTTGGTGGAACTCCAGGTGATTGGGGAAACCGCCTTGCTGCTGCCGTCGCTGTAGGCGGCGCTGGCGGAACAACTGGCGGTGGCACCCGCCGCGACGGTGGCAGGGCAACTTAGGCTCAGCCCGGTAAGACCAGTTGCGGTGGAAGAAGCACCAACAGATTGTCCGCCGCGAACAAGCCGAACACGACCGATGGCCGTCCTGTCAAAGGGGCTGTGGGTGCCATCTTCGAAATAGATGCCCCACGCACCGCCCGAACTAACGGCATAGGCCGAAGCCGACCAGAAATAATTAATGGTAGGGGTGGCAGGAAAAATACGGGGATTGATAGCGGGGCTGACGGTGCTCCATTCGACGAGGGTCAGTAATTCGTTAAGGGTAGGTAGACGCCAGTCACTCTTGCCAGCATAGCCGGAAGTCAGCGCGGTCGCCTGATCCCAACTGTAGGTTGCCGCCGTCCCCGTACAGGTACTGCCGCTCCAGGTTTGTCCTTCCGAGCAGCGCTTCCAGGTCAGGGTGGTTTTCTTGTGGGTGACGCTGCCGTCGCCATTGTCACTGAAGTCGGCATCTGGGGTGTATTGGGAAGAGACCCAAGGATCAAACATCTGTCCGCCGCGAACAAGACGAACGTGGTAAGTGTCTCTCTTAGGCGCGCCGTGGCCGTCGCCATTGTAGTAGTGGATGAACCATGAGTTCCCCGAACTTCTCGCATCGGCTGAACCCGACCAGAAGACGGACGCCGGTGTACCAGGAAATACCGTGGTATTGATGGCAGGGTTGACACTGCTGCGTTCGACAATGGTACCCAGTTCGGCAATAGTCGGCAGGCGCCAGTCGCTCTTGCCGGCAAAGCTGGAGGTCAGGGCGGCAGCCTGGTCGTAGGTGTAAGTGGCCGCCGTTCCCGTGCAGTTGCTACCCGTCCAGGTCTGTCCCTCGGCACAGCGCTTCCAGGTCAGCCCGGTGGTCTTGTGGGTGACGGTGCCGTCGCCGTTGTCGGTGAAATCGGCGGTCGGCGTGGTGGGCGCGGCATGCGCGAGCACCACAGACGACAGCAGGAACAACAGAACGACCAGCCTTTGCCACATGATTTCCCCCCTGTTCGGATGGCTATCCCCAACATTCTCTTCTTTACTCGGAACTCCGAATGTCTGAGGGGAAGCCAATACGCATGAAAATAAACGGGAATTTTACCCCACCTTCTACCGCTTGCGGGAGAGTTTCGCAGTTCTGGGGAGGCTGACCTTCATCTCTGCCGTTCCAACCGTATTGACGGAGTTTCCATCCCGATAATTTGCATTAAACGGGATAGGAGCCTACAGCCCCAGCTCCGAATGTGAGCCAATCCGTACCAGTTCCAGCAGTTCTGTTTTTTCCGTTTCGTGAGCAGAACGCCGCGCTGCCGCCGGGTCACAGCGCTGCAACAATCGGTCTTTATCCTAGCGACCCCATGTCCCCCGCTTTCCGCAATTTCCCTGCCCTCCGCCTTGCATTGCCGCTGCTCCTCGCTGTGATGGTGTCCGGCTGTTCGTTGCGCCATCTGGCCGCCGATCATCTTGGCGACGCCTTGAGTTCCGGCGGCTCGGTCTACGCTGCCGACGATGACCCCGAATTGATTCGGGATGCGACGCCTTTTTCGTTGAAGCTGATGGAAAGCGTGCTCGCCGAGCGTCCTCACCATGCCGCTTTGCTCACTGCCACTGCCGGCGGTTATACCCAATATGCTTACGCTTTCCTGCAACAGGAGGCCGACGAGATCGAGGAGAAAGATGTCGCCGCCGCCTATCGCCTGCGCGAGCGCGCCCGCAAGCTGTTCCGCCGCGCGCGCGATTACGGGGTGCGGGCGCTGGAGGTGGGGCATCCCGGTTTGTCCGCCGCGCTGAAAAGCGCACCTGACCGGGGCTTGCAATCCACCACTCGCGATGACGTGGCGGCGCTCTACTGGTGCGGGGTGTCGTGGGCGGCGTTGATTGCGTTGTCCAAGGACGATCCCGATGCCGTCGCCGACCTGCCGCAGATGGATGCCCTGCTGAAACGCGCCCTGGCGCTGGATGAGGGTTACGACGATGGGGCGTTACATGTGTTTATGATCAGCTACGCGATGGCGCGTCCCGGCCCTGACGCCGCTGTCACGGCGCGCCGCCATTTCCAGCGCGCCATCGAGCTTTCCGGGGGCCGCCAGGCCGGGCCGTATGTCGCGCTTGCCGAAGCGGTGGCAGTGCCGGGCCGGGATCGCCGCGAATTTGAGGCGCTTTTGCAGGCCGCGCTGAAAATCGATCCCGCTGCCTATCCCGAAAAACGCCTCGCCAATACCCTGATGCAGCGCCGCGCCAAATGGTTGCTGGAGCGCGCCGACCAATATTTCACGGAGTAGACACCGATGTCCCGCCTGATCCGCACCCTCAGCCTCGTTTCGTTATGCGCCGCGCTGCTCGCCGCGCCGTTTGCTCACGCCGCGCCGGTCAAACTGCGCCTCGGCACGCTGGTGCCGAAAAATTCGCTGTATCACCGCACCCTGCTGGAGATGGGCGAGACCTGGAAAAAAGCCCAGGGCGACGGCTCGACGTTTACGGTCTACGCGGACGGCAGCCAGGGCGGCGAAATCGACACCGCCAAGCGGATGCGCATCGGCCAGTTGAACGCCGGGCTGCTGTCCATCGTCGGCCTGCGCGAAATCGAGCCGGCGGTGTCGGCGCTGCAAAACCTGCCGCTGATGTTCAGGAGCTGGGAGGAAGTCGATTACGTGCGCGAAAAAATGCGCCCGGCGATGGAGAAGAAATTCCTCGACAAGGGTTACGTGGTGCTGTTCTGGGGTGACGCCGGGTGGGTGCGGTTTTTCTCGAAGGAGCCGGCCACCCGCCCCGACGATTACAAACACATGAAGATGTTTGCCTGGGCCGGGGAGCCGGAGCAGATGGAAATCATGAAGGCGCTGGGCTACCAGCCGGTGTCGCTGGAGACTTCCGACATCCTGCCGGCCTTGCAGACCGGGCTGATCAACATGGTGCCCGCCACCCCCTATTACGCGCTGGCCGCGCAGTTCAACGGCCCCGCCCCGCATCTGCTGGATATCCCCTGGGCGCCCATCGTCGGCGCGCTGGTGGTCACCAAAACGGTGTGGGACGCGATGAGTCCAGCCGGTCAGGAAGCGCTGCGCAGCGCAGCCGCTAAGGCCGGCGCGGAAATGCGCGCCAAGGCGCGGGTGGAAGACGGTGAGGCCATCGCCGCAATGAAAAAACGCGGCGTGACGGTGACCAAACCCACCCCCGCGCAGGAAGCCGAATGGCGCAAATTCGCTGAAAGCATCTACCCGAAGATACGCGGCGCGATGGTGCCGGCGGAAACCTTCGACGAGGTGAAACGCCTGGTCGGGGAATATCGGGCGGCCAATTCCAAATAAGGGGGAGGCGGGTTTGTCGAAGCATGAAATCCGTTTTTTGCCACACTGTGCGATTGCCCTGGAAGGGCTAGTGTATGCACATATCTTTAGCCCAAATTTTTATACGACGCAGGAAGCAAATTCAAACGACTTTCTTTGCACTGCGCAACACCTCCTCAAGCACTGGTCACCCTCTCCCCCGACCCCTCTCCCATGTTCATGGGCGAGGGGAGTGGGCAGCGGTGCTCGATTTCAGGGAAACGCTGATTTATTTCGCCAACCCGGCAATTCGAGAAAAGAAGTGTGCATACACTAGTCTGGAAGGGGTGATGGCGTCGCTACGCTACACCCCCGATTTTTTCCATCCCATTAAAACCCCCATGACCCATACTCCCGACCCGCTACTGCCCAAGACACCTCCCGCCGAGCCGCGCGGCTGGGGCCTGCTCCACCGTAGCGAGGAGGTCGCCCTGTCGCTGGTGTTGGGGTTGATGGCGATCCTGCCGCTCGCGGAAATCCTGTTGCGCGGGGTGTTTCGCGTCGGTATCGCCAACGCGGCATCCATCGTCCAGCATCTGGTGCTGGTGGTGGGGATGCTGGGGGCCATGGTGGCGGCCCGCGAGGGGCGTCTGCTGGCGCTCTCCAGCCTGGATACGCTGTTGCCGGAAAAACCGCAACGGGCGGCGCGGGTGTTCGCCGCTGCGGTGGCGACGCTGGTGGCGGGATTTCTGTGCTGGGCGAGTTTTGATTTTGTGATGGCCGAACGGAGCGGCGGCAATCCACTCGCCTACGGGATTCCGCAATGGCTGATCGAAGCCGCGCTGCCGCTGGGTTTTGCGTTTATCGCGGTGCGGATGGTGATCGGCGTGGGCAAAGGGCTGCCGGCGCGGCTGGCCGTCATATTGCTAACTGCCCTGTTCGCCTGGCTCTCCACGTATGTGTGCGCTAACACCGAGGCGCTGGTGGCGCCGGGCTTGGCGCTGGTGCTGCTCGCCGCCGCGCTGGGCGCACCGGTATTCATCGTGCTGGGCGGGGCGGCGCTGGTGTTGTTCGCCGGGGCCGACCTGCCGATTACCGCGCTGCCGCTCAACCATTATCAGCTCGCCGTTAACCCGTCGCTGCCGGCGATTCCGCTGTTTACCCTGGCCGGTTATTTCCTCGCCGAAGGCGGGGCCGCGCCGCGCCTGATCCGGGTATTCAAGGCGCTGTTCGGTAGCCTGCGCGGCGGTGCGGCGCTGGTGACGGTGTTGCTCACCGGCTTTTTCACGTCGTTCACCGGCGCTTCCGGGGTCACCATCCTGGCGCTGGGCGGGCTGTTGATGCCGCTGCTGCTGGGGGTGAAATACCCCGAGCGGGCGGGCATCGGCCTGATCACCAGCGGTTGTTCGATGGGAGTGCTGCTGCCCCCGGCGCTGCCGCTGATTCTTTACGCGATCATCGCCCGTCTGCCCATCGAAACCATGTTTCTCGCCGCGCTGCTTCCGGCGGCGGTGATGACCGCGCTGCTGGCATGGCTGGGGATTCATCGCCAACCCCGCGATGTCACCCCGGTTCCCTTCGACCGCCGCGAAGCCGGCGCGGCCTTGTGGGCGGCCAAGTGGGAACTGGCGATCCCCTTCGTGACGTTCGCCGGGCTGGCGAGCGGCTACGTGACCCCTACCGAAACCGCCGCGTTGACCGCGCTGTACGCCTTTTTCGTCGAAGTGGTGGTGTATCGCGACCTCTCGCTGAAACGCGACGTGCCGCGCGTGATGACCGAATGCGGCCTGCTGGTGGGCGGCATCATCCTGATCCTCGGCATGGCGCTGGGTTTCACCAACTACCTGATCGACGCGCAAATCCCCGACCTCGCCACCGAATGGGTGCGCGCCACCATCACCTCGCCGTGGGTGTTCCTGCTCGCGCTCAATGTTTTGCTGCTGCTGGTCGGGGCGTTCATGGACATCTTCTCCGCGATCATCGTGGTCACCCCGCTGATCGTCCCGATAGGCTTGGCGTTCGGCATCAATCCGGTTCATCTGGGGATCATTTTCCTCGCCAATATGGAACTGGGTTTCCTCACCCCGCCGGTGGGGATGAATCTGTTCTTCGCCTCCTACCGCTTCGGCAAACCCATCGGCGAAGTCACCCGCGCCGTACTGCCGGCCCTCGGCGTATTGGCGCTGGGCGTGTTGGTGATTACTTACATCCCGGCGCTTTCTACCTGGCTGCCGGGGGCGTTTCGGTAGGTTTCAGCAGCGCAGCGATGTTGTAACCAGCTAGTCCATTGGATTACTATTGTTGCATGTTGAATACGGTTGCCGAACTCCCCTCCTACCGGCATTACGCTGACAAACACCTTTCCTGTGAGGAACGGCAAGAGATCATCGATTTTCTTGCAGAACGTCCCCGCGCCGGGGATATTTTGCAAGGCACCCACGGCGTTCGGAAGTTGCGCTGGGGAAAAGGCGGACGTGGGAAAAGCGGGGGAGTAAGGATTATTTACTACTTTCACGATGAACGCCTGCCGTTGTACCTGCTGACGCTTTTTGCAAAAAATGAGCGTGCCAATCTGTCCGCCAAAGAACGTAACGCGCTCGCCGGTCTGGTTGAGCAACTCGTCGCCACCGCGTTGGAGAAACATTATGAATATGAAAGCGTTTGACCGAATTCGGGAAGGACTGGAACAAGCCATCGCTCATGCCGGCGGAGAAACAGTTGACGCCGTAATATTTTCCCCGCGACAACCGGATGTCCGGGATATTCGCAGAAAGACCGGATTGACGCAGGAGCAATTCGCGGCCCGCTGTCATATCAGCGTTAATACCCTGCGTCATTGGGAACGCGGCGACCGGCAACCCCATGGCCCGGCAAAAGCGCTCCTGCAATTGGTGGAACGCAATCCGCAAATGGTGATGGACGCGCTGGCGGCGCCGACCGCATAACGCCAGCGCCTTTCCCGAGCTCTCCCTCACGGTATCCAGATTGACCGCTCTCGCCCTCCTGCTCTGCGGATATTCGGCATTCAGCGCACTGCTCCTGGCGGCGACCCATTTTCGCGGCGAGCTTTACGCGGAAAAAACGCTTGAACGGGGCTTGGGGATCACTCTGGTGGTGGCGCTGGGCGGCTTGCAGGTGTTCCATTTTTTCTTACTAGTGTCCGGTTAAAACCCGAATAGACTCAGTTGGTTGCACGACGCACCT
>CAYVIN010000135.1:0-8932 GCA_964451375.1 uncultured Sulfuricella sp.
ATCACGGCGATCTTGCCCGCGATCATCACGTCGGTGGCGCGCTTGATGCCGTCCAGCAGCGATTCGCGGCAGCCGTAGAGGTTGTCGAACTTGGATTTGGTCACCGAGTCGTTGACGTTGATCGCCGGGAATTTCAAGCGGCCTTCTTCGGCCATCTGGTAAAGGCGATGCACGCCGGTGGTGGTTTCCTCGGTGACGCCCTTGACGTGTTGGATGCGCGCGGAATACCAGCCGGGCGAAGTCGCCAGTTTGGCTTTGATTGCGGCAAACAGCACCCGCTCTTCTTCGCAAGTGGGATTGGCGATGCAGGAGGGATCGCTTTCCGCACGGGTGCCGAGGTGCAGCAACAGCGTGGCGTCGCCGCCGTCATCAAGGATCATGTTGCTGTATTCGCCGTTCGGCCACTCGAAAATCTTGTGGGTGTAGTCCCAGTATTCCTCCAGGGATTCGCCCTTGTAGGCGAACACCGGGACGCCATCGGCGGCGATGGCGGAGGCGGCGTGATCCTGGGTTGAGTAGATGTTGCACGATGCCCAACGCACCTGCGCGCCCAGCGCGGTCAGCGTCTCGATCAGCACGGCGGTCTGGATGGTCATGTGCAACGAGCCGGAAATCCGTGCGCCCTTGAGCGGCTGGGTGGCGGCGTATTCTTCGCGCACCGCCATCAGGCCTGGCATTTCGACTTCGGCAATCTGGATTTCCTTACGTCCCCAGGCAGCCAGGGACATATCGGCAACGATGTAATCGGTAAAGTTTTTGGTGTCAGCCACAGCGTTCATTAACGAACTCCTTACGATGTGGCCGGGGGGATGCTGGTCGGACTCACCTCAGGCATCCCGTGCCCGGCACGGGTTGATGACAAGGTGAGCGCAGTTCTTGGAAAGCCGAGCCTGACGGGAAACCCGTTGCAGCGCTCCTCGGACGGGCCGAATTATATCCGAATTTTCGGGCCGGGGGCCGGTGCGGTTCGCCCCGACGGCGTATCCATGCGCCGCCGCATCAGCCGCGCAGCAACGCAATCACCGGCGCGGTGTCAGGGCGTACACCGCGCCAGAGCAGAAAGGCTTCGGCGGCCTGTTCGACGAGCATCCCCAGGCCATCGGCAATTTTCGACACGCCTTGCTCGCGCGCAAAGACCAGGAACGGGGTTTCCTTGCCATACATCATGTCATAGGCCAACGCGCCATTCGCAAATAAGCCCCCCGGGAGCGGCGGCAACTGGTCACTCAAACCACTGGAGGTGGCATTGATGACGAGATCGAAGCTGCGTCCGGGCAATGCCATATAGTCACCCGCCTCAACCACGCCATAAGGCGCGAATTGCGCCTGCAGGTCGGCTGCCTTGGCGGCGGTGCGATTGACGATGAACACGGAATCCGGCTGATGGTTCAGCAATGGCAAAAGAACGCCACGCGCAGCGCCGCCAGCGCCCATCAGGAGGATCCTTTTCCCCGCCAGGGGGCATCCCAGGTTATGAACAATGTCCCGCACCAACCCTGCACCGTCGGTGTTATCGCCGAAAATTTCGCCGTTTTCCTCAAAACACAGCGTATTCACAGCTTGTGCGAGGCGCGCCCGGTCGCTGAGACGGGTCGCCAGTTGCCAGGCGTCGACCTTGAAGGGTACGGTCACATTCGCCCCTTTTCCGCCGCCATCGCGAAATTCGCGGATACCGGCGGCAAATCCGTCGAGGGGCGCAAGCAGGGCTTCGTAGCTCAAGTCCTGCGCTGTCTGGCGCGCAAAAGCGGCATGGATGGCTGGTGATTTGCTATGGGAAATGGGGTTGCCGAAGACGGCGTAGCGATCAGTCATAAGGTTCCGGTAATCCGTTGGGGTAGAATAACCGGGAGTTTACCAAGTTGGAGCACCCTTGAGCGACCACAACCCCGTTCCGCAACCCTGCGTGTTTAGCGACTCCGAGCGTTATCAGATTGGAAAAAAAGTCACGCTGGTCAGTGTCGCGGTCAATCTTTCCCTGAGTATTCTGCAAATCATCGTCGGATGGTTCGGCAAATCCCAGGCCCTGCTGGCGGATGGCCTGCATACCTTCTCGGATCTTTTGTCGGATTTTCTCGTGTTATGGGCCAACCGTCACGGCTCGGCGGCGGCGGACGACCAACATCCGTATGGACACCGGCGCTTTGAAACTGCCGCCACGCTGGTGCTTGGCGCGGCGTTGATGGGCATCGGCGTCACTATGATGTGGAGCGGGGTTACGCGCCTCCAGACTCAACAAACCTTTCAGACCGTCCATATCGCGACGCTGCTGATCGCGGTGATCACGCTGATCAGCAAGGAAACGCTGTATCACTATCTGATGGGCGCTGCGAAGAAGCTCAATTCGCACATGCTCGCCGCCAACGCCTGGCATACCCGCGCCGATGCGGCAACTTCGCTGGTCGGCACCATCGGCATTATCGGCAATTTATTGGGCTACACCTTTATGGATGCCCTGGCCGCCGTCGCGGTTTCCTTTATGATCGCGCGGATGGGATGGAAACTGGGTTACGAGGCGCTCGCCGAGTTGATCGACACCGGCCTCGATGAAGAGGAGGTCGCCGCAATACGCCAGACGTTGCTCGAAACCCCGGGGGTACGGGGCCTCCATGAATTGCGCACCCGGCGTATGGGTGAACGGGCGCTGGTTGACGCCCATGTGCTTGTCGACCCACGCATCAGCGTTTCGGAAGGCCATTACATCGCGGAACATGCGCGCGGGCGGGTGGTGCGTAAACACAACGCTCAGGATGTACTGGTGCATATCGATCCAGAGGATGACTCGACACTGCCGCTCAATATCAATCTGCCGTCCCGAGAAGTTCTGACGGCCCACCTTAACCAGCGCCTTGGCAACCAACTGGACAACACAGCTACGGTTATCCTCCACTATTTGGAAGGCCGCGCCGAAGCCGATATTTTTGTTTCACCGGAATTTTGCAGTAGCGGAGAAACTATTCAGGAGATGAAGATACAGGCGGCCAACCTGGTAGAAGACGATCCCTATTTCACGGCTATCCGTTTTTTCTACCGGTGCGCACCATAACGGTGCAACATGTCGGCACAACGCCCCGAAAAGGGGCGTGAAATTTTGTTTCGTGGATTTAAGCGATTGTGGCAAAATAATTTTTTGCTCAATGCGGGTGGCATGGTAAATGCTAAACAAACTCGGCATTGAATTTCATCAAGGTTTTATTTTTAGCAACCCCAAGTATCTAGGAGAGAAAAAAGATGGCTGTCGCCGACGTTCTGAAACTCATCAAAGACAACGAAGTCAAGTTTGTTGACCTGCGTTTTACCGATACCCGTGGCAAGGAACAGCACGTTTCCATCCCCGCCCACGTGGTTGACGAAGGCTGGTTTGAATCCGGCCACGCCTTCGACGGCTCCTCGATTGCCGGCTGGAAAGGCATTCAGGCCTCCGACATGCTGCTGATGCCCGATCCTGATACCGCCAACCTCGACCCGTTCTTCGACGAGCCGACCATGATCATCTCCTGCGACGTCGTTGAACCCGCCGACGGCAAGGGCTACGACCGTTGCCCGCGCTCCATCGCCAAGCGCGCTGAAGCCTACCTGAAATCCACCGGCATCGGCGACACCGCCTACTTCGGCCCGGAACCCGAGTTTTTCATTTTCGACTCCGTTACCTGGCACTCCGACATGTCCGGCACCTCGGTCAGGATTGAGTCCGAAGAAGCCGCTTGGGCATCCAGCGAAAAATACGAAGGCGGCAACATGGGCCACCGCCCCGGCGTCAAGGGCGGCTATTTCCCGGTTCCCCCGGTTGATTCCTTCCAGGACATCCGCTCCGCCATGTGTCTGGCCCTCGAAGAAATGGGTGTGCCGGTTGAAGTGCACCATCATGAAGTAGCGACCGCCGGTCAGTGCGAAATCGGCACCAAGTTCAGCACCCTGGTGAAGCGCGCCGACTGGACGCAAATCCTCAAATACGTCGTACAAAATGTCGCCCACGCCTATGGTAAAACGGCAACTTTCATGCCCAAGCCCATCGTTGGTGACAACGGTTCCGGTATGCACGTTCACCAGTCCATCTGGAAAGACGGTCAAAATCTGTTCGCCGGCAATGGCTACGGCGGGCTGTCCGAACTGGCGCTTTACTACATCGGCGGCATCATCAAACACGCCAAGGCGCTGAACGCCATTACCAACCCCGGCACCAACTCTTACAAGCGTCTGGTTCCTGGCTTCGAAGCTCCGGTGATGCTGGCGTACTCCGCCAAGAACCGTTCAGCCTCAATCCGCATTCCGCATGTGTCCAACCCGAAGGCGCGCCGCATTGAAACGCGCTTCCCTGACCCCTCGTCCAATCCGTACCTGTGCTTCTCCGCACTGCTGATGGCCGGCCTGGACGGCATTCAGAACAAGACTCACCCCGGCGATGCGATGGACAAGAACTTGTACGATTTGCCGCCAGAAGAAGAAGCCAACATTCCCAAGGTGTGTCACAGCCTGGAAATGGCTCTCGAAAATCTCGACACGGATCGCGAATTCCTCACCCGTGGTGGTGTATTCTCCAACGACTGGATCGACGCTTTCATCGACCTGAAGTCTGAAGAAGTCACGCGCTTCCGCATGACGACCCACCCGGTCGAATTCGAGATGTATTACAGCCTGTAATTTCAGCTGTAGCAGTTCAAAAAAGGGCGGGGTTTCCCCGCCCTTTTTTATTACCCCTTCGTCCGGTATGATTTAACGCGATTTCTCTTCTGGAGTAACTACCCGCATGACCATCCAACGCATTTTTCTGGTTTTCGGCTGCCTTGCCGCGTTTTGCGCCCACGCCGAAATCTACAAACATGTGGACGAGGATGGACGGGTAACCTATTCCAACATTCCGATCAAAGGCGCCAGAAAACTCAATCTCGACCCACTCCCGGTCGCTCCCGCCGGCAAGCCCAAAGTCAGTGCGCCCAGCCCATCCGGATTCCCCAAAGTGGATTCTGGCACCCAAAAGAAGCGCGACGACATGCGCCAGAAAATTCTCGAAGACGAATTGGCGGCTGAAGAAAAGTTGCTTTCCGAAGCCAAACAAACCTTGGCGGAAGCGGATAACTCTACGGCAGGCAAGGATTCCCGCACCCTGCCGGCAAAATTTCTGGAGCGGCTGCGCCAATTGCGGGACAACGTCACGCTCCACCAAAAGAACATCCAGGCCCTGAAAATCGAGCTCGCAAACCTGAAGCACTAGTGCTCGCACTGGCTCAAATATTGCTAATGTTTATGCCATGGGCAACCCAAAAGTCAAAAAACTCAGCATCCCCGCAGCGTTCGCCGGGGCAGAGCATTTAACCACTGCGGTTATTTTGCTTGATAGCAAGTTTCGGGTTCTTTATGTAAATCCCGCCTGCGAAAATTTGTTCAAGTTCAGCGGCAAACAAATTTGCGGAGTGTCCTTGCCGCAAGCGTTTCTCGATGCGGAAATTCTTTCCCGCGCAGTTGATTTTGCGCAAACCCACCATACGAGTTTTACCGAGCACGAAATTACGCTTCCCGACTCCAGCGGACACGCGCTGTCCGTCAGTTGCACTGTAACCCCACTTGATATTGGCGAAGTTGCACTGGTTCTGGAATTTCACCAGATTGAGAAGCAACTCAAGATTGCGCGGGAAGAACGAATGTTGCTGCAACAACAATCCAATCGCGACTTGTTGCGCAATCTTGCTCACGAAATTAAGAATCCACTCGGCGGTTTGCGGGGGGCGGCGCAACTTCTGGAGCGGGAGCTGCCGCGTAGCAATTTGCGGGAGTACACCCAAGTCATCATCAAGGAAGCCGACCGTTTGCAATCGCTTATGGAACGCCTCCTCACCCCTCATCAATTGCCGCAGCTGAAACCGGTAAACATTCACGAAGTGCTGGAGCGGGTGCGCAGCCTGACGCTTGCCGAAACACCGCATGGCATCTCTATTCGGCGCGACTACGATACAAGTCTGCCTGACCTGATGGCCGACCCGGAACAGCTTATTCAAGCGGTGCTCAACATCGTGCGTAACGCGGTTCAGGCTATGCAAGGCAAAGGGGAGATCAACCTTCGCACCCGTATTGCGCGCCAGGTAACCGTAGTGAAGAAACGTTACCGGCTGGCGGTAATGGTGCAGATTATCGACAATGGGCCGGGTATCCCCGAGGATATTCGCGACCGAATTTTTTATCCGTTGGTGTCAGGACGCGAAGGGGGAAGCGGAATGGGCCTTACCCTGGCGCAAACCCTGATCAATCAGCATCAGGGCATCATTGAGTGCGACAGTCATCCAGGGCGCACCTGTTTTACGCTGCTGTTGCCGTTAGTGACTTGAGGTGAATATGAAATCAGTGTGGATCGTTGACGACGATCGCTCAATTCGATGGGTGTTTGAAAAAGCGCTGGGGCGCGAGGGAATCGACTTTAAAATATTTTCCTCCGCACAGGAAGTGTTGGACGCACTTAAATCCGACACGCCGCAGGTGGTGGTCAGTGACATTCGGATGCCCGGCGCATCCGGGCTGGAACTGCTCCAACAACTCAAAACCCGGCTTCCCGAGGTTCCGGTCATTATCATGACGGCCTATTCGGATCTGGAGAGCGCCGTTTCCGCCTTTCAGGGCGGCGCATTCGAGTACCTCCCCAAACCCTTTGACGTGGATCACGCCGTCGAGTTGATCCAGCGCGCGCTCGACGAAAGCATGAGGCAAAACCAGACCGTTGAGACCACCGGCACCGCCCCGGAGATACTTGGTCAAGCGCCTTCCATGCAGGAGATTTTTCGCGCCATTGGGCGTCTTTCGCAATCTCATGTCACGGTTCTGATTACCGGGGAATCCGGCACTGGCAAAGAGTTGGTCGCACTCGCCCTGCATCGGCACAGTCCGCGTGCCGAAAGACCTTTCATCGCTCTCAATACCGCCGCAATACCCAAGGATTTGCTTGAATCTGAGTTATTCGGCCACGAGCGGGGGGCTTTCACCGGAGCGCAGGCCATGCGCCGGGGACGCTTTGAACAAGCCGACGGCGGCAGCCTGTTTCTTGATGAAATCGGCGACATGCCGGCAGATCTGCAAACCCGGCTGTTGCGTGTGCTGTCGGATGGACAATTTTATCGGGTCGGCGGGCATCAACCCATTAAGGTGAATGTGCGAGTCATTGCCGCAACCCATCAAAATTTGGAGGAGCGGGTTAAACAAGGGCTATTCCGTGAAGATTTATTCCATCGCCTCAACGTAATTAGGTTACGCCTGCCCCCGTTGCGGGAACGTCGTGAGGACATCCCGCTGTTGGCCCGTCATTTTCTTCAGATTAGCACCGTCGAGTTGGGAGGCGAACCCAAACAACTCTCCGACAACGCGTTAAAGTACCTTTCAACACTGGAATGGAGCGGCAACGTTCGGCAGTTGCAAAACGTCTGCCATTGGCTGACCGTCATGGCCCCCGGCCAAAATATCGAAGTCGGCGATTTGCCACCGGAATTGAGAGATGATGCGGCATCCGCCCGGCAGCAGGACTGGTCTGAAATGCTCGACCTGGAAGCCGCCAAACGCCTAAATCGCGGTGAAAGCGGGATTATGAACGTTTTGTCCGCACAATTTGAAAAAACGCTTATCCTCGGCGCGTTGCGTCACACTGGCGGTCGCCGTATTGAAGCTGCGAATTTGCTGGGTTTGGGGCGCAATACGCTGACCCGGAAGATACAGGAACTGGGCCTCGATGAGGCCGCCGAAAGGGAATAGCTTAGGCCGCGAAACTCCGCAGATGGGCGGTATTTTTGAGCAGGATATTGTCGTCGTGCACTTCGATAAGCCCGTCCTGACGTAGTTTGGCCAAAACACGGGAGAAGGTTTCCGGTTTGATACCCAGGCGCGACGCAATTGCCTGTTTTGGTACTGGCAAGTGGACGCTGGCCACGCCCTTGGCGTCCGGCGAAATCTGGTCGAGTAAATAGCGAGCTAAACGCTCTGTACCGCTGTGTAAGGTCAGTTGATCAATTTCCACGATTAGACCGTGCATACGCCTACTCATACCGGCCATCAGGCGAAAACACATTTCGATGTTGTCGTGCAGTTGGGCGCGAAAATCCTTGCAATCGAACGCCACCAGAATGCTGTCTTCCAGGGCTACGGCGTGTACCGGATACTTACCGACGAACATTACAGCCTCGGCAAACGTGTACCCCGGCCCCGTCAATTCCATTATTTTTTCCGAGCCGTCCGGAGAGATGCGAAACAACTTCATCATTCCGCTATGCACAAGGTAGAAATGATGGCAGGCGTCGCCTTGAGAAAATAGCGTTTTCCCATTTGGGACATGAAGGAGAGTTGCGTGATCCATTACCCTTTTCAACTCAATGTCGTTGAGTTGTTCAAAAAGGTAGTTATGCTGAAGTTCTTCTAGATAATCGGCTGGTAGTGACATGGCCGAAGTATAGGTGCTTTCCTTGATCTGAATCAAGGCCGACCCCTTGTCGGCCCCTTAAATTCTCGCCCACCGCCTTATATGCATAAACGCAATCGTCTTTTCGTTTCCATCTCTCTGACCTACGGCCTTCTTGGCGGGGTTATCGGGATCTTGCGGCTACTCGATCCTTCCCTGATTCCCGGTAACGTTCCGCGCCTCCATGGACACATCATGCTACTCGGGTTAGCTTTGATGATGATCTACGGGATTGCGCTGCATGTTCTGCCGCGCTTTGGCGGATTTCCGCTGTATTCCGAAAAAATGGCTGATTGGCAATTGTATCTTGCAAATCTTGGATTGCCCCTGATGATCATCGGCTGGCTAAGTTTTTCCGACCATTGGGTAATCTTTGGAGGGATTTTGAGTTATGGCGGAATAGTATTGTTCGGACTCAACATGATCCTCACCGTGCGGCAGCGAGGTAAACAATGATCCTAAAAACCTCAGTTCAGAACCGCAAAGGCGCTAAGGCGCAAAGAAATC
>CAYVIN010000136.1:0-8852 GCA_964451375.1 uncultured Sulfuricella sp.
GGCGGCAAAGGCTCGGAAGCGCACAAGGCCGCCGTGACCGGCGATACCGTTGGCGATCCCTACAAGGATACCGCCGGCCCCGCCGTGAACCCCCTCATCAAGATTATCAACATCGTCGCACTGATGATTGTGCCGCTGTTGTAAGCCAGTCAATATTTGCTCCGCAACAGGCCGGCATTTTGCCGGCCTGTTTTTTTCCGGGGGAGGGAGATAGCGAAAAGACGTGAACTCATCGATGGCGCAAATCGGAATTGATGCTTCCCTTGCCCGTTTTTTTTCGATAGGATTATGAATGAGTCACGGAATTCCGCCCTTCCGAACACATCCATCCAGGCAAACCCTTTTTTCGCAGCGAGGAAACCATGAGCGAACACATTCATTACGTTACTGACGATTCATTTGAAACCGATGTTCTGCAGGCCCAATTGCCGGTATTGGTTGACTATTGGGCTGACTGGTGCGGCCCGTGCAAGATGATTGCCCCGATCCTCGACGAGGTTTCCCAGGAATATGCGGGTCGCCTCAAGGTCGCTAAACTCAACATCGACGAAAACCAGCAAACCCCCCCAAAATATGGCATTCGCGGTATCCCGACCCTGATGATTTTCAAGAACGGCAACATCGAAGCCACCAAAGTCGGCGCACTTTCCAAATCCCAGCTGACGGCTTTTATTGACAGCAACATCTAAACCTTATACCCTTGCGCCTGACTGCCTGAACTAAACCCCCCCCAATCAGGGCCAGGCGCAAGCTCCTTCCCGCTCTGCTTATTTCCCTTTTCAACCCCCTGTTCTTCTTACTCTTCGAGTTTTACCCATGCGTTTATCTGATTTAAAGCACCTCCCTGTCACCGAATTGGTGGAAATGGCCATTGCCAACGAAATCGAGGGAGCCAGCCGCCTGCGCAAGCAGGACCTGATTTTCGCTCTCTTGAAGAATCAGGCCAAAAAAGGGGAAAGCATCTATGGTGAAGGCACCCTGGAAGTCCTGCCCGACGGCTTTGGCTTCCTGCGTTCCCCGGATACTTCCTACCTTGCCGGCCCCGACGATATTTACGTCAGCCCCAGCCAGATCCGCCGTTTCAATTTACATACCGGCGATTCCATTCAGGGTGAAATCCGCACCCCCAAGGAGGGTGAACGTTATTTCGCCCTGGTCAAAGTGGATAACGTCAACGGTGAACCACCGGAAAACGCCAAACACAAGATTCTCTTCGAGAACCTGACGCCCCTGTTCCCGACTCAGCCGTTGATTCTGGAACGGGAAATCCGCGCCGAGGAAAACATCACCGGACGTATCATCGACATGATCGCGCCTATCGGCAAGGGCCAGCGCGGCCTGCTGGTAGCCAGCCCGAAGTCGGGCAAGACGGTGATGCTCCAGCATATCGCGCATTCCATCGCCGCCAATTACCCGGAGTGTTACCTGATCGTTCTGTTGATCGACGAACGCCCCGAGGAAGTCACGGAAATGCAACGCTCGGTGCGCGGCGAAGTGGTTTCCTCGACTTTCGACGAACCCGCCACGCGCCACGTCCAGGTCGCCGAAATGGTGCTGGAAAAAGCCAAGCGCCTCGTCGAACACAAGAAAGACGTGGTAATTCTGCTTGATTCCATCACTCGCCTGGCGCGCGCCTACAACACTGTGGTGCCGGCTTCCGGCAAAGTACTTACCGGCGGCGTGGACGCCAACGCCCTGCAACGTCCCAAACGTTTCTTTGGCGCGGCGCGCAACATTGAAGAAGGCGGTTCTTTGACCATCATCGCCACCGCACTGGTGGATACCGGCTCGCGGATGGATGACGTGATCTACGAAGAATTCAAGGGGACCGGCAACATGGAAATTCATCTCGACCGCAAAATGGCCGAGAAGCGCCTGTACCCGGCAATCAACGTCAACCGCTCCGGCACCCGTAAGGAAGAACTGCTCATCAAGCAGGACGTGCTGCAAAAAATCTGGGTGTTGCGCAAGCTGCTTTACCCAATGGATGACCTGGAAGCAATGGAATTCCTGGTGGACAAAGTGCGAGCGACCAAAAATAACGCCGATTTTTTTGATTCCATGCGGCGAGGTTAAGGCGCGATTCGCATAGCGGGGCAAGAAAAACCACTTGTCTCGCGTGAGTGTTTAATGGATAATTAGCGGCTTTCTGAAGTGGGCTGGCCGCCGCAAGATTCGTCGAGGACTAGAGAAATGAAACCTGAAATTCATCCTGAATACAATGAGATTGCCGTTAATTGCAGTTGCGGCAATGCTTTTACCACCCGCTCCACTATGAGCAAGCCGCTGCATATCGAAGTCTGCTCCAATTGCCATCCGTTCTACACCGGCAAGCAGAAGATTCTCGATACCGCTGGCCGCGTCGAGAAGTTCCGCCAGAAATACGGCATGAAATAAGCGGACAAACGGCTTACGCAAAAGGCAGCCTGGGCTGCCTTTTTTGTTTGCCCCTATCCCTGCATGAACAGGTTTTCCGAAGCTTTCGCCAACATGAGCGACCGGGCAAAAACCCGGTGGGTGGCGATGCTTTGTCTGGCTTGGATTATCCCAGGCCTGATTGGCCACCAGCCGTGGAAGCCAGATGAAGCATATGGCTTTGGCATCGTTTACCATTTTTTCAAAAGTGGTGAATGGTTGGTTCCGACCCTGGCAGGCGAGCCATTCATGGAAAAGCCGCCACTCTATTTTCTCCTCGCCGCACTATTCGCCAAGCTTTTTTCCCCGCTGTTTGCCGTTCATGATGCCGCGCGCCTGACCACCGGCGCTTTTATGGCGTTAACCTTCACCTTCACCGGCCTCGCCGGGCGTGAGTTGTGGGGGCGCAATCAGGGTCGCATCAGCGTCCTTTTGATGATCGGCTGCCTTGGTCTGCTGATTCGCGCTCACGAAATGATTACCGACATGGCTCTGCTGACCGGCTTTGCCATGGCGGTTTACGGACTTGCGCTAAGCCGCCGCTTGCCGCTGGTCGCCGGATTTTGGCTGGGGAGCGGGGTCGGCATCGGTTTCATGAGCAAGGGGCTGATTGCGCCCGGCATAATCGGGTTGAGCGCCATCGCGCTGCCGTTGTTTGGCGCGGCTTGGCGCACCCGTGATTATTCTCGCTGCTTGGGCGTGGCCTTGGCGGCGGCGTTGCCGTGGTTGTTGGTATGGCCGGCGCTCCTGTTTTTCAGTGCTCCGCAGCTATTTCACGAGTGGTTCTGGATCAACAACTGGGGGCGTTTTTTCGGCACAGTGCGCCTAGGGCCGCAAAGCGATCACTGGTTTTATTTTGCCAACCTGCCCTGGTACGCCTGGCCAGCCTTGCCCATTGCATTGTGGACGATCTGGCGGGAAAAGCTGCACCGCCCGGAAATTCGGCTTCCGGTGATTGTTTTTGTGGTCATGTTCGGCGTACTGAGTTCAGCATCCGACGCCCGCGAACTCTATGCGCTGCCGATGCTGATTCCGCTGGCTCTGCTCGCCACCCCCGGCATAGACACCTTGCGGCGTGGCGCGGCCAACGCGCTCAACTGGTTCGGCATCATGACCTTCGGATTTTTCTCCGGTCTGTTGTGGTTTTTCTGGTTTGCGCTGATGACCGGTCATCCGGTGCGCAACTATGAACATCTCCTGGAAATGCAGCCGGGTTATACCCCCGAATTCGTCCCGCTGGCGTTCATCGCCGCGTTGACTTATACCCTCGCCTGGCTGACAACCCTGGTGCTGACTCGCAAATTGCCGCGCGGCAGACGCGCCATCGTCAACTGGAGTTCCGGGATCACCCTGTTGTGGGGAATCGCGGCAACCATCTGCCTGCCCTGGCTGGATGCAGGAAAAAGCTATCAGTCGATGATGTCTTCACTGCAACAAACCCTTCCTGCACAATATCGCTGCATGGCCAGCGACAATCTGGGTGAACCGCAGCGCGCCATGCTGCATTATTACGTCGATATCGTCACCCGGCGCGCCAACCATCCCGGCAAGGAAGAATGCGACCTGTTGCTGGTGCAGGGCGGAGCGGATAACCCGCAGGAACCGCAGACCGGCTGGGTCAAGTTGTGGGAAGGCGCGCGCCCCGGCGACCGCTCTGAGCGCTACTGGTTGTTCCAGCGCGCATCATGACTACCATGCCGCCCTTTACGCTATTGATTTTGGCTGGTGGCCGCGCCCTGCGACTGGGGGGCGACGACAAGGGCTTGGTGTTATTGCAGGGCAAGCCTCTGGTAGAGTGGCTGCTGGACAAATGGGCAAACCTCGCGGATGAAGTCCTGATCAGCGCGAACCGCAATCTGGATGCTTACCACGCGTTTGGTTACCCGGTACTGAGCGATGCCTCTTCCGAGTTCAACGGCCCGCTTGCCGGGTTGCTAAGGGGGCTTGAAATGGCTCGCAATCCGCTGGTGTTGTGCGTTCCCTGCGATACTCCGTTTCTCCCTGCCGATTTGCCGCTCAAACTCTGGCAGGCCCTAGAAGAAAATCAGGCCCAAATCACCGTGGCGGCAACCCGTCACCACACCCACCGCACCATCTGTTTATGTCAGCGCGAACTCGCCGGGAATTTGGGCGAATTCCTGGCGCAGGGGTGTCGCCAGGTTGGCTCCTGGCAGGCTACGCTGACATCGGCGCCGGTGCGTTATGACGACGAAGCGGCATTCGCCAATCTAAATACCCCGGAAGAACTGGCCGCTGCGGCGGTGGAAATAAAAAACGCCCGAACCGGGACAACCGATTCGGGCGCTTAAACCAGCGGGAAAAACCGTTAGCTGTAACGGCGCCTGGAGCTTGTCAGGCTGCTTTCCATCCACTTCTTGATGCGCCGCGCATCGGCAATCCGTGTCAGCTTTCCCCACGAATCAAGCAACACGATAATCATCGGCTGATTGTTGATGTCCGCCTGCATCACCAGGCAATGCCCGGCTTCGTTGATATAGCCGGTTTTGGACAGGCCAATCTGCCAATCCTTGTTGCGCACCAGCATGTTGGTATTCTTGAACTGCATCTGCCGCCCGGAACGTTTAACCTCTACGTCGTATGCGCCGGTCGTCGTCATGTCACGGATCGCCGGGTATTGATAAGCGGCATTTACCATCTTGACCAGATCGTGCGCTGTTGACGTATTGTCGCTGCTCAGGCCGGTGGAATCGACGAAATGGGTGTGCGCCATACCCAGGCTCGCCGCCTTGCGGTTCATGGCTGCCACAAAAGCGCTGAAACCGCCCGGATAGTGGCGTCCCAAGGTCGCGGCAGCGCGATTTTCAGAAGACATCAGCGCCAATTGCATTGCCAGTTCGCGGCTCAGTTTGGTGCCCACCTGAAGACGCGAATGGGTGTTACGCAGGGAATCCACGTCGTCGTTACCGATGGTCAGCGTCTCATCCAGCGGCAGCTGCGCATCCAGAACCACCATCGCGGTCATCAGCTTGGTGATCGAGGCAATCGGGGAGCGGGTATCGGTATTTTTGGCGTACAGGGTTTTGCCGGTTTTCTGGTCAACCACCAGAGCCATCGAGGACTGCAAATTCAGGCTGCGCAGTTCGGCAGGTTGATCGTCGTCGGCAACCTGAGTGTGAACAGGCTTGGGTTTTGCGACGGGATGTCTGGCCTGGTGGTGAATGTCTTTGGCGAATGCGGGCAGGGACAACAACCAGCAACTTGTCAGAACCAGGCAATGCTTTTTCCAATGCTGCATGACAAACCTCTTTAATCAATCGCGCGCCATTGTCGCAACAAAGGCCGCAAGTGTAAACAAAGCCCCGAAAAATGTAAAAGTATTTTCTGTGGTAGTTTGTGGAACATGTTAATTATTATCGACAAAATCTCAAAACAATTGAGTCTTCGCGAGCGCGGCGAGGAGGGCGAGAAACACCTGGAAAGACCCTGTTGCGGGGCTTGACTTTACGGATAAACAATCGTAAAAAGGCGAAGGACTTTTGGCTTCAAGATTCCTTGTAATACAGGGCATTGCCGTTACGCAGTCTTGAAATTCAAATAGCTCCGGTTTTTTTGTTTATTTTTTCAAGGACGCAACAATGGCAACTGGCACTGTAAAATGGTTCAGCGATTCAAAGGGATATGGATTCATCACCCCTGACGATGGCAGCGACGATCTGTTCGCCCACTTCTCAGCCATCAACATGAGCGGATACAAATCCCTGAAGGAAGGCCAAAAAGTCTCGTTTGACGTGACTCAAGGCCCGAAAGGTAAGCAAGCTTCGAATATTCAAACAGCCTAAACGGCGGATACGCAATACACTAAAAAACGGCCCGGAATTCCGGGCCGTTTTGTTTTTACATTTTGGCGATCATTTCATCGCCGAAGGCCGAGCAGGATACCTGCGTCGCACCTTCCATCAAACGCGCGAAGTCGTAGGTGACTTTCTTGCCGGCAATCGCCTTGTCCATGCTGGAAATCAGCAGGTCGGCGGCCTCCAGCCAGCCCAAGTGGCGCAACATCATTTCTGCGGAAAGAATGATGGAGCCGGGATTGACGTAATCCTTACCGGCGTACTTCGGCGCGGTGCCGTGGGTCGCTTCGAACATCGCCACGTTGTCGGATAGGTTGGCCCCCGGCGCGATGCCGATCCCCCCCACTTCTGCTGCGAGTGCGTCGGAGATGTAATCGCCGTTGAGGTTGAGCGTAGCGATCACATCGTAATCCTCGGGGCGCAGCAGGATTTGCTGGAGGAAAGCATCGGCGATCACGTCCTTGATCACGATCCCGTTGGGCAGCTTCATCCACGGGCCGCCATCCAGCAATTCCGCGCCGAATTCGCGCTGCGCCAGATCGTAGCCCCATTTCTTGAAGCCGCCTTCGGTGAACTTCATGATGTTGCCCTTGTGTACCAGCGTGACCGACTTGCGGCCATTGTCGATGGCGTACTGGATCGCGCGGCGGATCAGGCGTTCGCTGCCTTCCTGAGAAACCGGCTTGATACCGATGGCGGAGGATTCCGGGAAACGGATTTTCTTCACGCCCATTTCGTTTTGCAAGAAATCGATGACTTTCTTCACTTCCGCCGAACCGGCTTCCCACTCCACACCAGCGTAGATGTCCTCGGTGTTCTCACGGAAAATCACCATGTCCACCCGCTCGGGATGTTTGACCGGGCTGGGCACCCCTTCAAAATACCGCACCGGACGCATACACACGTAAAGATCGAGCATCTGGCGCAGCGCCACATTGAGGGAACGGATGCCGCCGCTCACCGGGGTGGTCAGCGGGCCTTTGATGGAAACCACGTACTCGCGCACCGCCTCGACCGTTTCCTGGGGCAGCCAGGTGTCGGCGTCGTAGACCTTGGTGGCTTTTTCGCCTGCGTAAACCTCCATCCAGGAGATCTTGCGCTTGCCGCCGTAAGCTTTTGCCACAGCGGCATCCACTACTTTCAGCATCACCGGGGAAATATCAATGCCCGTTCCATCGCCCTCGATGTAGGGAATAATCGGGTTATCGGGGACATTGAGGGAAAAGTCGCCGTTAACGGTAATTTTTTCGCCTGAAGCAGGCACCTTGATATGCTGAACCATGAAATCTCCTGGAATGAATGATGGGAAACCGGTCAGCCCTCCCCGACCGGTTTCAGAAGCTGCTATCCATTATAATGACCGACATGCCGCGCCTGATCCTGTTCAACAAGCCTTTTGGCGTCATCACCCAATTCGGCGATGACGGAAAACATCCGACCCTCAAGGATTTCATCCCCGTTCCCGGCGTATACCCGGCGGGGCGTTTGGACGTAGACAGCGAAGGTTTGCTTATTCTAACCGATGACGGAGACCTGCAACACCGCCTCAGCCATCCCCGCCACAAACTTCCCAAAACCTACTGGGCGCAAGTGGAGGGAACGCCCACCCCGGAGGCTCTCGAAGCCTTGCGGCGGGGCGTTGATCTCGGCGATTTTGTTACCCAACCCGCCCAGGTTCGCGGTATCGCCGAACCGCCCGACCTGTGGGGACGCACCCTGCCGATCCGCTTTCGCAAGGAGATTCCGACCCACTGGATCGAACTGATAATCCGCGAAGGAAAAAACCGCCAGGTGCGGCGTATGACCGCCAAAGTCGGCCTGCCGACCCTGCGCCTGATCCGCTACGCGATTGGTGAATGGACGCTGGAGGGACTGCAACCCGGCGCGTGGCGGGAAGTCCCGATTTCCCCTTCCGCGCCCCCACGCAGACCGTCGTCGGCAAAAAATCGATGATTTTTGTCAACCATTCCTTGCCGGGCCTCGTTAATGGATGTGACGCAATACTCGTGTCACCGACTATCAACCCAGTAAAAGGAAACCAATAATGAGCAAACTGTTATCTGCACTGATCGCCGCCGCTTTTGCCGCCGTGACTTTCTCCGCCGTTGCAGCCGATGCAGCAGCTCCCGCCGCCGCCCCGGCAGCTACCGAAGCCCCCAAGACTGAAGCCGCCAAGCCGGTCAAGAAAGTTCGCAAAGCCAAGAAAGCCAAAAAAGCCAAAGCAGCTCCCGCTGCTCCGGCCCAGGCAATGTAATCAGGCTGCCGCCAAAGCAAAAACCGCCTGTGGGGAAACCTCCAGGCGGTTTTTTTTGGCTGTTTAACCTATATTCCTCAGTTGAACGGGGCGGAGTGTGCGGTTTTTTGGGCGTACCCCAAGGGCACTTCTCTTCGGGGCGCAAGCAAGGCGCGACGATGCGTAATGGTCATTCCATCCCAAGGGGGGGCACCCGTAAAGGGCATCACTGCCATTGCAATCCGGCTAAAGCCGGAATAATGGCGCGACAACACAGCCATGCGCCCTAAAAACCGTGCAATCCGCCCCGTTGCGCTCTCACCAAACGGTGAGTCGTAAATCACTACTGTCCGGTTAAAAGAGGGAGCTGCTTGCTGAAAGGCCGTATTGGC
>CAYVIN010000137.1:0-8707 GCA_964451375.1 uncultured Sulfuricella sp.
TCCTCGAATTCGAGGGTGCACAGGGAATGGGTGATGTTTTCCAGCGCATCGGAAATGCAGTGGGTGTAGTCGTACATCGGGTAAATGCACCACTTGTCGCCGGTGCGGATGTGGTGGGCGCGCTTGATACGGAAAATCACCGGGTCGCGCAGATTGATGTTGGGTGAAGCCATGTCGATTTTGGCGCGCAAGGTTTTCGCGCCGTCAGCAAATTCGCCGTTTTTCATGCGGGTGAACAGGTCGAGGTTTTCCTCGACGCTGCGCTCGCGATACGGGCTGTGTTTGCCCGGTTCGGTAAGGGTGCCGCGATAGGCGCGCATTTCCTCGCCGTTCAACTCGCACACGTAAGCCTTGCCCTGTTTGATGAGATCGACCGCGTAATCGTAGAGCGCGTCGAAATAGTCCGACGCCCAGCGCACCTCGCCGTCCCACTGGAATCCCAGCCAGCGCACATCGTCCTGGATGGACTGAGCGTATTCCTCGCTTTCCTTTTCCGGATTGGTGTCATCGAAGCGCAGGTTGCACTTGCCCTGGTAGTCCAGCGCCATGCCGAAATTCAGGCAAATCGACTTGGCGTGTCCAACGTGTAAATAGCCGTTCGGCTCCGGGGGAAAGCGGGTGATGATGTTCTGATGTTTACCGCTTTTCAGGTCATCTTCGATGATATTGCGGATGAAATGCGCAACCGGCGTGGTTTCACTGCTCATGGAATTTGGTCTCGTCGGGAAGTAACTGTGGAGATTGGGGGCGCTTCTTGCTAGAATTCGGGCCTGTTCAAACGCCGAAAAGTATATCATCAAAATGAGCCGTTTCCGCATTGCAGTCCGGGCCTGTGCCTTGTGTTGCGCGCTGTTCGTGGCCCCCTTCTCCCCTGCCGGAGCAGACGAACTTCAGGACATCAACATCCTTTACAAGAAAGGTGATGCCGCAAAAGCACTGGAGCGCCTGGAGGTTTTTCTCGCCGCCAAACCCAAGGACGCCCAGGGAGCGAAAATCGCCCAGGCGCGTTTCCTGAAAGGGCTGATCCTGGCTGAACAAGGCAAGGCGACCGAGGCCATCAAGGTCTACGTGAGCCTCACCGAAGATTACCCGGAACTGCCCGAACCCTATAACAATCTGGCGGTGTTGTACGCCTCCACCAATCAGCTCGACAAGGCCCGCGCCGCGCTGGAGATGGCGATCAGCACCCATCCCAGTTACGCCACCGCCCACGAAAACCTCGGCGACATCTACGCCAAGATGGCCAGCCAGGCCTACGACAAAGCGTTGCAACTCGACAAGGGCAACGCCGCCGCGCAAACCAAGCTATCTCTGGTCAAGGAAATGTTCTCCAGCAGCGGCAAGCCGAATCGCCCGGCGATCAAGACTGAAGCCGGCAAAATCGCGCTGAACACGCCCGTTACGACTCCCGTAACACCGGTCGCCAAACCCGAACCGGTCGCGCCGCCGCCCAAGACGGAACCCGTCAAACCCGAGCCGCCCAAGCCTGAGCCGGTCAAACCCGAACCACCCAAGCCGCCCGTGGAAACCAAGCCGGCCCCCGAGGTAAAGCCGGTCACGCCGCCACACAAGGAAAAATCGGAAACCAAGCAGGACGCTGAAGCCGCCGTCATCAAATCTCTGAATGCCTGGGCCAAGGCATGGGGAAACAAAAACGTACCCGCCTATCTGGCCTCTTACGCCAAGGACTTCAAAGTACCAGGCGGAGAAAGCCGCGCCACCTGGGAAAAAGCCCGCAAGGAAAGAATCAACCGGCCCAAGTCCATCCATGTATCCATTGAGTCGCCGCGCGTCACTTTCAGCGACAGCGAACACGCCAATGCGACATTCCGGCAGAACTACAAATCAGATACCTTGTCCACTTCCACCATGAAGTCAGTGGCGCTCACGCGAGTGGGCGACAAGTGGCTGATCCAGCAGGAGCACGTTGGCCGCTAGCGCGGGCGCGTCTCACTATTGTCACGTTTACGAGTAAACCGGTAATTCATGCAGTTGACCCCCAAGCCCCGTGGCTCGACGGCGCGTTATTGCGCGTTGCTGCTGTGTCTCGTCCTTCCTGTCCCGGCGCTTGCGCTGGGCAGCAAGCCGCCGCAGCCGCAGGAAGCACCGCCCGCCGCTGCCGACCCGATGCCCAAAGACCTGGAGCAGATGCTCGCCAAAACGCTTCAGGACGTGCGCGACAACCGCATGGAACAGGCAATGCGCGATGTTGATGCGATGCTCAAGGCTTATCCCAATTTCCGCCTCGCCCATTTGATACGCGGTGATTTGCTGCTGTCCAGGTCGCAGCCGCTGAGCGGTATCGGCAACGCCGGCAACGCCCCGCACCAGATTGCCGATCTGCGCGATGAAATCCGGGTGCGCCTGCAATACCTGAACGACAAAGTGCCCAGCGGCAAGATTCCCCGATACCTGACCCAATTACATTCCGGTCAACGTTACGCCATCGTGGTAGACACCACCAAGGCGCGCCTCTACCTTTTTGAAAACGTCAACGGCGAAGCGCGTTACGTCGCCGATTATTACGTGAGCAGCGGCAAGGCCGGCGCGGAAAAAATGAAGGAAGGCGACCAGAAAACCCCGTTGGGCGTGTATTTCGTCACCGCCAATCTGCCGCGCGGTCAACTCTCCGACTTTTACGGCTCCGGCGCATTCCCCATCAGTTATCCCAACGAATGGGACAAGCGCCAGGGCAAAAACGGCCACGGCATCTGGCTGCACGGCGTACCGAGCGACACCTACAGCCGCCCGCCGCGCGCCAGCAATGGCTGCGTGGTGTTGACCAACCCCGACATGGTGACGGTCAGCAAAAACCTCCAGGTGGGGCTCACCCCGGTGGTCATCAGCGACCGTGTGGAATGGGTCGATCCCAAGGAACTCGCCGCCACCCGCAACGATCTGGCGCAATCGCTGGAAGCCTGGCGCAAGGACTGGGAGTCGCTGGACACCGACAAATACCTGCGCCACTACGCCAAAAATTTCAATGCCGGCAGCCAGGATTTACGCGCCTTCAGCGAGCAGAAGCGGCACGTCAACGCCAGCAAGTCGTGGTTGAAGATACAAGTCGCCAACGTCAGCATCTTCACCTATCCCGGCAACGACAATCTGGCGGTCGTCACTTTCGACCAGGACTACAACAGCAACAATCTCAAGAACCAAATGCGCAAGCGCCAATACTGGCAAAAGGAAGGCGGCGACTGGCGCATTATTTATGAAGGAGGAGCCTGATGAATACCACCGTCGTTCGGCTTGCACTGATTACTCTACTACTCGCGATTCTGGTGGTATCGACGCATACCCATGCGGCCAATCCACTGGTCAAATTCACCACCACCCACGGCGAAATCGTTGTTGAACTGTATCCCGAGAAAGCCCCGCGCACCGTCGCCAACTTTCTGAATTACGTGAATACCGGTTTCTACAACGGCACCATATTCCATCGCGCGATTGACAAATTCGTGGTGCAGGGTGGCGGCCTGACCCCCGAACTCGAATACAAACCCACCCTCGACCCGATCCCCAACGAATCCGCCAATGGCTTGCGCAACGAACCGGGTATGCTGGCGATGGCGCGCGGCTACGAACCGGACACCGCCACCTCTCAGTTCTACATCAATCTCGATGACAACCGGTATCTGAACTACATTTCCCCGATACCGAAATACCAGGGTTACTGCGTCTTCGGCAAAGTGCTGAAGGGCCTGGATGTCGCCAAAAAAATCTCGCGTCTGCCCACCGGCCCCGCCGGCCCGTTCGACGCGGACGTACCCAGCGAAACCGTGGTCGTCGAACTGGCCGAACTCATTGAGGCCCCGCCGCGCACCGCCGAACCCGGCCCCGCCCCCAAACCCAACAATCTTAACAACCCCAAAAAACGCAAAGGATAATCCCATGGTTAAATTGACCACCAACTTCGGCGCGATCACCATCCAGCTTGACGAAGAAAAAGCCCCGCTCACCTGCGCCAACTTCCTCAAATACGTCGAAAACGGCTTTTACGACAACGTGATTTTCCACCGCGTCATTGACGGATTCATGGTTCAGGGCGGCGGCTTCATGCCCGGCATGATCCCCAAGGAAACCATGGCCCCGATCCAGAACGAAGCCGCCAACGGCCTGAAAAACGAGGTGTATACCCTCGCCATGGCGCGCACCCCGGATCCCCACTCGGCGAGCGCCCAGTTTTTCATCAACGTCTCCAACAACAGCTTTCTCAACCACACCGCCCCCACCGCCCAAGGTTTCGGCTACTGCGTGTTCGGCAAAGTGATCGAAGGCCAGGATGTCGTGGATCGCATCAAGAAAGTCAAAACCGGCAACCAGGCCGGCCACCAGGACGTTCCGGTGGAAGACGTGATCATCGAAAAAGCGGAAATTTGCTAAATTCAGGGACTGCGGCAACAGGACTGAGCAACGACACTCCAACGCTCAGTCCTCAATCCTCAGCACTCAGTCCTCCGATGTCCGCCCTCTTCATCTCCGACCTCCACCTGTGCCCGGAACGGCCCGCGATAACCGCGCGGTTCCTGGCGTTCCTGGAAAAAACCGTCGGCGCGGCGGACACCCTCTACATCCTCGGCGACCTTTTTGAATACTGGGCCGGTGACGACGATCTGAACGAACCGCACCACGCGGCCATCGCCGCCGCACTTGCCCGATGCGGCGCAACCGTTTACCTGCAACACGGCAACCGCGACTCCCTGCTCGGCCCGGTTTTCGCCCAAGCCGCCGCGCTCACGCTGCTCGAAGACCCGCACGTCATCGACCTGGACGGCGTCCCCACCCTGCTTTGCCACGGCGATACGCTGTGCAGCGACGACCGCAACTATCTCGAATTACGTAAAAAAATCCGCAATCCCGCCTGGATCAGCGCCTTCCTCGCCCAGCCGCTGGCGCAGCGCAAGGCGCAAATCGAAACCATGCGCCAGCAAAGCGAGCAGGAAAAGCAGTCCAAGGATTACGCGCTGATGGACGCCAACCCCGGCAGCGTCGCCGCCGCCTTGCGCGACCACGCCTGCACCCGGCTTATCCACGGCCACACCCACCGCCCCGCTCATCATCTACACCAGGTGAACGGCCAAATTTGCGAACGCTGGGTGCTCCCCGCCTGGGAAGACCACCCCGGTTACCTGTGCTGCGGCCCCGGCGGCTGTAAAGCCCTCCGCATCGCGGGGTAAATTCGGTTAAAATTACCCGCCATGACCATCGTCGCAGTATTCAATCAAAAAGGCGGAGTGGGTAAAACCACCACCGCGCTCAATCTCGCCGCAGCCCTCGCGCGCCGCGAAAAACGCACCTATGGCATCGACCTCGATCCGCAGGCGCAACTGAGCAGCATCGCCGGGGTCACCGCCAACTCCAGCGACGACACCGTCTTCAGCCTGTTCCAGCGCAACCGGCCATTACATGAACTGGTTCATGATTCGACCAGCGGCATCGGCATCATTCCCTCGCATATCGAACTCTCCAAGGTCGATACCCTGTACGGCAAAGGCTACAACGTCATCAACCGCCTCAACAGCAGCCTCCAGGGGGAAAAAATGGGGGTCGGCGACAGCACCGCCGTAATCGACTGCTGCCCGCTGATCGGCGTTCTGTCGCTCAACGCCATCTTCGCCTGCGATTGTCTGGTTGTGCCGATTTCAGCTGATTACCTCTCCACCAAGGGCGCCATCCAGATCGAAAAAACCCTCAAAGCCCTCGAACAAGTCCTCAAACGCCGCGTCCAGCGCCGCTACCTGCTGACTCGCTTCGACTCGCGGCGGCGCATGGCCTGGGACGTACTCCGCATGGTCGAAGAAAAATTCGGCGCGGAAGTCTGCCGCACCCGCATCGCCGAAAACGTCAGCCTCGCCGAAAGCCCCTCCCTCAACAAAACCGTCTTCGAACACGCCCCCAGCAGCCGAGGAGCACACGACTACGACGCCCTCCTCGACGAACTGCTGGCTGACGGGTTTATTGATTAGCGTGAAACTCGCGTAGAAAACCAACATCCCCGCTGTTTAGCGGCAGGTAGCCGTCAGTCATACTGAAAACAGGGATAGGGACTAAGCTGAAAAATCCCGTGGGAGGCCCGCCCTCGGGGCGACCAGTGGTATAACGAAGCCGCCTGGAAACATGTCTCCACAACACACAGGAGAGGTGATTCCATCATCCTCTCTTCGTAGCACCACCGCATCGCGCCAGGGCGGCCCTCCCACCCGTCGTTTCGTGGTGACTGACCAGTACTTTTGGCGAAATGGGTTACCACGCCCCGGCCTAATTCTACTTTGTCAGATTTCAGGACAAGTGGGTTAGTACGTCCCTTCCCCACACGGGGGAAGGACAGGATGGGGGCGAGCAAACTATTCAACCGATTGATTTTGAACGCCCCCACCCCAACCCTCCCCCGTTGGGTGAGGGAGCTAAAACCGTAGCGCACCAATCTGAAAAAGTAGAACCAAGACGCCCGCATCAAGGATTAGAACATGTTGACCTATCCCGCACGGATCGAGCCAGACGGCGAGGTGTTTCTAGCAACCTTTCTCGACCATGAAAACATCGTCGCCGGCGGTGCAACCATCGAGGAAGCACTTAGCAACGCCGAAGAAGCCCTGAATGGCTGCCTCGCCGCCGATTTTGAACGTAGCTTCGAGATTCCCGAACCTTCACCGCTAAGCGGCACGGACATCTATCCGGTCGTGGTCGCCCCCCACATCGCCGTGGCGATTTTGCTGCGCAAACTGCGCGGCAACTTGCCGCAAGCCGAAATCGCCCGGCGTCTGGACATTTTCTACCAGGTCTACCAACGCCTGGAAAATCCCCGTAAGGCCAATCCTACTGTCAAAACCCTGGAGAAAATCGCGCGGGTGTTCGGGAAACGGGTTGAGTTGGGGTTTGTGTGAAACTGCTATTTGAGTAGCTTTCATTAGCTTTTGACACTTGTTTCGCGCCTATAAAGAAGGCCCTGTATTTCCGCCGGATGCGCAGATTTTTCGGCGGGGTTTGGGGGCGCCATCGTTATTGCGCAGTATGTCAGCCATACTCCGGCGGGTTGGCGCGACGTAAAATATAGCATCTTGCATCAGGGGGCTGAACGAATTGAAAGTTTTGCGCATCGACAAGTCGAAAATTGTCGATTACTTGTTGAACCCCGAAAATAGCCGGGGCAAAGCCGCTTTCTTTTTGAAAATGGGGTTCAATAGCTCAGAATGGGAAGTCTTGTCCGAGGCAATGAAAAATCAGGCGTTGAGCCATCCCGTTTCGATAACTGCGGAATCTCCCTACGGCATACGCCACAGCATAGACGGAGAAATCCCCACGCCCGACGGCAAATTTCCGCGCCCCAGAATCCGTACCGTCTGGATTGAGGAAAACGATAGCCAGGAGTGGCGTTTGATAACCGCTCATCCCATATAGGACAAATTATCATGATTAACGAACACGAGAATGTCGTATTGATGGAAAACATTCCTTCCGCCGGCCTGGAAGCAGGCGATGTGGGGGTGGTCATCCATGTTTTCGGAAATGGCGAGGCTTTCGAAGTCGAGTTTTTGACGTTTGAGGGAGAGACCGCGTCGATACAAACCTTGAATTGCGCTCAGGTGCGCACGGCAAATCCCCGCGAAATCCCCCATGTTCGGGAATTTGCCTTGGCCGCTTGAGGAAGTTTTACCCTGTTTTGGCGCAGGGTGGCGGTCTATTTGGCATTATCAATAAGCTGTTGTTTTGTCATGTCCATACCCAATCCTGACGACCAACCGAAGACCTTGCTGTGCCTGGAAGCGGTGCGCCACGGCTGCTCTATGGAGCAGGCGGCGCGTGATATCCTGCTCCAGGCAGTGCAGGCACCGCCCGCAGGAGCGACGTTTGCCGATAAAATCCGCCAGCGTTTTGCCGGGCTGGATGGCGACGAATTACCGATTCCTGCGCGTCGCGCCGCACGGTTGCCGGATGCGCCCGAAGCGTGAACGGCATCCTGCCAGGCGCCAATCCAGACTTACCCTGCATAACACTTGGGGATTAAGCCCCTTTCAACTTTCTGGACGACCATGAAATTCACCCTCCACACCACTTCCGCCGCTGCCCGGCGCGGCACTCTGGAACTTGCCCACGGCGTCGTCGAGACGCCGGCTTTTATGCCGGTGGGCACTTATGGCTCGGTCAAGGCGATGTCGCCGGTCGAACTGCATGACATCGGCGCGCACATCGTGCTCGGCAATACCTTTCACTTATGGCTGCGGCCCGGCCTGGAAGTCATCGCGGCGCACGGCGGGTTGCACAACTTCATGGGCTGGGACGGGCCGATACTCACCGATAGCGGCGGTTTCCAGGTGTTCAGCCTGGGGGCGTTGCGCAAAATCACTGAAGAAGGGGTGAAATTCCAGTCGCCGATCAATGGCGACCGGTGTTTTCTGACGCCGGAGGAATCGATGCGCATCCAGCGGGTGCTGAATTCCGACGTAGTGATGATTTTCGACGAATGTACGCCTTACCCGGCGGATGAACGCCAAGCGGCGGAGTCGATGCGCCTTAGCTTACGCTGGGCGGCGCGCTCCAAGGCGGCCCACACAGGCAATCCCAATGCGCTGTTCGGCATCGTCCAGGGCGGAATGTTTGAGAGCTTGCGCGACGAGTCGCTGCGCGAGCTGGTGAATATCGGCCTCGACGGCTATGCCATCGGGGGGCTGTCGGTGGGCCAACCCAGGGAGGACATGCTGCGCATCCC
>CAYVIN010000138.1:0-8544 GCA_964451375.1 uncultured Sulfuricella sp.
CCTCCACACCTCAAAGTTGAATTTTTGAGGCGACAACTAGCTTGACACCGGGGGCACCTACCCATTCTTCCATCCAAGGCCCTCGGACTGACATTTCGGCCATCATGCGTAATTCCCTAATCACAACTCTCGCTCCTTCCCAATCCCCAGAACTAGCCTTGCGATATGCCTCAAGCCCAATTTCGTACAACCAAGGAAACTGGTCTTTATAAAAACTTAGGACAACCAAGATGCCAATAGCTCCGGCCCCCTTCCTTGGCAGCATGTGCATAAGTTCTTTAATCATGTACGGGTCAATTGGGCGCTTAAAGCGCATACCCTTTTGCCCCATTGATAGCTCTTTTACCAACCGTCGCGTAAATCCATCCAGAAGTTCCTGCATCTCTCCAGACGCCGCAACCTTTCCAGATGTGATTCGTTCCTCCAATTTTACGAAGCCAGTTCGTAGATCAGATATTGCGGATACAAGATCAGCTAAAGACCGCTCTTCTGGATTGTCACTTTGTCGTAATACTTGTAAATCTAGCGATACGGAAATGGGGGTTTCAAGTTCGCCAGGAGCTGATTCCAAACTTCGAATTTGATCAACAATTTCGCCTTTAGCAGCTTCTACGCTGTCGAGATCATGATGATCGAAGTAAATTGTTCTTGTGCCTGCCACATCGAAGGGTATCCGTTCCCCCTTTTTAATAATCTGAACCAGTGGTTTACGAATGGCATGCCTAATTGCCAATTCATAAAATACGTTTGGGTTCGTATCGGTAAAGGTCTGCGATAACAAGCGGGTCACTCACAACATGCTGAATAACCTGGCTAGTTATTATTCCGGGTTTGTCGATTTCATCAGCACGGATTGCCTTATAGCCGCAGTCTGCGGCTGCGGGACGAATAATGTGCTTCAGCACCTGATCAGATCGTTTTCTGGTTTCTGACTCTGCCTCACCTATTGGCGCAATTACGAAGCAGGTCTTGTCATCATTGCCCATTTCTCTTCCTATTCGTATATAACCGTTCAAATCAAGGGGCAACCAATGAGGGTTCGATTGGTACATCGCCACTGCCAAAACCATTTAAATCGCGAATGTCATGGACAACCCACGATCACCAATCCGCAAACTTCGCCCCGAATCCTACCCGTAAAAATTCCCTTCCGAAACCTGTTAAAAGTAACAGGTTAGTAGGGACTAACATTGTTATTTCAATGAGTGTTTGAGTGCTTCTGTAGTCCTTGAAAACGTGCGCCGGACGCCGCCGCGAGTTATCGTTCCTTCACTTTATGTCTATCTCAACCGAATCAGGAGCTGGCCCGGTTGTGGGCCGGAATTCTTAATATAACCAAACCATTGTCACAGGCGCTCTGCAAAACCGAGCAGAAATATGAAGCGAAAATTCGACCGGCGTTTTACCTACGA
This sequence comes from uncultured Sulfuricella sp., assembly GCA_964451375.1. Lineage (GTDB taxonomy): Bacteria > Pseudomonadota > Gammaproteobacteria > Burkholderiales > Sulfuricellaceae > JAGXQV01. The sequence goes on from CAYVIN010000138.1 coordinate 1,413, forward strand.
AACCGCCCAACTTCCTGCCTTCCGGAGCAATAATTTCCACCGCGTTGCCCTATCCCTCCCCACCATTCCTTTCCGCCTTCCCATAGAAAAATTCAATTCAATTAGTTGTGTTTTTTTCCGTTAAGGAGCTATTGCGATAGTTGTAACGGTTGAATGAGGCCGATCATGATAAACACACACTCCATATTGGGCGGCGCGCTTTCGGGTTTGAGCGGTTTGCTCAAGCCCTCGCAGAGCGCGGGCTTTGCGCGGGCGAACTCGCTAGCGCCGCAGGTGACGGATCACGCCGGGCGGGATAGCGGGCTGAGCAGTTTCGATGCGGGCAAGGCGGCGACGTTGTTGAACGACAAGCTGGCTGCTGCGCTGGGCGGGGCGTTGGGGACGAATGCGCCGCAGGGCGGGCGGGGGGGGGATTTCAGCCCGGACAAGGTGGCCGGGAAGATTCTTTCGTTCATCGATTCGGCTATCGGTGCTGCGCGGGCGAACGGCGCTGATTCCGCCGCTATCGAGAAGAAACAGGCGGACGCCAAGGCCGCCATCGAAAAGGGCTTTGGCGAGGCGCGGGATGTGCTCCAGTCATTCGGCGCATGGAATGGCGCGGTCAAGGACAATGCCGAGAAAACCCTGGATTTGATCAACAAGGGGTTGACGGAGCGGGCCGCCGGGCAAGCGCCACAGGCCGCGCCGACGCAGGGCGGGGGCGGGGTGCAGAGCGCCAGTCTGGCGACTTATGACGCCAAACGTGCGGAAACCTTCGAGATGGAGATCAAGACGCGCGAGGGGGATGTGATCAAACTTTCCTATGCGACGAATCAGGCTTCCGGTTATTCGGCGAGCCGGGTGGCGGATGCCAACGGGGTGACTCAGGAACTTTCCGCTTATTCCAGCCAGAGCAAGAGTCTGTCGTTTTCGGTGCAGGGTGATTTGAACGACGATGAGAAAAAAGCCATCGCCAATCTGATGAAAGGTGTGGACAAGCTGGCCCAGGATTTTTACGGCGGCGACATGCAGGGCGCGATGCAACACGCGATGGCGCTGGATATGAATCAGGAGCAGCTTTCCAATGTGTCGCTGGACTTGAGTTATACCCAGTCGCGACGCGCGGTTTCCGCTTATCAGCAGGTCGGCGCGTTGGATGGGAATAGCCCGCAGCCGCTAGGGAAAGGCGATATCGGGACGATCGGCGATTTCAACAAGAATCTGGACGGGATGTTCCGCGAGGCCGACAAGTTTTTCGAGAATGCCGACAATATCGTGAAAAAGTTGCTTCGCGATCTTTCCCCGGATGCTTCGGCGACGCCGACCGAGGGGGCTGACAAAGGCAAATTGAGCGATATTCTGGAAGGCCTGATCAACGCCACCGCCAACCGCAATACCCAGGCGGTATCCAGCCAAGCCGCCTGACGCAACGCGGCGTTGGAGTTTTGCCCGGCTGGTGGTGTGTTGCGGGTCGTTTGTCACCATGAACAAACGATGTAGGATGGGTGAAGCGTAGCGCACCCATCAAATTGAAAAACATCATTATTCTTTTCGACGGGTGCGCTACGCTTCACCCATCCTACACTTTTTGTGGCGTATTCCTAGCCGGCGCTTCGCCGGTTCCGTATCGTATCGAGGCGGCTGACCCGCTCCCAGATCGTCTGCTTTTGTTCTTCTTCCAGTCTTAACCATTCATCCACTTCCGTCGCGCTTCGTCCGCATCCCTTGCAGATGGTGTCCCCCAAACTGGTGGAGCAATACCCGATGCACGGGGAACACGGGTCATGCGATATTCCGGTTTTTTTACGATTCATTCGATGTTCCTGGTATTTTCGACGCTATTTCCGTCTGGTGTAGCAATTATCCCTCCTCGCCGGCTTTTCCCAAATTCCGCTTGCCAGCCGCCCGGACGCCCCCTACACTAGCGCCGCTTTTCAGCTTCAGGTGGCCCGCTGTTTACCCGGCGGGCTGAAACGGGAAGCCGGTGCGCGCCCTGTCGGGCGTTATTCCGGCGCTGCCCCCGCAACGGTAAGTGTAAGTCGTCCGGCGAATATACGCCGGTTCGAGAAGCGGTGTATCGCCACTGTGCGTCAGCATGGGAAGGCGCCGCTTCGGGTCACCCCCTTCGCCAGCCCGGAGACCGGCCTGTCGCTTTTACGGTCGCGCGGAGGGCGTAACCACGGCGTTTGCCGTTCCTTCCTCCGCCCGATATTCCCTGAACCTTGTTCGCGCGGGTGAGCGCGGAGGAAAACCACATGAAACAACGCTTTTTGCCGGCGGCCTTGATGCTGCTCGGCGCTCCATCCCTTTGTGCGGCGCAACAGGCCGTAACCCTTGACCCCGTTATCGTTACCGCTTCGCGCACAGCGCGCACGGCGGATGAAACCCTGGCGTCGGTGACCCTGATCACGCGCGCCGATATCGAACGGCAACAGGCGCAATCCACCCTCGAATTGTTACGCGGCCTGCCGGGTATCGACATCGTCAACAACGGCGGCTTCGGCAAGGTCAGCACCGTACTGCTGCGCGGCGCGGAGGCCGGTCATGTGCTGGTGCTGGTGGACGGTATCAAAATGGGCTCGGCGACGGTGGGTTTGAGTTCCATCGAGCAATTGCCGGTCGAACAGATCGAGCGCATCGAAATCGTGCGCGGGCCGCGTTCCAGTCTGTACGGTTCCGAGGCCATCGGCGGGGTGATCCAGATATTCACGCGCAAGGGCGGCGGTGCAACCACGCCGTCCTTCAGCGTCGGGGTGGGCAGCGACCGCACCTATCAGGCGGCGGCGGCGCTTTCCGGCGGTGGCGCGAACAGTTGGTACAACATCGGCCTGAGTAGTCTGGGGAGCGCCGGGTTCAACGCCTGCCGGGGCCAGACCAATGTCGGCGGGTGTTACACCAACGAGGCGGATCGCGACGGCTACCGGAATCTGGCGGGTTCGGCGCGCGCCGGGATGCGTCTGGAAAACGGCGCGGAAATTGACCTGAACTGGCTGCGCAGCAACAGTAAATCGCTCTTCGACGGCAGCTATTCCAATGAAACCCGAATTGCCCAGCAAGTGTTGGGCGGGTCGTTGCGTTATTCCCCGCTGGCTGCCTGGCGGCTTTCCGTGACGGCGGGACGCGCCCTGGATTTGTCCGACAATTACCACGACGGGGTGTGGCGGAGCCGTTTCGATACCCGCCGCGATTCGCTTTCCCTGCAAAACGATTTGACCCTGGGCAGCGGCCAACTCCTTACGCTGGGATTCGACTACCAGAACGACGCCATCGACAGCGACACTGCCTATACCCAGACGGCGCGCAACAATCGCGGCGTTTTCGGGCAATGGCTCGCCGACAGCGGCGCGCACAGCCTGCAAGTCAGCCTGCGCGGCGACGACAATAGCCAGTTTGGGCGTCACAACACCGGCGGTCTGGCGTGGGGCTACAAGCTCGGCGAGAGCCTGCGTTTGAGCGTTGCACACGGCACGGCTTTCAAGGCCCCGACTTTCAATGATCTGTATTACCCCGGCTATGGTACGTCCACCCTCAAACCCGAGGAATCGCGAAGCAGCGAAATCGGCCTGCGCGGGGCGAATGGCGGGGTGAACTGGTCGCTCAATGCGTTCCAGACCGACATCGACAACCTGATCGCCTTCGACGCCGCCACCTATGCGCCGGGCAACGTCAACAGCGCGCGTATCCGGGGGCTGGAAGGACAGGCAGGGATGAAGTTGGCCGACTGGCGGTTGAACGCCGGGCTGACCCTGTTAGACCCCGAGAACCGCAGCGCCGGGGCGAATTTTGGCAAACGCCTGGCGCGCCGCGCGGAACAAGCGGTGCGTTTCGATCTCGACCGGGATTTTGGACGCACCCGCGTCGGCGCAACCCTGATCGCCGCCGGGCAACGTTATGACGATCTCGCCAATACCACCAAGCTGGGCGGCTACGCCACCCTCGACGTGCGCGCCGAATACGCCCTCGACAAGGAATGGCGCATCCAGGCCAAAGCCGTCAACCTGTTCGACCGTGCTTATGAAACGGCGGCTTTCTACAACCAGCCGGGACGCGGTTTGTTCCTGACGTTGCGTTATCAGCCGGTGCGGTGAGGGCGCGCCCCTCAATCGGCCAGCGCATACGCCGCATCAGCGAGTATCGTGTTATTGGGTTAGCACCACGAGATGGTTCTCGGTTGCGCCCAGAACCGATTGGGGGGAAATCCTCTGGTCGAAGGTGACCAGACGGCCTTGATGACGAACGGCGAGAGCCAGCAAGTAAGCGTCCGTTACCTGACGGTGTCCGAGTATGCGCATCCAGTCGAATACTTTTGTACCCAGCAAATCAACGTCAGCAGGCCAGAATTCATGTGAAGGGCTTGCAGCCGCTTCACCCAGTCTCTCCGCGACCTGCGCAGCGGCGACGTTTGCGGGATAGGCGGGTTGGGACATGATACGGATGCAGCCGTTTTGGGTGATCGGACAAGAAGCCCAGCCATGGTGAATCTCCCTGTCGAGCCAGGACATTGCCAACGAGTGATGGAGGTGGCCGGCATCCAGCAATGCAATCAACACATTCACATCCAGCAAGGCGCGCATCAGAGTCCTTCCTGATCCCGCAACTCATTGATCAACTCGTTACTGACCGTCACGCCACGCGCCGCAAAAGGCCGGAACCCGCCAATCACCGGTGCGGGTGATGAAACATTTCGCGTTGTTTGCCCAGACAGGGCCGAACGCAGCAGATTGGAGACAATTCGGCCTGCCGAAACATTCTGGATACGCGCCAATTCCTTGGCGGCGAGCAAAACATCGTCTTCTATATCGATAGTGGTGCGCACATTGCCCCCAATGGTTGATGTTATAGCATCATGATGCTATGACGCGGGTTCGGCGATGTCAATGGGCGTTACAGAGCAAGTAGTGCTTAAGAAATATGCTCCAGGCAGGACGGTGCGGGAGGGAATCGAAAGGATGGGCGGTATAGCATTCACCATACCGCCCGAACGCGGTTTTCCGCTTAAAACACCATATCGTAGGTCACCGTCAGGAGACGGGCATTGCCGTAGTTGGGTGCCCAGTTCGGGCCGCTCTGGTCGCGTTGGCTATCGATCTGCATCTTCACCGCGCTGGAGGTGGTGAGGTCGTAGCGTAGCGTCAGGGCCAGCGTGGAGTGGCCTTCCTGGCCTTCCGAATCGCCGCCCTGATCGACCACGGCGGTGCCTTTGTAGCGCGACCAGGTGAGCATCGGCTGCCATTTGCCGTAGCGATAACCAACCCCGACGATCTGGGCGAAGTCCTTGAAATTCATACCGGGGCGGTTGATGTGGATGAATTCGCTACGCACCAGCCAGTTGTTGTAATCGGCGTTGATGGCGATGCCGTAAATCTGCTGCTGGGATTTCGGGCCGTAGTCGGATTCGATATACGACTGGTCATAGGTTCCGGTGAGTGGATCCCACGATCCATTGACGTTTTTGGTCTGGGTGTCGGACTGGATGTACACCAGACGGGTTTCCAGCCAATCCTTGGAAAGCGTCAGGTCGCCGCCGACGATGTTGCTCCACTTGATGTCGGTGCGGTTCTGGCGGCCATTGTAGATTTTCCAGTAGCCGCTTTCGTTTTTGGTTTCATTGCCGGCCAGCAGGTTGGCGGTCGCCGACCAGTCGCCGAACTGGTTCTGATAGGTCAGGTTGACGCCGTTGTAGTTCACCGCTTCCCAGCCGTACAGTTGCGGCGGCAGATGTGTCCACGGCAGCGCCACGCCGATGTCCTGGGTGTCGGAGTAATAGAACATCGGCAAGCGTTTGCGCCCCGCCTGGAGGGTGAAGTTGTCGTTGATCTTGTAGCTGGCGTACAGCCATTCCAGATTGACGTTGCCGTCACGCGCGCCACGCGCCACCGCCTGCGCGGTTACCGAGAAGCGGCGGTTGTCGAACGAGGCGCTACCTTGTACGCCCAGCTTGGAGTCGGGCTTCCATTGCAGACCGCTGCGTCCGTCGTAAACGCCGGCTTGCGCGTAATCGGCGATGAAGCACGGACAGTTGTAATCGCTGACGTTGTTGCGAGTGCCGCTGAGCATCTTGCCGGCCCCCACGGTCAAAAATCCCGATCCCGAAAATTCCACGCCGCCTGCTTCCACCGCCAGCGTATTTGCCGTTGCCGTCAGCATCCCGGCCAACGCCAGGGCTTGCACCAGTTTCTTGCTATTCACGTTACCTCCGCTAAAGTCCGTCATGTTCGTTGATCCGCTCATTGGGCGCTGAAGAGCACCTTGACGCTGCCATCCACCGCCGCTTTTTCGATGTAGCCGACCAGGCCGGGGTTATCCGCCACCTGTTTCTTGATATCGCCGCTGTTTTGCCCTTCCTTGGGCGGAGTCCCCTTGCCGGTGAAGGACAGTTTCGACCAGTGCGATTTGGCCTGTGCCGCCGATTTGCCGGTGACCTTGGTGTAGAACTCGTCACGCAAGGGACTGGATTCCGGCTGATCGAGCGGGGTCAGGTTGGTGGCCTTGCCCAGATAGATGTCGGAAGCCTGTTCCTTGGTGAGGTTGCCCGCCGGGCTTTTGGCTCCGGCCACCACCACGATTTCGGCCTGTACCCAGCCGGCGACCAGCATGGATGCAGCGCATACCGCGCCGCGCGCCAGCAAGAGAGTGTTTCCTCGCTTTTTCACGTTATCTCCCAATGTTGAGTTAAATCTTGAAAATCCGCACGGAGCGGATCAGTTGGCTTGCCAGCTCGTCGATACGCCGGGCTGAACCGGCCATGTCCTCGACGGCTACGCTATTGTTATTGACCATCGCAACGATGTTGCGCATCCGTTCTTCGATGGCCTGCAAACTCCGGTTGCCCTCCTGCAGCGCCACGGTGATGTCGTTGACCGCACCGCTCGCGTCGCGCGCCCCGGAATGAATGTCCTGCATGGTCGCGGCGGAATCGCGCACCAGTTTGACGCCGTCGCCCACCCGCAAACTCACCCCCTGCATACTGTTCACCGCTTCCTGCACACCGTTCTGAATGGTGTTGATCATCTGGGTGATTTCCTGAGTCGATTGACCGGTGCGCTCGGCGAGTTTGCGCACCTCGTCGGCGACCACCGCAAAACCGCGTCCCTGTTCGCCGGCGCGGGCCGCTTCGATGGCGGCATTTAACGCGAGCAGATTGGTCTGGTCG
>CAYVIN010000139.1:0-8412 GCA_964451375.1 uncultured Sulfuricella sp.
CAATACGGCCTTTCAGCAAGCAGCTCCCTCTTTTAACCGGACAGTAGTGATTTTTTCTATCTTTCCGGGCAACCGGAGGGTGTTCGCGGCGGTGTTTATCAGGCGCTGTTATTCACCATCGCGCCATTGTTTTACTTGTTCAGCCAGCCGCTGATTACCGCGTTGCGCCGCTATTCTCCCGCCCAGGCGCTGCATTTTCTGCCGCTTCTTGGTGCGCCCTGGCTTCCCGCCGGCGTTGCCTGGCCGGCGGCGTTTTCGCTGGGGGCCATCTATCTGGCGGTGGTTGCCCGGCAGGTTTATGCGTTACGCGCTTTTCGTCAACGTTTTCAACTGGAACTGGGGTTGCTGCTGGCGGTGTTTTTGTTGGGCGTCGGGGTTGTGGCGCTGGTATTTCTGACGCCGCTGATTGCGGAACCGCTGTTTTTCGCGCTTTACGCAAGCGCCATCGGGTGCGCTTTTTTGCTGATCAACCTCGCGCTGGCCTACGCGCCGCACATGCCCGAGCGCATCGAGGAAGTGGCGCGGGAAACCTACCTGTCCTCAACGCTGACGAATATCGATTGTGAAGAGGCGGCGCACAGGCTGGACGATTTGATGCGCCGCGAGCGGATTTATGAAAATCCCGACCTGGATCTGAACCAAACCGCGCAACGCCTTGGCTTATCCCCCCACCAGCTTTCCGAGTTGGTGAACACCCGTCTGGGCAAGGGGTTTTCCCGCTACGTGCGCGAATTTCGCGTGGAAGCGGCAAAGCTCATGTTGCTGGACGAGCCGGAGGCTTCGGTTCTGGCGGTGGGATTGAATACCGGTTTTTCCTCCCAGTCGAATTTCTACACGGCATTTCGCGAAATAACGGGGATGACGCCCGGTCAGTTTCGCAAGATTTCCCGGCCTGATTCTCCCGAATGATCTTTCCGGGGTGGCGCGTTCGGCTTCCCGCCGCCGCCCCCGTCAATATGTCGCTTTAACTAGAACAACCGTCCTTTCTGCTTCTCCTTGAGGGTGAGCGCACGCCAACTGAATTTCCGGGCGAAGTTTCTGCTCCTTTTCTATCTTTTCGGAAGTTATTGGCGCTCGTCGCTGCAAAACTGGAGGCACTTTCCAGCAGCGGAGTACGGCCATGAAAATTTTGCTCACTGGCGGCACCGGCTTTTTGGGGCGGCATATCCACACTGCCTTGCATCTTGCCGGGCATGAAGTCCGGGCGGTCAGCCGCAGTAGCGGGGCAGACTTCAACACCCTGGTCACGCCCGCCGCCTGGCTGCCTTTGCTCGATGGGGTGGATGCCGTGATCAATGGCGTGGGGATTATCGGCGAGACACGCAATCAGAGTTTTGCGGTTTTACACAGCGCCGCGCCGCTTGCGCTGTTTCAGGCCAGCGCCGGGAAGGGTATCCGGCGCGTGATCCAGATTTCCGCGCTGGGTGCGGATGACCAGGCGGCGAGCCGCTTTCATCTGAGTAAACGTGCAGCCGACGATTTTTTGCGCGGGCTGGATTTGGACTGGTTCGTCCTGCGCCCGTCGCTGGTGGTGGGCGGCCACAGTACCCGCTGGCTGCGCCGTTTCGCCAATCTGCCGGTGCTGGTTTTGCCGGATGGCGGCGCACAGATCATCCAGCCCGTCGCTGTTCGCGATGTGACGGGCTGTGTGCTGAAGTGCCTGGAGAACGGTGTCTCAGCCCGCCGCACCCTCGATGTGGTGGGGCCGCAGGCAATGCCTTTCCGGGACTTTTTGGTGATGCTGCGGCGTTCGAGCTTTCCTCAAGCGCCGCTGATTGTTGCCGCGCCGCCGCGTTGTCTCGGCCTGTTCGCCCGCCTTCTCGCGCCCTTTCATGCGTTTTTCAACCCCGACAATCTGGCCATGCTGCAACGCGGCGTGGTGGGCGAGGTGGAGCCGCTGACGGCCTTTCTCGGCAGAACCCCTTATCCGATCGACCCTAACTTTATGGAGAACTGCCATGAGTTATCTGCTCCTTAAATACCTGCACATTCTCAGCATGGCGCTGCTGTTCGGTACCGGGCTGGGCAGCGCATTTTACAAATGGATGGCGGATCGCAGCCGGAACGTGGCGCACATCGCCGCGACGAATCGTCAGGTGGTACTCGCGGACTGGCTGTTTACCACGCCGACGGTGATTTTCCAGCCGCTCAGCGGAATCTGGCTGACGCATCTGGCGGGCATCCCGCTCGCCACGCCGTGGGTGATGGTGAGCCTCGCGCTTTATCTGGTGGCGGGACTGTGCTGGTTGCCGGTGGTGTTTCTGCAAATCCGCATGAGGGGCCTCGCCGAACGGGCGCTGCTGGCCCGTAGCGATTTGCCGCCGGCTTACTGGCGCGCGGCGCGTTACTGGTTCTGGCTTGGGGTTCCGGCTTTTTTGGCGATGGTTCTGGTGGTTTTTCTGATGGTTTTCAAATCAACGAATGGAGGCTGAAATGAATGAAACTTCGGTAATTCAACGTGCGCTGGGGGGCGCATGGGACGCCCTGCCGGGCGCGCTGCAAGGGCATTATCAATCTGCGGAAAACGTCGATATCGGGTATCTGGATATCGATTATCCGGGTTATCTGCACCCTTGTATGACGGTGTTGCACGCTTGCGGGGCGCTGGTCAACCGGCGCGGCGTGGGAGTCGCGACCCGCGTGGAAAAGCGGATGCGTGGAACGAAGCAGGATTGGGCGAGAACCCTGCGTTTCGCCGACGGCAAAACACTGTTGTTCAACAGCCGCTGGGAAAACGACGGAGGCGACCGAATCATCGAATACGTCAATCCGTTTCTCGGGCTGCGTATGCGGGTGAGGGTCGAAGGCGGCAAGCTGCATTACGAAAGTATCGACTACGTTTTGCGGATCGGCGGATGGCGGCTCTCGATCCCGGAATGGCTGATGCTGGGCAAGGCGACTATCGTTGAAGCGGCGCTGGATGGCGGGAAATTTGCGATGGATTTTCGCCTGCGCCATCCGTTGCTTGGGCAAATATTCCGCTACGCGGGGCAGTTTGAAACGGTGGCGGCAAATGCGCCGCTTACCGGCTGATCAGCCCCACTCCCCTTCGCGCAGCAGGTGCGACCAGAGGGGATTGAGGTCGGCGTCGGCGTTTTTGAGGAGGGCCAGGGCTTCGGCTTTTTCGAGTTCGTGGAGACGCCCTTCGCCGAAACGGTCAACCGCGTCGAGGAGGGTTTTGACGGAGGTGAATTCCAGGTGTTTCGGCCATTCGGCAACTTCAACGCTGTCATTTTCCGCCATGCGCAGGGGTATCCGGGGAAGGACGCCGTCACGCAGGATGTCGGCGGATTTTTCGCCTTCGGCGGAATCCCAGCGCCAGCGTAGTTTGTCCTTGTCCCACAAGTCGGGATGGGCGCAACTGATGGAGGCCCAACCGGCCCACGACAAGGCATAAAAATTCATGCCTTCCGGCGAGATGGCGACGCGCCGCAGCAGCGGAATACGTTCTTCGCTGACGAATACGTCGAGCCATTGGAGGAAGTGATGTTTGGCTTCGTTGTGGATGCGCACCCGCCCCAGAAAGGTGACGGTGACGGTTTTGCGTTTGGCGAGAATCGCGTCGGTCTGCTTCTGGGCGATCATGACCAGCGCCTTGACCAGATTGGGATGCAGCCGTCCGGTGATTTCGCTGAAAACCCGATTGCCGCTACGCACATCCTTGCAGCGCTCCCATTGATCGATCAGCACGGCGAGCTGATCCAGTTCGCAAACCAGGTCGCGAACGGCAATGGGGGGCGTTTCCTTACGATAAACTTCGATTTTGTTCATGGCTGGTATCGAAAAGCCGCTTTCCTCGATATCGGCTGCCCGATCCGCAGGGCAGAGGTAACACTTTGATATTTCGTTAGAGTTCTACTACGCTGCGGGGGCTGCGTCAGCGCAATGGCATATACCGGATTTTATCCCAAGTCTAACCGGTTTTTTCTCCCCCGGCGCGGGTGTTTTTTGCGTTTCGACGGGGCGGGATTATTACCGGCTTTCGCGACAAATATTTTCATCCCAGGGCGGCGGATCAGTGCTGAAGACTTCCACGAAATATTCCAGAAACACCTTCACCCGCGCCGAACGACGCGCCCCGCCGGGGTATACCGCATAGGCGGCATGTTCGGGCAATTCGAACTTATTCAATAGTTGAAGCAGTTCTCCACTACGTAAATCATCGCCGATCAGGAAGGTCGGCTGCAAAACCACGCCCTGCCCGGCCAGCGCGGCGAGGCGCGACATGTCTCCACTATTGGTGCGGAACGCGCTTTTTACCGGCACCGCCACGGTTTCCCCGTTGCGCTGAAAGTGCCAGGTGTCGCCGAATGGCGCGTAGTCGTAGGTCAGGCAACGGTGGTCGCGAAGCTCTTCGGGGTTCTGCGGGGTTCCCATTTCCGCCAAATAGGCGGGGGAGGCGCACACCGCCATACGAATCGGGGCCAAACGGCGGGCAATCAGGGTGTTTTGCAATTTGGTGGAGATTCGTATCGCGACATCAATGCCGTCCTCCACCAGGTCAACTATACGGTCGGAGAAATTTACTTCCAGCTGCATTCCCGGATAACGGCGGCAGAACTCGGGAATTCGCGGCGCGACGTAACGTAATCCAAAACTGTGGGGAAGGCTTACCCGCAATTTTCCTTTCGGTTGCGCAGCGCCTTCGTTGGCGAGGGTGTCGGCTTCGTCCAGGTCGCTCAAAATCTGGCGGCAACGCTCGAAATACAGGCCGCCGGTGTCAGTCAGGCTCAAACGCCGGGTGCTGCGTTGCAGCAGCCGCGCACCCAGATGTTTTTCCAGGTCGGCGATGTGGCGCGACGCAGCAGTCGTCGAAAGGTGCATCCGTTCCGCTGCGCGGACGAAGGAACCGGATTCGACGACCGATACGAAAACCTGCATGGCGGTCAGGCGATCCATGATTGTGCCGATTTACGGGATAGATATTGTCAGATTATTTAGTTTATCCCGGAATCTATTACGAGCAAAATACCCTCCAATAACACTCGGTTATTTTTCAACAACTCGGAGGTCGTCGTGAACAAAAAACAATCCCCTTATGAAGTTCCCGTTAAAGCCGGTGACACGGTTTATCTGTGTCGCTGCGGGAAAACCGCCAATCCGCCGTTTTGCGACGGCTCACACAAAACCCAGGGCGGGGATGCCACCCCGCTGGCCCACGCTGCTGCGGTGGATAGCGTGATTTACGTGTGCGGGTGCGGCAAGTCCGGCAATAGCCCCTTCTGCGACGGCTCGCATTCGGGAGCCTGAGCATGTCCTATACCCGTACCGCCATCGCCCTACATTGGTTAAGCGCCTTATTCATCGTGGCGGCGTTCGGGATAGGGTTTTACATGGTCGGACTCACGCTGTCACCGCTCAAACTGAAAGTGTATTCCTGGCACAAATGGGCCGGAATTACCGTGTTGGGACTGGTGTGCCTGCGCCTGGCGTGGCGTGGCGTACATCCACCGCCCCCGCTTCCCGCTACGCTGGCGGTTTGGGAACACCGCGCCGCCGGGGCGACGCATCTTTTGCTGTATCTATTGATGATCGCGGTACCGTTGTCGGGTTGGCTGATGAGTTCCGCAGCGGGCTTCCGGGTGGTTTATCTCGGTGTGCTTCCGCTGCCGGATTTGATCGGGAAGGACAAGGAGTGTGCGGAGTTTCTCAAATTCGTCCACTTTTTGTTGGCCTCCGCGCTTGGGGTGTTGGTCGTCGCACATATCGGGGCCGCGCTGAAACATCGCTTTTTGGATCACGACGCCGTGTTGGCGCGCATGGTTCCATTTTTGACCAAGGAGAAATCATGAAGGCCCTGCTTCTCTTATTTGCGTTGGCGCTACCGCTAGGCGTACAGGCAGTCGAATACAACGCGGTGACGCTGGAAAAAAGCACCGTCACGTTCGTTTCCAAACAAATGAACGTCCCGGTGGAGGGGCGCTTTCGCAAGTTCGCCGCACAACTCAATTTCGACCCGGCCAAGCCGGAGGCCGCTACGGCGCAGCTCGACATAGAACTGGCAAGCATCGACGCCGGCAGTAATGAAGCCAATGAGGAAGTGAAATCCAAGGCGTGGTTCAACATCAAGGAATTTCCGCTTGCCCGGTTCACCTCGACTGGCGTGAAGGCGCTTGGCGGGGGCCGCTACGAGGTGGCCGGAAAACTCGCCATCAAGGGACGCAGCCGCGATGTCAGCGCACCCTTCACGCTACGCCAGGAAGGCGCAAACGCCGTGCTGGAAGGTGCGTTTGCATTAAAACGTTTGCAATACGGCATCGGCGATGGACTTTGGTCGGATACCGATACGGTCGCCGACGACGTCCAAATCCGCTTTCGTATTTTTGCAGTATCCAGGAAGTAACCCCCCAACCCCAAGGAGATCAACCATGAACAAACTTGCCCTTTTCGCTTTCGCCGCCGCCCTTTCCGCACCCGCGTTCGCCGCACCGGAGTCCTTTGTCATCGACAACGGACATACTTTCCCAAGCTTTTCGTACAGCCATTTGGGTTATTCCATTCAAACCAGCCGCTTCAACAAGACCACTGGCCGGGTCGTTATGGACAAGGTTGCCAAGAGCGGTTCGGTGGATGTCGTTATCGACATGAAATCAGTGGACACCGGTTCTGCGCTGTTTAATGAACACATTCAGGGTGAGGATTTCTTTGATACCGCAAAATTCCCGAGTGCGACTTTCAAATCGACCAACGTCAAGTTTGAAGGCGACAAGCCGGTCAGCGTAGAAGGCAATTTGACCCTTAAAGGCGTGACCAAACCGGTCGTCCTCAAGATCAGCGGATTTCACGCGATGCTCCATCCGATGATGAAGAAAGACGCCATCGGGGCGAACGCCGGCACTACGGTCAAACGAAGCGATTTCAACGCCGCCAAACACGTCCCCTACGTTGGCGACGAGGTCACCATCAATATCGCCATCGAAGCGTTCAAGGAATAGGCAACCAAAGCCATGACCGCGTTATTCGTTCCTCATGGCGCGCCAACTTTTGCGCAGTCCCCCGGCCCCGCCGGGGAAGCCCCGTACCGGTGGGCGCAAAGTCAGGATAAACCGGGTGCGATATTGCTGGTATCCGCGCATTGGGATAGCGCTGCACCCTGCCTGGGGAGTGTGTCTCAACCGGAAACGCTGCATGACTACTGGGGCTTTCCCGATGCCTTGTACGATATTGTTTATCCCGCCCCAGGTGCGCCGCAGGTTGCTGTCGCAGCGAAGGGAATGCTCGACGCTGCCGGGTTTCCCGCCGAATTTAACAACCGGCGGGGATTGGATCACGCCGCATGGATTCCGTTGCGTATTTTGTATCCCCAGGCGGACGTGCCGGTTGCGACGCTTTCCGTGCAGGGCGCACTGGGGCCGCGACATCACTATTCAGTGGGGCGCGCGCTGACGGGGCTGCGTCAACAAGGTGTCGTCGTCGTGGCTTCCGGCAATATCACCCACAATTTGTCCCATTATCGGGCTGTCTGCAGCCGCTCCGGCGCAGATTTGGCTTATGTCGCCCAATTTCAGGATTGGATTTATCAACAACTCGTCAAACGCGATATCGAGGCGCTTTTGCGTTATCGGGAATTAGCCCCTGGCGGGATTGAGTCACACCCGACCGAGGAACATCTGATGCCGCTATTTGTCGCGCTTGGCGCGTGTGGTGATGGGTTTACAACGCAACGTCTGTACGACGGCATCTATCATTCCATGCTCGCGATGGATAGCTATGTTTTTCAGTGCGAGGAATGGTAGCGAGCGGCTGGATATCCGTTGGGGGGGTTAACTCGCGCCCGCAAACCCGTTTTGACGCCACGCTTCATAGATGAGCACCGCTGCCGAGTTGGACAGGTTCAAGCTTCGATTATCCGGGCGCATGGGTATCCTTAAACGTTGTTCAGGTAAAAACGCTTCCAGGAGTTCACCCGGTAGACCGCGCGTTTCCGGGCCAAAAACGAATACATCCCCCAATACGTAGTTCACCTCATGGTAAGGCCGGCTGGCTTTGGTAGTCAGCGCGAACATACGCCGCCCCGCGAAAGCGGCGCGGCATTCGTCCCAGCTTTCGTAAACCTTCAAACTCGCGTATTCGTGGTAATCCAGCCCGGCGCGGCGCAATTGTTTGTCGTCCAGAGAAAATCCCAAAGGCTTCACCAGATGTAACCCCGCGCCGCTATTGGCGCATAACCGGATGATGTTACCGGTGTTCGGGGGAATTTCCGGTTGATAAAGGATGATGTCAAACATAAGGTAAGGGAATTGGCGAAACAAGCAAGCATAGCGGTTTTGGGCCAATCCAGAAATGTTAATTGCGCTATCCAGCCGGCAATTTCGCGTTTTTCCATATTCAGGTAAAATGGTTTTTCTTTTCGGGGTGGTAGCTCAGCTGGGAGAGCGTCGCGTTCGCAATGCGAAGGTCGGGAGTTCGATC
>CAYVIN010000140.1:0-8236 GCA_964451375.1 uncultured Sulfuricella sp.
GCAAGCAGCCCGGAAAACGTGCCGATGGCGAGGATGATGGCGACCGCCAGCAAAACATGTTTGGCGAGGTCGATGGAGAGGGAGGATTCCATGGGGAGATTCCGGTGGTTATGGGGTTAATGCCAATAAGTAAAGCTACGTCGGCGTCCCGTGCATCTGTGGAGCGCCGGCGTCTCGCCGGCCTGCCGGCAGGATGCCGGCGCTCCCGTCCGCATCCGTAACGCCTGGGGGTTTTAAGCCTATGGTAGGAACTATGCCGGAATGCCGCAAGCCTTGTTTATGATAAGCTCGCGACCCATGAACGCCGCCAAACGCCGCCAAATTTTCGAGCGCCTGCAAGCCGCCAATCCCGAGCCGACCACCGAACTGGTGTATCAAACCCCGTTTGAACTGCTGGTCGCAGTGGTGCTCTCCGCGCAGGCCACCGACAAAAGCGTGAATCTCGCCACCAAACGGCTCTTCCCGGTCGCCAACACCCCGCAAGCCATTCTCAACCTGGGCCAGGAAGGGCTGGAGGATTACGTCAAATCCATCGGCCTCTACAAAAGCAAATCCAAACATTTGATCGCCACCTGCCAACTGCTGCTGGAACACCACGGCGGCGCGGTGCCGCACCAGCGCGCCGCGCTGGAAGCGCTGCCCGGCGTGGGCCGCAAGACCGCCAACGTGATTCTCAACACCGCGTTCGGCGAGGAAACCATCGCGGTGGACACCCACATCTTCCGCGTCGCCAACCGCATCGGGCTGGCCCCCGGAAAAACCGTGACCGAAGTCGAAAACAAGTTGCTCAAGGTCGTCGAGAAGCCGTTCCGCCGCCACGCCCACCACTGGCTGATTCTCCACGGGCGCTACGTGTGCAAGGCGCGCAAGCCGGATTGCGGACTCTGCATCATTTACGATTTATGTGAATACAAGGACAAAGCCGATGTTTAGCCCCAGCCGCGACCAGGCGCGCCGTTTCCTCTTCGACGCCTGGCAGAAACACAAGGACGCCGCGCCGCTCACCGACCTGGAAAAAATGGCGCTGGCGGTGCTGCTGATTCATCCCGAATACCATGTCCAGCTGGATAACCCGGACAAATACCTGGAGCGCGACTACCTCCCGGAAAGCGGTGAAACCAACCCCTTCCTGCACCTCTCGCTGCACCTGGCTATCCGCGAACAACTCTCCATCGACCAGCCGCGCGGGGTGGTCGCCCATTACCAGAAGCTCCTGGCGAAAAACGGCGACGAACACGCCGCCGAACACGCCTTGCTTGAATGCCTGGGCGAAATGATCTGGCAAGCCCAGCGCAACCGCACCCAGCCCGACCCGGCGATCTATTTCGCCTGTCTTACCAGATTGGCTGGAGATGCGCCATGATCGGCCTTCTCCAGCGGGTCAGCCAGGCCAGCGTGGTGGTCGATGGCGCGACCGTCGGCGCGATTGAAACCGGCCTGCTGGTGCTGGTCGGCGTGGAAAAAGGCGATGACCGGAGCACCGCCACCCGCCTGCTGGAACGCCTGCTCGGCTACCGGGTTTTCCCCGACGCCGCCGGCAAGATGAACCTCAGCCTGCGCGACATCGGCGGCGGCCTTTTGCTGGTGCCGCAGTTCACGCTGCCCGCCGACACCCACAAAGGCACGCGCCCCAGTTTTTCCTCCGCAGCCCCGCCGGAATTGGGCAAGGCGTTGTTCGACTACTTCGTCGAATCGGCGCGCAACCAATACGCCCCCGTCGCCACCGGCGTCTTCGGCGCGGACATGAAAGTCAGCCTCACCAACGACGGCCCGGTCACCTTCTGGCTGCAAGTCGCCCCGCCATGAACCCCGAAGACCTGCAACGCCTGGTGACAGTGGCGATGCCCTACGGCAAACACAAAGGCACCCTGATCGCCGACCTGCCCGGCAACTACCTCAACTGGTTCGCCCGTACCGGTTTCCCCAAGGGAGAAATCGGACGGCTCCTGCAACTGATGCAGGAAATCGACCACAACGGGCTGTCGGGGTTGCTGGAGCCGTTGCGGGAGAAATGTTAGCGATTACTCTCGTTGCGGACCAGGAGGGACGGCGATATGCCTTGGGAGTAAGGAAAGACGCGGCGTTTCAAGGGGCGGTTTGTGATTCTAATGGGCGCTTTCAAGGCGTCCACAATATGAGCCGCCGGCTTTGCCTGTGATAGCTGACATCGACATGGCTGTTGGCCGGACTTCATGGCCTTTAGTAACTACTCAGAGCCACGCAAAATGGCTGCGCCCCTCGCCCGCAGGCGGGAGAGGGGTTGGGGAGAGGGCGGCGGCATATCGGCGCAGTTGGACGAAGTCGCACCACCCTCTCCCCCGGCCCCTCTCCTTTATGCCCTTCAGGGTGCATGTCCATGGGAGAGGGGAGAGAAGCTCCTGAGCAGTTACGGCCTTTATTACAGTTCGCGCAATTCCTCGGGAGTCGGCTGGCATAGTGGAAAAGTCAGGGTAAATCGGGCGCCGTGGCCGATGTTGGCGTAGGCGATGCTTCCGTTCAGATGGCGTTCGATGATGATCCGCGCCATGTAGAGACCGATCCCGGTACCCATCGGCTTGGTGGTGAAGTAGGGATCGAAGATACGTTCACCCACCCCGGCGGCAATCCCTCCGGCATTGTCCTCGATACTGATGACGGCGTTATCGCCATCGCGTTCCAGCTTCACGATGACGCGCGGTGCGGCCACCTTGTGCTCGATGGATGCTTCCTTGGCATTGACGATGAGATTCACCAAAACCTGACCAAGTTCGTTGGCGGAGCCGAAATTTTCCATATCGGTCGGGCACTCCAGCGCCAACTCCACCGCGCTGGCGGCGAGGCTGGGTTGAACCAGGTTGGCGGCGTCCCGAATGGCATCCGCCAGGCTATATTGTTCTTTGCGTTGTTTGGCGCGGAAGAAGTTGCGGAAATCGTCAATGGTCGAAGACATTTTCTGGATGAACCCATGGGCGGTTTCCATGGTGCTTTCCATGCAGGCCTTGTCGAGTTCGCCAAACTCGAAGGAGTCCTGAAGATTGGCCAGGGTGATCGCCAGTGCGTTGAGCGGCTGGCGCCATTGGTGGGCAATGGCGCTGACCATCTCGCCCATCGCGGCGTGACGTGATTGCTGGAGAAGCAGGCGTTCCTTGAGAAGGTTTTCCTCGGTTTGCTCCTGCACCCGCTGCTCCAGCGACGCATTCAACTCACGTAATGAGTGCTCGACCAATTTGATCTGTGATACATCGGAGATCGCTACCACGCCACCGATAATCCGCCCGCCCTCGTCGAGCACCGGAACATAGACGCCCGTCGTATAGAGCGGTTCCGCCGCGCCTACATCGGAAGCTTCATTGAAGCTCACCGTTTCCCCGGCCAGGCAGCGTTCGATGTATGGTCGATGCGCCTGCGCCAAGGCTGGCGGCAGGACTTCTGTGTAGTGCGCGCCTTCAATTTTGTCCAACGGCAGTCCAAAAGTCTCGGCGTAACGCTGGTTGGCCACGACATAACGACCATCCTGCCCGAAATAGGAAATCCACATTGAAGCCGAGTCGATCATGGTGCGCAGCACCTTGCGGTTCTCGGCCAGCAAATGTTCCGCGTGGCGACGTTCGGTGATGTCCACACCGATGCTGATGACGAATTCCACCTTTGCGTGGGCATCAAAAGTAACCGCGTTTGACCAGTCGAACATCCGCAACGAACCGTCGCGCATCAGCCAGGGATGCTCATGACGGCGTATCAGATTGCCGGTTTCGATATTGTTGAACATCGCCATCATCGCCGGCCTTTCCTCGCTGGGCAGGAAAAACTCCCAGAAAGGCGACCCCGCCACATCGGCGAAGGCATAGCCGGTCAATTCCTCAGCCGCGCGGTTGAAGCGGATAATCCTCCCCTGCCGGTCAAGCACCACCAACAGGGTATTGGCGCCCTCCACCACCGTCTGGATAAAGTCGCGTTCGTGACGCAGGGTGTCCTCGGCGCGACGCCGCTCGCCGACCTCGTGTTCCAGTGATTCGAGAGTATTCCGCAGGCGCGCCGTCATGTCGTTAAACGCATGGCCCATTTCACCGATTTCGTCGTTCCCGGTAGTAACCACGCGACATGTGAGGTCGCCATCGCGGATAGTGCGCGCCACTCCCGCAACTTCCTGAATCGGCGTGACGATGCGGCGAATCGCGTAAAAGCACAGGAGCAGAGCGACCAGCAGGGCCAACAGCGTCACCACTGCGACGATTTTCACTCCCCCCAAGGCCGGCGCCAGTACTTCGATGGCGGACTTTTCAACCACCACCGTCCATTCCTGCCCGCCGTTGTGAGTGGTGGTCGCGGCGATGAAAACATCCGCGCCGCCCAGCCCGCTCTGGCGGCTTACCCCGGAAAGCAGGGCGGCGCGAGTCTCGCGCAGCACCAGTGAAGGATTACGGTGAGCAATCACCCGTTGCTGACCATCGAGAACGTACACGGCTTCGCCAGGGCGTGAGGGCAACTCGGCAATCAACGTCCAAATCGTCTTGACCCGAATCTGCGCCGCCAGCACACCAGTGATCCGGCCACTAGGCGCATCCAGCACCGGCAGTCCGATATCCATCAGGGGTTCACCGCTGTCGGCGGCGTAATAAATCCGGCCAAAGTGGATGTCACGGCGAGCCATGGCGGCGCGGAATATTTCGCCGCCACCGCCCGCGTCGGATGGATCGGTATTCAACCGCACCCGAGATAGACGCAGCCGCTCGCGGCCTTCTGCGTCCAGATACCAAACCTCGCGCAGAGCCGACTGTCTGGCCAGCAATAACGCGAGCACGCGCTGCCGGGCAGGATCGTCAAGTTCGCTGAAACCGGTAAGTTTGACTGTGTCATCGAGTTGCAACTCATAGCGCCGCACAAACGCTTCCAACTGCCCTGCCACGTGCTGCGCCAATAGTTGCTGGCGAGCCAGAGAGTCGTCGAGATGCTGGTAATAGATATGCCAGCCCAGAAGAGCGCCGGCAATCACAATGGGAACCACCGCCAGTCCGACGAAGGCGGCGATCAGGCGGTTGCGTAGCGAATGAAGGAGTGGCGCGATCATGGTCGAATGACCTCGTCAGCTTGCATGACCAGATGGGCGGGGATGGTCAATCCAATCGCAGCGGCAGCGCCGAGGTTAAGCGCGAATTGGTTTTCGGCAGTCTCCACCGGTAGGTCGGAGGGCGGGATGCCACGCAGAATCTGGTCAGCGAGGCGCGCCGCCTGGTTGCCAATCTGGCGATGCACGAAACCGTAACTGAATAGCGCGCCGGCGCGGGTCTGGGCGAGGCTGGGGGCGCTTAAGGGGCGGCGGTGAGCGTGGGAAAAGACGACGAAATCGTCGATCAGCGATTCCACGGTGCTGTCGCGCGGCAGATATATGGCGTCGGCGTTGCTCGGAAAGGCCGCCAGCGCCTGGCGTACTTCCCCGGCGTCACGCGTTTCACGGGCGATGATCTGGATGCCGAGACCGTCCGCCGCGCGGCGCGCCAGTTCCAGTGAGGTAAGGGCGCTTCGGTCGGCGGGATTGTAGGGCAGGAAAACCTGCCGTACACCCGGAGCCACTTTTTTCAGCCAAACCAGGCGCAAATCATCACCTGCCGGCAGACGTACCCCGGTAATCATCCCGCCGGGGTTCTTCAGTCCGGCCACAATGCCGCTGGCTACCGGATCATTGACCGGGGCAAACACCACCGGAATGCGCCGTTCCCCGAGAATGCGCTTGACTGCCAGGGTAGCCGGCGTACTGGACACCAGGATGAGATCGGGGTGGCGCGCCAGATGACGGAGGATCATTGGTTCAAGCGCATCAATGCTCCCCGCCGGGCCATCGTGGAGATATTCGATTTCCCGGCCTTCGCGGTAACCATACGCAGTCAGGCTTTCCCTGAATCCCTCAAAAGTCGCGCCATCGACTGAGGTTAACTGGATTACGCTGACCAGTCTGGGGGCGCTGCTCTTGTTGCCGCGCTCCGCTGTCAGCCACAAGACCCCAGCCAACGCCACAGCGAATATCGCGAGGATCGGCCAGGGCGGGCGACTCATCTGATTTCTTGGCTCATTCATGATAAAAGTCTACCACCAGCTTTCCATCTGCAAACCGGCGCTCCAGCCATGCAGCGCATTTCCGAATGTCGGGCCGCCAATCTCGCCGCGAAAGGTTTCCGACCACTTGGCGTGAGTCAGGTAAGCGCGTAGCACCGGACGGGAAAAATAGCCCGGCGCATCCGCCCACTCCAGTGCGGCGCTCAGCTTCCGCATCTCCCCTGCACGGTTCGTCGCATGGTTGATTACGCGGTCGTACCCGGCCTCCCCGACCAATCGCCAGTTGCCGGAGGCGAACCACATTGGTCTGGTTCCGGCGCTGATCCAGGTTCGCTCGGCGCCATCAAAAGCCGCAGAATTGCGGCGCTCCCAGATCAACGCACTTTGCATTGCCCAGCGTGCACCCTGAAATAAATGGAAATCGACCACCCGCCAGGTTTCGGCGGCTTCCAGGGCTGCCGCCGCAGCCGGCGTAGTCAGTTTGGCTAACGCCGCTGCCCCCTCCACTGGTGAAGTCCAGGCGCTGCGCGCCGCGCCCCGACCATACTGAACGGCAACAGTATTCACTCCGCCCAGCACACCCTCCTGCCGGTGCTGGGCGGAAAAAGCCCAGCCTCGCGCACCGTGGACATTGAATGCGCCACTCTCTCCGATGTAGTTCCCGCCAACGATTTCGGCATGGCGCAAGTCGAGCATCATCACTCCCCCCGGATTGCTGCGCAGGTTGTACAGGCCAAACTCATGGTTGCGCATCGCCACCCGATGTTCCGGCCAGTTCAGACCGACGTTGGCGGGGGTTTCGTACATTTGCAGAAACGTGTAGACCAGATCGCCGAAACCCAGCGGAACGTCGCGTATTCCAAGGCCATCACCCTTGAGGTTCATATAGAAATAATCGTTGATGTAAATGTCGCGGCGCTTGTAGTAACGCCGCCCGGCCCACACCTTTATGGGGGTTGCCCCAAGATTGCCGGCTTCTACATATGCCTGGGCGAGCGTCTGGTACATTACGTCCGAACCATAGGCGCCGTTGAATTCGGGCTGCACTTCGGTGTGCAGGTAGGGGGCGTCGTCGTTCTCGCGCCAGCGATGCCGGTAATACAGGCTGGCCCGTCCATAAACTTCGCACTCGTTGCCAAGACGATACTTGGCCCCCGCGCCAGGCGCCTTGAAACACGCCTGGGTCTGTCCGTCGGAAACACCACCGCCTGCGCGAAGATACCCCGCCGAACCGATTTCATCACGCCCATCGTTCCACAACTGCGCCGCGTAGCTCAGCGTAGTCGCGCAAAGCCAGACCACCAGCGCCAGCCAGGCCCGGCTAAACAACGGCAATACAGCGGTAAGCGTCCTTGTCATGATGAAACACACAGGAATAGCTGAATCCGGCTAAAAAAAAGAATACTCGACAACACCACTATGACATTCCCGTTGGTTCTGGCTTTGCTGCGGGAATCGCCCAGGGCAATCGCACTATCTGGTTCCCCCCTTTTATAGGGATTATAGGTGCGGCGGGTCAAAACGCGAGGTGTTCGAGAGGTTGTCTGTGCAAGTGTTGGCGCGTTTTCCCGGACAGCGGCAAGTTGCCAATTACTGCGCCGCCGCCAAAAGCCCGAGTCGCTAAGTTGTGCGTGTCAGCCAGACTTTGCCTGGGAGCGCCGGCGTCTCACCGGCCTGCCGGCAGGATGCCGGCGCTCCCGCCCGAATGGGAAAATGCGGAAGTGTCGGGTTACGGCGCAAACGGCGCGCCTAACCCGACCTGCGAGGCTGGATTTATGGGCAAATATGAAAACCTGCTAAGGAGGCTCCCATGCCAACCCGAAACGTTGCCCTTACCGACCATCAAGCGCATTTTGTAGAGCAGCCAGTCGCCTCCGGGCGCTACCGGAACGCCAGTGAGGTATTACGCGAAGGGCTGAGGCTGGTCGAGCGCCGGGAAGCGGAAGATGAAATGCGGCTGTCGGCTCTGCGCGATGCAGCCAAAAGCGGCATTGCAGACATCGAGGCAGGTAACTTGCGTAGCTTCGACTCTGCGGACGCGCTTGGTCAACATCCGGCGACACTGACTTCCGAAGTGATTGGCGCGTAGTGGGCGGGTCTTCCTGGATCGTTCGCCTATTGGCTGCTGCGGAGGCGGATTACCGTCAAATTCTGAGGTAAGCTGAAAAGAATGGACACCAACGTTTTGTTAAACTTGAGACGGAGG
>CAYVIN010000141.1:0-8146 GCA_964451375.1 uncultured Sulfuricella sp.
ACGACTTCGTAATAGGCGCGGAAGAAGCCGAAGGTGCGTTCGACGAAGGTCGGCCATAGGCGGCGTTCTTGCGAGGTTTCGTCGCGGCTGGCGATACGGCTGTCGCGTCCGTCGCCGTCGCCCAAAATCCGCGCGCCGCCGGGGATGGGGTCGGAGAGGGCGACCCAGGTCATGTCCTGGTCGGCTTCGATGTTGAGGGTGATGCGCCAGATGTCGCCCCGGCTGACTTTGCCGGGGGTTTTTTCCTGGATCGGGGTGACTTGGCGATTGATCCGGTAGCCGAAGGCGCGCGGGGCGCTGGCGGGCATTGCGGCGAGCACCTGGATGTTGGCCCAGGGCTGGCCGGCGCCGTCGTGGGTGAGGGTGAGGCGCTCGTTGTTGCCGGGTGGCCAGGGCAGGGCGAGCGGGGCGGGGCTCGGTTCGTCGGCTTTCCAGCGTTGTTCGGCGCTTGCCTTGCCGAAGGCCGCGCGGGTGACGCCGCTCACCGGGGTTTTCTCGAACTTGGCAGCGAACTGGTCGAGCACTAGCGCTGCCCAGGCGTTGGCGGTGGTGGTGTACCAGCGTCCGTGGGCCTGGCGCTCTACTGCGCCGCGCATCAGGCGCGGCAGGTCGTCCTGCCAATTTGCGTCGTCAAGCACCGCTTCGATCAAGCGGAAGGCGTTGGAGTCGCCGCTGACCATCATCCACCACCAGTAGTCGGCGCGTTCGGTGGTGAAATTGAGCCGCCCCCCAGCGTAACTCAGGCGGTTGCGCAATTCCTGCTGCGCCGCCGCGAGGCGCTCAGTGCGGCGCGGCAGCTCGGGCAGGCGTTTTATCACCAAATACCAGTCGATCAACGCGGCGGTGGGCAGGCGCAGCGGTTCCACGTCGAGCGCGGCGGCGCTGCGGGTGGGGTTGCGGCCTGCGCGGGTGAGGGCTTCCAGCGCGGCGAGTTTGCGGGCGGGCAGGTCTTCCTGCGGCGACCAGTAGGCTGGCTTGATCCGCCCTTCGACGAACGCGGTCAGGCCGTCGAGCAAGCGTTGGCGGGCGTCTTCGGGCAACGGGAAGTTCGCCAGCGCCGCGATGTCGAGCAGGTAGGCGCTGAGTGCCACGCTGCCCGAACCCTCGCCGGGGAAATAGCGCGCCAGCCCGTCGCTGTCGAGATACGAGGGCAGCGCGGCGGCGATCTCCTGCCAGCGCTGGGTGTCGTGTAGGCCGGCGGCGATGGAGACTTTTTGCTCCAGGCAGGAGAACGGGTATTCGCTGAAGAAACGCTTCAATCCCGGCGGCGGTGCAGCGAGGTGCGCCGACAGGCCGATTTCGAGTCCCCCCTTGCCGGGTAGCGCCCCGGCGGGCAGCGCGGCGGGAAGCTCAAATTTGCCCTCGACGCGCGTGAAGGTTGCCTGCTGTACCGTCAGCGGCACGGCGGGGGCGATTTGCTGGGTGATTTTCAGCTTGTCGCGGGCTGCGCCGCCTTCTTCTTTGGCCTCGAATTCCCACACCAGGCTTTCCACGCCTTCCGGGGCGATGGCCGGCCAAGCCAGCTCGGTGGCGCTTTCGGGGGCGAGTTTGACCTGGCGCGGCGGTTGCGGCTTGCCGCCGATGCTCGCGGTGAGCGCCACGTTCATGGCGCGGGCGGTGGCGTTGCGCAGCGTGAGCAGGCCGGTGAACTGGTCTTTTTCGCGTAACTGCGGGGGCAGGCCGGAGATCAATTGCAAATCCTGGCCGGTGCGCACGCTGGCCGCGCCGGTTCCAAACAGGCTGGGTCCGGCGCTGGCGATGGCGGCCAGCTTGAATTCCGTGAGCGAGTCGTTCATCGCGATTTTCAGCGTGGCGCTGCCGTCGGGGCCGAGCTTCACATGGGGCTGCCAGGCGAGCAGGGTGTCGAACAACTCGCGGGCCGGGCTGCGTCCCCCGCCGCCGCCGGGGGGGACGGCTTTTTTGCCGAAATGGCGTTTGCCGATCACCTGCGACTGGGCGGTGGCGGTTTGGACTTCGTAAGCGCGTTTTTGCAGGAAGGCTTCGAGCAGATTCCAGCTTTCGTTGGGGCGCAGCTCCAATAACGCCTGATCGACTGCCGCGAAGGCAACTTCGGCCCCCGCCGGGAGCGGCTTGCCGTCCGGTGCGGTGGCGCGGATGCGCACCGTGGCTTCCTCGCGGGGCCGATAACTGGCCTTGTCGGCGCTGACTTCAACTTTCAAGCGGAAGCCCTCGCTGCCCACCCCGATTTCCGCCAAGCCCACCCGGAACGATGGCTTGGCGAGATCGACGAAGGCAGTGGGCTGCTGGGGGCTCCACCATTCACGGAACCATGCCGTCGGCTCGCGCCAGCCCCATTGGAACAGCGAATACCACTTGAGCGGCGTGATGCGCCCGCGCACCGCCAGCACTGAGACGTAGACGTTCGGCCCCCAGTCCGCTTTCACCGGCAGCTCGATGGTGGGTTTGAAGCGCGACAAGGGTTGCACGAAGGTGTCGATGATTCCCCCGGCTTCCACGGAAATCAGCGCGGTGGCATCGCGGAACGGGGTGCGCACCTGGAAGCGCGCGGTCTCCCCCGCTGCATAACTGCGTTTTTCCGGGATCACGTCAATGCGATCCTGGTTCCCGGCGGTGAACCAGTCGTCGCCGCCGCCGGATACCCATAGGTCGCTGCCGCTACGGGCGAGATTTCCCTTGGGGTCGCGGGTTTCGGCGAGCAGGTACAGGCGGCCCGTTTGCGCCTTGTCGATCCGGCAGAACAGCAGGCCGCGCGCGTCGCTGCGGCCACGGCAAACTTCCCCCATGTCGGTGAATTCGCTGGTGTTTTCATAGGCGTAAAAGCCACCGACGATGCGCCGCCGGTGGCTGTAGTCGATGCGCCGCTTGGCGCGTACCACGATCTCCTGTTCGGCGAGCGGCTTGGCGGCGCTGTCCAGCACAACCAGCTCGACGCGGGTGCCGTCGCCGGGTTTACTCGCCCAGTCGGGAATGCGCATCCCCAGCGTAACAGCGGCGGGCCACAGTTCCACGTTGCCGTGGATGGTCTGGATTTCGCCGTTGGGATCGGTGAAGGTCATTTCCGAATAGAGTTCGGTGGGGCCGACCGGTTTGGCCGGCAGTTCGACTTCCAGCTTGCCCGCGCCGGATTTGTCGAGGGTGAGTGGCTTTTTGTCGAGTACCAGGCGTTCGTCGTTCCACTCGCGTTCCGCGCCGAAGGCCGCCAGCCCCTCGTTGTCGAAGTCGATCTTGAAGCTGAAATTTTCATACCCCGGATAAGTCGGCCAGCGCGGGCGCAGCGTGGACGATAGCGTCACCGCAGCGCCTTTCGCCGCGCCGCCATTGAGGAAGGATAGGCCCAGCGCCAGCGGAATCTTCGTCGGGGCCACCAAGCGCTGTGGCACGCCCTGGATGCTGCCGGTGAACACCGGCAGGCGGAAATCCGCGACGCGGAACAGCCCGCTGCCGGTCAAGCCGGTCTTGCCGCCCGACAGCAGCACCTCGTATTCGCCGCGCTTGGCGGCTTCGGGAACGTGCCACTGGCTGGTCGCGCTGCCCTGCGCGTCCCATTGCAGCGGCTGGCTGTATTCGGTATTGCTGGCAGTGTGGCGGATGGTGAGTTTGTCAGGCAGCGCTTTGGCGTCGGGGAAAGCGAAACCCTTGCTGTTGCGGCTGCGCGCAAAATGTTTCATAGCCACGGTCTGCCCTGCGCGGAACTGGGGCCGGTCGAATACCGTGTGGAATTTGGTTTCGCTGACCTGCCCCCAGCTTTCCACGCCGAAGCGCCACGGCTCGATACCCTCGTTCCAGTCCGAACGGACGAAGCTGTAATCGCCCTCCAGCCGTGCGCTGGCGAAGAGGAAATAGGCGTCCTTGCAAGTGGTTTCCAGCGTTTTGTCGATCAAGGCGCGGCCTTGTGCGTCGGTCTTGCCGCGCCACAATTCGCGTCCGTCGCAGCTCGACACCCGCACTTCCGCGCCAGCCGCCGGTTTGCCGGAATCCAGGTAAGTCACCCACACCAGCCCGTTGTCGCGCCCGCGTTTGAGATGTACGGCGAGATTGGTCACCAGCACCGAGGTGCGCACGTACATGGGTTTGGGCGTGGCTAGCAGCGCCGCGCCGAGAAGCTGGCTTTCGATTTCAACGACGTGGTAGCCGGGTTGGGTCAGGGGAATCCCGACCACCTCGAATTCCGCGCTGCCGCCGGGTTTGGGCAGCTCGCGGCGGGTCACGCCGGGATGTTTGGCGAGGAAGCTCAATTCGCGGGCGTACCAGGGATCTTCATAGGTTTCCGGCTTGCCGTCGCGCAGCACCTGGACTTTGCGGGTGCGCGTCTCGAATGCGGCGAGTGCGCGCATCGTGGCGATCACGTCGGCGTCTTCGCTCAAATGTTTGTCGGCAAAGCGGTGGCTACCGGGCAACACGATACCGGCGCTTTTCAGGCTGGGCTCGACGTTGCGTAATGTCACCGGCAACAGACCGCCCTCCTTGAGTTCGACGATGCCGAATGCGCCGGGAAACTTGGCGAGCGGCGGCAGGCCACCGGTGCGGAATTTCAGCGGGAACGCTGCGGCGTTGCTTAAAGGCCGCCCGGCGTCGTCTTTCAGACCGGCGGGCAATTCCAGCGTGAGTTCGGCGTTTTGCGCAAAGGGGCCGGGGAAAACCAGGCGCTCGAAAGTATCCGAGTGTCCGGGAGCGCCATCGTTCGGGTCGCGCGGTTTACGTGGGCCTTGTGGGGTGAGCAGACGGATTTTCTCCCACAGTTTGGCGTCCATCGCCCCGCTGAACGTGACGCTTACGGGGGCCAGCGGCGAGCACGGCGCGCCCGCCTTCTCGCGCTCGCAACTCACTTCTGCACGCAGCGGTTGGCGCACCGGGTAGACGAAACTCTCCTCCTTCTCCGACTGCGCGCCGCTCGGCGCGGCCACGCCCTTGCCCCACACCAGCTTCATTTTCACGCCCGGCGGCAGGCGTTCGGTGCAGGCCAGCACCAGCGCCTCCGTGCCAAAATTCCCATGGTGCCGGGCCAACACCTCGCTACGCAGCGTGGCGTCCACCAGCCGCACCCCAATCCGGTTGCCCACCCCGTCGGCCTCGCACCAGGTGCTTTTCTCCAAGGATTCGCGGCTGACCGGGCCGCCCGCGTCGATGATGAAAGCCTGATCTTCCTCGACTTGCGAACCCGGATGCGGATACAGCGTATAGGGGCGCGGCGGACCGGCGAAAAACTCGAAGCGGTTCCTGCCGCCCAGCGCTTCGCCATTGAGTGCCGTCAGGTCGCCGCGCAAGGTGAATTCGCAGCGTTCCCCGGACTGCAAGGGGCGCGCCAGTTGCCACACCCAAAAGCGCGATCCGCTCCAGCGCCCCTCGCCCGGCGCCGCGCAATTTACCGTGAACGGCGCGGGGGAAGCCGTATCGCCGAGTTTCACCATATCGGCGTCGAATTCGGCGGTTGCCCGAGTTTGGCTGCCGATGCCACCCTGTGGGGAGAATTGCCGCACTCCGGCGGCGTGTCCGGGCAACGCTTGTGAAAGGAAAAAAACCAGGGTCAACGAGAGGAAATATTTCATGGCGAAAATCCTGCAAACTGGAAGGGGATGCCGGGATTTTAACCGTAAGGACGATGGGGGATAGCGGGGAATCCCCTAATTCGGACGAGTCGGAATATTGATCGTTCCCACGCTCCAGCGTGGTAACGCAGCCAGGGACGCTCCAGCGTCCCGAATTTCCCGAAATCGGGCCGGAACGAGCGCCCCGCCAAGGCGGTATCCACCCGCGATAACCGGCCAGTGAAGCTGAACGAGGCGCGACGCTGGAGCGTCGGGGCCTGCGTTCCCACGCTGGAGCGTGGGAACGATCAAATTTTTTCCAGCACCGGGGCGGTTTGGCGCGAAGCGGCGGTCATCTCACAAATCCCCAAAAAAACGCGGGCGGCTACGCCGCAAGTTAAAAAGCCGCAGGGGGCCGCGCCCCCTGCACCCCCGCTCTTGCCCTCTCTCTACTTTTATCCAAGGGTAAAAGGGTAAAAAAGCAAAAGCTAAGCTCCCTACGCAAAGCTACGGGAGCATCCTGGCAAGACGAAAGCCGGAGCTGACGTCCCGTTCCGCCGAACCGCCCCCGCTGCGCCTGGCCGAGCGCGCGAAGCCTGGTCCGCCGCGCCATGAACCACCACGCAGCACCCGCACATCACACTTGCCGCTAGTCCAGGCGCTGCCGTCAGATGGCGCTCCACTGTAGCTGTCATGGTGACAATCTTCCACCCATTCCCAGACGTTGCCTATCATGTCGTGCAACCCAAAACCATTCGCGACGTATTTGCCAACCGGCGCAGTTTTCGCCTCGCCGTCGTCGCACTTGTGTGTTTCCCAGCCAAACTTGTTGACCCGTTCACCGGTGGCATCGTAAACATTGGCATACCGGCAAGCGTCCCCAGCGTTGTTTCCCCAAGGGCGGGCGGTCGTGCTGCCGGCGCGGGCAGCGTATTCCCATTCGGCCTCAGACGGCAGGCGGTAGGACTTGCCGGTCTTGGTGTTCAACCATTTGACGTAAGCCTGGGCATCGCTCCAACTGACGTTGATTGCCGGGCGGGTGCCCCGTCCCCAGCCTTCGTCTCCGGGGCGATGGGAGCAGCCACCAGCCGCCACGCAGGCGTCCCATTGGGCAAAGGTGACTTCAGTTTTGCCCAGCGCGAAGGATTTGACGCTGACCTCATGCTGTGGCCCTTCATCGCTACTGCGGTCTTTTTCGTTGGCGGGCGACCCCATGGTGAAGCGCCCGGCGGGGATCACCACCATTTCCGGGCAGTCGGGGCAGTCCCGGAATACCTTGCCTGCCGTTACGAGCGGCTGCGGCGCGGGTGTCGGTGCCGGGGTCGGCGCTGGGGCTGGGGCTGAGGTCGGCACCGGTGGTTTTCTGATTCGGTGCAGGCGGTTTTCCGCGAGTTCCTTGTAATTGCCTTTGGGAAATTTCTTCAGATACGCTTCAAAATCCGCCGCATCGGTACTGTCCTTGATGCTCTCCCAGAACATCTGCTCCACCGCGACCGGGCCGGGATCTACGGTGACCCTGAAGCGAAAGTGTTTTTTGAGGATGTCGTCGCCGTTGCTGTGCGGGGTCTGAACGCCGCCGCTGCTTTTGCGGGTTTCCAGGCTGGCGGTGTAGAGCACACCGTCCAGGCTGAGGTCGTTGCCCTTGAAGGCTTTCAGCAGGCTTTGCGTCCATAGGCCGTTGCGGCCGTTGCCGCTGATCTCGGCGGCGGTCTTGTTGGGGGCGGTGGCGTAGGCGATCACTGATCCTTCGGGGCGCTCGATTTCGGCCAAACCATGCAGGCCACCGCGCGCCTTGCCGGAGGCGGAGGTGCGGCAGGCGTCGAGCATGACGATGGCGATTTTGGTGGAGCCTTCGAGTTGCACCAATACCTGCTCATTCACGTCGATGCCGGTGCCGATGACCTCGGAAGTGGTGTGGGCTTTGCCGTCGATGGGCATCAGGTAGTTCTTGTTCCGTTCCTGCTGCCCGTGTCCGGCGAAGAAAAACAAGGCGGCTTCGCTTCCTCCCGCCCTGAGGCGGAATTGTTCGAGGGCGTCCAGCATCTGGCTGCGGTCGAGATTCTTGCGCGTGACGACCTCGAAACCGAAGCCTTTCAGGGTTGCACCGATGTCGTCGGCGTCGTTGACGGGGTTCCTGAGTGGGGCCAGGTTATTTTCGGTTTTGTAATCATTGTTGCCGATAACCAGCGCTATTCGTTTTCCCGGCTTGCCGGTTGGGGCGCTCTCAAACTGGCCGGCGTTACGTTGCGCGTGAGTGGCGGTCGCGGCGATGCAAAACACCAGCACCACCAGCCATTTCAGATTTTTCAGCATTGCGTTTTTCTCCTGGGTGCTACTGTTTTTGTGATGGCTAAAGAACGCCTCCGAAATTGCGTCCTGGGATGCAACGTGCTTTTGTAGCCCGGATGGAGCCCAAGCGGAATCCGGGAGCGCCCGGCAGGGCGCAAGCGGTGCTGGCAATCCGCCCACCGCATCCGCCTCACGGCGGCCCCGGATTCCGCAAAGCTACATCCGGGCTACGCCTCTACTGTTTTTGTGATGGCTAAAGAACGCCTCCGAAATTGCGTCCTGGGATGCAACGTGCTTTTGTAGCCCGTATATGGACTCCTCCCATTTTGCAAGTGTCACGAGGTACTGAG
>CAYVIN010000142.1:0-7824 GCA_964451375.1 uncultured Sulfuricella sp.
CATCATCTCCACCGCGCAGCATGCCAGACCGAAAGTCATCGGCCACAGCGAACCGCAACTCGCCCAGTTGAATACGGTGTCGAGCGTAGTGGTGACGTAGCCCTTTTCGAACACGCCTTGAATGCTCACTCCCACTCTAATGCTCCCTTCATCCATTCATACACGAAGCCGACCACCAGGATACCGAGGAACACCACCATGGCGAGAAAGCCGAACAGGCCAATTTCCTCAAGCACCACGGCCCAGGGAAAAAGAAAGGCAATTTCCAGATCGAAAAGAATGAACAGGATGGCGACGAGATAATAGCGCACGTCGAATTTCATGCGCGCGTGTTCGAAGGCCTCGAAACCGCACTCATAGGGCGACAATTTGGCCTCGTCAGGCTTGCTGGGGCCGAGTATCTTGCCGAACACCATGGGAACCACCCCCACGGCGAGACCGACAAAGACGAACAACAGGATCGGAAAATAGGTTTCCAGCATTCGGAAAGATTCCAGATTAAGTTCGTTATGATTTTTAACCGGAGCGAGCGTTGTACGCTCCCCGTAAACCCGCCCCGTCGCTTCTTATATTTTTTACTGCAATTTTATTTTGCTTACTGCTTATATATGGTGCCGATGAGCAGACTCGAACTGCTACGGCTTTCGCCACTACCCCCTCAAGATAGCGTGTCTACCAATTTCACCACATCGGCTTGTACTACATTGGGTTCAAAGCGATGGGAAGCATTCTAGCGTACTTCATCCACTCGCCAACCCAAAAACTTTTTATTTCGGTATATCTCCTGCTTTTGAGCCGGCACCACCCGGCGGCAACACAGCGCCTGCCGGCGCGCTCGGCGCAGGAACCTGCTCTTGAACCGCCGGTTTTTGCGCATCCATCAAACCAACCGGTTTGGCGCGATGAGCGGAAATATACGTCAGGGACATGCTGGTAAAGAAAAACACCGTCGCCAGAACTGCGGTCGCACGACTCAGGAAATTCGCCGAGCCGCTGGAGCCGAACAAACTGCCGGAAGCGCCGCTACCAAACGCCGCCCCCATGTCGGCCCCCTTGCCATGCTGCATCAACACCAGACCAATAACGCCGGCTGCGGCAATGACATGAACCATCCAAAGCAAAGATTCCATAATTCCACCTTAAAATGCGCCCTCACTCCTAACTTTTTCCCCGCACCGGGGCGAGAGGGACGCAGGCTCGCTACGCGAGTATTACATTAAACCGCCGCGCGGCAGATCGTCAAAAACTCGTTGGCGTCAAGGGCCGCGCCGCCGATCAAACCACCGTCGATATCCGGCATGGAGAACAATTCCGCCGCATTCGCACCCTTCACGCTACCACCGTACTGGATCACCAATCCTTGCGCGACACCTGCATTCAAACCGGCAATCTTGCCGCGAATAAAGGCATGGACGGCTTGCGCCTGATCCGGAGAGGCCGTCTTGCCGGTGCCGATTGCCCAAACCGGCTCATAGGCCACCACTGCTTTCGCCAGGCTTTCCACGCCGGCAGCCTGAACCACCGCATCGAGCTGACGGGCGACCACTTGCTCGGTGACATTCCCCTCGCGCTCTTGCAGCGTCTCACCCACACACAGGATGGGCGTGAGACCCGCTTTTTGCGCCGCCACGTATTTCGCGGCGACCGTGGCGTCGTCTTCGCCGTAAATCGCACGGCGCTCGGAATGACCGACAATCACGTATTGACAGCCGAAATCCAGCAACATGTTTGCCGACACTTCGCCGGTAAACGCGCCCTTTTCGTGCTGACTCATGTTCTGCGCGCCCCAGGCCAGCGGACTGCCCTGCAACATGCCCTGCGCTTGAGCGAGGTAGGGAAACGGCACACATACTGCGCAATCCATCCCAGCCAGACCGGCTGCACCGGCGAGCAATCCTTCCAGCAGCGCCTTGTTTTGCGCCAGACTGCCGTGCATTTTCCAGTTTCCTGCGACGAACTTTTTGCGCATGGTGCCCCCTCAGATTTTGCAAGGCTTCGCATACTACCGATGAAGTCCATTCCGGTCAACCGGCGGTTTCAGACCGGAGTTGTCACAAACCTGTCAGACTGGCGGGTTAGAGTGGCGCGCCACACTACTCGCGGAAAGGCACATCCCGCAGCGCCGGGGCTATACTTCGGCCTGCGGGAATTTTCCCCGCCCATACGGATACAGCATGGCAAATCGACTCTACATCGCCGGCGCTGCGCCGCGTAGCGGCAAATCGGCGGTTTCCCTGGGATTCATGGAAGTTTTTTCCGCTTACGGCGAACGTGTCGGATTTTTCCGCCCCATCGTCGCCAAACCGCACGACAGCGTAATCGCCCTGATGGCCGAGCGTTATCGTCTGCCCGGCGAACTTTCCGACTATTACGGCTGCCTCGTCGAAGACGCCCATGAACTGGCTGCGGCAGGCAGAAACGACGACCTGATCAAACTCGTACTGGAGAAATTTCAGGCGCTGGAGGCGCGTTTCGACCTGATCATTTGTGAAGGATCGGATTTCAGCCGCGCCGCATCCGGCCTGGAATTCGACTTCAATGCGGAACTCGCCAACCACCTCGACTGCATGGTGGTGCCGGTGCTCAACGGCAAAGGGCGCGCCGCGCGCGACATCGGCGAAGACGTACAAGCCATCGGCGCGTCGCTCAACGAGCGACACTGCCAGGTTTTTGCGATTGTCGTCAATCGTCTTGATGACGCGCTGCAACTGGAAATGCAAAGCGCATTCCGCGAGCGCCCCGCCGACCAGCCGCCGGTTTATATGCTCACCGAACGGCCCATCCTCGACATGCCGACCGTGGGCGAAGTCGCGGACGCCCTCGGCGCGGCGCATATCGGCGGCAGCGCTGACGGATTGAGCCGGGAAGTCCTGCATTTCAAGGTCGCGGCGATGGAGTTGCCGCATTTTCTCGATCATCTTAGCGACGGCAGCCTGGTGATCACCCCCGGTGACCGCGCCGACATCATCGTCGGCAGCCTGCTTGCCGACTCATCCGCGCATTTTCCCCACATCGCCGGCCTGCTACTCACCGGCGGGCTTCAACCCGCACCACAGATCATCAAACTGATCGAAGGTCTGGCGCGTTCCGGGGTGCCCTTACTCTCCGTAGCGACCGACACCTTCACCACCGCCACGGCGGTACACGGCATCGAATCGCGCCTTGGCCCCGGCAATCCGCGCAAAATCGCCGCCGCGCTGGGCCTCCTGGAAGGACAGATGGATCGCCAGGCGCTGGCGGGACGGTTTACCCTCGCGGCAGACAATCACATCACCCCGCTGCGTTTCGAATACGAACTCATCCAGCGCGCCAAACAGGCGCGTAAACACATCGTCCTGCCCGAAGGCAACGAAGAACGCATCCTCAAAGCCGCCGAAATCCTCCTGCTGCGCGACGTGGTGGACATCACCCTGCTCGGCGACCCCGAACTGATCCGGCGCAGCATCGCCCAACTCGGATTGCGCCTCGACAAAGCGCGGATCATCGACCCATGTCGCTCCGAATTGCGCCAGCGCTACGCTGCGGCGCTGCACGAAGCGCGCCGCCACAAGGGCGTAACCGCGCAAATGGCTTGGGACATGGTGGAAGACGTGAGTTATTTCGGCACCCTGATGGTGCACTGCGGCGACGCCGACGGCATGGTCTCGGGCGCGATCCACACCACCCAACACACCATCCGCCCCGCCTTCCAGGTAATCCGCCCGCGCCCCGACGCCAGCCTGATATCCAGCGTATTCCTGATGAGTTTGCCGGATCAGGTCGTTGTCTATGGCGACTGCGCGGTAAATCCCGAGCCGAGCGCCGCCCAACTCGCCGAAATCGCCATCACCTCCGCCGCCACCGCCGCGCGCTTCGGCATCGAACCGCGCATCGCCATGCTCTCCTACTCCACTGGCGACTCCGGCGTCGGGCCGGCGGTCGAACGGGTGCGCGAAGCCGTCGCCATCGCCCGCGAACGCGCCCCCCATCTCAAGCTTGACGGCCCGATCCAATACGACGCCGCCGTCGATGCCGCCGTCGCCCGCACCAAGCTGCCCGACAGCGAAGTCGCCGGCCACGCCACCGTCTTCATCTTCCCCGACCTCAACACCGGCAACAACACCTACAAAGCCGTCCAGCGCACCTCCGGCGCAGTCGCCATCGGCCCCATCCTGCAAGGGCTCAACAAACCGGTCAACGACCTCAGCCGAGGCTGCACCGTCACCGACATCGTCAACACCGTAGCGATTACCGCGATACAAGCACAGGAAGCCTGAACCAGGTTAGCACCCACTATCGCCACAACGCCCGCTGGACGGCGACATGACTGGAGAACAAGGAAAGACGCCGGGTTCCGGGCAGAGGCAGCAGACCGGGAAGAGGAACGCTCCCACAGCAACCTCGGATGACGGGAAGGATGCCGGGGGTGCAACCTCACTCCCGCCTACGCTTGCCACATTCCAACGCAACACGCAGGAACAAGATAAACCTGCCCTGCCGACAAGAGCCAAGGTAAAGCCAGCCGCCAACGTCAAACCTGCGTCCCTTCTCCCTGGACGGGATAAGGGACGCAAATGGCGACAAAATACCTGAAAAATTTTCTCGGTTGGCGACGCCGGCTTGAGCGATGGTGGCCGCGCAATTCCCCTCGTATCGCACTCTGGGCCGTTTTGGGGTGGGAAAGTCAGTTTTTTACAAACAATGCAGAAATAGCCTTTGCAAAGCGGGAGGCGGGCAGTCCGATTGCCCCGACTCGTCACATAACTTGATTCTATGGCGCGATAAAGCCGGTATAATGTCGGCTTTATTTTTCAGGGGTTAACCATGAGTTTAGACAGAGTCCCATCGGGTCGCGATTTACCCAACGATTTTAATGTCATCATCGAAATTCCGATGCACGGCGAACCGGTCAAGTATGAAGTCGATAAGGAAACCGGTGCGATGTTCGTGGATCGTTTCATGAATACCGCCATGCACTACCCCTGCAACTACGGTTACATTCCCCACACCCTTTCCGAAGACGGCGACCCCGTGGACGTGCTGGTGATCACCCCGGTGCCGCTGCTGACCGGCGTGGTGGTGCGCTGCCGCCCGGTAGGCATGTTGAAGATGGAAGACGAAGCCGGCAAGGACGCCAAGGTATTGGCGGTTCCGGTGGACAAGCTCTCCACCCTGTATCGCGGCCTGGTGTCGTTCCGCGAACTGCCGCAGGTGGTGCTCGCGCAAATCGCCCACTTCTTCGAGCATTACAAGGATCTGGAACCCAACAAATGGGTGAAGGTGGAAGGCTGGGTCGGCCCTGAAGAAGCCAAGCAGGAAATCCTCAACGGCGTGACGCGTTATCAGGAAGCCTCCGAAAAACCGAATTTTTAAGTCAGTCGCCGCGTCGCTTTCCAGCCCCGCCCGGATTTCCCGGCGGGGCTTTTTGTTGCCTGGCCTCCCATTTTTCTCCCAGCTTTTTTCGTATTCTGCTAGCCTGAACTGCGGTTCGGCGGGTGTCGCGCGACGATGATTTTCAGACAGGATCAACATGGCAATTTTCCGGCTTACTGTGCAACGCAAGGTTTTTCTCGCGATGCTGACGCTTACCGCCGCAACGGTGGCGATACTTTTTGCCTCCACCCAATGGAATCTGGCGCAGGACTTCGGGCGCTACCTGGCGGAAAACGAGTTGCAGCGTTTTGACGGACTCGCCGAGCGGCTGCTGGCCGATTATCGCCGCGCCGGAAACTGGCGCTTCGTGACGGAGGACAAGCGCTACTGGCCGCGCCTCCTCGAAGAAAGCCGCCACTCCGGGCGCGACAATCATTTTGAGCACCCCGACCATCCTCCGCCGGAAGGTCATTTGCGCGGCGAGCGTCACTTGCCGCGCCCCGGCGGTTTTTTCTCTCCCGACAAGCGCCTGCTGCTGGTTGATGCACAGGGTCAGCGGGTTGCCGGCAGCGGCGCGGAAAGCGCGCCCAGCGTCGTACGCCCCCTCACCCTGGACGGCAAAATCATCGGCAAACTGTTGCTCCAGATGCCGCCCAGCCCGCCCGGCGAGCTGGCCTCGGCGTTTCTGTTACGCCAGAACAGCGCCTTGTGGGCGGCCAGCGGCGCGGCGTTGCTGTTGGCCTGCATCGCGGGATGGTGGCTGGCCCGCCATTTTCTCGGCCCGATCCGTGATTTGGCGGACGGCGCGGGGCAAATTGCCGGGGGCCGCTACGGAATGCGCATCCCGGTTCGGCACGGCGACGAGTTGGGCGATCTGGCCGAGGATTTCAACCACATGGCGGAAACCCTGGCGCGTATCGAAGAATCGCGACGGCAGTGGATTTCCGACACGTCCCACGAATTGCGCACTCCGCTGGCGGTGCTGCGCGCCGAAATCGAGGCCTTGCAGGACGGGGTGCGCGCCCCCGGCGAAGCGAGTTATGCGCGCCTCCACAAACAGATCATGCAGCTTGGCAAGCTGGTGGACGATTTGCGCCACACCCTCGACAACGGCGAGGACGGCCCGGCGCTTGACCTTCACCCCCTCGACCCGCTGGCGCTGTTGCGCGAAACAGCGGAGGAATACACGCCGCGTTTTGCCGCCGCACGGCTTACCCTGGATAACCAGGCGAACAGCGACGGATCGCAACTCTCAGGTGACGCCGACCGCTTGCGCCAGGTGTTCGCCAATCTGCTGGAAAACAGCCTGCGTTACACCAGCCCCGGCGGACGCCTGCAAATCAGCGCGGGCGCAGCAAACCGGCAACTCTGGATCCACTTTGAGGACAGCGCGCCCGCTCCGCCCGCCGCCGCACTGCCCCGCCTGTTCGAGCGTTTTTTCCGCGCCGAAGCGTCGCGCAGCCGCGCCCACGGCGGCTCCGGGCTGGGCCTGTCAATCTGCAAAACCCTGCTGGAAGCGCACGGTGGCGCCATCGAGGCTGCGTTGTCGCCGCTCGGCGGGCTGGCGATACACATTACCTTGCCGCTGGAGAGTTGATTTTGGAACCGTTCATCCTGGTCGTTGAAGACGAACAAGACCTGGCGCAAATACTGGTCGATTACCTGCGTTTCGCCGGTTATCGCGCCGAAGCGTTATTCGATGGCCTGGAAGCGCGCACCCGACTGGCGGCGCAAACCCCGGATTTGCTGCTGCTCGACCTGATGTTGCCGGGTTTGGACGGTTTGACCCTGCTGCGCGAATTGCGCGCCCATCCCGAACATCCCGATTTGCCGGTAATTCTGGTGACGGCGCGAGTCGAGGAAGTGGATCGCCTGATCGGTCTGGAAAGCGGCGCGGACGACTACGTCTGCAAGCCCTATTCGCCGCGTGAAGTGGTAGCCCGCGTCAAAACGGTATTGCGCCGCGCCCGTCCGGCAGCGCCGCCGGCAAGCGGGGAAGAAACCCTGTGTATCGATCCGCAAACCTGGCGCGCCACATACGGCGGTCAGCGCATCGACCTCACCCCCAAGGAATTTGAACTGCTGCACATCCTCGCCGCGCATCCGGGGCTGGTGTTTTCACGCGCCCAATTGCTCGACCGCCTCCAGCCCGACAACCTCGATGTCAGTGAACGCGCCATCGACAGCCACATGAAAAACCTGCGCCGCAAACTCAGTCAGATCGCCCCGACCCGCGAGATGATCCGTTCGGTGTATGGGGTGGGATTTGTTTACGAGGGGTGAAGCGGAAAATCACCGGATCACGGTCACCTGCTTTACATCAATTTCGGGGCTTTCCATGAAGTCCTTTTCGATCTCGCCATAAAGCCTGACCCGCGTTTTTTCGCTGATCAGCGTCCCTGCCGAAAGATGTTTTGAATCAACCTAAATCCGGCAGTTGCCTGAGCGGACGCCGATCAACGGGAGAAATTC
>CAYVIN010000143.1:0-7778 GCA_964451375.1 uncultured Sulfuricella sp.
GGACAACGAGAGGACGGTGGATAGGGAGCCACCGCGATAGCGGTTTAGTTCAACGTTAAGTAACCCCCAATAAAATACCTATACTTTTATCGGGCTGGTTTATAAACACGGCGCAATGTGAAAACATCGTTCAAAAACAATGCCAATCTGTTTTTATCAGAACATCTGCCGATTTTTAACACACCAAGGAAATTCATCGCGGTTTACCCGCCTGATTTCCCCTGCCGTCCCCGGATTATGCCGAAGATTCACTCGTTTGCCATCCTGTGACTTTTCACAGCTTGTTTGAGTTGGGGAGGTGTGTTAGCGCCTTGGAAACAAAAGCGCCGGATGGGGTGTTGCGGTGTCGGGTATCCCCCTTTCGCGGCGCGACAGATGCGCGTCGTGCTTCGGCGCTTCCTCCGCCGGCTCCTGATGAGGTTGGTGTTCACTACCCTTGTTCCCACGCGCCGCGTGGGAAC
The DNA here is from genome assembly GCA_964451375.1 of uncultured Sulfuricella sp. GTDB lineage: Bacteria > Pseudomonadota > Gammaproteobacteria > Burkholderiales > Sulfuricellaceae > JAGXQV01. The sequence continues at coordinate 462 of CAYVIN010000143.1, forward strand.
AAGGTCAGGTCGTGGCTTTCCACGAACATCATTATCCTGCCTGAATTAGCGCGCAAGTAACCACTAACATCCCCGCATCCGCCCGGCTTGTGTTGCGGTGGGTCGCTGCCGAACCTCCCGCCCCCTTGCAAACTCTGCCGCCGCGCGCCGACGCTAACAGCACAATGCCACTTTGCCGGAGGTGGCGCTATGCGCTTGTTGAATGTTAGTGTTTACTTGCGCCGCAATGCCCGCTGGACGGCGACATGGCCGGAGGACAAGGAAGGACGCGGGGTTCAGGGCAGGGGCGGAAACCGGGGTAAGTCGGCGATGCTGGATGAGCACGGTTTTTGCGCTTCTCGAAAGGACTAATCTATGCGCACATCTTTTTCCGAATTGCCGGGTTGGCGAAATAAATCACCGTTTTCCTGAATTCAAACACCGCTGCCCTCTCCCCCGCCCCTCTCCCACTCGCGTGGGAGAGGGGAGAAAAGCGCGGATTACCCCACAGTTGAGCCGCTTGGATACTCCCCTCGCCCATGGACATGGGAGAGGGGCCGGGGGAGAGGGTGACCGGAGCTTGAGGAAGTGTTGCAAGTGCAAAGGAAGTCGTTTGAATTTGTTTCCTGCACCGCATACGTTAGCCGAAAGGGTGGGCGCGACAAAACCGCGCCCGCCCTTCTACAGTTCGTTTTTCCACCCTCCGCCGAGGGCTTTGAACAGTTCCACCGCCGCCGTGAGGCGGGCCTGGCGGGCGTTGACCTGGGCGAGTTCGGCGTCGTTGCTGGTGCGGCGCGCTTCGAGGACTTCGAGTTGGCCGGAATAGCCTGCGGCTTCGCGTAATTCGGTGAGGTGCAGGGATTGTTGGCTGGTGTCGCGGCGCGCGGTTTGGGCTTGTTCGATGGCGCTGCTTTGACGCAGGCCGACGAGTGCGTCGTTGACTTCCTTGAAGGCGGTTTGTACGGCTTTGCGGTAATTCGCGAGGAGTTGTTTCTGCCGCGCTTCGGCTTGTTCGACACGCGCCGTGGTGCGGCCTGCGTCGAAGACCGGGACGACCAGGCCGAGTCCCAGCGACCAGGTGTTGGCTCCGGCGCTGAACAGGTCGGCGAGCGCTTTACTTTCGCTGCCCAGGCTGCCGGTGAGCGACAGGGTGGGGTAATAGGCAGCTTTGGCGACGCCGATTTTGGCGTTGGCGGCGACCAGTTCTTCTTCTGCCTGACGGATGTCGGGGCGCGCTTCGAGCAGGCTGGAGGGCAGCCCGGCGGGCGGCGATGGCGGTGTCGGCAAGGCTTTCAGGTCGCCCGCTGCGATTTTCAATTCCGCTGTTCCGCACAACAGGGCGAGCAGGTGTTCGGTGTTGGCGCGTTGTTGGCGTAATCCGGCGATTTGGGCGTCGAGTCCGGCGAGTTGGCCTTCCGCTTGCTGGACTTCGAGTGCTGAGGTCAGTCCGGCGTCGCGGCGGATACGCACGATTTTGAGGGTTTGCAGGCGGCTTTCGCGGCTGTCCTGCAATAGCGCCAATTGGGCGTCGTAGCCGCGCAGCGCCAGATAGTTGGCGGCGATCAGGCCGTTTAACGAGAGGCTCAACGTCGCGCGGGCGTGGCGGCTCGCCAGGGCTTGGGCGCGGGCGGCCTGGGAGGCGCGGCGCAGCTTGCCCCACAGGTCGATTTCAAAGGAGGTGGTCAGCGCGATGCGGCGCGCATCGCGCAGCACCGGGGTGCCGGGGGGCATCGGGGTGGCGGTTTCGGTGCTGGCGTGGCTGCGGCTGGCGGCGGCATCGGCGTCGATTTCCGGCAACAGCGCGGCGCCGACTTCGCGCATCGCCGCTTCGGCTTCTTCGAGGCGCGCCAGCGCGGCTTGCAGGTCGCTGTTATTGCGCTGCGAACGCTCGATCAGGTCGTCGAGCGTGGCGTCGCCGAAGAGTTTCCACCACTCGTTTTGCACCGCGCTTTGCGCGGTCGGCACGACCGGCTCGGCATATTGCGCGGGCAATTCCACGGCGGGGCGCTGGTAGTCGGGGCCAACCGCGCAGCCCCCGAGGGCAAGGAACAGCGCCATGGTTAAAGCGGATTTATTCATGATTTCACCTCTGTTGTTGCAGCGGTTTTTTCCCGCGACAGCCATTTGAAGAACAGCGGTACGAATACCGTGGCGATGAAGGTGGCGGCGAGCATTCCGCCGAACACCCCGGTGCCCATCGATCGGCGCGCTGCGGCGCCTGCGCCGCTGGCGACCACCAGCGGGAAGACGCCCAGCACGAAGGCCAGCGAGGTCATCACGATGGGGCGGAAACGCAGCCGGGCGGCTTCGATGGCGGCGTCGCCGAGGCTCATGCCCTGGGCGTGTTTCTGGGCGGCGAATTCGACGATCAGGATGGCGTTTTTCGAGGCCAGCCCGATCAGCACCACCAGGCCGATCTGGAAGTAGATGTCGTTGGGCATTCCGCGCAGGAATATCGCCAGTAACGCGCCGACCAGGGCGAACGGGACGGCCATAATCACCGCTACCGGCAGCGACCATTTTTCGTAGAGCGCGGCAAGGATCAGGAACACCATCACGATGGCGAAGGCGAAGGCCTGGATCGATGACGAACCACTGCGTTTTTCCTGGAACACCTGGCCCGTCCAGGCGATTTCGTAACCCGCCGGCAGCGAGCTTGCGGCGGTTTCCTCGACGATGCGGATGGCGTCGCCGGAACTCACGCCGGGAACGCTGTCGCCCATCACCTTGGCGGCGATGAAGCCGTTGAAACGCTCCACCTGTTCGGGGCCGACGATGTTTTTCACCTTGGAGAACGTCGAAAGCGGAATCATCGCGTTGGTGTTGCTGCGCACGTAGACCTTGCCGATGTCTTCGGGCTTCATCCGGTATTGCGGTTCGGCCTGCAACTGCACCCGGTAAACCCGCCCCGACTTGTTGAAGTCGTTGACGTACAACGCGCCCATGGTGCTTTGCAGGGTGTCGTACACGTCGGATAACGCGACCCCCAGCGACAGCGCCTTGGCCTCGTCCACCTCGACGAAAAGCTGTGGCACGGTGGGGCGGAAGAAGGTGTTGATGCGCGTGAATTCCTTGTGTTTTTGCAAGTCGGCGATGAACTGCTGAACCACTTCGTGGAGCTTGCGCGCATCACCATCGACGCGGTTCTGCACAAATACCTCGAAGCCGCCGGCAGTGCCCAGCCCCATGATGGGCGGCGGGTTGAAGGTCAGCGCCATCCCGTCGGGGAGCATCATCCCGGCACCCATGAATTGCTTGGCGAGGCCTTCCGCCGGGGCGTCGCGGCGTTCGTCCCAATGTTTCAGCGGAAGGAACATGGTGCCGGCGTTGGGTTTGCTGCCGCCGCCGATGAGGTCGAAACCGGACACCACGAAGACGTGATCCAGCGCCGGATTTTTCGAGAGAGTCTGGCGCAGTTGTTCGCCGCTGGCGGCGGTGCGTTTCAGGGTGGCGCTGTCCGGCAGCATCAGCGCGGTGATCAGGTAACCCTGGTCTTCGGAGGGCACGAAACTCCCCGGTATGATCCGCAGCAGGCCGTATCCGGCGGCGATTACCGCCGCGAACAGGAGGATGCCGATAATGCCGTGGCGCATGGTGCGTTTCACCATGCCGGTGTAGAAGCCGGTCAGCCAGGAGAAGCCCCGGTTGAAGGGGCGGAACAGCGGCGACTCCTGGTGTTGCTGCTTGAGCAGGATGGCGCACAGGGCCGGAGTGAGGGTTAACGCGATCACCCCGGAAATTACCACCGCAATCGCCACGGTGACGGCGAACTGCTGATAAAGTTTGCCCGCCAGCCCGCCGAGGAAGGCCACCGGCACGAACACCGCGCACAACACCAGGATAATCGCGACCACCGCGCCGGAGACTTCCTTCATCGCCGCGACCGCTGCGTCGAACGGGGCCAGCTTGTTTTCCCACATCTGCCGTTCGACGTTTTCCAGCACCACGATGGCGTCGTCCACCACGATGCCGATCGACAGCACCATCGCAAACAGCGTCAGGGTGTTGATCGAGAAGCCGAACACCCACAATCCGGCGAAAGTGCCGATCAGCGACACCGGCACGGCGATCATCGGGATCAGCGTGGCGCGCCAGCTTTGCAGGAACAGATACACCACGCAGATCACCAGGAAGGCGGCGATGGCGAGGGTATCCACCACTTCATGGATGCTCGCCGCAACGAAACGGGTGGTGTCGAAGGGAATCGCGTAGCCCATGCCGACGGGGAATTTTTTCTTCAGTTCTTCCAGCTTGACGCGCACCCGCTCGGCGGTTTCCAGCGCGTTTGCGCCGGTTTGCAGGAACACCCCCATCGCAATGGTGGGGCTGCCGTCCAGCGTCACGCTCTGCTCGTAGCTGTAAGCGCCGAGTTCGACGCGCGCGACGTCCTTGAGGCGCAATACGCCGTTGGGGCCTTTGGCGCGCACCACGATATTGCCGAATTCCTCGGGTTTCACCAGACGCCCCTTGGCGGTCACGGTGTAAACCAGCATCTGGTCGGCGGGGGCGGGATCCTGGCCGATTTTACCGGCGGCGTTCTGGGCGTTCTGGGCGCGAATCGCGGCGGCGATTTCGCTTACCGTCACGCCCAATTGCGCCATCCGGTCGGGTTTCAGCCATATCCGCATCGAATAATCCTGCGCGCCGAAGATGGTCACGTCGCCGACGCCCTTGATGCGCTTCAACTCGTCCACCACATTGAGGCTGGCGTAGTTGGAGAGGAACAAGGTGTCGTATTTGCCGTCCTTGGATTCCATCGCCACCACTTGCAGGATGTCGTTGGAACGTTTCTGCACGATCACCCCGTTGCGCCGCACTTCTTCGGGCAGGCGCGGTTCGGCGGCCTTGACGCGGTTGTTGACGTTGACCGCCGCGACATCGACGTTGTAGCCGACCTCGAAGGTGGCGGTAATCGTCACCATGCCGTTGGCGGCGGCGGACGAGTTGAAATACAGCAAGCCTTCGACACCGTTCAACTGTTCCTCGATGGGCGCGGCGACGGTCTTCGCCAGGGTTTCGGCGGAAGCGCCCGGATAAGTGGCGGTGATCAGCACCGTCGGCGGGGCAATCTGCGGATATTGCGCAATCGGCAACACCTGCGACGCCACCAGTCCGGCAATGACGATGATGATGGCGATGACCGATGCAAAAATCGGCCTATGGATAAAAAATCGCGACATGAACGGAACTCCGTATAAATTTAGCGCGGCGGGAAGTAATCGTAGGATGGGTGAAGCGCAGCGCACCCATCGAATTTCGGTGTGATGGGTGCGCTAACGCTTCACCCATCCTACATGTTCAATGCGCTTTATCTCCCTGCGCCGCTCCCGGCGGCGGCCCCGGCGGATGCGGATTAACCGTAGCGCCTGGGCGCAGCTTCATCAGGTTGTCGAGGATCACCTTGTCGCCGGCTTTCAGCCCGCCCAGGATCACCCAGTCCGAACCCTGCCATTCGCCGGGCTGGATGGGGCGCGGCGCAACCTTGTTGTCGGCGTCGGCGAGCATCACCATAAATCCCTGCTCCATCTGGATCACCGCCGTTTGCGGCACCACAAACACACCCTCGCGTTTTCCGCTGAGCAGGCGCGCCCGCACGAACTGGCCGGGCAACAAGGTATTGTCGGGATTGTCGAATTCAGCGCGTAACTGCTGGGTGCCCAGGTTCAGATCGAGATTGCCGGCGAGGAAATTCAGACGCCCCTTGTGCGGGTACGCCGCGCCGTCGGCAAGCTGCAATTCCACCCCGCTGATCGTTTTGGGATTCAGTCTCCCGCCCGGCAGACGCGCGATGTCGCTTTCGCCAAGACTGAAGCGCACCCACATCGGATTGGCCTGATACACGGTGGTCAACAAATCGCCACCCGCCGCAATCAGGTTCCCCTCGGATTTTGCGGCGCGCCCGCTGATGCCGCCCAGCGGGGCGGTCACGGCGGTATAGGAAAGATTCAGTTCGGCCTGATGCACTGCCGCTTCAGCGGCCTGGATCGAAGCGAGCGCCACGGCATGGTTGGACGCTGCATCGTCGGCTTCCTTGCGGCTGATCGCGTTTTGCTCCGCGAGGCCCTTCAGACGCGCGGCTTCGCGGGCCGTCTGGTCGGCCTTGGCGCGAACTTCGGCAAGGCTGGCGCGAGCTTGCGCCAAGGCGATTTCGTATGGCGCGCGGTCGATCTGGAACAACACCTGACCGGCTTTCACCGGCGCACCTTCCTGATACAGCCGTTTCACCAGGATGCCGCCGACCCGGGCGCGCACTTCCGCTTCACGCGCCCCTTCGGTCTGCGCCATCACTTCCACCACCGTAGGTTGCGTGGTCGGCTGGACTTCCAGCACCGTGACCGGCATCGGCGGCATCGCCCCGCCGGGGCCGCCCGGCCCGCCCTGGGGCGGCGCTTCGTTTTTCGAGCAGCCGGAGAACAGCGTCGCCGCAATCAGGACAGCGCCCAGCACAGCGCCGGAACGAGCGGCAAAAGGAGTGGTAATCGACAACATATATTTCTCCGGGGAATGGCAAATGTTGGAGTGATTATATACAATCACGAATGTATGTAAACAATTAAAAATGCAAAACACCGTGTAGGAGCGACCTCCGGGTCGCGAAGAAATAAACATCGCGACCCGGAGGTCGCTCCTACGAATTTGGAGGAAGCAACATGGTACGCAAAACCAAGGAAGAAGCCGAAGCCACGCGCCAGCAGATCATCGACGCAGCGCGCCTGGTGTTTCACGAAAACGGCGTGAGCCGCTCGTCGCTGGAAAAAGTCGCCCACGCCGCCGGGGTCACGCGCGGCGCGGTGTATTGGCATTTCGCCGACAAGGCCGAATTGTTCATGGCGCTGCGCGAATCCGGTTCCACCCCGCTGGCGGCGCGTATCGACCCACTGCTGCTCTCCGAAGACATCCCCGACCCGCTCGACGCCATCGAACAGGCGCTCCAGGAATTCTTCAAAGTGCTCGACGACAGCCCGGAAATCCGCCAGCTTTTCGAAATCATGGCGCTGCGCTGCGAATACGTGGGTGAATTCGCCAGAGTCCACGAGGAAGTCAACAAACCCGCCGCCGAGTTCTACCGCAAGGTGGAAATCGCCTACCGCCGCGCCGCCGACAAAGGTACCCTGCGCGACGGCCTCGATCCGCGCCACGCCGCGCTGGATACTTTCTCCTTCACCGGCGGGCTGTTCCACCAGTTGCTCGGCAAGTGCCACGGCGAGGACATCGGCCCGCTGGTGCCCGCGATGATCCGCGCCCATGTGGCGTTGCGGCGCAAGTAAGGGCGGGCATCGCCCCCCCCCCCCAATGTTGTTGACTTAAGGCGAAGCAGGCTGCTTTGCCCGGTTTTGT
>CAYVIN010000144.1:0-7615 GCA_964451375.1 uncultured Sulfuricella sp.
ATGCGCTTCGCGCCTGATTCAATCCCGACGCGCTTCGCGCGGCGACCTCAACTAAACACTAAACATTCAAAACTGTTTTTGCCTTTCACTTGTTACTCATTACCCACGCGCCGGTTTCATCGGGTCTGCGCCGATCGTGCCGCGCAGTCCGATCAGATAATCGGCGCTGCGGATTTGCGCCAGCCGGGCCTGGGCGGCGGCAAGGCGCTGGGGAATGTCGAGTCGGCTTGCCAGATCATGGTGACTGGCGCGCGCGGCGAAATCCTCCAGGTTGGCGATATGCCGCTGCCACAGGGCGATGTCGCGAGCCTGCTTGGTTTCCAGGCGTTCCTGGTACCAGTCGGAAGCGAGCAGGGCGTCGCGGGTAAACAGGGCGCGGAATTCCGGGTGGTGGGCGTCCTTCCCCTGCCAGTTGCCCTCGGCCATGATGTGCAGCAGGGCTTTCAGCGGCGGGCAGGCGTCTTCGATGCTGCCGTCCTCCAGGTAGGTGCGCGCCACTTTCTGCTGGGCTTCCACGATGTTTTCCACGCCATCGACGAATACCGCGAGGTCCTGGGTTTCGGGACGCAGGATTTCTTCGCCGAACACCGCGCGCGGGGTGTCGAATATCTTGCCCATGAAGCCGTGAACGAAGCGGTCGGTGATGCGGTAGCCGAGACGGCTGGCCAACACCTGGCGGCCCTCATAGTCGAAGTCGGCGACCTTTTCCAGATAACCGGCGTCGATCAGGAAACGCGGATCGCGTTCCTTCGCGGTGAGGCGCGACCAGATTTCCGGGACGAGCAGGCTGATATCGTGATCGACCCGGTATTTCGGGCCGATCCATCCGGCGGCGGTGGAATAACCCGCATAACCGGTGAGGATGAACGATACCAGCGCGTTGTTGAGGTCGGCGGTGGGGCGCAGGGCGTTGAACGGCCCCTTGGTGAGCGCGCCTTCGGAACCCGCGCCGGTGGTTGAGGGCGACTTGCCGGTGAGGCTGCACACGAAATCCATGAAGAGTTCGGGCAACTCCTGGTAGTGAATCGGGTTGTACACCGCCAGCGGGCGGATGCCGGGTTCCGGCGGATTGTTGCGGCGGCCCACCAGCACCGCGTTGACCGGTTCGCACAGCGGCTGGTCAAGCGTCACGCGGCGCTTGAAGCGCGCGCCGATTTCGGCGACGTAGCGGCCCACCGGGTTGGCGAGGTCGGGGCGCAGTTGCAGGTAACGCGGGTTTTTGCTGGGTTTGCCGTCAACGATGCGCGGATGCGCCGACGACACCACGGTTTCGCCCGCGTCATGGGCCTCGCGGAGGAGTTGTTTCATCGGCGTCGTGTATTCGTCGAAACCCACCACGTCGTCGATGATGTCGCCCAGCGCCGCGCCGCAGAGCGGCTCGAAATTGGCGATGAAGTTGTCGCGGCGCGCCATGTCGATTTCGGTCTGTTTATCGAAACCGCGATGGATCGCGTCGTCGGGGCGCTGGAACAGCCGGTATTCGCAGTTGCGCACCAGTTTCACCGAAGGATCGCTGCTTTTCGGCGAGAGGTTGGGGAGCGCGGCGGCGGGGACGACCACCGAGGCGCTGATGTCGTCCTCCATTTGCACCTTGTCGGCGGCGATGAAGTCCTGGCGCAGCTTGAAGACGCGCCACGCGCCGTTTTCGGCGAAGCCGATGCGCAAATAGGAACCCACCAGCTTGCGGTTGCCCAGCTTGAGTTCATGGCCGGGATGGCCGTTGACGAAATCCGCCGACATCAGCTTGCGCCAGTCGTCGCCCCATTCGGCGCGGTACATGCGTTTGATCACGAACACCAGGGCGAGGATGCGATCCGGGATGCCTTCCAGCCAGGCGTTGTATTCCGGGGTGTAGGTGGGTGCGGGGGTGAGCACCTTGATCACCGATCCCAGGCTGCGTTCCGGCGAGAGCAGGCGGCGCTTGGCGTTGTGGTCTTCATGCTCGAAACCGGGCAGGAAACGATCGGAATAATCGCGCTGGAAGATTTCCTCGACATGGTTGAGATCGTGCTCCAGATGGGCGACGAACAGCGGGCCGTTGATCACCGCGTCGTTCAGCGATTTGGAAATCTCCGATTTGCCGCCGCCCGAGACGGTGCAGGGTTTGTGGCAGAAAGTGCCTTCCGCATCCGCTCCCAGCAGTCGCCATGAGGGCGCTCCGGGGTGTTTCTGCATAATGATCTTGTAGCCGTCGGGCTGCACGTAAACCTTGTTGGGGCGCAGCTTGAGGCAACGTTCGACGCCATCTTTGCGCCAGGTGATGCACTGGGTGGGAATGTCCATCTTCACATCCTGAGGCAGGTAGATCACCTCGGGGTGGCGCTTGTCGATGCCATAGCCGTCGGGCTGGATGTCCATCAGCGCAGCAAAGTTCTTTTCCAAATAGGCGAAATCGTATTCCGGCGAGCGGGTCAGGCTGTTTTCGTCGAATTCCTCACCGTGGTTGCGGCGCGGGAAAGCCAGCGCGCCACCGGCGTGTTCCTCTTCGGCCAGGCCGAACAGGTTGGTGGCGTAGCTGATCTGGGTTTTGACTTCCTTTTTGCAGTAACCGTAATAGTTGTCCGCAATCACCGTGACGATCACGCCGCGCTCGTCGCGCGCGGTGATCTTGAAGGCCATGCCTTCGTTATACAGTTCGTTCTCGTCTTTCCAGCACATCCCGTCGCGCCGCTGGCGCTCGCTGGCCTCGTCGAAATGAGGTAGCCCCAGTGTTTTCTTGGTGAGCTTGTTCAGATGCGGGGCGAGGATCACGCAGCCCGAATGGCCGGTCCAATGATCCACGTCGAGGCCCGCGTCGTTGCTGGCCAGCACCGGGTTGCCGCCGTTGCCGAAGATGCTTTCGACGAAATCGAGATTGCTCACCAGGCTGCCGGGGGCGAAAAAGCGGATTTCCATGCTTTTTTCCGGGGCCAGGCCGGGAATCGCCGGGCACACCACCGGACGCAGCAGCAGCGACACAAACATTTTCGCTTCGTGCGGCTGTCCGGCCATGAAGGGCATACTCATCAGGCTTTCCGGCGGATTCATGGCGGCCCGCAGGAGGCGCGCGAAGGTGCGTTTGGGCACCGCCTTCTTGTCGCCGGGCACCGGCAGGCCGCCTTCCGCGACATGGAACGAACCCTTGGTGGTGCGCCGGTCGCTGGCCGGGTTGTGCAGCACGCCGTTGCGGATACGGTAGCTGGTCACGTATTCGCTGGCGTATTCGTTGCCGTTCACCGGCAGCGACAGTTCGCGCGCCACGCCGTGGCGGTCGAGAATCAGGGTGTTGTCGGGGAGGCGGGGGACGCTGCCTTCGGCCACATCGGCCAGATAATCGTCGAGAAAGGATTGGATGCGCTGGTCGGGCGGACACAGATAACCGGAGAGCAGACGCGATTTTTCGCGGTAGCTTTTCAGCAGGTCATGCGCCACCGCCAGAAAACCGCCGTCGCTGCCTTCCTGGCAGGTCGGTTGGCCGGACGAGGCCAGTTTGAGATTGATATATAACTGGAGCCGTTCGCGCGCTTCACGCGGGTCTTCTGCTTCGCCCAGCCCTAAAAATTGATTCAAATCCATGACAAACGCCCCATACACATCCCGCACACCGGGAAAAAGGGGGCCATTTTACTCTGAAAATGCGCGAAATTTTGTATGACTGGGCGGCGGGGAGCGAATGTCCCGCCGCGCGGGGAGAAAATCAGATCTGGGGGTGACCAATGATGCTGGGAAAAACCAGCTTCAACCAGTTTGGACAATTATCCCCGCCGGTGCAAGGCTGGATGGTTTCCAGAACGCTGCGCTGTTCGCTCTGGCGGAGCTGGCAAACGCCGTCGCCCTGCTTGATGCAGCGAACCCGGATGCCCAGCTCGTTCTGGCGAGCGCCTTGCCAGTGGTGGCAGGTGCCGCAAGCCGGGTTGTTGATATCGAGGGTGATCACTTCCATTGCCGATTCCTTCAGAAACAAAGCGTTTAACGAGGTGCTCCGGCGGAAACGGTTCCTCCCCATTCCCCGAAGCTCGCCGGGCTCCAGCGAGCCCGGAAAATCACAAGGAGCGAATTATGGCGGGATTGATTGCGCTTGCCACCTGTTAAAAGTAACAGGTACATCGCAACAAGCTGATTTTGTGTGTGTTTTTTTTGAAAAATTTTTAAAAAAATTGAAAACAGGGAAAATCACCCCTCAAAATCGACGACCCGCCGCTCACAACGGGCCGCCTTGACGAGCGGAATGACTTTTAAATGTTCGGGGTGATCGTGATAGGCGTGCAGCGCTTCGCGGCTGACGAATTCGGAATACAGGGCAAGGTCGGCGGAATCTTCGCCACGGCTGAAATCCACCCCCACTTCAAGACGCAGCAGACCGGGAATTTTTCCGTTGAGTTCTTCCAGCGCAGATTTAATGGTGTGCGCGGTGTGTTCCTTTTGCGCGGGGTCAGCGTCGTTCAGTCGCCAAAATACGATATGCCGGATCATCGCGGTTCTCCTCAAAAAACCGCGATGATCCCTTGCGCCGGTTTTTTCGGCAATTACTTGAGGCGTGGTTTTTCGGAACGTTTGTAATTGCTGAAATGGCCTTCCCGCGCCGCCTGAGAGCGCGCCTGGGCGACCAGCGCAGCGCTTTGTCCCGGCGCTGCGGGCGCGGACACCTGTTTTTCCACCGCTTCGCTGCCACAGGAGGGGCAAACCGGTACGGTGGTGGATCTGACCAGCAGTTCAAAAGTTTTGCTGCATTCGCTGCAACGGAAATCAAAAATCGGCATGGTTGCTCCGTAAGGTTTACGACAAAAATTCGGTTCTTCCGGAAAGAAATGCAAAATACGCGCCAACACTATCGGGAATTATGGCGCACCACCCCGCCTCGGCGGTTTACGCTCCCTTCAAACAATGGTATGTTTCCCCGCCTTTCTTTTAGATTTCCCCATTATCCCGATATATCATGGCCCAAACGACACCTCCTGCTCAGGCACCGCTCGACCCGCTGTTCACCCGCCCCGTTCTGCTCGATTCGGAACGCCACCGCGACCTTAAATACAACCCCCGCGCCGGTTACGGCTTTGCCGCGAAACTCACGGTCACCCCGATCACCTACGCCGAATTTCCCCTCGCTGCGCGCGACTACCCCATCGTTTTCGCCGGGCCGCAAGCCACCCCGGTGGTGGTGCTGGGACTGCGCAACGGGCGCAACCTGATGGTCGATGAACACGGCAACTGGCGGCCCGAACGCTATGTCCCGGCCAATCTGCAACGTTATCCGTTCCTCTTCATCGACAGCGGACAAACCGGGCAATTGATCCTCGGCGCAGACGAAGCCGCCGAACATTTTTTGCCCGCCGACACTGCTGAAGCGCTGTTTGTCGATGGCGACGCCTCGCCGATGCTGGAAAAGGCCGCCGATTACCTGTCGCGTTTCCATTCCGACCATCAGAGCACCTTGCTGTTTACCAAGGCCTTGCAGGAAAGTGGACTGCTGATCGACCGCCGCGCCGATATCCGACTCAACAACGGCGAACACTTCTCGCTGGACAAATTCCGCATCATCGACGAAGCCCTTTTCAACGCCCTGCCGGGGGAAACCATCCTCGACTGGCACAAGAAAACCTGGTTGCCGCTGGTGTATTTCCACCTCCAGTCGCTGGGCAACTGGAACCGCCTGATCAATATTGCAAGCGATTGAATAATTTGATAACTCGGCCTGCTATGCAGCGTTAGAATACCTGCCTCGCCTATTTTTCCGAAGCGTCTCAATGCCCAACGACATCACCATTGAAAGCATTCTTCACGCGGAGATACTCGCCTGCTCGCCCGCCACGCCGCTGGCGCAGGCGGCGGCGCTGATGGTGAAAGCGCATTGCAGTTCGATTCTGGTGGAAGAACGCGGCCAAATGGTGGGCATCTGGACGGAACAGGACGCGCTGGCGCTGGATGTTTTCGATACCGGCATATTTGAAAAACCTATCGCCGAGTTCATGTCCTCACCGGTCAAATCGATAGGAATCAACACCTGCATCGGCGAAGCCGCGCTGCGTTTTCGCGAAGAAGGCGTCCGGCATTTTCTGGTGGTGGACAACCTCGGCAAACATCGCGGCATCGTCACCCAATCCGACATCGTGATGAATCAGGGCATCGAATATTACGTCGCAATGCGCGAAGTAAAATCCGTCCTCAATCCGCGCCATGTCGTGATTTCGGGAACAGCACAATTGGGCGATGCGGTGCGCCTGATGACTCAGGAAGGCTGCAACGCCCTGATCACCCAATGCCCCGACGGGGTCTACGGCATCCTCACCGAACGCGACGTAGTGCGACACATCAGTTCCGGTTTGTCGCTCAAGCAGGTCGGCGAACTGGCGAGCCGCCCGCTGCTCAGTGTTCCCAGCAGCTCCAGCCTGTACAACGCCCGCAAACTGTTCATCAAACGCCACATCCGCCATCTTGGCGTCACCAGCGACGATGGCGAATTACTCGGCCTCGTTACGTTTTCCGACATCCTCGCCAGCATCGAATACGACTACGTCAGCCAGCTTCGCGAAACCCTGCGCGAACGCGAACAGAGCCTGGCGATCTCCAACCAGCAGTTGCGCCTCGCCGCCAAGGCCTTTGAAAGCACTTTCGAAGGCATCATGGTGACCAACGCCAACAACGTCATCGAATCGGTCAACCCCGCTTTCACCCAGATAACCGGCTACAGCGCCCACGAAGTCATCGGCAAGATGCCCTCGCTGCTTTCCTCGGGACGCCACGACCACGCCTTTTACCTCAAGATGCGCGACGCGCTGGCCACTACCGGCCTGTGGCAGGGGGAAATCTGGAACAAACGGCGCAACGGCGACATCTACGCCGAATGGCTGACCATCAACGCGGTGCGCGACGACGACGGCGATGTCACCAACTATGTCGCAGTCTTCTCCGACATCACCATGCGCAAGGCGGCGGAAGACCAGATGCGTTTCCTCGCCCACCACGACGCCCTCACCAGCCTGCCCAACCGCTCCCTGCTGATGGAAAGACTGCGCCGCGCGATTCCCCACGCCCAGCGCAACAAGAAAAAAGTCGCGGTCATGTTCCTCGACCTGGATCGTTTCAAACGGATCAACGACACCCTCGGCCACCAGGCCGGCGATCAGCTTCTGCGCATCGTCGCCCAGCGCCTGACCGCCTGCATCCGCGCCGAAGACACCGTAGCCCGCCAATCCGGCGACGAATTTGTACTGGTGCTGGAAGAAATCCAGGACGCCGATACGCTGCCCCCGGTCGCCCGCAAAATCATCACCTCCCTGTCCCAACCTATGGCCCTCGAAGGTCAGGACACCAGCATCACCACCAGCATCGGCATCAGCCTTTTCCCCGACCACGGCAGCGACCCCGACGACCTCATCAAACACGCCGATTCAGCCATGTACCTCGCCAAGGAAGACGGGCGCAACAACTTCAAGTTTTTTCATCCGGGGGATTGAAGCTGGATCAGCAACGCTTCAACCTAAAAACCTCAGTTGACCGCTTGCCATGAAGCATAGGGTGTTGGCTCTAAACAACTTTGCCCCTGATTTGGCGCTCACCCGTTTGGTGAGAGCGCTACGGGCTGGATTGCACGGTTTTGCGGGCGCATGGCTGCGTTGTCGCGCCATTGTTCCGGCTT
>CAYVIN010000145.1:0-7515 GCA_964451375.1 uncultured Sulfuricella sp.
TTAATCTGCCTGACTTCGCGAAAGATTTCATCTCTTCAACTGCGGTTTCTAGGTTAATATGACCAGCGAGTTTTTCCGTGAACTGGAAAACGAAGCCTATTTTCGTCAGGTGCGAGTCTTTTTTCGCGGCATTGGCTGGCCGAACGGCCAGGATTTCATGGCGGGCAGAGCCGAAGTAGAAATGTTAGTGCTTGCTTACCGTGTCATGCCCGTGGGATGGGTACTTTCTCTGAGATCAAGTATAGACGCGGGTTTCCACGAGGTGTGGAAAAAGCGACCTCGCCGCGAGGGGCGGTTCTCCCCCGGCGTGGATTAAGTTACACGTTACAGCCGTAAAACACTGCTGCACCGACCTTGGTGTCCCATTCGCAGGGATGGGTCTGGTCGATGATGTGTTTGGCGGCGTCGATTTCTTCCGCGCTGCCCTGAGCGACGAGGAGCAGGCGGTTGCCGTGTAATTCGCTTTCGTAGTCGGCGATTCTTTCGTGGGGGATGCAGCTATAGCGGGGGTTCCCCAGTGCGTTCAGGGCGCTGATGTTTTCCGCGCCCAGCGTGTCGCCGGGGGAGCGGGTGTCCTGGGCGGCGACCAGCGACCATCTTTTCAGGTCGAAGCCGGCTTTGTTCAGGTTGTCGATCACCTTGCCGGTCAGGGCCGGGTCGGCGATGGATGCGACGAGCAGGTTTTGCGTGGACATGATGCACCTCCTGGATTGGAGTGAATTGGGTGGCTGCGCTCCCGTTTCACAAACGTGGGGGGAGCGCTTCCGGGCCGTTCAGGTCAATTTGCTTGTCCATTCGTCGAGAACCACGCAGGCTTCCCGGTCGGGGTGGTGCGGGTCGCGCAGGGCGTTGATCTGGCACAGATATTCGTTGCCACGGGCATCGTGGAGGTTGACGAAGGGGCTGGGGCCGTAGGGTTCAAAGGCGCTGGAGTCGCCGAAGATGAATTCGTATTCGCCGTTGATGTCGATTTCCAGTTTGCCGCCGTGGCTCATGCCGTAGTCACGCCAACCGGTGTGGATGTCGCAGTCCTGGATGCGCGGCGACATGCGGGCGGCGTTTTTGTCGCGCCACGCGACCATCACCGGGTCGATGATTTCGTTGTCGCGGTCGGCGAACGACAGCGCCAGGTTGCTGGCCATGCGGTAGTCGAGATTCATGCCGGTGTAGCTGATGTGTGCTTGTCTCATTTTGCTCTCCTCGGAGGATATGGCCGGGCGCTTGTTGCCTGCCCGGCGTTGCGGCAGCCGGGGCATTCCACGGTTTCGGGAGGGTGCGGCGGGTGATTCAGTATGGACCAATAGTTGAGTAAGTCAATCAACTATTGTTTGTTGTCATGGCGCGGGGCAAAGCACCGTGACTTCCGCGCCGTCGGCGAGATTGCGGACGCTGAGGTGGCCGCTCATGTGGTCTTCGATGATGGTTTTCGACAGGTACAGGCCGATGCCTGTGCCTCTTTCCTTGGTGGTGAAATAGGGGTCGAATATTTTCGGGAGGATGTCTTCGGGTATCCCGCCGGCGTTGTCGCGCACGGTGACGCCGACCATCCCGTCGCGGGCGATGATGGCGATGCGAATCTGGGCGTTTTCGGTTTTGCGGGTGAGCAGGGCGTCCTTGGCGTTGCTGACGATGTTCAGGACAACTTGCGAAAATTCGTTGGGGAAACCGATGGCTTCGCGTTCTTCGGGGCCGTCCAGATAGATTTCGATACGGCTGTAGCGCAGTCCGGCGGAGAGAATGTCGAGGGTGTTGATGACCGAAGTATTGATGCTAAAAACCGATTTTTCCTTGCTGGGGCGGAAATAGTTGCGGAAGTCGTCGATGGTTTCGGACATCCGGTCGATCAGACGTTTGCCGGTGGCGACCGAGTCGTCCATGGTTTTCGCGTCGAGTTCGCCGAATTGGTAGGACTCCTTGATGTTGACCAGCAGTAACATCAGCGCGTTGAGGGGTTGCCGCCATTGATGGGCGATGTTGCCGATCATTTCTCCCATCGCGGCGAGGCGCGATTGCTGGATGAGGCGGCGTTCGTTTTCCATGCTCCGCGCCACTTCGTCGCGCACCCGCTGTTCGAGCGTGGCGACCAGGTGCTGCATGGCGTTTTCCGCTTCCTTGCGGCGGGTGATGTCCAGCGCCGCGCCGCGATAGCCCACGACTTTGCCGGCGGCGTCGCAGATGGGCAGGCCGCTGACGCTTTTCCAGACGATGCTGCCGTTTTTGTGGCGGCTGCGGTGTTCGTATTCGCGAAACGCGAAGTTGTTGTGCAGAGCGAGTTCCAGCTTGCTCATGACTTTGGCGATGTCTTCGCGGGGCAGGAAGTCGGCGACGGATCGCCCCAGCATTTCCGCAGGGGGGTAGCCGAGCAGCGCCAGGGATTTATCCGAGACGTAGGTGTAGCAGCATTCCGTATCGATTTCCCAGATCATTTCGCCGGCGGCGTCGGCCAGGTCGCAAAAGCGTTTTTCGCTGACCACCAGGGCGGCTTCGATGGTGCGCTGTTGCAGCAGAAACCAGGTGACGCCGGCCACCACAGCGGCTCCGACGAACAAGGAAGTGACGAAGCCGGTCAGCAGGTAATCCCAGGTGATTTCCCCCTTGAGCAGCAACCCCATTCCGGAAACCAGCAATTCCGACATCACCACCGAAATTACGATGGACAGCGCCCACAGGCGCAGGGGAGTCAGTTGGCGGAGAAAATGGGCGATATTCACGGGGGGTAAAAGCCAGGGCGGTGCGCGGAAGTCCGCGCTGTGGAAAAGGGCTTTATTCTACCCGCCGAAGCCCCCCGTGCAAGGCTTATTCGATTTCCCGCTTGAGGGCCATGATGGCGGTGACGGTTTCCTTGGCGGCCCCGGCAAATTCGCCGGACAGGATCGCCGTCGCGGCGGTTTTGTCGTGGGCTTCGACTTTTTTCACCACGTCCCCGGCGCACCGGTGGAAATGGGCGTGTTTGAGGCGCAAATCCTCGTAGTGGGCATTGCTCTGGTGTTTTACGCCGTCACCGTAGATCCATTTGCCCAGGACACATTGGTTGTCCTTGCACACCGTGTCGCTTTCCAGCTTTTCGCTGCTGGCGCCGTCGATGAATTGCGCGAGGCGAAGTTTCCATTTGATGTGGGCGGCGATGGCGTCGTCGAAGTGGGTGCTTGCTTGAGTCTTGTTGGTGAGTTGCGGGAGCGCCGTCTGGATGACGCCGGTTGCGGCGATTTTGAAGACCGCCACCGCGTCGGCGAGATTGTTCGCCTGTTCTTCCAGCGATTCGGCGGCAGCGGCGGCTTCTTCAACCAGCGCGGCGTTTTGCTGGGTGACTTCGTCCATCTGGGTGATGGCCTGATTGACGTGTTCGATGCCGGAGGACTGTTCCAGGCTGGCGGCGGAGATTTCCGCCATGATGTCGGTGACGCGTTTGATCGAGGTGACGATTTCGTCCATCGCCTGCCCGGCCTCGCCGACCAGCCGCGAGCCGCTTTCCACTTCCTCCACCGAGTCGCCGATCAGGGCCTTGATTTCCTTGGCGGCGGCGGCGGAACGCTGGGCGAGGTTGCGCACTTCGCTGGCGACCACTGCAAAGCCGCGTCCCTGTTCACCCGCACGGGCCGCTTCGACAGCGGCATTGAGCGCGAGAATATTGGTCTGAAAGGCGATGCCGTCGATCACGCTGATGATGTCCACGATCTTGCGTGAAGATTCGTTGATCGACGACATGGTCTCGACGACCTGGGCGAACACCTTGCCGCCCTTGACGGCCACCCCGCTGGAGTTGACCGCAAGCTGGTTGGCTTGCTTGGCGTTTTCGGCGTTCTGTTTCACGGTGGAGGTTAACTCTTCCATGCTGGCGGCGGTTTCTTCCAGGCTGGAGGCTTGTTCCTCGGTGCGCTGCGAGAGGTCGGAGTTACCCATCGCGATTTCCGTCGAGCCGGTATTGATGTTTTCCACGGCGGTCTTGATTTCATCGACCAGTTTTTTGAGGCTTTCCACGGTCGCGTTGATGCCGTCTTTGGTCAGGCCGAACAGCCCCGGATAATCCTTGGTGATGCTCTGGGTCAGATCGCCCGCCGCGAGAGCGTTGGAGACGCGGATGATGTCGCGCAGTCCCGCTTCGGTCACGTCGGAAAGCTGGTTGAGCAGCGCCGAGAGCACCCGGTTGTAACCGGCTTTGCCGGTCAGGTCGAGCTTGGCGCTGAAATCGCCCTGCCCGGCGGACAAGGCGATGAACTGGATTTCCGTGACGATGTCGTTGAGCGCCTTCACGGTGCCGTTGATCCCCTGCGCGGTCTGCCCGAACAGGCCGGGATAATCCTGGGTGATTTTCTGTGACAGGTCGCCGTCGGCCACCGCTTGCGCCACCCGTGAAATGTCCTTCAATCCGTCTTCGGTGACGTTGGAGAGGCGGTTCAGCAATTCCGCCAGGGTTTTGCTGTAGCCGGCCTTGCCTTCGAGCGGCATCTTGCGGCTGAAATCACCCTGCACCGCGCCCTGCACGATGTCCTGGATTTCCGCGACGATCTCGCGCAGGTTGTGCTGCATCTGTTCCATGGCGTGAAGCACACTGGAGGTGTCGCCCGCCTTGACGCGGATTTCCCCATGTAAATCCCCCGCCGCGATGGCGTTGGCGATTTCCTTGGCGGTCTGCGGCTCGCCGCCCAGTTGCGCAACGATGTTGCGCGCCAGGACGGTGCTCAGAATCAGCAACAGCGCCAGCCCCGCCCCGCCGATGGCGGCGTTGTTGGCGGCGGCGCTGAGGAAAATCGCGTTGACATCGTCGATGTAGATGCCCGACCCGATCACCCATCCCCACGGCGCGAACCCCTGCACGTAGGAAATCTTCGGCACGGGGTCTTTCAAACCCGGCTTGGGCCACATGTAATCGATGAATCCCGCCTTGTGTTCGCGCACCGTGCGGGCGAATTCGACAAACAGCTTTTTCCCCTGCGGGTCTTGAATGTCGGACAAATCCTTGCCGTCGAGTTCCGGCTTGGTCGGGTGCATCACCATGCGCGGCTGCATGTCGTTGATCCAGAAATATTCCTCGCCGTCGTAGCGCATCGCCTTGAGCGTGGCGATGGCCTGGCGCTGCGCCTCGGCTTCCGGCATCCCGGCCAGTTGCAGGCGGTGGAAATTCGTCACCACACTGTGGGCGGCTTCAACCAGATGGCGGGTTTTGGTCTGGCGCTCCAGCACCAGATGGTGTTTGAGGGAATACAGCGAAATCACGGCGGTCAGAATCAGCACAATGGCTGCAATGGCCGACAACAGCACCAACTTTGTGCGTAGTGGAATGTTGTGCAGAAAGTTCATTGGACACCTCCTTGAAATAGGTGCGGTTTGATGGGGCTACCGCTTTGCCGATACGCAGCTACGCAAGGAAAAAGTGTTGAAAAGTCAACTTTTTCAAAACGATGCCCGCGCGGCGTTGCTCATGTGTCTTATACAAGACTGGCGATGTTACTGTGTCGGGGTGTTAACCGCAATACGGGTTTCTACGTGTTCTCGGGATGCCGGAAAGGGCTTGGAGTAATGTTTTGGGGCCGAGTCCCGGCATTGTCAGGGCCGGAGGCGGCGTCGGGAGTTGCCGCATGACCGCGATCTTCAGCGAAACAGCGTCGGGGAAATCAACCGCAACCCGATGGAGAACCAGCGTTCCTCCCCGCTCACGCCGAAACGGTTGCCGTAAGTGGTGTCGATCTGCACATGATCGGGGACGATCCAGTGGCGCAGCCCGAACTGGTAATAAGGTTTACCGCGATCCTGGCCGAAACTCTCGGCGATCAGGTAATTCCCCGCATCCAGGCGGGTTTCCGAGCCGACGCCCCAGGTGGCGCGGGTTTCGCCGTCGTTGCGGGTGTGTAACGCGCCGAGGTTGAGGTGCAGCACAAAAGCATCGTCAAAATGCGAAAAACTCACCGGCACATTGAAATAAACGTCACCGCTGAGGTTGCCGCCCGGCGTGATTTTGGGATGGCGCACCATGCCCAGCGAAAAAGCCACGCCGTAGCCGTTGCTCTCCAACGGTTTGAGCAACGTTTTGGCCTGCATCACCACATCGGTGGTGCGCGACCCGTGCTGATCCTCGCCCATCGCCCCGCCGAGGGTCACCTCCAGATTGCCGCCCGGATTGCAGGCCGGCAAAGCCCATTTTTCGGTGCTGTCGCGATTGAGTTTGATCCAGGACTCGACCTGGCAGGCATGGGCGTCGGTAAGCCGCGCATCGTCGGTGAGCATCGGGCGGGCGGCATGGGCAGGTAAAACCAGCAAACCGGCCAACAGGAAAAATAAGAGGAAACGCATTCCCGCAATTATCCGGCAATTGTCTTGCAGGATTGTTACAACGCGCGCAGCGCGGGTGATTCCGCCACCAAAAAAAACGAATGTTGGCGGCCCGCCCACCCCTTGTTCAAAAATATCCGCGTGTGTGCCGGTACGCTCAAAACGTATCGTTTCCCCGCCGTCCGCAGCTTTTCCCAGTTTGTAAATGAGTAGCCAGTCGGGTTCGATGTGGGCGTCGCGAAAGCTGCTCCACTCCCCGTTCAGTGGATGATCCCTGTAACCCGGCGAAAGCGGCTCTCCGGCTACCGTATGCACACATCTTTTTCCGAATTGCCGGGTTGGCGAAATAAATCACTATTTACCTGAATTCGAGCACCGCTGCCCTCTCCCCCGCCCCTCTCCTTTATGCCCTTCAGGGTGCACTCGCGTGGGAGAGGGGAGAAAAGCGCGGATCGCCCCACGGTTGAGCGCATGGACACTCCCCTCGCCCATGGACATGGGAGAGGGGCCGGGGGAGAGGGCAGCCGGCGCTTGAGGAAACGTCGAAAAATACAAAGAAAATCAGCTGAAATTGCTTCCCGTGTCATATCAAAATTTGGAACAAAGATGTGTGCATACGGTAGGGCTATCAGGAGGGAGATCAGCAATTTCAGCTTGTCGATGTCGTAGCGGCGTTTTTGCACGAGCTTTACATCGCGCCGGAATTGCCCGGAATAAGCGGGCTGGCGCATCAAATGCCCAATTGGCCGAACAGGTCTTCGGCATCCCTGGCCGGATGCACATCCTCACCGCGTTCGCTGCTGCGCAGGGTGTCGGCGGTCAACTTGTTGGGAGTCAGCTCAAAAGGCAGGGCGCGTTCTCTGGCGACCTTGGTCAAGACGATGCGCATCAGGTCGGATACCGTCAGCCCCATATCGGCCAGAACCAGGGCGGCCTGGTCACGGGTTTCTTCGTTAATGCGCGCACGGACAACGGCGTTGGCGGTAGCGGTCATTATGAGTACTCCTTTTGCACTGGATCGTCATATTGTGGCCCGTGCGGGCTACGTTGTGCGTTGTGTTTTATAGGCTGAAAGCCAATCGCGGACTTGCTCTAACGTGTGTGCCGAATCACGCCGCCGGAGCGTTACCCGGCGGGCAAATCAGGCTCTCGGCGGGATTTGTGAAGACGCCGGATCATCGGGGGAATCATAGTCGGAAATTGTCAAGCTAGTTGTCGCCTGAATGCTTGCGTTCATGCTGCCATTTT
>CAYVIN010000146.1:0-7378 GCA_964451375.1 uncultured Sulfuricella sp.
AAAATGGCAGCATGAACGCAAGCATTCAGGCGACAACTAGCTTGACAATTTCCGCTAATGGACATGGATGCTTCTGGAAAACTGCCAAAGGCCCCGCCGACAGTTTTTTGGCGGAGTCATCAGGCAACCGATGCTCTCTGGGGCGAGTTGTGGTTATTGTCCTACGAAGCCGGGGTTCGAGGCTGGGGTGGCTTCAGCTCCGCGCACGTGGCTGCCGACCCATATTTCTCGGTATTGATGAACGCAGGAGTCAGATTCTACGATGACACCGCAACACTTTCCCCGCTGTTCCAGGTCAAGCCTGCTGTTTTGAAAGCCAAAAACCTCGAAAATGAGAATGACTTCTTCGATCTCGACTTCGACGAGGATGTAGAGTTACTCCTGCGCGACCATGGCGAATGGGCCTACGAGCAAGGCCCACTTTTCTCGGAAGAACGAGACGACGAGAACAACGACACGGGAGAGATTGACGAGGATTTATTCTGAGTCTCCAGTTTGGAACGCAGCATCCGGTTGCTGAGAGGTTCGGGCCTATTTGTTCATCAGGGCGAGGGAACCGCTTAGGCCGAGAAGGAGGCTGTTGAGTCTTTCTGCTAAAACTTCCGCTTCGGGTTGAAAGTACGCAGTCACGGTTTGAGAAAGCTACCGTTAAGTTGATTTTCGCACCTATGACCGGTGATGACACCATACTGGCCGTTGCCCCATCTGGATACCACCGACAGCAATGGCCGTTCTGCTGCCAGTGAACCACAAAACCCAAGTGACAACTCCGCAGCCTAATAGAAGGCAAGGCCCCTGGACTCAATTCCAAGAATTGAAGTTCCAGGGATGCTACGCAGGGCAGGCTGATTCCAGCTTTGGTCGTGCAACGAATTGGACGTGGAAATCTCACTCATCCCCCCTGAAGTACAAACAGCCAAAACCTCCCTCCACCACATAACATACCCACCGCAGGCAACTTTAGAATCAATCAAAATCCTTATCTATCTATAAGAAAATGTGAATATAAGGGGATGACGAGATGTTAAAATCGCGCCATCTTATTCGCCAGAAGTTTCGCCATGACCGAAACCGCCGACCGCATCGAGGTCAAGAACACTACCTGTTACATGTGCGCCTGCCGTTGCGGGGTGCGCGTCACCTTGCGCAATGGCGAGGTGCGCTACATTCAGGGTAATCCCGACCATCCGCTCAACAAGGGCGTGATCTGCGCCAAGGGCTCGTCGGGGATCATGAAGCAGTATTCGCCGGGGCGGCTCACCAAGCCGTTGCGCCGCAAACCCGGCAGCGAGCGCGGCGCGGGCGAGTTCGAGGCGATTAGCTGGGACGAGGCTTTTGCTGTGCTGGAAGAGCGCCTTGCCCACATCCGCGCCACCGACCCCAAGCAGTTCGCCCTGTTCACCGGGCGCGACCAGATGCAGGCCTTGACCGGCCTCTTTGCCAAGCAGTTCGGCACCCCCAACTACGCCGCCCACGGCGGTTTCTGCTCGGTCAACATGGCTGCCGGGATGATTTACACCATCGGCGGTTCGTTCTGGGAATTCGGTGGGCCGGATCTCGATCGCGCCAAGCTGTTCGTGATGATAGGCACCGCCGAAGATCATCATTCCAACCCGCTGAAAATCGCCTTGTCGAAATTCAAGCGCAACGGCGGGCGCTTTGTTTCGATCAACCCGGTGCGCACCGGTTATTCGGCGATTGCCGATGAGTGGGTCCCCATCAAGCCGGGCACCGATGGTGCGCTGCTGCTGGCGCTGATCCACGAGATCATCCGTCAGGGTATGTATGACCGGGATTTCCTGGTGCAATACTCGAACGCCGCCGAACTGGTGAACCTCAACGAGGCGAGCAGCGAATTCGGGATGTTCGTGCGCACCGAAGTCCCCGAGGAAGAAGGCTGTTTCGATCCGCAAAACAAGCTGTGGTGGGATCGCATTTCCAATCGCCCGGTGGTCACCCACAGCAAGGGCGCCGATCCCTTCCTGCTCGGCGAATTCAAGCTCAAGGACGGCACACCCATGAAGCCGGCGTTCCAGTTGTTGCAGGAGCGCGTCAAGGATTACACGCCGGAATGGGCGGAAGCCATCACCGGCATCCCCGCCGCGACGATCAAGCGCCTCGCTCAGGAAATGGGCGTCACCGCCCGCGACCAGCGCATCGAGTTGCCGATTGCCTGGACGGACACCTGGGGCAACGAACACGCCAGCGTCACCGGCAACCCGGTGGCTTTCCACGCGATGCGCGGCCTGGCGGCGCATTCCAACGGTTTCCACACCATCCGCGCGCTGGCGATTTTGATGTCGCTGCTCGGCACCATCGACCGCCCCGGCGGATTCCGCCACAAGGTGCCGTTCCCCCGTCCGATTCCGCCTTGCGCCAAGACCCCGAGAGGGCCTGAAGGGGTGCGCCCCAACACCCCGCTCGACGGTATGGCGCTGGGCTGGCCGGCGGAACCGGACGACCTGTTCGTGGACGAGCAAGGCAACCCGGTGCGCATCGACAAGGCGTTCTCTTGGGAGCACCCGCTGGCGGTGCACGGCCTGATGCACAATGTCATCACCAACGCCTGGCGCGGCGATCCCTACACCATCGACACCTTGCTGATTTTTATGTCGAACATGGCGTGGAACTCGACCATGAACACCGTTTCGGTGCGCGACATGCTGAAAGACAAGCGCGACGACGGCGAATACAAGATTCCCTTCCTGGTGGTGTGCGATGCCTTCCACTCGGAAATGGTGGCCTATGCGGATTTGGTATTGCCTGACACCACGTACCTCGAACGCCACGACGTGATGTCCATCCTCGACCGCCCGATCTCGGAATTCGACGGCCCGGTGGATGCGGTGCGGATTCCCATTTTGCCGCCCAAGGGCGACTGCAAACCATTCCAGGAAGTGCTGATCGAACTCGGTTCGCGCCTCAAACTCCCGGCTTTCACCGACAAGCAAGGAAAGCGCAAATACCGCGACTACCCGGATTTCATCGTCAACCACGAAACCGAACCCGGTTCCGGCATCGGTTTTCTCGCCGGCTGGCGCGGTAAGGGCGGCGAAAAATCGATGCGCGGCGAACCCAACCCGCGCCAATGGGAGATGTACGAGCAAAACGGCTGTTTCTTTCACCACGAACTGCCGCGCTCCTACCAGTACATGCGCAACTGGAACCAGGGTTATCTGGAATGGGCGCAGCGTAACCGCATCACCCGCTACGCCGAACCGATCTCGATCCATATCTATTCGGAAGTGCTGCAAAAATTCCGCCTCGCCGCGCAAGGCAAGAGCGACGGACGCCAGCCGCCGGAGCATCTGAAGAAGCGCATCGAGACCTACTTCGACCCGCTACCGTTCTATTTCGAGCCGCTCGAAGGGCAACTTTCCGACACCCAGAAATACCCGCTCAACGCCGTCACCCAGCGCCCGATGGCGATGTACCACTCGTGGGACTCGCAAAACGCCTGGCTGCGCCAGATTCACGCCCACAACTATTTGTTCGTCAATCCCAAGACCGCCGCCGCGCAAGGCATCGAAGACGGCGGCTGGATGTGGGCGGAGTCCATGCACGGTAAGGTGCGCTGCATGTGCCGCTATTCCGAAGCCGTCGAACCCGGCACGGTGTGGACGTGGAACGCCATCGGCAAAGCCGCCGGGGCATGGGGCCTGTCGGCAGACGCCAACGAATCGCAAAAGGGGTTTTTGCTCAACCACCTGATCGGCGAGGAACTACCCGCTCATTCGGCAGGCGATCATATTTCCAACTCCGACCCGGTCACCGGCCAGGCCGGCTGGTTCGACGTGCGCGTGCGCATCTACCCCGCCGAAGCAGGCGAACCGGAACAGACCTCGCCGCAGTTCGAGCCTATGCCGACTGCGCCGGGGATGGAAAAAGCCGCGCCGCGCTGGTTCGGTTTTTTTGCGGGCAAGGGGGAGTGGAAGTGAGGAGAATGTTCTTATCTCACCCCCACACCTGTTTAGCACACCCCCACCCCAACCCTCCCCCACAGGGGGAGGGAGCAAGGGATCACGGCTCGGCAAACAGTTGTGGCACGGCCATAACTCTTGATTTAGAAAACCTTATTCCAAATCTTGGACAAACCCGCTCCTTCCCCCTGTGGGGGAAGGTTGGGATGGGGGTGGTCTAAATGCAAACACAACTAGCCCGCAACCTGCGCAGCAATTTGACCGATGCGGAAAAGCACCTGTGGGGAAAATTGCGCGGCAGACAAATCAGCGGCGTCAAATTTCGCCGCCAGTGTCCGGTCGGCAAATATATTGTCGATTTCGTCAGTTTCGACGCCATGCTGGTCATCGAAGTTGACGGTAGCCAGCACCATCAACCTGAAAATATCGACTCGGACAAACAACGCGATACTCACTTGGCTAGCCATGGATTGCGGGTTTTGCGCTTCGACAACCTGCAAGTACCGAAAGAAACGGATGCGGTTCTGAACATGATCGATAGCACCGTCAAGCAACAACTGGCCGGCGTGGCTGAAAGGAAGTCCCTCCCATGACCCAACTCGCCCTGGTCATCGACCTCAACGTCTGCGTGGGGTGCCACGCCTGCGTCACCAATTGCAAGGAATGGAACACCTCCGGCCAGGCCGGGCCGCTGACGGATTTCAATCCCTACGGCGCCGACCCCACCGGGACTTTCTTCAACCGTGTGCAAACCTTTGAAGTCGGCTGTTTTCCCAATACCGAAACCGTCCATTTCCCCAAGTCCTGCCTGCACTGCGAGGAACCGCCGTGTGTGCCGGTGTGCCCCACCGGCGCGAGTTTCAAGCGCAAGGAAGACGGCATCGTGCTGGTCGATTACGACAAGTGCATCGGCTGCAAGTATTGTTCGTGGGCCTGCCCCTACGGCGCGCGCGAGATCGACGAAAAGCTCAAGGTCATGAAGAAGTGCACCTTGTGCGTGGATCGCATCTACGACCAGAACTTGCCCGAAGCGGAGCGCAAGCCGGCCTGCGTACTGGCCTGCCCGACCTCCGCGCGCCTCTTTGGCGATGTGCATGACCCGGAATCGGAAGTCTCGGTGACCATCCGCGAAAACGGCGGCTACCCGCTGATGCCGGAATGGGGCACCAAGCCGTCCAACCACTACCTGCCGCGCCGCAAGACCCGCATCAAGATTCACGACGACGAACTGCTGCGCGCCGACAACCCGCTCAAGAAGGAACGCCTGCTGCCCAAGCCGGACAAGAACGAACCTTCGCTGGACGACGTAACATCATGGTAAAGACGAGTGCGAACCGCGAAGGCGCGAAGACGCGAAGGGATCGCAAAGGAAACCTGATGAACTTGTATACCGGCGATATGGACACACTTTCCAACCCGTGGCATTTTCTTTGCACCTTCGCGCCTTTGCGGTAAAAGGAGTTTTCAATGCATCCAGCATTCTCGGTGATATTTCTAACGACATTGATCGGCGTCGGTCAGGGCCTCTTTCTTGCGCTTTACACCGGCCAGGTGTACGCGGTGTTCCACGTCCTGTCGGCGCAGGGCGACAGCCACTTTTACGCGGTCGGCAGCGTGGTGTCGCTGGCGTTCCTGATCGGTGGATTGATCGCCTCGTTCTTCCATCTTGGTCACCCCGAACGCGCCTGGCGTTCCGCTGCCAAGTGGCGTACTTCCTGGCTGTCGCGTGAAGTGATCGTTTTGCCGGCCTTCATGGGGTGCGTGTTCCTCTACGGCGCGGCGCATTTCATGGGCTGGGACGCGCCCCTGTTTACGCTGGGCGAAGCGTTGCCGGTGAATTTCATCATGCTGATTGGCGCACTGGGGACGTTGCTGTGTTTCGCGCTGTTTATCTCGACCGGGATGATCTACGCCTGCCTGCGTTTTCTCCAGGAATGGCATACCCCGCTGACGGTGGTGAATTTCATCCTGCTCGGCGGGGCTTCCGGCTTCACCCTGGCGACCGGCTACGCGGCGCTGGCCGCCCCGGCGTTGGTGGAGTTCTACGGCAACTGGGCAATCATCATCACCCTGCTGGCCTTCGTCTCGCGCGTCGCTTCGCTGCTGCGCAATTGCCGCCTCAAACCGAAATCGACCCTGCAAACTGCCATCGGTGTGCGACACAGCCAGATTGAGCAGAAAACCCAGGGTTCCATGGGCGGCTCGTTCAACACCCGCGAATATTTCCACGGCAAAACCCGCGCTGTGCTGCGTTCGGTGAAATGGGTATTCGTGATTTTCGCCTTTGCACTGCCCCTGCCGCTGCTGGTTTTCGGGCTGCCGACGGCGTCCGGCGGGGTGTTGCTGTTCGCCTTCCTGGTGCAGTATTCCGGGTTGCTCGCCGAGCGCTGGTTTTTCTTTGCCCAGGCCAACCATCCGCAGAATCTGTATTACCAGACGATTTCCTGAATCCCGAGGGATTTTCTACCCTCGCGAGATTCAGGCTTCACCGGGGCAGCGTGGCTTTCTTCTGCAATAGACAGAAAGCCAGCGCCTTTTCCCGCTCTTCGCTCAACGCCCCATCCCCACGCACAAAATGCAGGCGGAAAGCCTGGCGCGACGCATCCATCGTGGCAGGGTCATAGCCCAGCGCAGTCAACCCGAGGTTCAGGTCAAAACCATCCGGGGCCGACGGTAAAGGTTCGTCGCACCATAATCCATATCCATCACCGGCCAGCCGGTTCCACGGAAACCACACGCTGGGATCGGTCTTGCGCGTTGGAGCAACATCCGCGTGACCGATGAAATTCGCGCTGGGAATCCCATAGCGGCTGCGGATATCCGCCAGCAAAGCCAGCAAGGTATCGATCTGAATATCGGGAAAAGGCTCGCGCCCGTTGTTGTCGAGTTCGATGCCCAGCGATGTGGAATTGATGTCGGTATTGCCGCCCCACCAGGATTTCCCGGCGTGCCAGGCGCGGGCGTTTTCATCGACAAGCTGGATAATCCTGCCGTCGCGGCTTATCAGATAATGCGCGCTGACCTTGCGCTCCGCTGAAGTCAAGGCGGCGAGAGGACGTTCCAGCGTGTCGTTGCTGGTGTGGTGAAGGATGACCAGATTGGGTTTGCGCTGGTCGAAGTTGGGGGACGGGATCACCGCCACCCCCAGCGTGGTGCGCGGCTGAAAAGGCGCACACCCAGCCAGCGCCGCGCCAATCAGCAGGGCGAGGATAACCCGGTGTGTTGAGGAAAAACGCATTGGATTAGTAGTTACTCAGCATAAATCGAAGGGCCGCCCAGAGCGCTCGCATTATCCAGTTCCCCCCTTTGAAAAAGGGGTGCTAGGGGGGCCATGCCGCTTAGTTAAGCGTGTCAGCCAGAACTTGCCTGGGAGCGACGGCATCGGCCTAATTCTACTTTGTCAGATTTGAAGACCAGGGCCGTTAGTACGTCCCTTCCCCCAACGGGGGAAGGACAGG
>CAYVIN010000147.1:0-7334 GCA_964451375.1 uncultured Sulfuricella sp.
CTGGAGGAAGAACGCCTTGTCCGCGAAGAACTGGAACAATGGAAAGCCGCCGAAGGCGGAAACGACAAAAGCGCCGTCCACGCTTATATGACCCGTTACCCTGAAGGCAAATACAGTGCTGCCGCAAAAGCGAAGCTGACTAAACTCGAAAGAGAAGAAGCAGAGCAACGGGAAGAAGACGAACACTGGCGCAATGCGGAGAAAGCCAGCGATATCGCCGTCGTACAGGGCTACCTTGAGCGTTACCCCAACGGACGCTATCTGAAAAAAGCCAAACTCAAACATGCGGATTTGGAGATGCGTCCCGGCAAGGTCTTCAAGGACTGCGCCGATTGCCCTGAGATGGTGATTATTCCGGCGGGGAGTTTCCAGATGGGCGGCACTAGAAACGGTTACGAACAACCCTTCCACCCTGTCACGTTTGTCAAACCGTTCGCGATGGGCAAGACCGAAGTCACCCAAGGCCAGTGGAAAGCGCTCATGGGCAACAACCCCAGCCACTTCAGCAATTGCGGCGACACCTGTCCGGTGGATGGCGTGAATTGGAACGACGCTCAATCCTACATCCAGAAACTCAACGCCAAGACCGGCGCGACCTACCGACTCCCGAGTGAGTCCGAATGGGAATATGCCTGCCGCGCCAGAGGGCAGCACCAATACTGTGGTAGTGACAATCTAGACAGCGTGGCCTGGTACAGCGATAACAGTGGCAAGACTCCCCACCCATCGGCGCAAAAGCAAGGCAACGCCTTTGGTCTGCATGACATGAGCGGCAATATCTTGGAATGGGTACAGGACTGCTGGAACGGCAGCTACCAAGGCGCACCGACGGACGGCAGTGCCTGGACTAGCGGGCAGTGTGAGAGGCGTGTACTGCGTGGAGGTTCTTGGAACCACAATATGCCGCAGGACGCTCGTTCCGCCAACCGCATCAGGATCGATTCGACGATCCGCTCCAACGATATCGGATTTCGTCTCGTCAGGATGCTCCCGTAGCGTAGCGAAGGGCGCCCCCATTTTTTGCGGGCCGGTTCCCACGCTGAACTGTTTGACGAGTATTTTTTTCAGCGAACTCCGGCGTCCGCCGAAGCATCATCAATCATCCTGGAAAAGGAAGTTTGAACCGCAAAGGCGCAAAGACGCGAAGGAAAAACAAAAGGGTACCCGCTTTGGATCGCTCACCCACCGGGTGAGCGCGGAACATTCCGCATGTTTTTGATTTCTCTGCGCCTTAGCGCCTTTGCGGTTCTGAACTGAGATTTTTGGGATCACTGGGTTCCGTAAATCACCAGACCATCCTTGCAGATGACGGTAAACGAGTTGCCCTGATTTTCGGGGATTTCCCGGAAGCCGCCGTGATCCTGGCACAAATACATTGCCTTGAAATTGTTGGCGACCGCAGTGGCGTAGTCGTTGTTGTTGCAACCGCTCGCCGCGAGGGCAAGCGCCAGCACAAGCATCGTGGTGATTTTTTGGATGGAGGGTTTCACGACCTGATATCCCGGATTTGACGGCGGATATTTCATTCTAGCCCGGATATCCGGCAAATTCGCGCTGTCACGGAAAGCGGTTATCATTGTCTGCGAACGACTATTCCGTCGCGCTGAAAACGCCGACACCCTTCACCTGCCAACCAGGGAGAAAACGATGGCCGATTATGTTTACTGGTTTCTTGCCGCGCTCGCCTTATTCGGGCTGGAAATGGCGAGCGGCACTTTTTACCTGCTGGTGCTGGGCATCGCCCTGGCTATCGGCGGCGGCGCTGCGCTGATCGGGCTGGGAACGCCGCTCCAGTTGGTTCTCGCCGCGCTGGCGGGGATCACCGGCACGGTGTTGCTGCGCCGCCGCAAAAGCGCAGCGCCTGTCGAATCCGCCGAACAAAGCCTGGACATCGGCCAGCCGGTCAAAGTCCTCACCTGGCGCGACGACGGTAGCGCCCGCGTCCACTATCGCGGTGCGGAATGGGACGCCGAACCGGAATCCCCCGACACTCCGCGCGACGCCACCCTCTACATCAAGGCCCTGCACGGCTCTACCCTGATCCTTACACACCACAAACCCTAACTAACGGAGGTTCCCATGGAAATCGCCCTGTTTATTCTCGTTGCCGCCGGCATATTCGTCATCAAGGCAGTCAAAGTCGTCCCCCAGCAACACGCCTGGGTCGTCGAGCGTCTCGGGCGTTTTCACGCGACCCTCGCGCCCGGCCTCAATATCGTGCTGCCCTTCATCGACCGGGTCGCCTACAAACACCTGCTCAAGGAAATCCCCCTCGATGTGCCCAGCCAGGTGTGCATCACCCGCGACAACACCCAGTTGCAGGTGGACGGCATCCTGTATTTCCAGGTCACCGATCCCAAGCTCGCTTCCTACGGCTCCAGCGATTATGTGGTCGCCATCACCCAACTTGCCCAGACCACCCTGCGCTCGGTAATCGGCAAGATGGAACTCGACAAGACTTTCGAGGAACGCGACGACATCAACCGCGCCGTGGTGTTCGCCCTTGATGAAGCCGCCGCCAACTGGGGGGTGAAAGTGCTGCGCTACGAAATCAAGGATTTGACACCGCCGAAAGACATTCTCCACGCCATGCAGGCGCAGATCACTGCCGAACGCGAAAAACGCGCCCTGATCGCCGCCTCGGAAGGCCGCAAGCAGGAGCAGATCAACATCGCCACCGGCGAACGTGAAGCCTTCATCCAGCGTTCGGAAGGCGAAAAACAGGCCGCCATCAACCAGGCCCAGGGCGAAGCCACGGCCATCAAAACCGTCGCCGAAGCCAATGCGGAAGCCATCCGCAAGGTTGCCGAAGCCATCCAGTCGGCAGGCGGCATGGACGCCGTCAACCTCAAGGTTGCCGAGAAATACGTGGAAGCTTTCGCCGGTGTCGCCAAGCAGGGCAACACCCTGATCCTCCCCGGCAACATGGCCGACATGGGCAGCATGGTTGCAGCGGCGATGAGTATTGTTAAGACGCAGAAATAAGTGAAAGACAAAAACAGTTTTGAATGTTTAGTGTTGAGTGCTTAGTTGAGGTCGCCGCTTGAAGCGCATTCCATAACTAAACACTCAACATTCAAAACTAAGAACTGCTTTTACGTAACCTCAGCATTTTCCCTCCACTTCCTCAACCCGCGCCGTTGCGCTGCCTTGCGCGAAGGTGAGACTGATCTGCTGGTCGCTGCTTAACATCGCGCTGTTGCGGATGATTTCGCCGTGCTGGTTGCGCACCATGCTGAAGCCGCGTTCCAGAACGGCTTGCGGATTGAGGTGCTGGAGTTGCGCGGCGAGATGGTCGAGGTGGGTCTGGCGGGTCGCCAGGGTGTGTCCGGCGGCGCGCTGGAGGCGGCCTGAGAGGTTGTCCAGGGTTGCCTGACGGGTGCTGGTGTCGGGGCGGGCGAGGGCGAGGGCGAGGCGGTGCTGCGCCTGGCCTAACTGCGCGGCGCGGTTGGCGAGGCTGTGGGCGGCGGATTGGGTGAGGCGCTGGCGCAGGTGGGTGAGGTGGGCGGCGCGTAGCTTGAGACGTTCCGAGGGAGGAATCAGCCGCCGCGCCAGATAGTCGAGTTGCTGCATGTGCTGTTCGAGGGATCGTTCGGTAACGCGGGACAGCCGGTTGGCGATGGCGGCGAGGCGTTGCGCCAGTTCGCGGCGCTCGGGGCTGGCGATTTCGGCGGCGGCGGTGGGCGTAGGGGCGCGCCGGTCGGCGACGAAGTCGGCGATGGTGAAATCGGTTTCGTGTCCCACGCCGCTGATGATGGGAATGGTGCTTGCGGCGATGGCGCGCGCCACCACTTCTTCGTTGAAGGCCCACAGGTCTTCGATGCTGCCGCCGCCCCGGCACACAATCAGGAGTTCACATTCGTCGCGGCGGGCGGCGTTACGCAGGGCTTCGGCGATTTTTGCAGCGGCTCCGTCGCCTTGCACGGGGGTCGGATAAATCAGCACTTCCATGCCGGGCATCCGCCGCCGCAGGGTGGTGAGCACGTCGCGCAAGGCGGCGGCGGCAGGTGAGGTGACGATGCCGATGCGTTGCGGATAGGCGGGCAGCGGTTTTTTGCGTACTTCATCGAACAGGCCTTCGTCCCCGAGGCGTTGCTTGAGTTTTTCAAAAGCTTCATAAAGTGCGCCCAGGCCGGCGCGGCGCAGGTTTTCCACGCCAAGCTGGAAATCGCCGCGCGGCTCGTAAAGGGTGACGAGGGCGCGCACTTCCACCTGCATCCCGTTTTCGGGTATCCAGTCGAGGTATTGGTTTTTGTTGCGGAACATCGCGCAGCGCACCTGGGCGCGCTCGTCCTTGAGGGTGAAATACCAATGCCCGGAGGCGGCGCGGGTGAAATTGGAGATTTCTCCGGCGATCCATTGCAGCGGAAAGTTCCATTCCAACAATTGTTTGGCGCGCCGGGTCAGTTCTCCGACGCTAATGATAGGGGGTTCCCCTATTGCTTGACTGGGAAAAGTCATATCGTTGTCTTTCAGTAATCCACAGTTGGGGGCTTGACAAAACGAGGATGTCTATATCGTTTTGAAACCACAGCGATTTTTTAACTCGTTGTATTATAACAAAAATAAATGTGACTGTTTTTTGACCGGGGGCGCAAAACCCTTTACGGAAGTTTACTTAGGTGGCTTTTTTACATGTTGTCCACAAACTTATCCACAGAAATTGTGGGCAACCCCAAAAACCATATGTCCAACTATGGGTTAAGCGTCTTTTTGGGTAAGCCGGTTTAACAAACTGATGGAACTCGACCCCCTTCAAACTCCCCGTCCGGCGCGGCCCGGCGAAGCGCCCCCCGTGGAGAGGCCCGTCTGGCGCGGGGTTTCATGCTACCAGTTTTTGATTGTTTCGCAGCCTCTTGAGGGGGAGCATTTATAATGCGCGCAACCTTGATCATGAATCAGACCGGATGACGACCCAACCCAGGTGGGATATTTTTTGCGCCGTGGTGGACAACTATGGCGACATCGGCGTGTGCTGGCGGCTGGCCCGTCAACTGGCCGGGGAATTCGGCTATGTGGTGCGGCTCTGGGTGGATGATTTGCGCGCCTTTCAGCGCCTTTATCCGGCGCTGGATTGCCGCCTTGAGAGACAGACCGCGCGGGGTGTGGAAATCCGCCGCTGGGCCGCGCCTTTTCCGGCGGTGTCGCCCGCCGATGTGGTGGTGGAGGCGTTCGGCTGCCCCATTCCCGAGGTTTACGTCGCGGCGATGGCCGGGTGTACGCCCAAACCGACGTGGATCAATCTCGAATACCTGAGCGCCGAAGACTGGGTGGCGGGCTGCCACGGCCTGCCTTCGCCGCATCCGCGCCTGGCGTTGGTGAAACATTTCTTTTTTCCCGGCTTTACGCCCGCCAGCGGCGGTGTCTTGTGCGAAAGCGACCTGCCGACCGCGCGCCGTCTTTTTCAGGACAGTCGCGAAACACAGGCAGCGTGGTGGGCGGGGCTGGGAATGGCCGATCTCGATGGGGATGCGCTGAAGGTGTCGCTGTTCTGTTACGCCAATCCGGGGTTATCCGGGCTGCTCGCGGCGTGGGCCGAGAGTCCTGTTCCGCTGGTGTGCCTCGCCCCGAGCGGCGCGGTTGGCGATGCGCTGGCGGCGTTTTTCGGTGCTTCCCAGGCCGCGCCGGGGGATATCTACCGGCGCGGCAACCTGACGGCGCGGATTTTCCCGTTCCTCGACCAGGAGCAATACGACCGGCTGTTGTGGGCCTGCGACTGCAATTTCGTGCGCGGCGAGGATTCCTTCGTGCGCGCCCAGTGGGCGGCGCGTCCGCTGGTGTGGCAGATTTATCCGCAACAGGAAGACGCGCATTTTCCCAAACTGGACGCCTTCATGAAATGTTACGGCGCGACCTTGCCGTCCCCGGCGGCGCTCGCCTTGCGCGAATTGTGGCTGGCGTGGAACGGGGTGGGAGAAATCGCCCCGGCGTGGCGGCATTTTTATGCCGAATTGGCCGCTCTGAAAAGCCACGCCCAAGGCTGGGCGGACGACCAGGAAAAAATCGGCGGACTCGCTGCAAACCTGGTGAAGTTTTGCAACAACATGATAAAATAGCGGGTTTTTATCAGCCACCCCCCAATTTAACGAGCAGGAAAGATATGAAAACAGCACAGGAAGTCCGCGCAGGCAACGTGATCATGGTCGGCGGCGAGCCGATGGTCGTTCAGAAAGCCGATTACAGCAAATCCGGTCGCAATGCGTCCGTGGTCAAGATGAAGATGAAGAACCTCCTCACCGGTTCCGCCCAGGAAACCGTCTACCGCGCCGACGACAAGTTCGACGTGGTGGTGCTGGAGCGCAAGGACGCCACCTACTCCTACTTCGCCGACCCGATGTACGTCTTCATGGACGCCGACTACAACCAGTTCGAAGTCGAGAAGGACAATATGGGCGACGCGCTCAACTACCTCGAAGACGCGATGCCCTGCGAAGTGGTGTTCTACAACGAAAAAGCGATCTCCGTTGAACTGCCCACCACCCTGGTGCGCGAAGTGATCTACACCGAACCCGCCGTGCGCGGCGACACCTCCGGCAAGGTCATGAAGCCCGCCAAGATCAACACCGGCTTCGAGCTGCCCGTCGCGGCTTTCGTGGAAATCGGCGACAAGATCGAAATCGACACCCGCACCGCCGAATTCAAGCGCCGCGTCGCCTGATGGCGTTTTTCGGGAAACTAAAAAAGCCGGCGATAACGCCGGCTTTTTTGTCGCTGCGATATCGCCTGGGAACCCCATGAAACGCCTGTTTGCAGCCCTCTTGATCCTCCTCGCCTGCGCCCCCCTCCACGCCGAACAAGGTGACGGCGACTCCTTCTGCAAAGCCAGCGTCAACCCCTACGCCGTGCCGGTCGATAGCCCCGTGTGGTGGGTCGTGGACGGCCAGCATTTCCTCTATACCAAAGACGGCGAAACCCTCGCCTTCCCCGGCGCGGAAATGACCTTCTGCCTGGATGAATCCTGCACCCAGCGGCATCGCTTCGCGATCCGCAAGACGCTGAATATCTCACAGGCAGCGAATAAGCTGGCGGGGATGAAGGGGGAAGTGCAGATGAAAAAGCTGGCGGAGATGGCGGGGAATTAGGGGTTGGATGGGGGCTAGTAGTCAGTCAACCTGAAACGACGGGTGGGAGGGCCGCCCCGGCGCGACGCAGTGGCACCACGGAGACAGGCGCCGGGTAACCTCTCCCGTGCGTTGGGGAAACCACGTTCCCTTGCGGCTTCGTTTTACCACTGGTCGCCCCGAGGGCGGGCCTCCCACCAAAATTTCACCTTTGCCCCTTGAGGTCGGTTGTCAATAATGGACACCAACGGGTTCATGCTGCCAATCTTTTTT
>CAYVIN010000148.1:0-7263 GCA_964451375.1 uncultured Sulfuricella sp.
CTCCACACCTCAAAGTTGAATTTTTGAGGCGACAACTAGCTTGACACCGGGGGAGCTTGGCGAGCAGTATTTTGGCCTGAGCAACGTACTTACCCTTCGGATAGTGCCGGAGATATTCATTCAACGCGTCACTACTGTTTGCATCTTTGATGCTATCCCACAGTTCTTCCTCTCGTTCGGCATCGCTCTTGATGCGAGAGGGTTGGGATCGCTGGACATTGACCGTGGTCGAACCCGTGAAGATGAAGTAGAAGTCGCCAGTGAGCGAGGAAGACTCCCACGGCGTCTGTGCATCTCCGCTGGCTTGCATGACGCCGTTGCGCACTCGTTTGAACACGGCTTCCAATGGCAGGCCGGGGGTATGCAGATTCTTGAGCAGTTCCTGGGTGTATAGGCCGTTGCGCCCCGAACCATCCGAGGCGACTTTGCCGGGGGCGGTGGCGTAAGCGATTAGCGTCCCTTTGGGGGCGTCCATCTGCGCCAGGCCACCGGAGGTGGAACGAAAGCGCCGCTCGAAGGGGTTGTTGCGGCAGGCGTCGAGAATGACGATGTTGAAGGGGCTGTTGCCGAGTTGGTCGAGAACGCTATCGACATCGACGGTTTCGACGCGGGCCGAGGCTTCCGAAGCGATTTGCGCGTCAGTCGGGATAAGGTAGTTCTTGCCTTTGACCTGCATCCCATGTCCGGCGTAGTAAAACAGGGCGACGGTGTCGTTGGTGAGTTTCTCGCCAAACTGGGCTATTGCCCGGTTCATTTCCTTCTGGCTGGCGTCGGTCTTTTCAATCACGGTGAAATCGAGTTTGCGTAGCGCTGCCGCGATGTCCTTGGCGTCGTTCACCGGGTTGGTCAGCGGCGAGGTCGGGTAGGCGCTATTGCCGATTACCAAAGCAACGCGCTTTTCGGCGGCGTGGAGCGGGGTAACAGCCAGCAGGATGAGGGCAAGCAGAAAGGGGTAAAAGGGCTTCATCGTCAAAGGTTTTTCGCTGGTTATAGGGGCGTGGGTTAATTACTCGACCGTGAATTTCAACTCCATTTCACCCTGCCGGCCTTTGGTGTCGGCCACCTGCAAGGTCAGGCGGTGGCTGCCTTTGGGTAGGCTGGCTTCGGGTACGGTGAAGCCACTCTTGGTGACTTTGACCGATTGGGTGATGCGGTTGGTGATGTCAATATTGAGAAACCCATAGGTGGCCTTGAACGAGGCAGGGTCGATTTCTGCGTCGGGGCTGCTGGCGAAGCGCAGGTCGATGGGTAGCGGCGAGGTGAATACGCCTTTGGCGACATTGGGGGAGAGCACCTGGATTTTGGGGAGATCGGGACTTTTGATGAAGGAGCGGGTTTTGGCGGTCTTGATGCTGGGCGGTGCGGCGGCTTCTCGGGCAACATCTTCGTCGGTAAGCAGCATAAGCGGTTGAGCGACGGCATAGGCGGAGAGCAACGAGAACAGGGGCAACAGGGCGAATTTTTTCATGAAGAATCACCACGAACAGGGGGAAGGAATGCCAACCAACGGCGCCGGTCGGCGGATTATTTCTTTTTCCTGGTGAAGATGATTCGGTCGATCAGGCTGTCGCCGCCGGCGTCCTTGCGAAAGTAGATGACGGCGTTGTATTGGGTGGCAGGCTCGAACACCGCCTCACTACGCACACTTTCGATGAAGGAATAGATGGTTGAGGCGATGCCGAAGAAACTGCGGGTTTTGGGGGCGCTGTCAGCCGGTTTGACTTCGAGCTGGCCGTGTTCGCCGACCACGGTGATCCATTTGTCGATTCGGCTGGGCAGGCTGTTCAGCGAAACCTTGCCGGAGATTTCCACTTCCACGGTGTCCTTGCCGGTGGCCAGTTCCTTCGAGAGGCGTCCATCGAACAGTTTGGAGTCCATGAAGGTCAGCGGCGCGGTGCTGTCAGGTGCAGCGCTTGGCTGAGCGAAGGCCGGAGCAACGATGAATGACGGCAGCAAGGCGAATAAAAGCAAGGTTTTCTTCATGGCGTCGTTCCGGTTGGTCTGGTGTAAGGGGGTTGAATTCCCAACGATTATAACGGGATTACCGGTGCTTGGAAGGTTGCCAAATCCCGGCCCTTCACACCCGCGCCTTTCCTTGATGAACCAGGCATTTCCCGGAGAACCGCGTATTTGCTTGTTCTCCAGCCATGTCACCGTCCCACGGGCGTTCCCGCGTAGGTGAACACTAACATTTGGAACGAGGCGGCTTATTCGGCCTTTGCCAGCCGCGATTTTGCGAGGGGGGGATTTTTGGCGAAGTAACGTTTGATGCCGGAGAGGATGGCGCGGGCCATTTTGTCCTGATAGGCGTCGTCCTTGAGGCGGCGTTCTTCGTCGGGATTGGAGATGAAGGCGGTTTCCACCAGAATCGAGGGGATGTCCGGGGATTTCAGGACGGCGAAACCGGCTTGTTCGACGCTGCTCTTGTGAAGGCGGTTGATGCCGCCGAGTTCGCCGAGCACGGCCTTGCCGAGTTTGAGGCTGTCGTTGATGGTGGCGGTCTGCGACAAATCCAGCAGGGTTTGTTTGAGGTACACGTCTTTTACGTCGATGTTCACGCCGCCGATCAGGTCGGCTTCGTTTTCCTTTTTCGCCAGCCAGCGCGCGGCGGCGGAAGTTGCGCCGCGTTCCGAGAGGGCGAACACCGACGACCCGGAAGCTTCGGGAGTGATGAAGGCGTCGGCGTGGATGGAGACGAACAGGTCGGCGTGGACGTTGCGCGCTTTAACGACGCGCTGGTGCAGCGGAATGAAATAGTCGCCGTCGCGAACCAGCACACCGCGCATGTTGGCTTCGCGATCCAGTTGTTCCTTGAGGCGACGGGCGATGGCCAGCGTCACGTCTTTTTCGTTGGAGCCGCTGCGCCCTCGCGCGCCGGGGTCTTCGCCGCCGTGACCGGCGTCAATGGCGACGGTTATGAGGCGCGCGACGTTGGATTTTTTGGGGGGCGGTTCGGCTTTGGCGATTTTCTCTACGACTTTGTCTTCAGCGGCGGGGCTGGTTTTGGGGGCCGGCGCTTCGGCAAGCGGCGCGGGTTCCGCCGGTTTCGCGGGCAGCGGCGCTTCCTCCGCAAGCGTTTTGGGGGCTTCGGCGCTGATTTTGGGGGGTTCGGCTACGGCTTTGGACGGCTCGGCTGCGGGCGGGTTTTCTTTTTTGTCGAGCAGCGCCATCAGCGGGTCGGCGGCCTGAGTGGGGTAAATGTCGAGCACCAGGCGATGGCCGTAGTTGGCGTAAGGCGGGAGCGTGAAGACTTGCGGTTTGACCTCGGTTTTGAGGTCGAACACCAGGCGCATCACGCCGGGTTTGTAGCGCCCGACCCGCACCAGCTTGATGTAGGGATCGCCGGCCCCCACCTTGGCGGACAGGCTATCCAGCGCCGCGCCGCCATCCACGCCTTCGAGGTCGATCACCAGGCGTTCGGGATTTTTGACGAGGAGTTGGGTGAATTTGAGCGGGGCCGTCGATTCCAGGGTGACGCGGGTGTAATCCTCCGCCGGCCAGACGCGCGCCGAGTTGATCGGGAGGCCCGCTGCGATGGCGCAACCGGCCATCCACAGGACGCAGAAACTCAGGAAGC
The DNA here is from genome assembly GCA_964451375.1 of uncultured Sulfuricella sp. Lineage (GTDB taxonomy): Bacteria > Pseudomonadota > Gammaproteobacteria > Burkholderiales > Sulfuricellaceae > JAGXQV01. The sequence continues at coordinate 3,578 of CAYVIN010000148.1, forward strand.
CGGCGAGCCGCCGTGCTCCTGCGTTAACTGCGTATCCACCCAAGCATTCAAACACTGTCGTCCCTTTTCCGTTCCCGCCGCTATTTCGGCTTGCCGGCTTGCGCCGACGACCCGCAAGGTAATCTCAATATCCGCCGGGGGAAGTAATCCACCGGCTTTTTCCGGCCATTCCACCAGGCAGATCGAGGATTCGTTGAAGTATTCGCGAAAGCCTGCTTCCTGCCATTCTTCCGGATCATTGAACCGATAAAAATCAAAGTGATATAAGTATAAGCTAGAAATTACATAAATTTCAACCAGGGTATAGGTCGGGCTCTTGACCTTGCCTGGATATCCCAGCGCCTGGAGGAGTGCGCGCGCCAGGGTGGTTTTGCCCGCGCCCAGGTCGCCGTTGAGGAATATCACCAAGCCGGGACGGAGGATTTTCGCGAGTTCCGCGCCCAGTTCGCGGGTGGCGTCTTCGTCGGCGAGAAATCGCGGCGTAGCGGGATCGGTATGGGTAGAATCTGCGGCATGGAAAGTCATGATTACACTCGGCTGGCAGGCGACATCAAATTGTGGGGGCGGGAACTCGGCTTCGCCGCCGTCGGTATCGCCGACATCGATCTGAGTACGGCGGAGGCGCGTCTGACGGCGTGGCTGGCCCAAGGATTCCACGGCGAGATGGATTATATGGCAACTCACGGGACGAAACGCAGCCGCCCCGCCGAGTTGTTGCCCGGCACACTGCGGGTGATTTCAGTGCGTCTCGATTATTTGCCGCCTGCCGCCCGCGCCGGACTCGCGGTGCTGGGCGAGCCGGAAAAAGCCTATCTTTCCCGCTATGCGCTGGGCCGCGATTACCACAAGGTGGTGCGCGCCCGTTTGCAGAAACTCGTGGATAAAATCAGCGCCTCCACGCCCGGCGGGCAATTCCGGGTTTTCAGCGACAGCGCCCCGGTGATGGAAACCGAATTGGCAAGCAAGGCCGGTATCGTGTGGCGCGGTAAACACTCACTCACGTTGGCGCGCGGCGCGGGTTCGTGGTTTTTTCTCGGCGAGATTTATACCGACTTGCCGCTGCCCGTCGATGTTCCCGCCCGCGACTCGTGCGGAACCTGCCGGCGCTGCATCGACGCCTGCCCCACCCGCGCCATCGTCGCGCCCTACGTGGTGGATGCGCGGCGCTGCATTTCCTATCTCACCATCGAACTGCAAGGAGCGATTCCCGAAGCATTGCGCCCGCTGCTGGGCAATCACATCTACGGCTGCGACGATTGCCAACTGTGCTGTCCGTGGAATCGCCGCGCCCCACCCAGCCGCGAAGCCGATTTTGCAGTACGCAACGGCCTCGACGATATTGACCTGCTGGAGTTGTTCGCCTGGAATGCGCGGGAATTCGAGGAGCGTCTGGCCGGCAGCCCGATCCGCCGCATCGGCTGGGAACGCTGGCGGCGCAATCTGGCGGTGGCGCTCGGCAATGCGCCGTCCAACCCCGCGATACACGCCGCATTGCAGGTTGCCCTGACGGACGCCGCGCCGCTGGTCGCGGAACATATCCACTGGGCGTTGATCCATCGCCAAGGCAACCCCACGATTTAACCCGGATAGTGTAATTACCCTGTTTTTCCGGCGCGGCGAGGTTGGACGACTTCGCGGCCTATTCGCAGACACTTCAGCCAGCCGCGCTCAGCACCTGCTCCACCAGCCGCGCCCAGTAACTCGCGCCAAGCGCCAGCACCTCGTCGTTGAAGTCGTAATGGGGATTATGCAGGGTGCAGCCGCCCTCCCCCGGCCCGTTGCCCAGCCATATGTAACAGCCCGGCTTGATCTCCAACATGCAGGAAAAGTCCTCCGCGCCCATTGATGGGCGCAGGTCGCTGCGCACGTTTTCCGCGCCCACCAGGCTGGCGGCTGCGGTGCGGCACCAATCGGCCTGGGCGGCGCTATTGATGGTGGCCGGATAGCCGCGCTGGTAATCGAGCGTCACCTGCACACCGTAAGTCGTGGCGATGCCGTTGCACACCCGCTCCATGGCTGCTTCCAGCTGATCCTGCACTTCCGGGCGGAAGGCGCGCACCGTACCCGCCAGCAGGGCTTTTTCGGGAATGATGTTGTAGGCGTCCCCGGCATGAAAGCGCGTCACGCTCAACACCGCCGAATCCAGCGGGTCAAGGGTGCGGCTGACGATGCTTTGCAACGCTTGCACCAACGCTGCCCCCGCCACCAGCGGATCGGCCCCCTGGTGCGGCATCGCGGCATGGGCGCCGTGGCCGCGCACCACGATGTCGAACTGGTCGGCGCAAGCCATCACCGGGCCGGGCATCACCGCAAACTGCCCCGCCGCCAGCCCCGGCCAGTTGTGCATCCCAAACACCGCCTCCATCGGAAACTGCTCGAACAATCCCTGATCGATCATCACCCGCGCCCCGCCGCCACCTTCCTCAGCGGGCTGGAATATCAGGTACACCGTGCCGTCGAATTGGCGCGTTGCCGCCAGATAGTCCGCCGCCGCCAGCAGCATCGCGGTATGTCCGTCGTGGCCGCAGGCGTGCATCCGCCCATCGAAGCGCGAGCGGTGCGCAAACAGATTGGCTTCCTGCAAGGGCAGCGCGTCCATGTCGGCGCGCAGCCCGATGGCGCGACCGCTGGTTCCCGCGCGCAACACCCCCACCACCCCGGTATCCGCCAGTCCACGCCGCACCTCGACGCCCAGCGCTTCCAGAGCCTGCGCCACCTGGTCGGCGGTGCGCCGCTCCTCGAAAGCCGTTTCGGGATGGGCGTGGATGTCGCGGCGCAAGGCAACGAAACGCGCAACGTTGTGTTGAATGTGGGGAAGAATGGTCATGGCGGCAATCCTCGGGGATGGAGCGGGGATGATACAAGAAAGGTTTGGGAATGGGCGAGAGGCGTTGGATTGACTGTTGCTGCAAATGCCTATGAGCAATTCAGCGTTCCTCGCTATTTCACAAATCCGCACCAATCCGCTAAGTCACGCCGCCAATCTGGTATCTTAGGCTCCTGTTTTCAACCACCCATATGAATCATGAAACTCCAACTGGTTTTTGCCCTGATTTCCCTTATTGCTGCGCCGGCAGCATTTGCCCACGCCCATCTTCCGGCCATTGACGATAGCCATCCCGATGCCTGGAAAATCAAGTTGTGCAGCCAGATGAGCGACACCGCGCTGCAAGCCCTGTCCGACCGGGACAAGGGCCGCCCGATGAAGCGCTACGAGGAGGATGGAGAGGCGGCGAAACTGGCGAATACGATCATCCGCCAGGTTTATGCGGAACCTGCCGTGACCAGCCCCAAGAAGGCCATGGTGTTCGGGCGCGGCAAATGCAACGAGTATCTGGAAAGCCGCTAGGCGTAAAGCGGGCTGCCGATGCCTGACAATTTGCCGGTTGATTCCCGCCGCCGTTTTCTCGCCGGGCTGGCGCTGGGTGCGGTGGCGGTTTATTCCGCGCCGCTGATCGGCGCTGCGCTGCCGCAGTTGTTGCCTGCCGCTAAAAAGCGGCGGGTGATGATCCGTTCAAGCAGGTGTAGCCGGAGGAACTGGTGCGCCTCGATTCGTCGCACAAAATCCGTGGCGATGGCCTGATTGCCCAGACCGTGAAACAAACCCACGCCCCCAATCCACGAGGTGAGGATCGGAAATTGTCAAGCTAGTTGTCGCCTGAATGCTTGCGTTCATGCTGCCATTT
>CAYVIN010000149.1:0-7055 GCA_964451375.1 uncultured Sulfuricella sp.
CGGCAATTCCACCTTGGGCGAAATCCCCCCTACCCCCCTTTTTCCAAAGGGGGGAACCACATAGTGCGATTGCCCTGTCCGCCCCCCCCCCCCACAGTGGAATCTGGATTCCCGGCAATTCCCTTACACAAGGAAATAATACTTTACTATTTTTGTCGGGAATACTACCATAGTCTTGTAGATGACTCGCGAATGCAGAATACCCATTGGAGGGAGAGACATGACGTATTCCCCATCGGTGCTGGGCGACTATTGGCCGGGCATCCAGCTTTATTACCCGCCGGTGAAATATGCGCCGTCGCTGGGCATCTATGAAGACCTCGAAGCCGCCGCCCAGCGTTTCAAAAAACACGCCCATCTCACCAACGCCCACACCCTGCTTTTCGACCTGGAAGACGGGTGCCGCCAGAAAGCCTTGAGCCGCGACCTGCTGCGCCAGGAATTGCCGCACCTGGCGCGCAGCGATGTGACCATTGCGGTGCGCATCAATCCGTTCCGCACCGAGGAATACGAACTCGATTTACAAATGGTGCGCGACCTCGCCGACCATATCGATGTGGTGATGCTCGCCAAGGCGGGCGAAGCCTACGGCGCGGCGGAAATCCGCGACCTGTCGGCATGGTTGGCGGGAATCGACGCAAGCATCACCATTCAGCCGATTATCGAACACCCCAAGTCGCTGAAAATCGCCCCGGACATCATGCAGTACCCCACGGTGAAACATGTGGTGTTCGGCATCCACGATTTTTCCAAGGCGATGGGCATCCAGATCACCCCGCGCCATTGGACGGAAGAACTCAAGTTTTTCCTCAACCAGATATTGTTCGAAGCGCGCATCGCCGGCAAAGGCGTGATTGGCGGGGTGGAAGTCTTGATCGGCCAGGCGGTGATGCCGGAAAAATTCCTTGAACCCCACGACATCCGCCGCTGGCTGGATTTACACGGCGACGACGAATCGCGGGTGGTGTTCCGCCACGCCTGCGAGGAAGCGGCGCTGGGACTGACCGGCAAACAGGTCATCCACCCCAGTCATATTCACCTTTGCAAGGTCGCCTACACCCCCTCCCCGACCGCAGTAAAACGTAGCGTGGCGATACTCGGCGCAGCGGTGGAAGCCGACGCCCTGCTCGGCGGCGCGATCAAGTTCGAAGGTGAAATGCTCGACCCGCCGATGTTCGGCAAGGCCCTGCAAGTGTTGTTGCGCGCTCACGCCCTACGCGCGCTGGGCGCAGCAGACACGGATTTCGCCCTGAACGTGCTGGGCCTGCTACCCACCCAGGTAGTGCGTGAAAACTGGCCGTATGGCGTGATTTTGTAAGCAATTTTTAATGTTGAATGCTTAATTTTTAATGGGCATGAGCGCCGCAGGCGCGATTACCCGCCATTAACAATTAAGCATTAAAACTTAAAAACTTAGCGGAGCAGGCAATTTTTGATGTTGAGTGCTTGATGCTAAATAGACATGAGCGCCGCAAGCGCGATTACCGCCATTAAACATTCAACATTAAAAATTAAACATTTACCCAAGGAGGAGTCCATCATGAATGCAGCGAATTTGGCTTATATCTCTCCCCGGCGCGGCAACTTTCCCGCATTTGAAGCGTGGACGTGGAACCTGCCCACCTTTCTCAACATTGGCGCGGCATGCACCGACGCGCATCTTGGCACGGCGCTGGAAAACCAGGAGGCGATGGTCGTCGAGGACGATACCCTGGGCGTGAGCCGCGCCACTTTTCGGGAACTTGCCGATCAATCCAGCCGCTTTAGCCAGTTGCTGCGTAATCTCGGGGTGGAAACCGAAGACCGGGTATTGATCCGCCTGCCCAACAGTCTCGCCTATCCGATTGCCTTTTTTGGCGCGATGAAACGCGGCGCGATTGCGGTGCCGACCTCCACCCTGCTGACCGCCGAAGAAGTCCTGTATCTGGCGCGCGATTCCGGCGCTACCGTGCTGGTCACCGACAAAGCCATGTGGGCCAATCTGCACGACAAGCTGGAAGGCCTCCCCCGCCTGCGCCATGTGTTGCTGAGCGGGGCGGGCGAAGTGATCCGGCAGGGCGGCTACAATGTCTTCGATCTGGACAGCGAACTGGCGAAAATCAGCACCTGGGAAGCCCCCCACAAAACCCGTTCGGACGACCCCGCCTACCTGGTTTATACCTCCGGCACCACCGGTTATCCGAAAGGCGTGTTACATGCCCACCGTGCGCTGATCGGGCGCGAACCTGCGGCGCGCTACTGGTTCGATTTTGCTGCGGGCGGCGACCGCATCGTGCATTCCGGCAAATTCAACTGGACCTACGTGCTCGGTTCGGCGCTCATGGATCCGCTGTATCGCGGCAAAACCGTGATCGTCCATGAAGGCAAAAACGACGCCGCCGGCTGGCTCAAGTTGATTGCCAAACACGGCGCAACCATCTTTATCGGCGTCCCCACCATCTACCGGCAAATCCTCCAGAAAACCCAGGCCAAACGCGCCGACGTACCCACCCTGCGTCACTGCATGAGCGCCGGTGAACACCTCTCCGACGAGGTCCTGAGCTTATGGCGGCAGCGTTTCGGCATGGAGATTTTCGAGGCGGTGGGCATGTCGGAAATCTCCTATTACCTCTCGGAAAACGTGTTCCGCCCGATACGCCCCGGCTCGGCGGGGTTTCCCCAACCCGGCCACGATGTCCATCTGCTCGACCCGGAAACCCTCAAGGAAGTACCGCTCGGCGAAGAAGGCATGATCTGCATTCCCGACGACGACCCCGGCCTGTTCATGCGTTACTGGAAACTCCCCGAGGAAAGCGCCAAGGCCTTCAAGGAACGCTGGTTCCTCACCGGCGACTATGCCAAGTTCGATGAAGATGGCTACATCTGGTTCCTGGGCCGCAAGGACGACATCATCAACTCCTTCGGCTATCGCGTGTCGCCCCACGAAATCGAGCGGGTCATGAAAAACCACCCGGCAGTGGCCGATTGCGCCGCCACCGGCGAGGAAGTCTCGACCGACAAGGTGCTGGTGGTGGCCTATGTGATGCTGCATCCAGGCGCAACAGCCAGCGCCGACGACCTCGCGGACTATGCGCGTAAATACCTGGCGGCCTACAAAGCACCAAAAATCGTCTACGTGGTGGACAATTTGCCGCGCACCAAAAACGCCAAGATCATCCGCCGCCAGCTTGATCCCAAAACCGCGCTGGCGCGGTCGAGCAACTGAAGCCCCACCAGGAATCCCCATGTTAGTGAGTGATAACCCGGACAGGCAGATGGAATGGCGATCTATGTTGCAGGGCAGTGTTTATTGCAGAGAACAGGCAACCACTCAGGAGGTGGAGGCAATGCCACCACACCAGTCCCTTCCCCCTGGCAGGGCTACCGTATGCACACATCTTTTTCGGATTGCCAGGTTGGCGAAGAACAACAGCTTGTCTGAATTTAAACACCGCTGCCCTCTCCCCCGCCCCTCTCCTTTATGCCCTTCAGGGTGCACTCGCGTGGGAGAGGGGAGAAAAGCGCGGATTGCTCTACAACTGGGTGTATGGAAACTCCCCTCGCCCATGAACATGGGAGAGGGGCCGGGGAGAGGGTGACCAGTGCTTGAGGAAGTGCTGCGCAGTACAAAGAAAGTCGTTTGAATTTGCTTCCTGCGTAGTATAAAAATTGGGGCTAAAGATGTGTGCATACGGTAGCCCTGCAAGGGGGAAGGAGCAAAACACCGCCGCCCTGAGTAGTTACAAATAGATCAAATACAGGAGACTATCATGGGCAATCTCTACCGCCCGCGCCGTTCGATGTTGTACGTTCCCGGCTCGACCCCGCGTTTTCTCGAAAAGGCGCGCACCCTGAAAGTCGATTCGCTGATCTTCGATCTGGAAGACCCGGTATTGCCCGATCACAAGGAAGAAGCCCGCGCCAACGTGGTTGCCGCGCTGCGCAGCGGCGGCTATGGTTACCGCGAAAAAGTGGTGCGGGTCAATGCGTTATCCACCCCGTGGGGGCGTGACGATCTGGCAGCGGTCGCCGACGCCGGCGCGGACGCCATCCTGTTTCCCAAAATCGAAAGCCGCACCGACGTACTCGACGCCTTGGCCGCGCTGGATGCGGCGGGTGCGCCGGAAATGCCCATCATGGTGTTGATCGAAACCCCCGCCGGAATTATCCATGTCGATGAAATCGCGGGCGCTTCGGCGCGTATCGCCTGTCTGGTGGTCGGCACATCCGACCTCACCAACGAGCTCCACGCGCGCATTACCCCGGACTGCCTGCCGATGTTGTACAGCATTTCGCAATGTTTGATGGCGGCGCGCGCTCACGGCATCGCCATCATCGACGGCGTACATCTCGACCTGAACGACATGCACGCCTTTGAATACGCGTGTCGGCTGGCGCGCGACCTGGGCTGCGACGGCAAAAGCCTGATCCATCCCCTGCAAATCCCCTACTCCAATGACGCCTTCAGCCCGCGCCCGTCCAGCCTGGGCATCGCCAAGCGCCTCATCGCTGCGCTCGCCGAAGCCAACGAAGCCGGGCGCGGCGTGGCGGTGGTGGATGGCCGACTGGTGGAAAGCCTGCACGTCACGGCAGCCAAACGCACCCTGATGATCCAGGAAATGATCGAGAAAATGGAAGCAGAGGAATAGTCGCCATGAACAAACTCCAGACCGGCAATTTCTTCGAGGATTTCAGCCTCGGACAGACCCTCGTCCACGGCGTCCCGCGCACTGTCGGCGACGGCGACGCGGCGCTTTATCTCGCGCTCACCGGAGCGCGCCAGGTATTGCCCAGCGCCCGCACCGCCGCCCACGCACTGGGTTACCGCGACCGACCGCTCGACGACCTGCTGGTGTTCCACATTGCTTTCGGCAAAACCGTACCGGACATTTCACTCAATGCGGTGGCCAATCTCGGTTACGCCGATTTGCGTTTTCTCCTGCCGGTATATGCCGGCGACACGCTTACGGCGGAATCCACCGTGATCGGCCTCAAGGAAAACGCCAATCGCAAAAGCGGGATCGTATGGGTGCGCTCCACGGCCCTCAACCAGAATGGCGAAGAAGTGTTGAGCTGGGTGCGCTGGGTGATGGTGCATAAACGTCACATGGACAGCCCCGCGCCGCCGCAAGTCGTTCCCGAATTACCGGCCAACGTCACCCCGGCGCGCCTGGTCATTCCGCCCCATCTTGACGCCACCGGCTACGAAACCGCACTGAGCGGCGCACCCTGGCTGTGGGACGACTACGCCCCCGGCGAACGTATCGACCATCTCGCCGGCATGACGGTGGAAGAATCCGACCACATGTTTGCTGCGCGGCTCTACCAGAACAACGCCAAAGTACATTTCGACGCCTACCTGATGCAGGGCACCCCATTCGGCAAACGCCTGGTGTACGGCGGCCACGTCATTTCCGTGTGCCGCGCGTTATCCTTCGACGGCCTGGAAAACTTGCTGTGTCTCGCCGCCATCAACGGCGGCAGCCACTGCAACCCGACTTTTGCGGGTGACACCCTGTACGCCTGGAGCGAAGTCCTGGAGAAATGGGAAGTGCCGGGCCGCAGCGACATCGGCGCGTTACGCCTGCGTCTGGTCGGGGTGAAAAACCAGTTGCCCGGCGAACTCGCGGATACGCACTTTGAAGAAGACGGCAAGCGCCGCTACCATCCCAACGTGGTGCTGGACTTGGACTATACCGCGCTAATTCCAAGAGCAATTCTTAATGCTTAATTTTTAATGTTGAATTGATGAGCGCCTGCGGCGCGAATTCATCCATTAAACATTAAGCATTCAACATTAAAAATTGAACGATAAGGAGGCACAATGAACCCCGTCCACCCCAACGACGCCCTGTTCAAGGGTGAAAAACCGTTCCCCGCGATTCCCGCCTGCGAACATTTCGCCGGTAGCGAAAAACTGATCCTCAAGGCCCTGGAATTGCAGGATAAGCTCGGGCCGATTTTCGACATCACTTGCGATTGCGAAGACGGCGCACCGGCGGGCCGCGAGCGCGAACACGCCGAGATGATCGTGCGCCTGCTGGTTTCCCCGGCCAATAAACACCAAATGGCCGGGGTGCGCATCCACGACTACAGCCACCCCGCCTGGCGGCAGGATGTGGATATCGTGCTGGGCGGTTGCGGCGCGGCAATCGCCTACCTCACCATTCCCAAGGCCACCGAATACGCCCATGCGGCGGAGATGGTCGAATACATCCAGAAGAAAACGGCGCAGCTGGGACTGCAACGGGAAATCCCGATACACGTGTTGATCGAAACCCACGGCGCACTGCGCGATGTGCATCAAATCGCCACCCTGGCGTGGTTGCAGGTGCTGGATTTCGGCCTGATGGATTTCGTCTCCGGCCATCATGGCGCGATTCCCGCCAGCGCGATGCGCAGCCCCGGCCAGTTCGAGCATCGCCTGCTGGCTCGCGCCAAGGGCGAAGTGGTCGCCGCCGCGCTGGCCAACGGGGTGATCCCGGCGCATAACGTCACCCTCGATTTGAAGAACCACTATTCCGCTTATCAGGACGCCCGCCGCGCCCGCACGGAATTCGGTTTCCTGCGCCAGTGGAGTATCTACCCCACGCAAATCCAGCCGATTGTGGACGCCATGAAACCCGACCATTCCGAAGTGGAAAACGGCGCAGCCATCCTGCTCGCCGCGCAAAAAGCCGATTGGGGGCCGATCCAGCACGCCGGGGAACTCCACGACCGCGCCACTTACCGTTATTACTGGGAGGTGCTGCAAAAAGCGCGAGTAACCGGGATCAAGCTGCCGGAAGCGGCGGAACAGGCTTTTTTCAGTTGAAATTCGATCCAAACCAACGCTACGGGGCTAGTAGTCAGTCAAGCTGAAACTCAGGGATAGAGGCAAAGGTGAAATCCGGGTGGGAGGCCCGCCCTCGGGGCGACCCGTGGTAAAACGAAGCCGCTGGGTAAGGTCTCTCCTTAACGCACGGATGCGGTTAACCCAGCACTTGTCTCCGTGGCGTCATCGCGTCGCGCCGAGTTTCAGCCTAAAAACCTCAGTTGGACGGGTTGGAGTGTGCGGTTTTTGGGGTGCAGGGCAA
>CAYVIN010000150.1:0-7050 GCA_964451375.1 uncultured Sulfuricella sp.
TCGCCGGCAACAACGGCTACCCCGGCCCGGATGGCAAGCCCAAGGGCAACCCGATTGCCGCCTCGCCGATGACTTTCGATGAATTCAAGAAGTTCGTCTCGGAATACACCCTCGACTACACTTCCAAGCTCTCCGGTGTCCCCAAGGACAAGCTGGAAGCGCTGGCGAAAGCCTATGCCGACCCCAAGACCAAGGTGGTGTCCTACTGGACCATGGGGTTTAACCAGCACACCCGTGGCACTTGGGTGAACAACATGATTTACAACGTCCATCTGCTGGTCGGCAAAATTTCCGAACCCGGCAACGGCCCGTTCTCCCTGACCGGCCAGCCCTCGGCCTGCGGCACCGCGCGCGAAGTGGGCACTTTCGCTCATCGTTTGCCCGCCGACATGGTGGTGACCAATCCCAAACACCGCGAACTGAGCGAAAAACTCTGGAAGCTGCCCGCCGGGACGATTCCCGATTGGGTCGGCTCCCATGCCGTCAAGCAAAGCCGCGACCTCAAGGACGGTCTGATCAATTTCTACTGGACGACCACCACCAACAACATGCAGGCCGGGCCGAACATCAACGGCGAAATTTATCCCGGCTGGCGTAATCCGGCCAACTTCATCGTGGTGTCGGACGCCTATCCGACCCAGTCGGCAATGGCCGCCGATCTGATCCTGCCTTCCGCGATGTGGATGGAAAAGGAAGGCGCTTTTGGCAACGCGGAACGCCGCACCCAGTTCTGGCGTCAGCAGGTCAAGCCTTATGGCGATTCCCGCTCCGATTTGTGGCAATACGTCGAGTTTTCCAAACGCTTCAAGACTGACGAAGTGTGGCCCAAGGAAATTCTCGACAAAAATCCCGAATACAAGGGCAAAACCCTGTATGACGTGTTGTACGCCAACGGTCAGGTGAACAAATTCCCCATCGGCGAAATCCAGAAGGGCTATCCCAACACCGATTCGGAAGCGGTTGGTTTCTATCTGCAAAAAGGCCTGTTCGAGGAATACGCCTCGTTCGGTCGCGGTCATGCTCACGACCTGGCCGACTTCGAGCAATACCACAAGGCGCGTGGGATGCGCTGGCCGGTGGTGGACAACAAGGAAACCCTGTGGCGTTTCCGGGAAGGTTACGATCCCTACGTCAAAAAGGGTGAAGGCATCCGGTTCTACGGTCACCCGGACGGCAAGGCGGTGATTTTTGCGTTGCCCTACCAGCCCGCAGCGGAACAACCGGATCAGGAATACGACATGTGGTTATGCACCGGACGGGTGCTGGAGCACTGGCATACTGGCTCGATGACGCGCCGTGTTCCTGAGTTGTACAAGTCCTACCCGGATGCGTGGGTGTTCATGAATACCGATGATGCCCTCAACCGTGGCTGGAAGCGCGGCGATACAGTGAAGGTGATTTCGCGGCGCGGTGAGGTGATTACCCGCCTGGAAACGCGAGGTCGCAACAAGATGCCGCCGGGCATGGTGTTCATGCCTTTCTTCGACGAGCACCGCTTGGTCAACAAGCTGACGCTGGACGCCACTTGCCCGCTTTCCAAGGAAACTGACTTCAAGAAATGCGCGGTCAAACTCGTGAAGGTATAAGCGCTTTCTTTTCCCCAGCCTGCGGATAAACAGCGGGTTGGAGGAAATCCGGGACGATGTTTGCGAATGAATCAATTGATTGATGGAGGATTACCAATGAAAACCCGTAAAAGTATTGTCGGGGGGCTGTTTGCCGCAGCACTGGCGGCGCTGTTGATGGCGTCATGCGCCAGTACGCCGGTTGAGAAGCCGCAAGGCTTGCGTCTGAGCGATGTGCAGGCCGCAGACGCGGCTCCCGCAGTTCTGGAGTACGCCGGTAAGAAGCCCGGTGAGCAGCAAAACATAACCCGCAGTTTTGAACAGCAACCGCCGCTGATCCCGCATCGCGCCGATGGCATGAACATCAACTTCAAGTCCAACCAATGCCTGAATTGTCACGATCGTCCAAACTATAAGGAAGAGAACGCGCCGGTGATCGGCGACAGCCACTACAAGGATCGCGACGGCAAAGCGCTGGAGAAAGTCTCGATGCTACGTTACAGCTGCACCCAGTGCCACGTGCCGCAGGTTAACGCACCGCCGCTGGTCGCCAACGTGTTCAAATCCGCTAAAGAGTAGATTAGTAGATTAGCTTTTGCTGTTTTTTGTTAAAAAAAAAAACTGCTATGATGGCCTCGTCGTTCCGATTGTCATAAATTGGGGCGTGAGGCCATCATGCTTTTCATCAAACCAAATTTCTAGGAGGGGCAATGAGACTTAAATTATTAGCTGCAATGTTTGCAGGGGGGATTGTCTTCAGTTCAGCGGCGCTGGCTCACGAGCCGTCGGTAGCTGCCATGCTTTCCAATACTTGTAATGGTTGTCACGGAACCGAAGGTCACAACGCCGGGCCGAACATGCCGAATCTCGGCGGTGTTCCGTCCAACTACATCATCGAGCAGATGAAGAACTTCAAGAGCGGCGAGCGCAAATCCACCATCATGGGACGTTTGGCCAAGGCCTACACGGATGATGAAATTGCCTCCATGGCGAGCTACTTCACTACTCAGAAATACGTTGCCGCCAATCAGCCAACTGACCCTGCCAAGGTTGCGCATGGCAAGAAACTCCACGACGAGCGTTGCGGTAAGTGCCACGAAGACAATGGCAAGTCCGGCCAGGATGAGGGCATTCTTGCCGGTCAATACCGGGAATACCTGGAAATCGCTTTCAAGGAGTTCCGCGCGAAATCTCGCCCGATGCCGAAGAAGATGGCAGCCAAGATCGAGGGTGAAGGCCCGCTGAACGAAGCTGACATTGATGCGCTCGTTCATTTCTACGCCAGTCAAAAATAACCGGTAGGGAGACAATTACGATGACTATTAATCGCAGAAGCTTTATCAAATTGCTGGGTGCTTCCGCTGGTGTGGGTTTGGCTGGTGCGCCGATGATTTCGGTTGCAGCCGATATCATGCCGAAGAAAGGCCGCCGTGTGGTGGTTGTGGGTGGTGGGTTCGGTGGTACGATCGCCGCGAAATATATCCGCCTGTCCGATCCGTCCATCGAAGTCGTGTTGATTTCGGAAAGCAAGGATTTTATCTCCTGCCCGTTCAGTAATCTGGTGATCGGCGGTTTCCGTGACCTCAAGGAAAACCACATCGGTTACGACAAGCTGGCCGCCAACAACGGTATCCAGATGGTTTACGCTCACGCGGAAAGCGTAGATGTCGGCGCCAAGAAGGTGATCACGAGCCAAGGGGCGATTGCATATGACCGCCTGATCCTGTCGCCCGGTATCGACTTCCGTTTCGACGAAGTTGAGGGTTATGATCCCAAGACCACCCCGGAAGTGATGACTCACGCGTGGAAGGCCGGCCCGCAAACGTTGTTGTTGCGCAAGCAGATCGAGTCAATGAAGGATGGTGGCAAGATACTGATGACGGTTCCACCGACGCCGTATCGTTGCCCTCCCGGCCCGTACGAGCGGATCAGCATGTTCGCCCACTATCTCAAGAACAACAAGCCGAAATCCAAGATCATCGTCTGGGATGCCAACGAAGACATCACTTCCAAGCCGGGGTTGTTCCGCAAGGGCTGGGCCAAGCACTACGGCTACGACGCCAAAGACGCCAGCAAGGGCTTCATCGAGTACCACAACAACAGCAAGTTGGTGAAGGTCGATGTCAAGGGTATGGAAATCGACAATGGCGTGGAAGCGCTCAAGGGTGATGTGATTAACATCATCCCGCCGCAAAAGGCCGGTTTGATCGCCTTCAAGGCAGGTGTGGTTGGTGAAGACAAGAAGTGGTGCCCGGTTGATCAGATCACTTTCGAGTCCAAGCTGGTTCCCGGCATTCATGTCATCGGCGACGCATGTATCGCTACTCCGATGCCGAAATCCGGTTACGCCGCCAACTCGCAAGCCAAGGTTTGCGCGCTCAACGTGGTGCAACTGATGAACGGCAAAGCGCCGATTCCGCCGTCACACGTCAACGTGTGCTACAGCTACATCACCGACAAGGAGGCCGTCACGGTTTCCGCCGTGTACAAGGAACAAGGTGGCAAGACCATCGCCATCCCGAATTCCGGTGGCGTGTCTCCTGACCTGTCGGAACTGGAAGCCCGCTACGGCATGGGCTGGATCAAGAACATTCTCACCGAGATGTCGACCTGATTCCGCGCAAGCGTCCAGAACGAAAAGCCCCGCCTCGTGCGGGGTTTTTTACGCCTGGCGAACCGTGAAATTTGGAAAAAACGACGAAATCCGCTCGATCAACTCCGCACCAAGCGGGGTCGGGTTGTTGCACAATTCCGGGCTGGCGCAGCCCTGCGCACGAAAGTCCTGAAGTACGTAGTTTTTAACCCCAAGGTCGCGTAATTCTTCCGCCAGTGCGAGCAATCCCGCTTCGGTGTGTTGACGGGGGGGGACGGTTGTTCGCACTTCATAGGGCACACCGCTGGCCAACAGGTGCAGTAGCCCGGCACGGGCTTTTTCTCCGCTGCCGGGGACGCCGGTGATGTCGGCGTAATCGGCGAATCGGGCTTTTACGTCAAATCCCACCCAGTCGAGGTGGGGCAATATTTCCGCGAGCTTTTCCGGGTAAGGGGACGCGCTATGCAGGCCGGACTTAAAACCCAGCTGCCGAACTTCTTGAATCGCCTCGCCCAATCCCGCTTGCAAGGTTGGCTCGCCGCCGCTGAAGACTACGCCGTCAAGCAGTCCGACGCGTCGTTGCAGGAAAGTGAGAATATCGTTCCAGGGAATCCGGCTGGATGATACGGGAGGGATGAGATGGGGGTTCTGACAATAGCCGCAATGCCACGGGCAGCCCTGGCAAAACACCACGGCGGCCAGACAGCCGGGAAAATCGGTGGTGGTCAGCGGCGTAAAACCGCCGACCTGCAATTCATCCATCAGGCGGCGAGGCCGACCCGTTTTTCTTCGAAATAGCAACGCTCGTAGAACTCGCCCTTCTTGCCGATGTTGAAGGACGCCACCGGGCGGTGATAGCCCATTACCCGCGTCCAGATTTCGCAGGGTTGGCGCTCTTCGTCGAGCAGGGTGATTGCCTGGGTTTGCAGGTGGGGTTGTTGGGACAGGTCGGTCATGGTATTACTCCTTGATTTTGAGTGATTAGTGTTGAGTGTTTAGTTGATGTCGCCGCGCAAAGCGCGTCGGTATTGAATCAAGCGCGAAGCGCCTTCCATAACTAAACACTCAACACTCAAAATTAAAAACTGCTTTTGCCGTTTAGACGTTGCTCGGTTGTTTGCGTTTCTTTTCCAGCAGTTCCTCGTCGCACTTCGGGCAGAACTTGTGTTCGCCACTCAGATAACCGTGTTTTGGGCAGATGGAGAAGGTCGGGGTGATGGTGATGTAGGGCTGGCCGAAGTTTTCCAGGGCGCGCCGCACCAGCTTCATGCAGGCTTCGGAGGAGGAAATCCGCTCGGTCATATACAGGTGTAGCACCGTGCCGCCGGTGTACTTTTTCTGTAACTGTTCCTGGCGTTCCAGCGCCTCGAACGGGTCGTCGGTAAAGCCCACCGGCAGTTGCGAGGAATTGGTGTAATACGGCATGTCCGGCGTGCCGGCCTGAAGGATGTCGGGGAAACGTTTGCGGTCTTCCTTGGCGAAGCGGTACGTTGTTCCCTCTGCCGGGGTCGCTTCGAGGTTGTACATGTGCCCGGTCTCGTCCTGGAATTGCAGCATCCGGGCGCGGATGTGATCGAGCAGGCGCACCGCCAAGGTGTGCCCTTCCGGGCTGGTGATGTCGTCCGCGTCGCCGCTGAAGTTGCGGATCATCTCGTTGATGCCGTTCACCCCCAGCGTGGAAAAATGGTTGCGCAGCGTCCCCAGATAACGTTTGGTGTAGGGGAACAGCCCGGCGTCCATATGGCGCTGGATCACCTTGCGCTTGATTTCCAGACTGTTCTTGCCGATTTCCAGTAGCTCGTCGAGGCGCGCCAATAGGGCTTCTTCGTTGCCCTTGTAGAGATAGCCCAAGCGCGCGCAGTTGACCGTCACCACCCCCACCGAGCCGGTCTGCTCGGCGCTGCCGAACAGGCCGTTGCCGCGCTTCAATAACTCACGCAAGTCGAGCTGCAAGCGGCAGCACATCGAGCGCACCATGTTCGGTTTCAACTCGGAATTGATGAAATTCTGGAAATACGGCAGCCCGTATTTCGCGGTCATCTCGAACAGCAGCCCGGCGTTTTCCGACTCCCAGGGAAAGTCCGGGGTCATGTTGTAGGTAGGTATAGGGAAGGTGAACACCCGGCCCTTGGCGTCGCCGGTGGTCATCACCTCGATGTAGGCGCGGTTGATCATGTCCATCTCGACCTGCAAATCGCCATAGGCAAAGGGCATTTCCTGGCCGCCGACGATGGGAATCTGCTCGCGCAGGTCTTCCGGGCACACCCAGTCGAAAGTCAGGTTGGTGAAGGGTGTCTGGGTGCCCCAGCGCGACGGTACGTTGAGGTTGTAGATCAACTCCTGGATGTACTGTTTGACCTGCTCGAAACTCAGCTTGTCCTTGCGGATGAACGGTGCCATGTAGGTATCGAACGAACTGAACGCCTGCGCGCCGGCCCACTCGTTTTGCAGGGTGCCGAGGAAGTTGACGATCTGCCCGACCGCGCTCGACATATGCTTGGCCGGGCCGGCCTCGACCTTACCCGGCACACCGTTCAGCCCCTCGTTCAACAGGGTGCGCAACGACCAGCCGGCGCAATAGCCCGCAAGCATGTCGAGATCGTGGACGTGGATGTCGCCCTGACGGTGAGCAATGCCGACTTCCGGGGGGTAAACGTGGCTCAGCCAGTAATTCGCCACCACCTTGCCGGAGACATTGAGGATCAGACCGCCCAGCGAATAGCCCTGATTGGCGTTGGCGTTCACCCGCCAATCCATCTGCTCCAGGTATTCGTTGATCGAACTGCCGACATCCACCACCGTGCGTTTATCCTGGCGCAGCTTGGTGTGTTGTTCGCGGTAGACGATGTAGGCGCGCGCGGTCTTGAGGTGATTGGCGGAAATCAGCACCTG
>CAYVIN010000151.1:0-7034 GCA_964451375.1 uncultured Sulfuricella sp.
CGAGCAGACTGTGTCTTGGCGATTTTCACGGGGGAAGTCCGACAGGCTGCTAGGCGTAACTGTTGACGAAAATGCCGGAGGTTTGCGGGATGTTGGCGGCGTTCTGCCGGTATTTTTGCATGGCGGGTTTTTCGATTTCGGGCGTTTTCCCGGTGGCGCTACGAACATCGCTGTCGTTTGCGGCTGGCGGCTTGTCTGTCTCCTCGGCGCCTTGCAGGCGTTGTGCAGCTAGTTCCTGTTGTGCCGCCAGCGCCATTTGCGTGGCCTGCGCGGCGACAGCGCGATCCTGCGCCGAAGGGTCGGAGGGCGCGAGTGCTGCGGCTTTGATGCGTTGCGCCTTGCTGACGGTTTCCTGAGGCGTTTTGCCGGGGGAAACGTCGATTTGCACTTCTCCGCCAACCGCGTATTGATGACCGTCCGGGCCGCGCTTGTAGGTGAAAGTTGCGCCGCTCATGGCCAGGTCGGCGGCGGCGGATAAATGCGCCTGTTCGTGGGTATGCACCCGCTGATCGATTTTTTCCAGTTCATCGATCAGTTTTTGTTCCTGAGCCTGCTTGGGGTCTTTTTGCGCCGCCTGGATTTGCGGATCGTTTTTCGGCGAGGTCACGCCGGCGTCTTTATTCGCGGCGCTTTTTTGAAGCGCATCAACACTCTCCCCGCCCGCCGCTCTGTTTTGGCTGGGGGGCTGGTACGAATAGGGCGAGAGTGATGAGGTGGCGGAGATCATATTTTATGTATAGCTTTTTCGGGGCGGATGTCGATGAAATGTTGCAGTGTCATCACGCCGTATAGGGAATCGTCACGAAATCGAATTTTTCCGGCGGGAAATCCTTGCTGTTGCGGGTTGCCAGTTTGAGACCGTGGTGCTGCGCCAGCGCCCCCTGTATCGCGTCGGGCAGTTTCCAGCGATGGAGATGGCGTAGATGGGCGGCATGGTCAGCGATGTCGCGATCCATCGGCAGACAAATAAAGGCATCCAGCAGGCGGGCGGGAAGGGTGCGCCGGTCGGCTTCGAATCCGGTCAATACTTCGGCGCGGGTGATCACGGAAATGGCTGCTTCGCCGCGTGTCTGGCGAAGAAAAGCGCCGGCTGCCGGGATGCCGTTGAAATGATCAATGAGAATGACCGAATCGAGCAGGAATATCACTTGTCCCACTCGCTACGCATCTTTTGTTGCCAGTCCAGCCCGTCGCCCTCTGTCCACAGGCCGCTGGTGTCGTCGAGCAAGGCGCTGAAATCGTCGTTGTTTCGTTCGCGGGCGGCCCGAAAAGCATGTAAAGCCTGCCGCACGACTTCGGTCATGGAAACCTGTTGCAGTGCGGCCTGCTGATCCAGCCAGTGCTTGTCGGCTTCGTCGAGGCTGATGACGGTTCGTATCATGATGGCTCCGATATCAATATGGCAAATTCATGATATCAGTCCGAATCTCAAACGGAAAGTTCCGTCCGGCTACCACTTCACCACATGGACATTGGCGAGAGTGCGTCCGAGGAAACGTTCTCCGATGGTCTGAAAGCGCAGCGGTACGTCGGTCACGTAATAGTGGTATTGCGGGGCGCTGCGTTGCGGGTTGGCGAGGTTTCTTTGCGCGAGCAGGGCGGCGGCGCGATCCGCCATGGCTTCAGCGGAATCGACGAGGCGTACGCCGGGGCCGGCGACATCCTGCAATAGCGGCTTTAGCAGCGGGTAATGGGTGCAGCCCAGAACCAGGGTGTCGATGCCTTGCGCCAGCACCGGTTTGAGGTATTCCTGGGCGGTGAGGAGGGTGACGGGATGGTCGAGCCAGCCTTCTTCGACCAGCGGCACGAACAGCGGGCAGGCTTGCGAATAGATGCGCACTTCGGGTTCGTATTGGTGAATGGCGCGGGCGTAGGCATTGCTGTTGATGGTGGTGGGGGTGCCGATCACGCCCACCTGTTTTTTGCCCGACGAGGCCAGCGCGCCCAACGCGCCGGCATCGATCACATCGAGCACCGGCACCGGCGAGAGGTCTTGCACCACTTGCGAGGCGACGGCGGCCATGGTGTTGCAGGCGACGATCAGCATCTTGACCTCCTTGGCGAGGAGGAATTCGGCAATCTGGGTGGTGTAGTGGGAAATCGTTTCGACTGATTTCACGCCGTAGGGCACCCGCGCGGTGTCGCCGAAATAGATGATGTTTTCAAAGGGCAGGCGTTCCATCAGTGCGCGCACGACGGTAAGGCCGCCGACGCCGGAATCGAATACCCCGATAGGGCTGGATGGGTTGGGTGACATGGCCGGCAGTTTAGGGAACAAGCGGTGTTTTGGTCAAATATCCGGGTTAAACCTGTCGGCATTTTTCGATGAATATAAAACCCTGGTTGTGCACGGTTTTGATCGGGATAACCTTGCCGGTGGCTTCGAGGGCTTTTTTGCGCAGGCGCGCCACCAGCACGTCAATGCGATGCAGACCGTTGGCTTCCGTATTGATTTCCAGGGTTTCAGCAATGGCGTCCTTGCTCACTACCTGACCCTCATCCGCCACCAGGCGGCGCACGAAGAGATATTCCCGCGAGGTAAGGGGAATCACGCCCCCGTCGGGATCGACGAGTCGCCATTCGTCGCCGTCGAGCTGCCAGGGCGGGCTGTCAGGCAGGACTTGCGCGGGCGGGTCGCCGACTTCCTGCGGCGCGATGATGCGCCACACCGCTTCGATGTTGGCGGTGAGTTCGCGCAGGTCTACGGGTTTCACCAGATAGCGATCCGCCCCGCAATTCAGGCCGGTGAGGCGGTCATCCACGCTGTCCCGCCCGCTGACGATGATGATCGCCATGTCGGCCCGCTGCGCCACATGTTGCGTGACGCTGAGGCCGCTTTCACCGGGCAGGCCGATGTCCAGCACCAATACGTCCACCGGGTTGAGCAGCAGTTGGCGGAAGAAGGCTTCGGCGCTGACCACGCCCCACGCCGGATAGCCGTTGGCATGGAGATAATCGACGATGCTGTCGCACAGATCGGTTTCGTCTTCGACCACGGCGATACGTGGCTTGCGGTTTTTATTCATACGCTTTCCTGTTTTGCCGGAAGTCTGATGCTAATCGATGCGCCCAATCCGGGCCGCCCTTCCACCCGGATGGTTCCGTGGTGGAGGGCGACGATGCGCGCCACCAGGCTGAGGCCCAGGCCCGCGCCGGGAATCCGCCCGACCTGCGGGCTGCGGTAAAACTTGGCGAATATTTTGTCGCGGTCTTCCTCGGCAATGCCTATGCCGTGATCCGTGACGCTGATTATTACGTGAGCCGGGGCGTCGATATCGGCCCGCAAGATGATTTCACCGCCGCCGGGAGAATATTTGACGGCGTTTTCCAGCAGATTTTGCACTGCCACCCGCAACAACTGGATATCCCCTTCAAAGCTCTCCAGGGTTGCGCCGCACTCCAGCGTGATCCGGTGAGCGGAGGATATCTGGCGGGCCTGTTCGACCAGAGCTTCGAGCATCCCGGCGGCGTCTATCGGCGCCAAACGCGGCGTCCAGCCGCTGGTATCGAGGCGCTCCACATTCAGATAGTTGTCGATGAACAGGGTCAGGCGGCGAACCGCGCGGCGAATGCGTTCCAGCACCGGGCGGGCGGCGCTGTCGGCGTGAAGCTCCAGCACCTGCGAGGACGATTCGATAATCGCCAGCGGCGAGCGGAATTCATGCGACACCATCGCGAGAAACTGGCGGTGATCCTCCAGCGACTGTTCGGCGCTTTCCTTGGCCTGGCGCAGGCCTTCTTCAAGTTTGTGGCGCTCGGTGATGTTCATGCCCAGCGACAGCACTCCGGCGAAATCACCGTCTTCGTCGCTATACAAAACGTTGTTCCATTCACACAGGATGGATTCGCCGTTTTTGGTCTGGTTACGGTTGATGCTGTGGGTTGGCAGACGTTCGTCGAAAGTGCTGTCGAGCACCTGCTTGACCGGTGTAATGTCCTCCTGCGCCACCAGCAATCCGAGCATATTGCGCCCCAGCGCTTCCTCGCGGCTCCAGCCGAATATCGCCTGGGCGGCGCGGTTCCAGCCGGTAATCCGGTAATCGCGGCTGGTGACGATGAACGCCACCGGCGCGTATTCGTAGACTTCGCGATAACGTTTTTCGCTGGAATGCAGGCGGCGATTGACCCGGTGGATGTATAGCGCCACCCCGCCAACCGCGATACCGAAAGTCAACAACCCGGCCAGCGCGACATACAGCCAGGTCAGATCGGGCGGCGGCGGATGGGGGTCGTAGAGAAAACCGCCCAGATCGAAGCCCGCCTTCATCATGCCCTGCTCTGCGTAAACGTCCGCGATGTGCCGCCAGCGGCCCGGATTCATATGGCCGATTTCCACCAGTTCGGCGCGCAGCAGCGCCACCATCCGGCTCGCCTCGAAACGCAGGTGTTCGGCGCTGTGGCGGTGGCCGTAGCGGGCCAGAATCAGCTCGATAATTTCCTCGGGGTGGCGCATCGCATAATCCCATCCCTTCAGGCTGGCGGCGCGAAAGGCCTCGACGCGCAGCGGATGCGCCTTGAGTTGCGCCTCGGTGGTGAACAGATTGTCGCCGTAAAAGTCGATGCCGGCGGCGCGCGGCGAATAGAGCTGATGCTCCACACGGCTCTTGACCAGTTCGAAAGGTTCGTCGGTAACGTATACCGACATTCCATCCACCTTGCCCGCCTGCAAATCGCCGACATTGAAATCATGGGGCAGCAGGGTGAACTTGTCGGTGCTCAACCCTTCGCGGTTCAGATAAGCGAACAGTTCGGCGGAACCCGGCTCAATCATCAACTTGCGCCCGGCCAGATCGTGCAAGGTCTGGATGCCCGCCTGACGGCGCACCAGCAGCGCCAGCGGCGAATGCTGAAAAATCACCGCCAGCGCCACCACCGGCTCGCCTTTTTCGCGCAACAGCAACAGGTCGGTGGTGCCCACCCCGAATTCCGCCTCGCCCAGCAGCACGTTGCCCACCGGATCATTGCCGGGGCGGCTGGGAATAATCGTCACATCCAGTCCCGCCTCGCGGTAATAGCCTTTTTCCAGCGCCGCGTAATACCCGGCGAACTGGAACTGGTGCTGCCATTTGAGTTGCAAACGCACCGGATCAAGCGGGGCGGCGGCATGTACAGCGACGGAAAACAACAATTCCAGGGCCAGCAGGAGCAAGCCCCGGATGATCGGAGTGGCAAGGCGGCGAAGCCGCTGGTGGCATAGGGAAATGGCGCGAATATCGTTCATCGGGCGTGATTGTATCGCACACCGGGTTTGATTGTTTTGAAAAATTGAAATAATTGGGGATTGAGAGATATTGAGACGAAATGTGAGGAAATGTTAGTTGATAAAGCACGGATGCGACGCACATAATGGAAAAACAATATTTTCATCCCATGCAAATGGTAACGCACAATATATTGTTTATATACAACTATTCATTTTGAATATGGAAATCATGTTGTGTAACTGGATATTTTCAGGGTTAATCCGGAAGGAATCGAAAAACTTGCAATTTGTTGCGCTCGCCAAATTTCTCGCAGCCCTTTCTGTGGCGTTATCCCTGCTGTCGCCAAGCGGCGTCGGCGCGTCTCCTTACAGCAATATTTACGTGTTCGGCGACAGTCTTTCCGACTCGGGACGCCTGTTTGCAATGATCGGTTGGCCAGGCTCACCCTATTATCAGGGGCGTTTTTCCAATGGCCCGATCTGGGTGGAAAGTGTCGCCGCCACGCTCGGTCTGGCGTTCGACCCCAAGACCAACTATGCCTTCGGCGGGGCCAGGTCAGACGGAAGCAACTCGTCGAAGCTGTTGCCGGGGCTGGCTAGCGAAGTTGAGATGTACCTTGCGACCGCCAAAACGGCGGATGCCGATGGGTTATACGTGGTTTGGGCCGGCGGCAATGACTTCTTTGCCGGCGGCGCGGACATCGGCAAGGTCGCCGGCAACATCGTTAACGCCGTGGATCGCCTGAAAAATGCCGGGGCCAGGCACATTCTGGTGGGCGGTTTGCCTGATCTCGGCTTGACGCCCCATGCCAGATCGAGTGGCGCGGTAGCGGCGCTCAGCGCCACCAGCGCGAGTTACAACGACGCCTTGCGCAACGCGCTGGGCGCCCTTGCCTATCCGGTTGCTTTTGTGGACGTGGCGACCTTGCAGCAAAACATCACGGCCAATCCGTCCGCCTACGGCATCCAGAACGTTTCCGACGCCTGCCTTCAAGGCGTAAAAGCCTGCGGCTATCCAGACAGTTACCTGTACTGGGACGACCGGCATCCGACCGCAGCCGTACACAAATTGTTGGCGTCCCGGTTCCTTGATGCTGCGGGTATCGCTCGATTCGACATAGCCAGTCTGCGTTTGCATGCGCCTGCAGTTTTGCTTGATGGCGTGACCTACGCCGCCGACTTGCAGTGGCTTCAGGAAACCGGCGGCGTCCATCGCTTCTCGCTGGTAGCCGGGAGCGGCATGGTGACGGGGGAGGGTGTGCGCTTGAACGACCTGATTGGCCGCTTTGACGCCAGGAGCGGCGCGTTGACGTTGCCGGTCGTCCAGGTCAACGGCGTAAGCCATCGCGCCAACCTGCATTTTCAGGCGCCGGATCGCTTCGAGCTGGCGCCGGATGGGGTGAGCGTCCGATGAAGCGGATATTCAAACAGGTGCTTTGGCTGGGCGCATTCGCTTTGCCGCTATGGTTCATCGTGAAAATTGCGACGCCGGATAGCCCGGGTGACGCAGATATCCGACAGGCTTTTTTCGAGCGCGAATTTCTGAATTTGTCGCGGATGGGAATCCTGAAAGAGTGCGCCGCGCTGGAGCCGGGAAAACTCACCATCCTTTCGATCAAACCCCTGGAAGGCAATGCCAAGCGGGTCGAAGTGGAAACCACGCTACGTTTTCAGCAGTCGGCAAACCAACTGTCAGGCGCCGAGTGCGGGTTTCTGGAAAAGGCTTACGGAAAATTCGCGAAGGGCGATGAAACCGAAAAAAAGACAAGCACTATCAACCTAGAAACCGCAGTTGAAGAGATGAAATCTTTCGCGAAGTCAGGCAGATTAA
>CAYVIN010000152.1:0-7014 GCA_964451375.1 uncultured Sulfuricella sp.
TTTGAATTTGCTTCCTGCACCGTATCAAAATTTGGAACAAAGATGTGTGCATACGCTAGCCCCCCGGAGGGAGGGGGGAGTGCATCGGTGGTTAATGTGTAACCAAAGCGCCCACGCCGACGCGGGGAATGGGAGCGCCCGCATCCAAAGTCCCGCGCATTGGTAACGACTCGGGATGACGCCAAACATCAGCCTACAAGCCCCTCGCCTGCGGGCGGGGGGGGGGTGAAAAGGCGGAAGCGCCGCGTCGTTATTGGCTCTCCAGTCATGTGCCCGTCCCGTGGGCTTGACGGCGATAGTGATTGCTAACATTTCAGCGAGGGGCGAGCGCAGCCCGGCGCGCTTGTCCGGTGATAGAATTCCACGCTCCATACACGCTTGAACGCCAGGGGGCGCTACTCATGAAATTCCGCTTGATACACTTGCCGATGATCTGCGTTTTGTTGGGCGGCGTAACGCCCCTTGCCGCCTCTCCCGAATCCGGGGGCGCAGCAGCAGTAGCGCCTCGGGCGGCGCTGTTTTTTCCCTCGGTCAATCAGGCCAAACCGAATAGCATGGTCACGTCTGCCCAAGTCATGGTTTCCGGGCTGGGCGGGGCGAAACCGCTGAGCATCGTCAACGGCAAATATTCCCTCAACGGCGCAGCCTTTACCGATAAACCCGGCACACTGGTCGACGGCGACAAGCTTCAGGTACAGGTGCAAACCGCTGCGCAGCCGAATACCGCCATCCGTGCAACCCTGACCATCGGCGGCCAAACCGCGAATTTTGTGGTCACCACGGTATTTGTCATTCCCCCGGTCAGCGCCGCACCGCTGAACGCCGTCGTGGTGTCGAACCCCGTGACGATACGCGGCCTGCTCAAACCGGCGCGCATCCAGATCGACGGCGGGCGTTACTCGATCAACGGTAAACCCTTTACCAATCTGCCCGGCTTAATCGTCAACGGCGGCGTCCTGAGAGTCAGCCTGTTGTCATCGCGCCTGCCCCGAACCCAGACCAGCGCAACCGTGAGCATCGGCAGCGTCAGCACCACCTTCGATGTCACCACTCACAAATTCACCAAAGTCGCCAAACTCAGCGACGTGCTCTCCGACCTCGACGGCGCGACGCTCAACGACGACGGCACCATCAGCATCACCTCGGCCAAAGCCATCAAACTGCTTTCCAAACCCAAGGCGGACGCTTTCATCAAACTCGCCAAAGGCACTCCGCTGGCCAACAACAAAGGCACTCTCACTTTCACCGCGCAGTCCGACGACGCCAGCCTGAAAACCAAAGATGTCGGCGCGGACAGCTCGTTTCAGGTCGTGAGTGGTTCCTACAACGTCCAGTCGAGCGCGGCCAACCTCATTCCGGTGGGCAACGGCAACCTGCGCACTGCGGCCTGTGCAACCGCGTTGCAGATGCTCAACGCCGACCTCAAGACCCAGACCTTCGTGCAGAACTGCACTGTTTATTTCCAGACCGACGCCAGCATCGCCGGTTTCGCCGCCGAAAGCGGCACACCCGTCTATGCCGGCGAAACCGCCGACATCGACGACGAAGGATCGTTGTCGGCGATTCGCATCGGCTCGCTGAGCGGCGACCAGAACCTCCCCGGTGACCCGCTCACGCCGCTCGGCGGCGCAACCAGCGAAGAACGGATACCCCGCCTCAGCGGCGCGCTGGCCCGTCTCGGCGGCGCATCCAGCCTGCTCGATGTGGTCAGGGCGGGGTTGGACAGCCTGTTCGGCGCAAGCGGGGCGCTCTCCTACGACGAGGCTTCCGGCGTGGTGACTTATGTGGCGAACGGCAAAACCTATCATTTCCTGCCGCTTGGCAGCCCCACGATACAACTTGGCGGAACCTTCAGCGCCAACCATTTCGCTGCGGCCAGCGCCGCCGCCGGCGCGAGCGGCGCATTCACCCTGGCGAGCCAGGGCATCCAGATCACCCTGGCCGGAACGCTCGGCTATTTCGCCGACCTCAACACCTCGCTCAAAAACCTCGACCCCGCCGCCACCTTGCAAATCCGCAGCAGCGGCGCGCTCCAGATGAAACTCCAGGGGGCCGACTACGTCTGCGCACCGGGCAGCAGCGCCAGCGGCGGCGGTGCAAGCGGCCAGACCCCGACCTTCACTGTGGAGAGCAACGGCCTGTTCGCCTTCGTCGATAGTTCCGGCGCAAAACAGACGCTGTACCCGGTGTTCGCCGATATCGCCGTGGTCGATCAAACCGTCAAGGCAATCGACGGCGCGGGCGAAGTCGCCGACAGCGGCGCGGGCAGCGCCGTGATGAACATGAGCGGCGTAACTTACACCCTCAAACCCGAATACCTGCTCGAAACCGCGCCCGACAGCCGCAGCGGCGAACTGTGGTGGGCCGACGGCGCAAAACTCTACCTGCGCTACAACGACGGTACCGCGCAAAGTTTTACGATTCCCCAATAGGGTTTGAATTATTCACACGCGCTCAAGTAGTGTAGGCTGTCGCGACCGGCGTTTGCCCTGCCTTTTCAGCGTAGGCGCGTCTTCACCTGGAAAACCCGCCCATGCAGCCTGATTCCCAACCCGCCCTGCCCAACATCACCTGGAACGAAGCCGGTGTCACCCGTAGCGCAGTATGGCGCTCCGAAAGCGGCGTTGCGCCGCACCGCCGGGTGACGCCAGTGGATGACACCCTCACCGCCGACGCGGCGTATCGCCTCGCCTGCGAAGGTACGGCGATGTTGTGGCGCGGCGATTTCCAGAACGCCCGCCAACTCCTGCAAGCCCTGGCGCGCCGACTGGAGCGCAAGCCGCGCCGCGCCGCGCGGCTGCCCCCCAAACCCGCGCCCACGCTGACCGAAGCCTTTCACCTGCATCGCCAGGCGCAGGCCCAGCGCGCCCGCATCCTCGGCATGTTGCTGGTTCCTCTCGACGCCGAGTATCACGTCCCGCTACGCCGCGCTCCCGATGTCGCCCAGGCCTGCCGCGAAGCCTACGGCGCGGCGGGGGAAGAATCGCTGATTTCGCTGCGCGAACTGTTGGGCCTCATCGGCGCTCACGAATGGCGCAAAAAAGGCGTGTCAATTCCCGCGCTGGATGGGCGGATACACCCCCATTACGGAGTGTTTTCCCCAGTGCGCGGCGAATATCTGGAACTGGTCGCGGAAGCCCCGCTGAGCGCGCCGAAACTGGCTTTCGACATCGGCACGGGCACCGGCGTACTGGCCGCGATACTCGCCCAGCGCGGGGTAAAACGGGTCGTCGCGACCGATCAGGATCCGCGCGCCCTGGCCTGCGCCCGCGACAATCTGGCGCGTTTGGGCCTGGCCGGGCAAGTCGAAGTGATGCAAGCCGACCTCTTCCCGGCGGGCCGCGCGCCGTTGATCGTCTGCAACCCGCCGTGGCTGCCGGCGCGCCCCAGTTCGCCGCTGGAACACGCCGTCTACGACCCCGACAGCCGGATGCTGCTGGGTTTCCTCAACGGTCTCGCGGCGCACCTTGAACCGGGCGGCGAAGGTTGGCTGATCCTCTCCGATTTCGCCGAACACTTGGGCCTGCGCAGCCGCGAAGAATTACTCGCCGCAATTCACCAGGCCGGCCTGAAAGTATTGGGCAAACTCGACGTACTGCCCCGCCACCCCAAAGCCTCGGCAGCCGAAGACCCGCTCCACGCGGCGCGCGCGGCGGAGGTGACTTCGCTTTGGCGGTTGGGGGTTAGGTAGGGGTGAGGCGCTGTGTGGTTGCCGGCGATTCTGGACATTGGGGACGGTTGGAGTTGGGCTGTCTGACAACTTGAGCGCCTCCCCAGTCCAGGGTGGCAGGCAGCTTTCTGGCATCAGGTTGGAATGCCACGATTCTCAACCAAGTGCCAAAATGTGACATCGACGGAATCATTGATATACGGGATTTGGTTGCCAATGATGCTGTTGCCCAATGCTGCTTGACGGCCCTCTTAATCGCACCTACAGTGTTAACATGTTTACACTGTAGCTTGTTGATTCGACATTCGCTATTCCACAAATGGCTGACCCACTTAAAACTCAAGTGCTGATAGCTTCCCGGAAACTCTTCATGGAGCGAGGCTATGAGGCCGTGGGTATGCGTGACATTGCCAGTGAAGTGGGATGCCAGCCGACTCAGGTATACCGCCTCAAACTGGCCAAAGCGGATATCTTGGCAGAGGTCATCATCGGTTTGAACCAGGAGCAAATCGAACAGTTGCCGCAGTTATGCGCACGTGTAAAAGGAGCGAACCTTTTCGAACGCGTCTGCGCGTACCTGTGGGAGCTTTATATGCTTGATATCCATTACTTGCCGATTCGCTCAGTTGGCGCCGCATTCGGGTGGATGTGGTCGGCAGAATATGAAGCTCGTGTGATCAAACAGGTTCACCAGCTCATCAAGCCTATTGCTGATTGGATGCAGGAAGCGAAACTTGATGACATCCCTGTACGCTGCGTTGGTATTTGGTCGCTGTATTACGTGGGCTACCGGCATGCCGTGATGTTGGGCGGCAACGCAAATGACTGCCTTGAAGAGATCAAGCCAAGTCTCCGGTACTTTTTTATATGCCGGGAGCCCTAATGGCGATATCGACCAATCTGCGATCGTCTTTCCGGCGCGTCATACTCTTTCTCATGCTGACGCATGTTGAGGGCGCGTTTGCACAGCAAATCGCACTCCCAACCCATCCGGCGGTCACCGAATTAACGCAGGCAGAACGAGCCTGGCTTGCGGATAATCACACGGTACGCGCCCGGGTCGCAGACTACCCCCCTTACATGTTCAAAAATCCGGAGCCTGCGGGGATCGCCGTAGATTATCTTTCGGCCGTCGCTAAGCGCTACGGTGTCAAGATTGAATTTTTGCCTGACAGCCTTGGCTTTCCCGCAGCAGTGCAGGATGTCATGGGCCCGCACCATCATTACGATCTGATCTTAACCTTTACCCGTACTCCAGAACGGGAAAAACAATTCGCCATTACGAACGACTACCTGACGGCTCCGTGGGTGCTCTATGCACGGCGCGACAGTCCCTACATCATCGGCCTGGAAAGCCTGGGCGGAAAGACCGTCGCCGGAGAAAAGGGCTACGTCATTACGAACAAGATCAAGTCTGATTTTCCCGCAATTCGCATCCTTGAAGTGATGAAATCCGAGGATGCTCTTCTTGCCGTAGCCACAGGTGAGGCAGATGCCTATGTGGGAAATCTCGCCAATGCAAGTTATGTTATCAAGGCTAATCGTCTCGACAACTTGGTGGTCACTGCTCCCACTTCTTACGGAATAAACACGCAGGCAATGGCCGTGCGCAACGATTGGCCGGAGTTGGCCGGACTGATCAACAAGGGCATCGCTGCCATGACAGCCGAGGAACGCAATGCCATCACCCAGAAATGGGGCGCCGCCGAATTTAGGCTTCGAATCGATTACACGTTGGTATGGCAGATCATCGCAGCTTCAGCTCTGATATTTTTGGCGTTTCTATACTGGAACCGCAAATTGACCCGGGAGATAGTCCTCAGGCGGCAGGCCGAAATGTCTGTACGTGAAACCGCCGCTCAGCTAAAGGCAGAGCGCGACCTCCTGGAACAGCGCGTGATAGAGCGTACCGCCCATCTTTCCGAGGCGCTTGAGTTCAATGAAACCATGCTGCTTAACTCACCATTGCCGATGGGCATTTATGCAGAAAGCGGTCAATGCGTCTTGGCGAATGAAGCGTATGCCCGATTTGTCGGGGCAACGCGGGAAGAGTTGCTTGCTCAAAATTTCAACGAAATTGCCTCATGGCAAAGAACAAGCCTACTCATTGACTGCTTAGAGGCCCTGAAGCTTCATACTCCTCAGCAGCGAGAAGCCCATGTGGTTACTTCTTTTGGCAAGGATGTATGGTTTGAGTACCGAATCCTTCCGAGGCATCTGAAAGGTCAAGTTCATCTGCTAATTCAGTTCTTCGACTTGACGGAACACAAGCGCATGGAGGAAGAGCTACGGCAGATGAATGAAAACCTGGAGCAACGCGTCCAGGAAGGCATTTCTCAGAACTTGGCGCAAGAACGCCTATTGATTCAGCAATCCCGCCTCGCTGCCATGGGCGAAATGATTGGCAACATTGCCCACCAGTGGCGGCAACCCATCAACGCGCTGGCGCTGCTGCTGGCCAATATCAAGGATGCCAACGATTATCACGAACTCGATACAGAGATGATCGACGAATCGACGGCGAAAGGGCAGGAACTGATCCAGAAAATGTCGACCACCATCGACGACTTCCGCAACTTCTTCAAACCCAACCGGGAAAAACAAAGTTTCCAGCCTTGGGACAGCATAGATGAGGGCATCAAACTGGTCAGCCAAACCTTCAAGAACAACAACATTGAAATTGAACAGGAAAAGAGCGGCGAGCCATGCGAAGTCGTTGGCTATCCCAACGAATTCTCGCAAGTCGTGCTGAATGCGCTGTCCAATGCCAAGGAGGCAATTCTTGATAAGAAGATTCCTGGAAAGGTGCATATCAGGATTGGAAAGGGGATAGATTCCGCAATCATTTCAATTCGTGACAACGGCGGCGGCATTCCCGAAGACATCCTACCCAAGATATTCGACCCCTATTTCACCACCAAGGAAAAAGGCACCGGTATCGGTCTGTATATGTCAAAAATGATCATGGATCACATGGGTGGCGACATCACGATTCGCAATGTCGAGGGTGGCGTGGAGGTCTTGCTGACGTTGCCGTTGGCCTCGAACTCCGCTAGTTGATCCTGTGCTCGACAAAACCCATGTGCAGATGCTGCGAGTCGCGAGCCTCCGGTTTCTTGCGGCGAGATTTCAATGTTGGCTGACTCCCTGGGGTCGAAAGCGGACATCTAACCCGGATATTTCATAAATTGCACACGCCCTCGCTGGTCTTTTGTTCCATAGGCAAATTTCGCTCAGTCGGGCGTATGAACCTAAAAACCTCAGTTGACCGCTTGCTATGAAGCTTACAGTGTTGGTTCTAAATGACTTGGTCTCCAATTTTGCCATCACCCGTTTGGTGAGAG
>CAYVIN010000153.1:0-6756 GCA_964451375.1 uncultured Sulfuricella sp.
AAATGGCAGCATGAACGCAAGCATTCAGGCGACAACTAGCTTGACAATTTCCGGGTGGAAGCAAGGAGGCATTTATGATGATGGAAGAGCTACCATTCCTCTTAGATCGTTTCGCAGAGGAAGCTCTGGAAAATGGAAAATTTCGAAAAAACACATAACTTTTTGGTCGGATAATTGGGACGACGAATCAAAATCAATGGGGCAGACTCCGTCGATCTGAAGAGGAAATAGAAATTGGGTTCCCACCCCTCACGTACACGAGTCCTCCCCTCACGTACACGAGTCCTCCCCTAACGAATAGCGTTTATCCGCCGCCCCGCCCAAGCCAGCAAGAACCACCAAACTTATTGGCGGCGGATAAACCTCGTTGGACTGAACTGCGGGGACAGGCGGTTGATTATGGGGATTGTAAGGTTGCGGAAGGGGAAGTCAACCGGCCATTGCGAGGCGAAGGTGTTGAGCGACAAGGAAATAGCTGAACCGGCGGCGCATGACATGTCCCTCCGGCATAAAAACGCCCTCTGGATCGACACCTTGTCGGCCTGCCCAGCGCATAAGGGCGAACCCGTCCCCGGCAGGCGCAAACACCCAGCCGCAAACTGACGCGAATCGGTGGATAAAAACGCCTCACGGCGGCCCCCGCAGCGGCGGGCTTCGCCCTGTCGGCGAGATCACCGCCACCACCCCGAACCGCCCTTCGCGGCAATGCGGGCAACATAGCCACTCCAATTACGGTGACAGTTTACTAAGTCACCAATTTACTCTTTCTTCTTCGGGCCGCGCTTTTGAGGTTTTAGAGTATTACCCGTCATTTTTTCCAATCTTTCAATCCACTCTTCACTGCCCAAAGGTCGGCCCGTCGTTTCTGATTGGCGAAGGAGCCTGAATCCAGAATCGTCCTCAGCCCGCGTAGGCTGGGGTGAGGTCACGAACCCCAGCATTCCTCCCGCCATTCCGTGTTGCTGGGGTTCGTTCCTCACCCCAGCCTACCGGCCCTGCCCGGAAAGCCGCGCCATTCCTTGCTCTCCAGCCATGTCGCCGTCACACGGGCGTTACGGCGTAAGTAGACACTAACATTTCCAAAATACAGTTGTACCACGGCGGGGCAGCGGGTGGTTGCCGGGATGCGGCGACTTCTTCAGGGCAGGAGCGCCGGCATCCTGCCGGCAGGCCGGCGAGACGCCGGCGCTCCAAACGAAAATCGCTTGGTGTCAGGTCTTTCAAAATGACATCAATGCAAGTGAAACCCTACTCCCGGGTTGGCCTTGCTCGGGAAAACTTGTACAAGGCGCTATCCGCCGATGGCAACTCCGAATTCGGTACGATCCTGAAAGTGGTCACGGCGCTGGGGCTGTAGCTCCATGCTCACACAGATTGAACCCGGCAGCCACGCCCAGCCAATCGCAAGAGCGCCGCTTGCTCGCGCGAGGTTGGCTGTCTCGTCCATCAGTTCCTAAGCCGGACGAGCCGGATTGAAACCCCATTCTTGTCACGTTTTGACATCAGTTGGCTGATAAGTGACTAGTTGCACACCAACCTGGGGCATCGCCGCGCGTGGTTGCTCTTTTTAATTAACGCATCTACGCTTATTCCTATGGCGATGAACTTATCTGGGATCAAACTAAGCGTGAGGCCACCCTTGCCAAGCATGGCCTCGACTTTGCCAATGCTGGGTTGGTGCTGGAGTCACGTTATCGGCTGGACATTCAGGTAGCGCGAAGCGGGGAGGCGCGAACCCTGTCGTTTTCTTATGTATTTAATCGACTTGCGGTATTGGCCGTAGTGCATCAGGAACGCGAAGCGGCTGCGCGTATCATCAGCTTTCGCTACGCCAGCAAAAATGAATCGGAGGCTTACTATGACTGGCTCAGCAAAGAAGACGACTGAACGCGAGAATATCCTTGAGGCAATGAAGCTCCCGCCACCGGGCGGACATTTCGTTTGGGACGGCAAGGATGAGGACGACCGTCCCGCGACCGAGGAAGAGCTACACGCCGGTATCGAGGCGTTGCGCAAAGGGCGCGGTCGTCCGGCTGGGAGCGGTTCCAAGGAACAGGTGGCAATCCGCTTCGACAAGGATGTGCTGGCGGCTTTTCGTGCAGGTGGGCCGGGCTGGCAGACGCGCATGAACGACGCCTTGCGCGACTGGCTGAAAACGCATTCGGCGGCGTAGGGCACATTATCGAACGCCTTTCCCTCTTCCACCCTGCAATGTTAGCCAAGTGGGCGCGGCCCTATCGTGCCCCCCCCCCCACAGTTCGTCATCCTTCCGCCTTCATCTCTTTATCCTTGTTGCACACCGCGCGCCGGACGGCGTAGATGTGCTGACGAAGGAAGCGCATCGTTCGAGCCAGCTACCGAAAATGCGGGTATCGCGGCTTCGACACGCCGCGCCGCTATGCCGCCGCCCTCTCCCCAACCCCTCTCCCGCCTGCGGGCGAGGGGCTTGTAAAGCGCCGTGTGGCGCGGTTCTGAGTCATTTCCTGGAATCACTGAGATAGCCGTGGTAGATGCGCGGGCTCGGCAAGGACGCCGTCGCGACGACTTTCCCGGATTAGACGATGGCTTTGCTGGGTTCCTCGTCGTCAGTCATGACCAAACAGCGGGATAGGGACAAAGCTGAAATATCGTGGGAGGCCCGCCCTCGGGGCGATTTGTGGCGAAACGAAGCCGGAAACGTCTCGTCAACATCCAGTGGTTCTCCGTTGCACCACCGCTTCGCGCCGGGGCGGCCCTCCCACCCGGCGTTTCGCTTTGACTGGCTACTCGGCGCGTCCTGGTGTCGGGAGTGGTTTCATGCGCCGTGTCGCTCGCCTCCATTTTCCCCTGCTGCCCGGAAACCCGCGTCCTTCCTTGCTCTCCAGTAATGTCGTTGTCACACGGGCGTTGCGGCGTAAGTAGACACTAACATTTCGAAGGATTGTTGTACCACGGTGGGACAGCGGGTGTTTGCCGGGATGCGGCCACTTTCTCAGGGCGGGAGCGCCGGCATCCTGCCGGCAAGCCGGCGAGACGCCGGCGCTCCACCATTCGGGCTACCCGGAAGGCCGCCCTTGCTTGTTCTCCGGTACGCGGATTCCGCTACGCTTCAGGCAGTCTGCCTTGCTGCCGCCAAACTTGCGTTCACGCGACCCAGTTCTCCAGGCGCAATCCTTCGATTCGCTCGAACTCGCGCAGGTTGTTGGTTACCAGGGTGGCATCCTGCGCCAAGGCGTGGCAGGCGATCCACAAGTCGTTCGCGCCGATGGGGGTTCCCGCTTCCTTGAGGCGGGTGAAATGTGTGGCGTAGCGCTCGCACAGGCTGCGCCCCGTTTCGTAGACGACCGGCACCTCGCGGGTCAATTGTTCGAGGCGACTCAGGACATCCGGCTTGCGGGTGCTGCGTTCAGCGCCTTTGAGCAGTTCGGCATAGGTGAAAAACGACATACACAGCACGGCGTCTTCTCCCAGCGCATTGACGCGCTCGGCTACCGAAGCGGGTTTGTTTTTGATCAGGTAGATGAGGGTATTGGTGTCGAGCAGATATTTCACAGCGGCTCGCGCTCCTGCATGACCGGTTGTTCAGCGCGGTCAGCCTCCAGTACCGCGACAAATTCATCGTCAAAGGCGGTCAGCGCCGCCAACAGCGCCGCGCCCCGGTTTTCGGGAAGCGGGTGGATGAGGAGATCGCCTTGTTCGGTGCGGGAAATCTCCACCCGGCGGGCGTCCAGCCTGAATTCCTGCGGTATACGCACCGCCTGACTGTTGCCGTTCATGAAGACGCGACTGGCGAGGGTAGGCATGTTGAATCCTTGTGTGTACGACCAAGTGTGTATTATGGGCGGCGTACAACCTGTGCGCAAGCCGGGGTGGGCACAGCGTTATCGCGCCCACCCCACGGCCTACCAATCACCCCACCAAAAACCCCGGCGCGAGTTTGCCTTTTTTGGCGCGGTGGTGCAGGAATTCGACTTCTAGTTGTTGCCAGGTGAGGGTTTTTTCGCCGCGCCGGGTGGCGAAGATGCGGCTTTCCCCGGCGGCGACCGGCAGGACTATCGGCATGAAGTCCTTGTCGTCGAGCTGCATCAGGATGACGCCGCGTCCTTTGCCCAATTCCTTGACTTCGTCGATGGCGAACAGCAGCAGTTTGTTGGCTTTCTGGCACATGGTCATGACGTGGGTGGCATTGCCGACCAAGCGCGGGGTGAGCACCACTTCGCCGTCTTCGACGCGGAGGAATTCCTTGCCGGCTTTCTGGCGGGTGACCATGTCGGCGATTTTGGCGATGAAGCCATAGCCGCCGCTGGTGGCGACCAGGACTTTTTCCTCGGGCAAAGTGGAGAGCATCGCGACGATACGCGAGCCTTGCAGCTCGATCATGCTGGAGACCGGTGCGCCGTCGCCCTTGCCGCCCGGCAGGTCGGCGGCGCGCACGGTGTAGGCGCGGCCCTGGGCGTCGATCAATATCACCGGATAAACGGTGCGGGTTTCGATCACCGCGAGTTCGCCGTCGCCGTCTTTCCAGGTGAGCAGGGATTTATCCACGCCGTGGCCGACCCGCGAGCGGATGAAGCCGTTTTTCGAGAGGATTACGGTGATGGGTTCGTCGGCCACCGATTCGACCTTGGAGGCGGTGATTTTTTCGGCGGCTTCGATGAGGGTGCGCCGCGCATCGCCAAATTTGGCGACATCGGCTTCGATTTCCCCGGCGATCAGGTCGCGGCGCGCGCCTTCGTTGTCCAGCAGGTGATGGAGGCCGGTTTTTTCTTCCTTGAGCGCCGCCAGTTCGCGCTCGATTTTGATGCCTTCGAGGCGCGCCAACTGGCGCAGGCGGATTTCCAGAATATCCTCGGCCTGGATTTCGGTGAGCTTGAACTTCTTCATCAGATCGACCTTGGGGTCGTCCGATTCGCGGATGCACTTGATGATTTTGTCGATGGAGAGAAAGGCGATCATCCGCCCTTCGAGGATGTGGATGCGCTTGTCCACCGCATCGAGGCGGTGCCGCAGACGCCGTTCCACAGCCACCATGCGGAACGCCGCCCATTCGCGGATAAGCTGGGCCAGCCCCTTTTGCTGGGGTTTGCCGTCGCGCCCGATGACCACCATATTCATCGAAACGTTGCATTCCAGCGAGGTGTTGGCGAGCAGCACCGCCATCATTTCGTCGGGCGTCTGGCGCGAGGAACGCGGCTCCAGGATGATGCGCACCGGATGTTCCTGGTCGGAATCGTCGCGCGCGGTTTCCAGCACCGCGAGGATCACCGATTTCATGTTTTGCTGGTCGGGGGTGAGGGCCTTCTTGCCGGTCTTCACCTTGGGATTGGTGAGGTCTTCGACTTCCGAGAGGAACTTGGCGGTGCTGACGCCCGGCGGCAATTCGGTGATGACGACCTGCCACTGGCCGCGCGCCATTTGTTCGACATTCCAGCGCGCCCGCATACGAATGCTGCCGCGCCCGGTTTCATAGGCCTTGCGGATTTCCTCGCGGGACGAGATCACCTGCCCGCCGCCGGGGAAGTCCGGCCCGGCAACGAAATCGACGATTTCAGCGTCTTCGACATCGGGACGCGAGATTACGGCTTGGCAGGCTGCGCCGACTTCACGCAGGTTGTGGGGTTGCAGGTCGGTCGCCATGCCCACCGCGATGCCCGACGCGCCGTTGAGCAGGAGTACCGGCAATCGCGCCGGTAACAGCAGCGGTTCCTTGAAGCTGCCGTCGTAGTTGTCGGAAAAATCCACGGTGCCGCGATCCAACTCGGCCAGCAATATTTCCTCGGCGAATTTGGAGAGCCGCACTTCGGTGTAACGCATCGCCGCCGCACCGTCGCCGTCGCGCGAGCCGAAGTTGCCCTGACCCTCAATGAGCGGGTAGCGCAGCGTGAAATTCTGCGCCATCCGAACCGCTGCCTCGTACACCGAGCTATCGCCGTGCGGGTGGTATTTACCGATTACGTCGCCGACGATACGCGCGGATTTCTTGAAAGGCGCATCGGATTTGTTGCCCAGTTCGCGCATCGCGAACAGGATGCGCCGCTGCACCGGCTTCTGCCCGTCCTCGACGGAGGGCAGGGCGCGGCTCTTGACCACCGACATCGCGTAAGCCAGATAAGCGCGCTCGGCAAACACCGGCAGGGAAATGCCGTCGTCGTCGCTTCCTCCATCGGAAGGCGGCAGGGGCGGCGGCGCGGGCGGTTCGGCCAGCGCGGTATCTCCGCCGCTGAACAGGTCGGGGGTAAAAGGGTCGTCAATGTCGTGTTTGTTCATCGAAAAATCCGAAATCCAAATTATTGATAGGTTGGCTTATCAGTCAGCATCGTCAACCGGCACCGAATCGTCATATAACGTTTCGGGAGCGATATCGATTTCTCCCGGCCAGACTACCGTGCCATATTCGACACGAACTCGTTCAAATAGGGCGGGGGTTGCGACGCGATTCCAGGGCTTCATGGCAAGCAATGGGCGCATATCGAAGCGGCGGCGCTCGCCATTCTTGAACTCCAGATCAAGCTGGAATTCGGGGCGGGTACGCACTGCGATTACGTCGATCAGCATGGTTATCCTCACTGAAGCGGGGCAATTCGGAAAGGTTCGTCACCGTTGACCGCCAACTCCCAATCAACAAGCAACTCTTCCTTGTGTATCTCGATCCATGCTTGCACCATCATTCCTGCAATAAAATTGCCCGATTCTCCGCTACCAGTTGCAAGGCGTTACGTATTTTCGTAGCCCGTATATGGACTCCTCCCATTTTGCAAGTGTCACGAGGTACTGAGA
>CAYVIN010000154.1:0-6649 GCA_964451375.1 uncultured Sulfuricella sp.
CCTCCACACCTCAAAGTTGAATTTTTGAGGCGACAACTAGCTTGACACCGGGGGCGACCCTCACTATAATCCGCCGCCAGCTAGTTGCGGGGACATCAGACGTTTCCTCAATCCTGGCGAAAACCAACAAAAACAGGGGTAATGAACGTGGGCTTCTTGAACAACATCGGTATTCGAACAAAATTGTCCGCGATTATGGGGCTGATGGCGCTGATGATTTTCGTCGGCGGGGCTATCGGGCTGGGCGGCATCGTGTTGGCCAACAAGGCGCTGGAGGAAACCTACCGGAACCGCCTGGAGCCGACCCGGATGATTGGGCGCATCATGTTGCTGATGAACGACAACCGCGCGCAGATCATGCTGGCCTTGCAACACCAGCCGGGCAGCCCCTTCGTCGATATGCACGATCACCCGGTAACCAACCACAGCGACGCGATTCTCAAAAACCGTGACGAAATCTCGGCGCTGGTCGATGAATACAAAACCCGCGAACTCACTCCTGAAGAAAAGACTCTTGCCGACAAATACGCCGCCTCACGCGGACAATTCGTTTCGGAAGGCCTGATGGCGGCCCGCGAGGCCATCCTCGGCGGTGACTACGTTGCCGCCAACAAGATATTGCTCACCAAAATCAATCCGCTCTACCGCACAGCAATAGGCGATGCCGATGTGTTGCTGCAAAAAACCTTGGATACCGCCAAGGCCGAATATGACCATTCGCTGGAACGTTACGCGCTGATCCGCAACGTCGCCATCGGCGGCACTTTGCTGGGCATGGCGATAGCCGTCATGGCGGCGCTGTTGCTGATCCGCTCCGTGGTTCATCCGCTGCATCTGGCTATCGGGCATTTCCGGGAAATCGCCAAAGGCGACCTGAGCGGGCGGGTGGAGTCGGCCAGTCGCGACGAATTTGGGCAGTTGATGGGCGCGCTGGGTGAAATGCAGCACCAGTTGCGCGGCCTGATCGGGCGCGTCGTCGGCGCATCCCAGGAAATCCGCGCCAGTTCCCAAAAACTCAACGGGGAAATGTTCCAGGTGGTGGAACACTCCGAAACCCAGCATGATCGGGTTCAGGAAGTCGCCTCGGCGATGGAGGAGGTCAGCACCTCGGTCACCGAAGTGGCCGCCAGCGCCGAAAGCACCGCCAGGGCGGCGGTGGAGTCGCAGGGCATCGTCAAGGGCAGCATCGGGCAAATGGTGAAAAGCATGGACGCCACCACCCGCGTGGTGGAGGCGGTGCAAGCGTCGAGCGGCACCATCGCCCAGCTGTCTCAATCGATCCAGCGCATCGGCGACATCACCAACACCATCAAGGACATCGCCGAACAAACCAATCTGCTGGCGCTCAACGCCGCCATCGAAGCGGCGCGGGCCGGCGAACAGGGGCGCGGTTTTGCGGTGGTCGCCGACGAGGTGCGCAAACTCGCGGAACGCACCGCCACCAGCACTACCGACATTTCCCGCACTGTCGGTGAAATCCAGAACACCACCGCGACCGCCGTCGCGTCGATGGGGATGGCGGTCAGGGAAGTGGAAGAAGGCATTACCCTGATGCAGGCGAGCAGCAAAAATCTCGACCAGATCACCACCACCAGCGGCCAGGTGACCGACATGGCGCAACATATCGCCGCCGCCGCCCAACAACAATCGGTCGCCAGCGACGACGTGGCGCGCAATATGGAACAGATATCCGCGCTGATCGAGGAAAACACCCGCTCCGCCCAATCCGCGTGGAAAGCCAGCGAAGCGCTGAACCACACGGCGGAAACCTTGCAGGGCCTGGTTGCGGGCTTCCGGGTTGGCGGATAACGCCGGAAAAAACATGGACGCAAAACCCGTCTCCCTTGAAGAAGGATTCGATTTCGACCACTGGGCCGAACTCGCGCGTACCGACCCGGCGGCCTTCGACCTGCGCCGCGAGGAATTTATCAACGCCCATCTCGGGCGTTATGCGGATGAGCGCCGCGAGCGCCTGGTGCGTCTGCAATGGCGTCTGGATACGGAACGCGAGCGCACCTCCAGCGCGCTGGGCGCGTGTATCCGCCTGTCGGGAAAAATGTGGGACAACTTCTCGCGCCTCGACGACCTGTTCAGCCATGTCCTCAACAATCCTTCCCTCCCCGCCAGCCAGCCTCTCGCCAACCCGCCGGAAGTGATTCCCTTCCCGAACCGGCAAAGCGGCGCGCCGGAAAGATAACGCCCGGCGTTTCAACCTGTCTGACTGCCATAGTGTTAGTGTTCGCTTACGCTGCCAGGCAGGCGGGGCGGCGACATGCCATGAGAGCAAGGCTGGATGGGCGTTTCCGGGGTGGCGCCGCCAATGGCGCGTCGTGGCAAACTAGTAGTCAGTCAAACTGAAACTCAGGGATAGGGATAAAGGTGACATCCCGGTAGGAGACCCGCCCTCGGGGCGACCCATGGTAAAACGAAGTCGCCAGGGTAGGCGTCTCCTCTTCCTCACCAAATCGGTCAATCTGGAAGTCCTGCAAGCGGCGGTCATCGCCCCGCTGCAAACGCGCCCGTATGTTGAAGCGCAGCCGCCGCAAGGACGGGACTTTTTACTGGGTGGACGCCACCATCACGCCGCAACTCGATGAAAACGGCAAGCCGCTGTGTTATGTCTCGGTGCGTACTGACATCACGCCGCTTTAGGCTCGATCTCGCTATCTATCCGGCTTTTGCTGGCCGCCTCGGCGATCTTGATGTCATAAGCCATTTGTAAATTCAGCCAGCTTTTCACATCACCGCCGAAATAGCGCACCAGCCGCATCGCGGTATCCACCGTCACGCCGCGCCGCTCCAGCACAATGTCGTTGATCCGGCTGGGCGGAACCCGCAACGCCAAAGCCAGCGCGTTGGCGCTCATGCCCAGCGGCTTGAGGTAATCCTCGCGCAACACCTCGCCCGGATGGATCGGGCGCATACCGTTGGTGGGGGACGTCACTTCACTCTCCTTGAAAAATAGCGGCCAAGTCCATGCGAAAAGGGTTGAAGAATCGCTGCATGGCGTGGCCTTAATGGTTAATCGACGATTTCCACATCAAACGCATCGCTACCATCGAAACGGAAACATACCCGCCATTGGTCGTTGACACGGATGCTGTGCTGCCCGGCTCTATCCCCTTTGAGCGCCTCAATCCGATTACCGGGAGGCGAGCGCAGCGATTCCAGGGATTCCGCACAGTTGATTTGCTGTAATTTGCGTTCCGCAACCGCTACGATATTGGCGAAACGCGCCACTCTTTGGCCTTCAAACAGCGCCTTGGAGTCATCGCAGGCGAATGTCTTAATCATGAATGGATGGTATACCGTTTATCGGTAAACGGCAAGCTTGGCCAGGCGCGATTTTATCGTTCAGACGTAAATCCGATCAAGATGTCTACCAAAGGACATTGGGCGGTTCCAGTGATTTGCAGTGGATTCCCGATTCGGGCGGATGGCGCATTTCGTAGCCGGCCCAGGCAAACAGCAAAATGCCGGAAAAACACCAATAGCTGTCGGTAAACAAGTAGGCAACGATGGCGATTGGTGTAGCGAATAGGGCTCCTGTCACGAGTCCCCAGATACCACCGCGCGGCCAGCCCTCATAGGAAATTTTTGAAAATTTTGGCGGAATGAAGTTTTCCATGTTTGCACCAGATGCCAGAAATTGCCTGCTTTGTTCTTCAGTTCGCGGATTCCTCCAGAGAACCATTTAATCGTGTAGTCAATGCTTGTTTGAAGCAGGAAAATTCCTCATCACTCCTAAAGCCGTTGGACAAAACACACCCCTGACCAACGGAGGAATTGATGGTGAGGAATTGTTGGTGCGAAACATTTTCGACCAATATCTGCTTGATCGACGAATACGGAATTGAAAGTAATCCGTCTTTCAGTGAGGACTTGGGAACGGTTACATGCGTTTCGTCCAGTATTACAACCACGGCCCCCTTGATGGAGCGCAGCAAGATTTTGGCGAATAAAATTGTCGAGAATAAAAGGACAGCAGTGAACGTCCAGTATATGAGTGACGCCGTTTCTGGCGAGAACATGACTACCCGAAACAGACGCAACGCCTTTTGATTAAAGTACGAAACGTATCCCATGCCAACGGAAGCTGTAATGCAAAACACTACCCCCATAACATTGCGCCAAATGGGAATCTGATACCGGAAATGTAATGACATGAACGAAGAACCTCCTATTCGTTATAGATTGCCAAGGCTCGATTGAATCTGCTCCGGCCACAAACCTCAAATAATGGCGAATTATGCCGACAATTTCCTACTCCGCCATCCTGTGACTTTTCACAGCTATTCAATGAGTTGGAATTGTGGTAGGCGTGTTGCCCGTGGCGGCGCGCTTGGCGAAGTAAGGCCTTTTTGAAAGCCACCACCCCAAACCCCGCATCCAGCGGCGCTCTCAGGGCATCTCGCCGTCCCGCCTGCTTCTCCGTGAGGGTGAGCACTAACCTTTGCGGTTTCGGCTTATTTTCCGGTGGTTTTCGCGCGGCTTTCTCCCAACGCGGTTTTTACGTCGGCCCAGTCGATTGCGAGCGGGGTGTAGTGGCGCGGCGGGAGGGCGGTGATTTCGGCTTCGAGGGTGGCGCTGCGGTCGGTGGATGGGGGGTGGGTGGAGAGCAGGGTGGGGAGTTTGGCGTTGCCTTCCGAGGCGGCGAGTCTGGCGAAGAATTGCGGCAGGGCGCGTGGGTCGATGCCGGCTTGTACGAGGCGTTGCAGGCCGGCGTGGTCGGCTTCGCGTTCGGCGTCGCGGGAGAATTGGTTTTCGCTGAGGTGGGCGGCGGCTTGGGCGGCGAGGCTGCCGGAGTAGTCGCCCAGCGCGAGCGCGAGGAGGGCGCTGAAGCCGATGTTTTTGACGGCGCTTTTGAGGGAGTGGCGCAGTTCGACGTGGGAGACTTCGTGGGCGAGGACGGCGGCGAGTTCTTCGGCGCTGGCGGCGGCGCGGATTAGCCCGGCGTTGACTACTACGACTCCGCCGGGGGCGGCGTAGGCGTTGATTTCCGGACTTTGCGCGATGAACCAGCGGTAGTGGTGTGCGGTAGCTGGGACGAGTTGTGCGCCGATGCGCCGCACGGCGTCTACTGCCGGGCCGTTTTCCAGCAGTTGCGAGTGGCTGCGCGCCTGGGCGAGGGTGAGCTCGCCGATTTGGCTTTCAAAGCTGGCGGGTATGCGGGTGGTGACCCAGTCGGCGAGCGCTTCGGCTTTCAGGTAAAAAATCACCACCAGCAAAAAGGGCAGCAGGAGGATCAGGCCAAGCGCCGCCCAGCCGAGGCGGAAGCGGTTTTCTACCTGGCTGCGGTGTTTTCCGGCGGCGCTGAAATGCGCCCCCAGGGCGGGTGGCGCGGCGGCGGCGAATGCCGGGGCGTCTGCGGCGTCGAGGTAGAAGGCGTATGGCCCCGCTTCGGTTTGCCAGGTGAGGCGGGTTTCGCCGTGGTTGAATCCGGCGGCGTCGGCTTTCAGATCAGCTGCTGCGGCGTCGAATTCGCCTTCCGCGCAACTCACGGCGAGCCGCCCGAAATCCCAGGCGGCGCGGGCCGCTGCGCCCGCGCCGGGCAAGCCCGGCCCGAACAGTCGGCCTTGATATTCGCGTTCGGACATCGACTTAATCGTCGTTGCTGAGCAGTCCGCCCAGCGCTACC
The DNA here is from genome assembly GCA_964451375.1 of uncultured Sulfuricella sp. Lineage (GTDB taxonomy): Bacteria > Pseudomonadota > Gammaproteobacteria > Burkholderiales > Sulfuricellaceae > JAGXQV01. The sequence goes on from CAYVIN010000154.1 coordinate 5,639, forward strand.
CCGCCCAACAGCGAACCTTCGTCCTTGCTGCGTCCGCCCGCCGGGGATGCGGCGATGATGCGGTTGGCCAGGCGCGACAGGGGCAGCGATTGCAGCCAGATTTTGCCGGGGCCTTGCAGGGTGGCGAAAAACAGCCCTTCACCGCCGAACAGCGCGGATTTGATTTTGCCGACGTACTGGATGTCGAAATCGACACTGGGCTGGAAAGCCACTACGCAGCCGGTATCGACGCGCAGGGTTTCGCCGGGGGCAAGGGTTTTTTCGAGCAGGGTGCCGCCGGCATGGACGAAAGCCCAGCCGTCGCCTTCCAGTTTTTCCATGATGAAACCTTCGCCGCCGAACAGGCCGACGCCGAGTTTTTTCTGGAACGCCAACCCCAGCGAAACGCCCTTGGCGGCGCACAGGAACGAGTCTTTCTGGCAGATCAGGACGCCGCCGATTTCGGACAGATGGATGGGGATGATTTTGCCCGGATAGGGAGCCGCGAAGGCGACGCGCTTTTTGCCGCTGCCCTGGTTGTAGAACACCGTGGTGAACAGCGATTCGCCGGTGAGCAGGCGTTTGCCCGCGCCGAGCAGCTTGCCGAACAGCCCGCTTTGTTGCGCTGAGCCGTCGCCGAATATGGTGTCCATCTCGATGCCATCCTGCATGTACATCATCGCGCCGGCTTCGCCCACAGCGGCTTCACCGGGGTCGAGTTCCACTTCGACATACTGCATTTCGTTGCCGAAAATTTCGTAATCCACTTCGTCCATTGCCATGAAAGTGCTCCTTGGGGTTGATGTGCAGGAGTCTATCCTAGGGACTTGGCGGGGAAATGACAAATCCGTGCGTTGATGAGGAACGCCGATAATCCGCTTCAGTGCGCCGAGCCGACGGGAATCAATATTGAAAGAGAAACGGTAACGACTCAGAGCCTAGTAGATCGTTCCATCAATAACATTACAGATTGGCCAATAATACCCATGGTGCTTGCGCAACTCTTGTACGGAGGGAATCATGGCGGGAAAG
>CAYVIN010000155.1:0-6646 GCA_964451375.1 uncultured Sulfuricella sp.
AGTGGCAACAAAACCGGGCAAAGCAGCCTGCTTCGCCTTAAGTCAACAACATTGGAGGGGCGGGGGAGAGGGCAGCGGTGCTCGAATCCAGGAAAACAATGATTTATTTCGCCAACCCGGCAATTCGGAAAAAGATGTGTGCATACGGTAGCCTTTGAAAAAGGGGGGTTAGGGGGAATTTCGACAGAGGTGGAATCTCCAGCACCGCTGAAATCCCCCTCAATCCCCCTTTTGCAAAGGGGGAGGCAGGTTGGTCGAAGCGTGAAATCCGTCTTTTTCCCACATAGTGCGATTGCTCTGATCCACCCCGCATGACCTCTTTTTGCGCTATATTCTTACACTACAGCCATCGAATAAATCAGGGTAAGAAAATGAGCGCCACCGCAACGTTATCCAGCAAATATCAAATCTCCATTCCCAAAGCCGTGCGTGAAGCGCAGCACTGGCAGGCGGGTCAGGAGTTTGTTTTTATCCCCAAAGGCAGGGGGGTGCTCGTGATGCCCGTCCCGGCGCTGGAAGAGTTGGCCGGTCTTGCTGCCGGCGCTGATGGAGAAGGGTATCGCGACCGGCAGGATCGCTACTGATGCGCGTCGTCGATACCTCGGCCTGGATCGAGTGGCTGATTGGCGGGGAACGGCAAGCGGCCTTGCGGGAGGCGTTCCCGGATAAAGCCGAGTGTATCGTCCCCACGATTGTCCAGCTTGAACTATCGAAATGGCTGGTGCGGGAAATCGGTGAGGCGCAGGCCGACCAGGTAATTGCCTATACCCAAAAATGTATTGTCACGCCGCTTGATACCCGCATTGCCCTGTTTGCCGCCGAGTTGCATCGCCGGCATAAATTGGCGACCGCCGATGCGGTGGTCTACGCCACCGCGCTGGAAAACGATGCCGATTTGCTGACCTGCGACGCCCATTTCGAGGGCTTGCCGGGCGTGGTGTTGGTGCGTAAGGAATAACCCTGAAAAACGCAATTCAGGTTTAATTGAATAAGGGGCCGGGCCGCGAACCTCGCCCCACACGACACGGGAGAAACCGCCCATGGCAAAACGACGCGCTTCGGCGCACTTGACCCTGGTGCTGATCGGCAGTGTCACCCTCGCCGGGTGCAGTGACCCCACCGACCAGCGCGACCTCTATGCCAATCGCGGCGATTGTGTGCGCGACTGGGGCGACGACGACAAGAAATGCGAGCAGGGGCCACCCCGTAGCGGCAGTAGCGGTGGGCATTATTATTACGGCCCGCGCCACATCACCCCCAGCACGACGCAACTCGCCGACGGCTCGCAAAGCCCTCCACGCCCCGGCAGCCACGCCATCGCCACCGCCCACGTGAGCCGGGGCGGTTTCGGCTCGTCGGGCGGCCATCACAGCGGAGGTGGCTGATGAAGCGCGAAAACCTCACCCCCCGCCCGGATTGGCGCGAACGCTTCGAGGAACTGGGTTTTTATTTCCACAGCATCGACGGCATCTACTGGGACGAAACCGCCTGCTGGCATTTCAGCGAAGCAGAAATCGACCTGCTCGACGATGTCACGGTGGAATTACATCGCATGTGCCTCGCCGCCGTCGCGGAGGTCATCAACAAGCGGCGCTACGCGGAATTTGCGATTCCCCCGGCATTCATCCCTTACATCGAAGCATCCTGGGCCACGCGCGAACCCTCGCTATTCGGGCGTTTCGATTTTTCCTGGGACGGCAGCGGCCCGCCCAAACTGCTCGAATATAACGCCGACACCCCCACCTCGCTGATCGAAGCCAGCGTCGCACAATGGAACTGGTTGCAGGCCGTGTATCCGCAGCACGACCAGTTCAATTCCCTGCATGAAAAGCTGATTGCCCGCTGGGGAGTGTTGCGCAAGCATTACCCGCTCTTATACCTGTCCTGCCTCAAGGATCACGAGGAAGACTTCGGCAACCTCGAATACCTGCGCGATACCGCGCTGCAAGCCGGGATCGACGCGCGCCACATCGACGTGGAAGATATCGGCTGGAGCGAGGCAGACCGCCAGTTCGTCGATCTCGATAACGCCTTCATCCCCGTTCTGTTCAAGCTCTACCCGTGGGAATGGATGGTGCGCGAGAAATTCGGCGCGAACCTCTTACGCGCGCCCATCAAGCTCATCGAACCGCCATGGAAAATGCTGCTCAGCAACAAGGCCATCCTCGCGGTGTTGTGGGAGCTTTATCCCGATCACCCCAACCTGCTGCCCTGCCACTTCACCCGTGCGCCGTTTCCTGGCCCATACGTGGAAAAGCCCCTGTACTCGCGGGAGGGCGCCAACGTCACCCTGCACACCCCGCAAGGCAACATCTTCGAACCCGGCGGCTACGGCGCGGAAGGTTACGTCTACCAAGGCTACGCGCCGCTCCCGGAAGTCAACGGCAGCTACATGGTCATCGGCTCGTGGATCATCGGCGACGAAGCGGCGGGCTTAGGCATCCGCGAAGACGAGTCGCCGATCACCAAAAACACCAGCCGCTTTTTGCCGCATTATTTTTGTCATGAAAACTGAAACCGCTGTCTCAACCGCAAAGGCGCAGAGGCGCGAAGAATCACGCAAAGGACAGCCAACGCGGTCTGGCTCTTTGCGCAAACTTTGCGTCTTTGCGCCTTCGCGGTTTAACCCCATTCAATGAGGCCATCCCCATGGACAACCTGAACCATTCCCTCGCCGGACTTCCGCTGTTCGGTCTGTATTTCGCTGCCGCCATCCTGCTGCTGGCGCTGTTCGTCACGGTGTACATCCGCGTCACCCCCTACCGCGAACTCGCGCTGATTCGCGCCGGCAACACCGCAGCGGCGCTGTCGCTGTCCGGCGCGATTCTCGGCTTCGTCCTGCCGCTCGCCAGCGCCGTCGCACACAGCGTCAATTTCGCCGACATGCTGGTGTGGGGCGTGGTTGCGCTGATCGTCCAGGTGCTCGTCTATCTCGCCGCACGGACGCTGATGCCCCACCTCACCGAAGACATCCCGGCGGACAAAACCGCCCCCGCTATCCTGCTCGCCGCGCTGTCGGTGGCGACTGGGGTGCTTAATGCGGCGTGTATGAGTTATTGAAATTCGGCAACTACGCAGGATCACGCCAAACAACGACATACAAGCCCCTCGCCCGCAGGCGGGAGAGGGGTTGGGGAGAGGGCGGTGGCATAATGGTACGGTTTGTCGAAGCCGCACCACAGTCTTCCACACGCGAGGGAGAGATGAGGAGAGAATCTCCAGCGCAGTTACGAAATTGTTGCTTGGGATACAAGCAAAAAAACAAGCAAACGCTTGTGGACGAATACCGGAGGCTGAATCCATGAAAACCCCGCCCAACATCCTTGCCGCCCGCGTATCCGGTGAGCTGACCGTGGAAATCGACTGGAGCACCGGCGAGACGTTATGCGCCGACCTGTCCGGGCTGACCGCACCGCCCTTCGACGGATTGCGCGACCCGGCTTTTTTCTCGCGCTTGACGCGCGACGAATGGGGGCATGGCCTGGATTGGCCGGGCGGCATCGACCTCGGCGCGGACAATTTGTACGAACTGTGCCGCGACCAGGCCGGCTTGCCGACCGCTACGGAATTCGACCGCTGGATGCAGCGCAACAACCTCTCGCTCGCCAAGGCCGCCGAAACGCTCGGCATGACCCGCCGCATGATCGCGCACTACCGCACCGGCAGCCGACCGATTCCCAAGGTCGTCGGATTGGCCTGCAAAGGCTGGGAGGCGGAGCAGGCGCGGCGCACGGTTTGATGGAGTGGCCGTAGTCAGGTTACGGGTAAAAGAATGAAATGTAGATGACTGCGCTACCAAACCACCCCAAGAAAAGGAGTGATTGCAGTAAGCGTTTAAATGGGTGCACACGTAGCAGCCAATTCACCCCGAGAAGCGCCCCTCCCAACAGGATGAATCCGAGTAAAACAGCGGCAAGCCCGTCGCTATGGCTGGTTCCATACCGGCCACCAAGCGTGATACTTCTTTCGGAAATAGCGCGGTATGCAAGTGCGCCCCAAAAAAATACCCAGGCAATAGAGCCGATCCATTCAATCGGGTGCAACCGGTTTCCGAGGTATTTCCCCATGCGACTCTCTTAAATGAAAATGAGTTTGTACGTTGGGCTAGCACAGCGAAACCCGATGCGCCATGGATCCTTTCGCCCTACGTCATTCGTCCACCATCCCCCTCACGCCGCCCGCGCCAGCGGCACGATATCCTGATTGATGCGCTCGCCGCCTTCAAGCAGGGCGATTTTCATCTCGTAGTCGGATTGCAGGCCCAGCCAGAATTCGGCGCTGGTGCCGAAGTAGCGCGCCAGCCGCAAGGCGGTGTCGGCGCTGATTGCCCGCCGTTCGCGGGCGATGTCGTTGATGCGCGGGGCCGGCACACGTAGCGCCAGGGCCAGCGCATTTGCGGATAACCCGAGGGGAAGCATGAATTCCTCGCGCAATATCTCGCCCGGATGGATCGGGCGCATGCCGTTGACGATGCTCATTTTGTTCTCCGTTCAATGGTAATCGACGATTTCGACATCGAAGGCGTTGCCGTCCTCGAAGCGGAAACACACGCGCCACTGGTCGTTGACGCGGATGCTCCACATGCCTTTTCTGTCGCCCTGCAATTTTTCCAGGCGATTTTGCGGAGGGATGCGCAAATCCTCGATACGCACCGCCCGATGCAACATCTGCAACTTGCGCTCCGCGACGGCCTTGAAGTTCACGAAGCGCGGCGCGGGATCGCCGGAAAACAGGGCTTGCGTATGCGCACATTTGAAGGTCTGGATCATGCCTGAAATCATATAATGCGTCGCGTTAAACGGCAATCAGGATGCCGCAACTTGAGCTATATTTAACGCTTTGATGCGTGAAACGCCGGGTTGCCGGATGGGACTCCGGCGTATGCTTCGCCTCTGCGTTTCACGCGATGTTGATGGATTCGATTTTTCAGAAAGGGAGAACCAAAAATGGCAAATTTCACCCCCGCAAACCTGCGTTCCGTGGCCCTGGTCGGGCACGGCGGCGCGGGCAAAACCACCCTCGCCGAGGCGATGTTGTTCGCCAGCGGAGCTACCCGTTCGGTCGGCAGCGTCGAGAAGGGTAACACCGTCAGTGACCACGATCCGCTGGAAAAAGCCGCCGGCCATTCGATGCAAGCGGCGCTGGTCAATTTCACCTGGGGCGAGAATCGCGTCCACCTCATCGATACGCCGGGCTATCCTGATTTCTCGGGCCAGGCCATCGAGGCGCTGGCGGCTTGCGATACCGCGCTGGTCGTCATCAACGCGCAGACCGGTATCGAGCTTTCCACCGAGCGCATGATGCGCTGGGCGGCCAACCGCAAGCTGTGCCGGATGATCGTGATCAACAAGATCGACGCGGATAACGTCGATCTGCCTGTGCTGGTCACGGAAATCCGCGAGCGTTTCGGCAAGGAATGTATGCTCCTCGACCTGCCTGCCCACGACCGCCACGACGTGGTGGAAGTGCTGGAGCACAGCCAGGGCGACGCCGACTTCGATTCGGTTGCCAATGCCCATCAGATTTTGATCGACCAGATCGTCGAGGAAGACGAAACCCTGCTCGCCCGCTACCTGGAAGAAGGCGAAGAACCCGGCGTGGGCGACCTCCACGCGCCATTCGAAAAGGCGCTACGCGCCGGGCATCTGATCCCGATCTGCTTCACCTCGGCGCGCGCCGGGGTGGGGGTGCGCGAATTGCTGGATATCCTCGCGAAACTCGCGCCGAACCCTGCCGAATCCAACCCGCCGCCCTTCCTGCGCGGCGAGCCGGGCAGCGCCGACATCCAGGAATTCCACGCCGAACCCGACCCGGACAAACACGTCCTGGCCCACGTCTTCAAGGTCATCATCGACCCCTACGTCGGCAAGATGGGGGTGTTCCGCGTCTACCAGGGCACGTTGCGCAAGGACACCCAGTTGTTCGTCGGCGACGCCAAGAAGCCCTTCAAGGTCGGCCACCTGTACCTGTTGCAGGGCAAGGATTACGTCGAGGTCGATGAGCTGGTGCCCGGCGATATCGGCGCGGTCGCGAAGGTCGAGGAAATCGAATTCGACTGCGTGTTGCACGACTCCCACGACGAAGACCACATCCATCTCAAGCCGCTGGAATTCCCCAAGCCCATGCAGGGCCTGGCGGTGGAAACCAGGCGCAAGGGCGACGAGCAGCGCCTGTTTGAAATCCTCCACAAGCTCGAACTCGAAGACCCCTGCTTCAAGGTCGAACGCCACCCCACCACCAACGAAACCGTGATCCGTGGCTTGGGCGAAATCCACCTCAAATCCAAGCTCGACAAGATGGTCAGCCAATATAAGCTGGAAGTGGACACCCGCCCGCCGCTGATACCCTACCGCGAAACCATCACCGCGCCCGCCGAAGGCCACTGCCGCCACAAGAAGCAAAGCGGCGGCGCGGGGCAGTTCGGCGAGGTGTATTTGCGCATCGAACCGCTGGAACGCGGCGCGGGCATCGAATTCGTGGATGTGGTGAAAGGCGGCGCGATTCCCGGCGTCTTCATGGCGGCGGTGGAAAAAGGCGTGCGCCAGGCACTGAGCGAAGGCGTCATCGCCGGCTGCCCGGTGGACGACCTGCGCGTCACCGTCTACGACGGCAAAACCCACCCGGTGGACGGCAAGGAAATCGCCTT
>CAYVIN010000156.1:0-6644 GCA_964451375.1 uncultured Sulfuricella sp.
CCATGGACATGGGAGAGGGGCCGGGGGAGAGGGCAGCCGGCGCTTGAGGAAACGTTGCCAAGTGCAGAAAGTCATTTGAATTTGCTTCCTGCGCCGTATCAAAACTTGGAACAAAGATGTGTGCATACGGTAGCGCCTGCGGGCGAGGGGCGTGTAAACCACGTTTTGGCGCAACCCCGAGTAATTGCCAAACCTAAACCAAGCTCACTGCCCTTCTCACACCCTGAATTGCCCCACCAGGCGTTGCAGTTCGCTGGCGATGTGGGAAACTTCTTCCGCACCGGCTTCCATTTCGCGGATGTTGACCGAATTCTCACGGGACATTTGTGAGATTTCTTCCATATTACGGGTCACCGCTCCGGTCGCGGCATTTTGGGCGCTGGTACTGCTCACGATACGGCCAACCCGTTCCTCCACCTGTTCAGTGGCAACCACAATTTGCTGCAATTCCTCTCCTGCTTGACGATTGTACTTGGCGCCTTCTTCCACCTCCCGCTTGACCCCATCCATGGATTCGACTGCAGCGACGGTTTCGCTGCGAATCTGGCCGATCACCCCGGAAATCTCGCTGGTGCTGGAGGATGTGCGCTCCGCCAGCTTGCGCACCTCGTCCGCCACCACCGCAAAGCCGCGCCCCTGCTCGCCGGCGCGGGCTGCTTCGATAGCCGCGTTGAGCGCCAGCAAGTTGGTCTGGTCGGCGATTTCCTTGATCACCGTAGTAATCTCGCCGATCTTTTGGATCGAATCGCTCAAAGCCGAAACCAGTTCAGCGGAGTTATTGGTCGATGCGACAATCTGCTGGGAAATTGCCGTGCTCTTGCTCATATTGGCATTGCTATTGGTAGCGCAAGCGCGATTCTGATGCACCGCAACCGCTGCATCCCTGGCGGCATTGGCGATATCGCTGATCGCCGCCGACATTTCATCCATCGCGCCGGCAACCTCACCAATCCGCTCATTGCGCCCGCTTCCGCGCGTCATCACCAGGTGCACGTTTTGCGAAAAGCTCGACGAGGCGGTCGCCGCCTTATCCGCCATCATCTTGACGCCACCGATGATATTGCGTAATTGCGCCATGGCGTTTTCGAGGGAAGCCGCCATTTCTCCCAGCTCGTCGCTGCGTTTGATTTGCATGGAAAAACTCAAGTCACCCTGAGCAAGCCGGGCAAGCGCTTCTTTTAGTTCCTTTACGCCGCGATGGATATCTGCGGAAATCACACCGACCCCAACCACCAGAATGAGGATGCCCACCACAAACACGCCGACGCCGGTAAAAATCAATTTCTGTCCATTGGAACGGCTCTGCTCATAGGTTTCCTTGACTGCCGTCTCCTGGAGGGTGACCAATTTTGCGATGGGTTTCAACAAACCCGCATGGAAAGCCGGCCACTCGTCTTCCAACATTTCCCCGAGGACTTTTTTGTCTTCGATGGCGTAAGCGGCCCCCAGTCTGTCGAAAAACGGCGGCAGCAAACCCAGCTGTTTGTCGATTTTTGCAATCTGTTCGTGTGCCTCAGGGCTAAGCGCATTACCGCGAGTCTTTTCCTTGTAGAGCGCCCACTGTTGGGGAATGTCGGCCTGAGCTTCATTCATCTTGATCTTGCTACCCGCCCCGGGCAGTTGCCCCAGCGTGACGCCCGCCATCCCAAAGCGGACTTCCTTCAAGTGACGATCGATATCCTTCAAGGCTGCCGCCGGCACCACCTGGTTTTCATAAACGGTGGCGAGCGCATTGGTTCCCTGATTCGTGCTGTAAATATTGACGGCCGCAAGGATGAGAGAAATCAAACCTGCCAGGATGCCGCCGAGAAGTATTTTGGACTTAAGGCTTTTCATCAAAAATCCCCCAATGATTGAAAATCACCGATTTGACCGATGTAATGTATCTAGTTATGCGCGTTTTGCGGAGTAACGATTTTTGTCGTTCTCAGTCCTTTTACGCTAACCCACCCTCTTTGTAGGAGGCGGTTTTGTCAGCGGTTTCAATCCAGGAAAAACACTGCGGCGGACTTCCTGAAATTGTCCGCCGGCTGGTAAATATCCCTGGAAAGAAACGTTATTCGGTCGGCAAGCCTTTGGCTTTCCATTCCGCGATACCGTTGCGCAGCCAATAAACTTTCTTATAGCCGGCTTTCACCGCCAGAACGCTGGCTTTGTAATGCCTCCAGCCGATTGGCGAATTCCCCTGGATAATGATGGGCTGACTCTTGTCGGCAGGGAGTTTGGAGACATCCCAAACATCCAGACTGCCGTCGAAGTCGGGCGTATTGGCGCTGTTGTTCTTGTAAGGCACACTGATGGTGCCTTTGATGTGCGTATCAGCAAATTCGTTGGCAACACGTACATCGTACATTTTGACGCCGCTATCCATCAGCGACTTGGCTTTTGCCGAGTCAATGATCTCCACCCCTTTCACGGTGCTGGGCGTTTCATTGGCCAACGTTGGTGTTGCGGAGAAAAACGCCAGTGACGCGACAACGGCGAGGAAGGTATTACGGGTAAAGGTCTTGGTCATCATTTGCATATCCTTAAAAAAGCTGTTTCAAATTTCCCCAACCTGATATTCCACATTGGGATTGCAGACTCCGGGTTTGCTGGCAGGCAAGCGCCGCCTGCCTGGATTGGGCGCGATGTACCCTATTCTATCGGGAAGCCCTTCGTTTTCCACTCCGGCAGGCCGCCCCGGAACCAGTAGACTTTCTTGTAACCGGCCTTGATTGCAGCCACTGCGCCCTTGTAGCTTTTCCAGCATTCCGGGCCATTGCACTGCATGATCAAAGCGGCGTTTTTATCGGCGGGGAGTTTGGCGAGATCAAAGGTGTCCTGCGTCGCATCAAAATCAGCGGACTTGGCGCTTTTTTCCTTGTAAGGCACACTCATTGCGCCCTTGACATGGGCTTCCGCAAACTCATTGGCAACGCGGGTATCGATCATCTTCGCGCCGCCATCCATCAACGACTTGGCCTTGGCGGCGTCAACGATCTCCGCGCCCTTCAGGCTGGCCGGCGTTTCATTGGCGAAAGCCGGGGCGGCAGCGACCAGCGCACAGCCAAACAAAGCCGACATCAACAAGGAAGCAAAACGATTTTTCATAAACAGGTCTCCTATGGTGGGTAACAATTGCGGACACACAAGTGTCAGGCGCAGATTACACTGCCCGCCAGCCCACTTCAAGACAATGGGCATTCCCCGGCAGGGCAATCGCACTATGTGGTTCCCCCCTTTGGAAAAGGGGGGTTAGGGGGGATTTCGCCCAAGGTGGAATTGCCGCCACCGCTGAAATCCCCCTCAATCCCCCTTTTGCAAAGGGGGAGGCGGGTTGGTCGAAGCATGAAATCCGTCTTTCTTCCATATAGTGCGATTGCCCTGCATTCCCCGGCAACATAGCGCGACGGGGTATAATGCCGCCCACCCAAACCGCTATTACGGACGCCCCCATGCAACTGCCCATCGCTCTCCTGGAAAAATACAGCAAACCCGGCCCGCGCTACACCTCCTACCCGACCGCGCCCTACTTCACCGAAAGCTTCGGCGCAGCGGACTGGCAGGCGGAAATCCAGGCCACCCAGGAACGCGGGCGCGACCTCTCGTTATACGTCCACATCCCCTTTTGCGACACCTTGTGTTACTACTGCGGCTGCAACATGGTGGCGACCCGCAACTACAACAAAGCCGACGAATACCTCAGCCACCTGTTTCGCGAAATCGACCAGGTCGCCGCACTCACCAACCCCGCCCGTCAGGCCCGCCAGTTTCACTGGGGCGGCGGCACCCCGACCTATCTCAAGCCCGACGACATCCGCCGCCTGTACGCCCACATCGCCGGCAAATTCACCATTGCGCCGGACGCCGAAATCAGTTGCGAAGTCGATCCCCGCGAACTCACCCGTGAACACGTGCGGGCGCTGCGCGAATCCGGCTTCAACCGGATCAGCCTGGGGGTTCAGGACCTCGACGACAAGGTGCAAAAAGCCGTCAACCGGGTGCAACCGGAAAGCCTGATCCGCGAAGTTTACGGGTGGATGCGCGAAGAAGGTTTCACCAGCATCAATCTGGATCTGATGGTTGGCCTGCCGCACCAGAACGTTGACACCTTCCGCGTCACCCTCGACAAAATCATCGCGCTGGCCCCGGATCGACTGGCGGTATTCAACTACGCCCACGTGCCGTGGATGAAAAAACACCAGACCCTGCTCGACGAAACCGCCCTGCCCAAGCTGCCCGAGCGCCTCGCCCTGCAACAACTCATCATGGACAGGCTCAACGCCGCCGGCTACGTCTACATCGGCATGGATCACTACGCCCGTCCCGACGACGAACTGGTCAAGGCGCGGCAAAGTAAAACCCTGTACCGCAACTTTCAGGGTTACACCACCCACAAAAATTGCGACATCTACGCCTTCGGGGCCTCCTCGATCAGCCAGACCGAAGAAGTGTTCGTGCAAAACGAGAAAAAGCTGCCCGAGTATTACGCCCTCGTCGAAGCCGGCAAACTCCCCACCGAACGCGGCCTGCGCGTCACCCGCGAAGACCTGCTGCGACGCGACGCCATCACCCGCATCATGTGCGACCTGGAACTCGACAAAGCCACCTTCGGCGCGCAATGGAACATCGACTTCGACCGTTTTTTCGCCGACGCCCTCCCGGAACTCGCCGACATGGCCGACGACGGCCTGGTCACCCTGCCCCCCGGCAAAATCACCGTCACCGAAATGGGCCGGATATTCCTGCGCAACATCGCCATGCCTTTCGACGCCTACCTCAAACAGGCGGCAGACAGCAAACCAAGGTTTTCCAAAACACTTTGAGTCGGGGATAGTTCAGGAAGCCCAGCCGGGCTGGGTGGAGAGACGATTTTTTGGGCTGACCAGGAATAGCGCCGCGAATTTCCCGAGTCGGCCAGTCAAACTGGCGGTGTTGATGATGTTAGTGGCCGCATACCCGGACAGGCATGTGGATAGGCGTTCTATGTTTTTCTCGTCCCCACGCGCCGCGTGGGAATGCCTGCCGGGACGCGCCGCGTCCCGAATCGGGCGGGGTACGTCCCATCAATCGAGACTGACCCCATTGATCCGCGCCAACTAACCACGGCATTCTTGATCTGCTCCAGCAAGCTTAGCCTGGATGAAGCGATAGCGGAGTCCGGGAGCGCCCGCGAGGCCGCAGGCAACAGCGGCCATTTCATCACAGCATCCGCCTATCGGTGGCCCCGGATTCCGCTACGCTTCATCCAGGCTACAACCTTTCATCCCGTTCCCCAAACCAATCCTTGAACCATGAATACCAAGGTTCAGCTACGAATACAGTGATGGGGCCACCGCCGAGCAGAAAATAAAAGAGTCCCTCTGTAAATTTATCCAACAGCCAGACACATACTCCCAACAGTACACCGTCCGCGACGATACAGGCGAATATCGTCGCGAACAGCGCTCTGGGGTCAAATGGCCGTTCCGACATGGGACGGAACGCTTATTTCCCCGCCTTCCAGTTCGCTACCGCATTCTTGATCTGCTCCAGCGCGCCGGGATCATCCAGCGTGGTCAAATCCCCGGTTTCGCGGCCTTCGGCGATGGCCTGGATGCTGCGCCGCAATAACTTGCCGGAGCGCGTCTTGGGCAAGAGGGTAACGAAGTGCACCTTGGCGGGACGGGCGATGGCTCCTAATTCGCGGTCTACCGTGGCCATCACTTCTTTTTCCATCAGCGCGGCTTCTTCCGGGGTGGAGGTGCGGCTGGGGTCTTTGACGACCGCGAACGCCATCACGGCCTGGCCTTTGACTTCGTCGTGGACGCCCACCACCGCGACTTCGGCGATGTTGTTGTGCGCGGAGATGGCTTCTTCGATTTCGCGGGTGCCGAGGCGGTGGCCGGCGACGTTGATCACGTCGTCGGTGCGCCCGAGGATGAAGTAATAGCCGTCGGCGTCTTTGGTCGCCCAGTCGAAGGTGGTGTAGACCATTTCGTTTTCGAAGCTGGAGAAATAGGTGTTGAGGAAACGTTTGTCGTCGCCCCACACCGTCGAGAGGCAGCCCGGCGGCAGCGGCGGTACGACGACCAGCACACCTTTTTCATCGACGCCGACTTCCTTGCCGGAACCTTCATGCAGCAGTTTCAGATTAAAGCCGTAAGCGGCGAAACTCGGCGAGCCGAATTTGCGCGGGGTGTCTTCAACCGCCGGGACGGCGGAGAGGATCGGCCAGCCGGTTTCGGTTTGCCAGTAGTTGTCGATGATGTTGGCCCCCAGCGCATCGGATATCCAGCGCGCGGTGGGTTCGTCGAGCGGCTCGCCGGCGAGGTACAGGGAGCGCAGGCAGGACACGTCGTATTTATGGAGGAATTCCGCCGGCTGTTTTTTCAGGACGCGGATCGCGGTGGGGGAGGTGAACATCACGTTCACCTGGTTTTCCGAGACGATTTTCCACCAGATGGCGGGGTCGGGACGGATCGGCAGGCCTTCGTACACTATCGTCGTCATGCCGGTAAGCAGCGGGCCGTAGACGATGTAGGAGTGCCCCACCACCCAGCCGATATCGCTGGAGGTGAACATGACTTCACCGGGTTTGCCGGTGTAGATGTGTTTCATCGAGGCGGCCAGCGCCACCGCGTAGCCGCCGGTGTCGCGCTGCACGCCCTTGGGTTTGCCGG
>CAYVIN010000157.1:0-6547 GCA_964451375.1 uncultured Sulfuricella sp.
CTCAGTACCTCGTGACACTTGCAAAATGGGAGGAGTCCATATACGGGCTACAAAATGCTTATGCATCCGCCAAGTTTTTGGCCCTGCATCCCCCGCCTTCATCCTTATTAATCCGCGATAATTCACTATCGCGTCACACTCAACACATCGATCTGCGCCCGAACACGCCACCCATCAGTAATCCATGGTTTACAGCTGAAGGGACGCAACCTATACTCCGTTCATGTTCGAGATTCTCCAAACCGAGACCTTCAAGCGCTGGCGCTCTGGACTTAAAGACCGTCAGGCAGCGTTGCGCATCAACGCGAGAATCCGCCGTTTTTCCGTCGGCAATCCGGGCGACGCAAAGCCGGTTGGCGAGGGAATCAGCGAACTGCGGATAGACTACGGCCCCGGCTACCGGGTGTATTTCAAGCGTAGCGGCCCGCTGCTGATAGTGCTGCTGGCGGGCGGGGACAAGCGCACCCAGGGTGCCGACATCGAACGCGCCATTGCCTTGGCGAAAGAATGGAAGGATGAGTGATGACTGAAAAATTTTCCCGCTGGGATGCCGCAGACGATCTGAAAACCGAAGCGGATATGGCCGCGTATTTTGCCATCTGCCTGGAGGAAGACCCCGGCGACGGCAGCCTGATCCGCGCAGCACTAGGCGACATCGCCCGCGCCAGGGGAATGACCCAGCTCGCCAGGGATACCGGGTTGGCGCGCGAGGGGCTATACAAGGCGCTGTCCGCCGAGGGCAACCCGGAGTTTTCCACGGTGATGAAAGTCATCAAGGCGCTGGGGTTAAAACTGTACGCCGAACCGGCTGCGCCGGTCTGAGTTTCCTCCCATCCCCCGTCACCTATTTCTCCGACCGGACAAGTTAGTAATCGCTATCGCCGTTAAGCCCAAGGGAAGGGCACTTGCTGGGAACACCAATACCCACGCGCTTTACAACTCGTTTAGCCGCGCTGCGGCGAGTGAGACAGGCGTCCCCGCCGGAATCGGGACGCAGCGCGTCCCTGTCTGCATTCCCACGCAGCGCGTGGGAACGAGGGAAAACGCCACCGATACGGGACGGGCCTATCCGTTGGAATCAGCCGAACAACTCCTCGCCGATTTCTGGCGGGAAGTGGATCGAATCGTCAAGGAATCGCATGATGAATAAACTCAACATCGGAATCGCCTCTTATGAGGAAATGAAACAATGGTCTTTGGACGTGGCGAGCGGACGCATCAAACCCGCACCGGACGCGCCCAAACTGTGGTTTCCCTCACTGAAAGCCGCCGCCAACCTGTTCACCGAAGAAAACCGGCAACTGTTGAAAATCATCGCCGAGCAACACCCAAACTCCATCGTCGAACTTGAGAAACTTACCCGGCGCAAAGCCGCCAACCTGTCGCGGACGCTGAAGAAGTTCGAGCAATATGGGCTGGTGCGCCTGGTGGAAGGCGAAACCTCGCAAAGCAGGGGAAAGAAGCCCGTCCGCCCGGAAGTCCTGGTGGACGCGGTCAATGTGTCCTTTGCGGTGATATGACAACCCGGCGGCGCAAGACGTGATAACGCATTGCGCCGGATGATTCGGCCTCTGATCTTGGCATTTCCTCACCGCCACCGCACATCCCACCTCGCCGGACACCCCGTAGAGAGGTCTTCCGACCGCGATGCGGTGATTCGCCGACAAGCCCCGCCTGAACCCGGCAACCGCCAAAAACCAGCGCCGCACAACACGCCAATTCAGCCGCCATTGACACCCCTCCCGCCGTGTTACCTAGTCCCAATTGTATAACCCCGTACCCGACCCCGGATAAAAGGACAGCCCGATGAACCCCAACAATGCCCGTCACACCGCCCCCGCCTGTTTCCCCAACCCGCAAAACGACCAATCTACCCGCATCACGCCGCGCCCTTGGGGCGCGCTGTGCGTTCTTGCCCTGCTGATCGCCCCGGCCTACGCTGCCGACACCCCTGCCATCGAAAAGCCCCTCGTCACCCAGGTCGCCATCAAGGGCGCGACCATCAAAGTCACCCCGGATGCCGACGGCGCGGCGGTCACGCTCGCGCCCAGCCTCACCGAAAGAGGCAAAACCGCCTTGGGCGTCCCCGTCTTCAAAACCGCCGATGGCGTTTATTTCCTCTTCAATGCCAAAACCGCCACCTGGTCGCCGCTCGTCGGCGACGCCCTGCCCGGCGCAACCACCATCAGAGCCACTCCGGCCAACCTCCGCGTCCCCTTCGGCATCGCCGACAAAACCGCCCGCGACAAACTCATGGCCGGCGGGCAACTCCTGTTCGCCCACGGCAGCGGCATCGGCAACATCGTCGCCAACGGCACCTATGGCGTCGTCGATGCCTACACCCCAACCGTCCGCCTGCTCGACGCCAGCGCCCCGGTCGCCCCCGGAGAAAGCGCCACCACCCCCACCCCGGTCAAATTCACCAAGGCAGGAAAAGTGTTATCGGTGATCGGCGGCAAATACCAGGTAACCACAGCGGAGGGAAAAGCAGGGGAATGGACGGAACAGCCGGGCGCAGTTCCGGCGGGTGCAATAGTAAATATGCAAATTACTACCAGCGCAGAAATAGGAGTAAACAATGCCGCAAGTTTGCTGACACAGGAAGAGGGAGCAGAATCGGTTAAAAATGTGTTTCAGCTGACTACGGAAGTTGTGACTTTTCTTGAAGAGTCTGAACTTACTCAATATTTGAATGGTTCTTTTGCCAAAGATGGTCGTGCTATTGATTCTCCGATAAAAATTGATGTGCCTGATATTACAGATGTAAAATTGGTGAATACAAAAACAGGAGAAGTGGTTCCTTTTGCGGGGATTATTCCATCACAGAAAGAACTTGGTATTTCCTATAAGCTATCTTATACGTTTAATGGTGTGATAAAAGAAGTGAGTTTTGATGTGCGTCCGCCATTAGCCGTTTTAACTAAGGAACTAAACATTGAGTCAGGTGAAAAAATAAATAAGTTTCAACTAAGCATATCTGGCATTACTTGGTATTGTAAAACCCTTAGTCATGTAGAGTATGCCCTAGGATTAAATGCAGATACCATCTCATCAAAAGATGGTGTGATTGTAAAGCTTGAAAGCTATGATCCAAAAACAGGTGCGATAACTATTAATGTTGATACAAGCGCAGCAACTGTTACCGGGAAGCAGATTGTTCAATTGAAAACTGTTAATGATTATGCAAGTGTGACTCGAACGTTTGAGATTGCGCTCAACCCGCGTAAGGCGCAATAACCAGCGGGCATTTGATCGTTCCCACGCTCCAGCGTGGGAATGCCGCCCCGGACGCTCCAGCGTCGCGTAGCGTTACCTCCCCATCCAGCAATACAACGAAGATTAGCCCGCCGAAATATCCGTGCGTTTGCCGTTCTACCCGCCACATTGGGACGCTGGAGCGTCCCGTGGCTGCGTTCCCACGCTGGAGCGTTGGAACGATCACGCTTATTACACCATGACCTTTTTACCCTTTTTCCCTCATCATTACTACCACTCCGTCTGTAGGATGTGCTGACGAAGGAAGCGCATCGTTCGCGACGGTGTAGGGAAATGCGCGATTGATGCGCTTCGTCCCTCAGCACATCCTACGAACCCGGTCAGATTGTTACTACGAATGCTTTTTTTGCCTCCCGCTCAATTCATCATTCTATCCTCTGCCGTTGCCCTTCAAATATCATGCTATGATTCCGCCTATCACCACCACAGAGAAATATCATGACTATTTATCTCAGCAAGGAAAAACAATCCCGTTTCGATCATCTAATCACCTTGTTGCGCAATGGTGAGATGAACGAGGAGCAGGAAGCGGAATTACTCGCGTTGCGCCGCGAGATGCAAAACAACAAGCAGGAGCGCGCCACGCGGGTAGCTGCGATCAAGGGTGAGATTGGCGATCTGGGGATTACCGTCGGCGAGTTGTTCAGCGCGGCGGAGATAACTGCGGCGCAACGTCCCCAGGCGGTGGCGGTGAAAACCGGGGAGCGCAAGACGCGCCCCAGCGACGCCAACGAGGTGTTGCTGTCGCTGCCCAAGGAGCCGGGGGTGAAGGGGCCGTCGGTGTGGGATTACCGGCGCGGCCGGGTGTTTGAGCGCGGCAGCGGGACGACGCCCAAGCCGTGGCCGTTGAAGCTGCGCGCCTTCCCCACCAAGCTGCTGGCGCTGGGTGACTCCGCCGAGACGCTGCGCCCCTATTTCACTGCTGCCGGGGCTGACTATTTCGCCACACCCGAAGGTGCGGCGGAATTGGAGAAGCTGGTGGAAACGGTGAAGGAAGCGCGGTTGGGGTTGAAGTGATCCGGCGGATGGTGCAATAGCCGGCGGGCTTTGCGCCGCATATCGCACCGTTCACGAAATCACACCGATACGGCGCGCCGCATTCTCCAGCAACTCGTCACAGGTTACAAGGCGCGCGCCGTGCCGTTCGGCAAGCGCCAGGTAGAGGGCATCGTAGACGCTCAGCCCAAGAGCTTCGGCAAGTACCACCGCTGGAATTATCAGGGATTCGTGCTCGCAATAGCGAATCGGTAAGGACTGAATCGCGCCAAGCAGTTCCCGGACTTCCTCCCCCGATAACTCGCCACGCCGCTGTTTGCGCAACAGGACATTGCCCGCTTCGACCAACAGCAATTGCGGGGCCATCACTATGTCAGCGCCGCTGGAGGCGCGATTGATGGCCGTTTCTGCGTCAGGCGGAAGCGGGCCATCCGGGACGAACAGGCGAATCAGCGCCGAGGTGTCGATGACCCAAATCACCGCGCGCGATCCTGTCTAACGTCTTCTACGGTATCCCCCAACTTGCGTCCCGCCAGTTTCTCACGCCAGGCGCGCGCTGCCGCCAGCCCGGAACCGCTCGCCAAGCGCGCCTCGCGCTCGATGATGCAGCGCACCTGTTCCTGCATACTGCGGTGATTTGCCGCCGCCATGACCTTCAGCGCCTCATAGACATCGTCCGGCAGATTACGAATGCTCATGGCTTTCATCACCTCTCCTTGCCATCAAATTGCTATCACAGCGATGATAGCACCACACCCCTACCCCGTCACCCCGAACCAGAATTCCTCGCCTTTTTCGAGAAACTCATCGACCGGCATGTAGTGCGAGCCGTCGCAGGAAAAAGTCAGGCTGACCATGCCGTTGACCACGTTGATCGACGCGGAGCGCAGGTAGATGGTTTCATCGGCTTCGCGCAGCAGACGAAAACGTTCCAGCGCAGGACGCACCATGCTGGAGGGAATCGTCGCCAGGTCGGTGTAGGGACGCCGCCGGTAGGCGAGGCATACCGAGGGATTGATGATTTCGTCGAGGACGTGGATGCGGTAGCGGTAGGGATCATCGACCAGCCAGATGGTCGCGCGGGCGCTGGAATAATGCAGCTTGGCGTGGAATATCCCGCGCTCGCATATCAGTTCATCGAAAATCGCGATCACGTCGTCGGCATGTAAGTCCATCTGGCTATGCACCCGGCTTTGCAGGAACAGCCCTTCGCGGATCGCCGGGTCGCCGCGTATCTGCCGCCAGGCGCTGTCGGCCTGCACCTGGCGCTCCGGCAAGGTCAGTTCGCGCAGATCGAATTCCGCCACCAGAAAGCCTTGCAGGCCGTCCGAGCCGTTCACCACCTGCACCGCGCTGATACTGGGGGTCTGGCGCATTTCGCTGACGTAAACGTCGGTGAGCATCAGCCCTTGTTGCGGCATTCCGCAGGCCATATACAGGCGCAGCGCAAGGTTCTTGCCGCGCCGCGCATTGCTCATCCCGTCCGGCATGAAGGCCGCACTCACCTGTACGCCGTTGGTGTCGGAGGCATACAGTTCGCGGCACAGCGGCAGGCTGCTCATGCCTTGCTCCAGCACTGCGTCGATGCGCATCCGCTCGCACCATACCGGGGAACTCGCCTTGGCGAGCATCGCCATCGGCCATTCGAGGCGTTGCATCAGGGTTTTACGTTGGTATTCGATGGTTTGTTCGAGAGTGCTCATGATTTTCTTATGTTGTACTTTCGATTAACAATTTCAAGCATTGCGTACACAGCCAAAAATGTAGGTTGGGTTAGGCGCAGTTATTGCGCCGTAACCCAACAAACTCGATCATTCCTTTAAAAATCGGTTTTGAAGATTCGGGTTTGTTGGGTTATACCCGACGGCCTAATTCTACTTTGTCAGATTACGTTAACCACAGCCTAACTCCCTCCCAGGGCAATCGCATCAAAATGAATGGCAATTTAACAAGTTAGCGCGTCGGCTACCGACTTATTCCGGTCAAGTGGCATGAAATTACACTCATAATGCTTACACAACCGTAGAGGCATGCCATCTTTGACGTACCTTCAGTTCAATCCAAAACAATATTTGATGAAAAATGGCAATTTCTCGGCAATACCCACGCCTAAGTGGCTGGAAATAAGCCAATTTTGATGCGATTGCCCTGAACTCCCTCCCCCAACGGGGGAGGGTTGGGGTGGGGGCGATTTAAAATCATGCAGTTGTGAGATTTTCCCGGCTCTTCACGGAATTCATACGGTAGTTGTCTCGTTTTTGGCGATGTCTTCGCT
>CAYVIN010000158.1:0-6527 GCA_964451375.1 uncultured Sulfuricella sp.
CGAGCAGACTGGGTCTTGGCGATTTTCACGGGGGAAGTCCGACAGGCTGCTAGCCTGCGTAAGGCGCTGGGCGAATTGTGCTTCGCCGAGATGGAGCGCCCGGCAAAAACGATAGGCCACCACATCGGTTAGTGTTCGTCCTCAATGGAAATCCCGCGAATGCGTGACCAGACTACCCAATAACGGTGTGAAATCGCGGAGATGTCCGGCGATCAGGTGGGTGATACCGTTGTGCTGCTCCAGGACGCCGTAGACCGCCAATAATCGGGATTCCAGCAATTCGCGACGCAGTTTTTCGGCAAGGTCGCGCCATACCACCACGTTGATTTGGCCGGTTTCATCTTCCAGGGTCAGGAAAGTTACGCCGCTTGCCGTGCCGGGACGCTGGCGGTTGATTACCAGACCGGTGGCGCGAGTGATGCGTCCATGGGGGAAGGATTGCAGTTCTGCGGCGCTGGCCATCCGCTCGCGTTGCAAACGCGCCCGCAACAGCGCTAACGGGTGTCTGCCCAGAGTCAGACCAAGGCTGGCGTAATCCGCGACGAGGTTCTGGCCTTCGCTGAGCGGCGCCAGTTCCGGCTGGATTTCCTCGATGGGTGCGGCGAGCGGAACGTAAGGCTCGACGCCGGCCACTTCCCAATAAGCCTGGCGGCGGTTTCCCGTCGTCAAGCCTGCCAAAGCGCCCGCCGTCGCCAGGCATTTCAGATCGCCCTTGTCCATGCCGCTGCGTATGGCGAGGTCTTCCACATTGATGAAGCCGCCTTGCGCCCGTGCCGCGGCCAGGCGCGCCATGCCTTCCAGCGAGAAGCCCTTCACCAGGCGTAATCCCAGACGTAGCGCGAGCACAGCGCCGGGTCGCTTTTCCAGGGAGCAATCCCAGGCGCTCACCGCCACATCAACCGGCAATACCTCGACGCCGTGACGCCGGGCGTCCTGGACGATCTGCGCCGGCGCGTAGAAACCCATCGGCTGACTGTTGAGCAGCGCGCAGGCGAAAGCCGCCGGTTCGTGGCATTTGAGCCAGGCCGAGACGTACACCAGCAAGGCGAAGCTAGCGGCATGGGATTCGGGAAAGCCGTATTCACCGAACCCTTGGATTTGCAGGAAGATTTGCCGGGCGAATTCCTCCGGGTAACCCCGTGCCGCCATTCCATCAATCAGCCGCCGCTCGAAGGCTTCCAGACCACCCTTGCGTCGCCAGGCCGCCATGGAACGCCGTAAATGATCGGCCTCGCCGGGCGTAAACCCTGCGGCAACGACCGCCAGACGCATTACCTGCTCCTGAAAAATCGGCACCCCCAAGGTGCGTTCCAGCACGTCGCGCACCGCCTCGCTGGGGTAGGTCACCGGTTCCAGCCCCTGGCGGCGGCGCAGGTAGGGATGCACCATGCCGCCCTGGATGGGGCCGGGACGGACAATCGCGACCTCGATCACCAGATCGTAGAAATTACGTGGTCTGAGGCGCGGCAACATGGACATCTGGGCGCGCGATTCGATCTGGAACACCCCCACCGTATCGGCGCGGGAAATCATTTCATAGACTGCCGGGTCTTCCCTGGGGATATCCGCCATGGCGAAGGGCTTGCCGCGTATCTCCCCTACCAGCGCCAGCGCCCGGCGGATGGCGGAAAGCATCCCCAGCGCCAGCACGTCGATTTTCAGCAAACCCAGTGCGTCGAGGTCATCCTTGTCCCACTGGATGATGGTGCGTTCCGGCATCGCCGCATTTTCAATGGGAACCAGACGCGACAATCTACCCCGCGCAATCACGAATCCGCCTACGTGCTGCGATAAATGGCGGGGAAACCCCACCAGTTCATCGACCAGCGCCATCAACAGGCGCACCTTGGGATTGGCCGGATCGAAACCGCCCTCCTCCAGGCGTTGCGCCTGCACCTTGCGGCCATCCCACCAGGCCATGGATTTTGCCAGTCTATCCACCTGTTCGAGATCGAAGCCCAGCGCCTTGCCCACGTCACGCATCGCGCTGCGAGGGCGATAGGTGATCACGGCGGCAGCCAGCGCGGCGCGTTCCCTGCCGTATTTCGCGTAAAGGTACTGGATCACCTCCTCGCGCCGCTCGTGCTCGAAATCCACGTCGATGTCCGGTGGTTCGTTGCGTTCTCTGGAGATAAAACGCTCGAATAACATTTCCATACACGCCGGGTTGACCTCGGTGATGCCCAGCGCGTAGCACACCGCCGAATTCGCCGCCGAGCCGCGTCCCTGGCAGAGAATGCCCCGTTCCCTGGCGAACGCCACGATGTCGTGGACAGTCAGGAAATACGGCTCGTATTTCAATTCCGCAATCAGCGCCAGCTCGTGTTCCACCAGTGCACGCGCCTTGTCCGGTATGGTTTCTCCGTAGCGGCGGCGCAGTCCTACCTCGGTGAGTTTGCGTAGGTGGGAAGCCGGTGTTTCCCCCGCCGGAACCAGTTCTTCCGGGTATTCGTAGCGCAATTCGTCGAGCGAGAAAGTACAGCGGGCCACGATGGCGAGGGTTTGCGCCAGCAGTTCGGCGGGATATAAACGCGCCAGGTCGGCGCGTTCGCGCAGATGGCGTTCCCCGTTGGGGTACAGCGCCGCGCCCGCCTCCGCCAGCGGCACACCGAGGCGCACGGCGGTAAGCATGTCCTGCATGGCGCGCCGTTCGGGAACGTGCATGTGGACATCCCCCGCCGCAACCAGCGCCAAACCGACCTCGGCACCCAATGCGCGCACGGCGGCAAGTCTTGCCCCATCGCCGGGGGAACGAAACAGCTCTACCGCCAGCCAGACCCGCCCCGCAAAACGGGCAGCCAGGAAAGACGCCTGCTCCGGCGTGGGCAAGGGATCGGGCAGCAGCAAAATCAGGCAACCGGGCAAGCCGTCGCTCAAGTCACCGAGAGACAGCGCGTAACTTCCCTTGACGGCGTTGCGGCGGCCCTGGGTAATCAGCTCGGCGAGGTTTGCGTACCCGCCCCGGTCGGTTGCCAGCACCACCAGGCGCAGCCCTTCGGACAAGCGGAATTCGCTGCCGACGATAAGCTTCAGTCCGCATTCCTTCGCCGCCACATGGGCGCGCACCACGCCCGCCAGAGAACATTCGTCGGTCAGCGCAAGCGCCGTGTAACCCAGTTCATGGGCGCGCGCCACCAGTTCCTCGGGGTGGGATGCGCCACGCAGGAAGGTGAAATTGGAAAGGCAATGGAGTTCGGCGTAGTCGATCATGATGCCTTACCCGAACAAGCCGTGGACGAACCATTCGCCGCTACCCCGCTCGCAATACACCCACAGGCGCGCCCCATTGCGATCCTGGGCCACGTAATAATCGCGCGCCACGCCATGTCCGTCCCACCAGCCGCTTTCAATGCGCTCCGCGCGGGATTTCAGCACCAGACTGCCGTCCCGGCAGGGCGTGGGCTGGAGTAGCAGCCACAAGGGGCGGTGCGGATTGCCCGGCGCACCGGCCTCTTTTCCTGCGGCACAGTCTCGCCAGGCCAGTTCGGGACGATGATCGGCAGCCGCAGTAATGCCATGGATGGCCTCCGCGCCCAATCTGGCGCGCATCCGCTCCAGCAGACGGTTACCGTCCTCCTGTCCGGCTTTTTCGGTAAACAAGTCCTCCATAACCGCCGCCAACGGCAGAATACGCGCGGCTTTCAGGGTGATGGCGTAAACCGGTGCAGCGAGTTGCAGACGCCCCAGGATTTCGCGCAACTGGAGCAGCATCCGTTCCGCTTCTCGGGTCGGTTCGACGAAACCCAGCGTCACTACGGTATCTGGAGCATCTTCGTGGCGGCACAGGAGTTCGACCTCCTGAACGCCGGACAGGCGCAAGGCAAGATAACCCTCCAACTCCGGGAGCAAGCGCCGCGCCGCGAAAAGCAGGGCTTGCGCGTCTTCTACCGGAGCAGTCAGTTCCAGGCGGCGCTCGAAAACCGGGGGCGGCACAAAAAAAGCCCGCGCCTCGGGCTGTTTGCCGAAAGCCCGATCCAGTTCGTTCAGCAGCCCCTTGCCGAAACGCCGCGCCAGACCGGCGCGGGGCAGGCGCAGAGCATCCCCGAGGGTCTGAACGCCAACCATTTCCAGACCGGCCAGCATTTCCGCCGGCTGTTCGAGCAGCCCCACCGGCAGCCTGCCAAGCTCCCGTTCAAGTTGCCGCCCTTCGACGATAAACACCGCCCTCCCCGCCTTCGCCAGCAGCCAGGCGGCGTGGGGCGTCGGCGCGGCGGCGATGGATAAGGTGTAGCCGAGCGCCGCGATGCCGTCCCGCACCAATTCAAGGAGATTGTCCAAACCGTGATGCAGGCGCAGGCAGCGGCTGGCTTCCAGCACCAGCCCATGCGGCGGTTGGAGGCTCACATCCGGGGTGAAACGTCCCGCCCAGGCGGCCAATCCGGCCAGCGCGTCATGTTCCACCGCCAGGTCGCGCCAGCGCACCCGCAGCGCCGCAAGCAGCGCCTGGGCGGCGGACACCGGCATGCCGGGATGGACTCCGGCAGCGCCAGCCGCTTCGTTGCAAGCCGCCACCCGCGCCCGGTTGCCGCGTTTTTCCGCCACGATCAGCGGTGCGGACACAGCGCCGCCACGCGAAAAAACTTCCAGCGGCAATTGAGGAAAATAGAGGGCAAGCCACAACATGGGAAAACTTTCCGAATAAAACGAATGCCATGTAGAAACAGCCTTCAGGTCACAGCTTTAGCGGCTCGCGACCGGGAGGTCGTTCCTGCCGAACACCCTAGGTTTGGTTGGATTCAGCGGGATATATCGGGGGACAATATGGGCTTGTAAAAACAAATTAAGTAACATAGAATCATTAAATTGAAGCTTTAATATAAAGTATTACTTTAATAGCAAATCGCAACTACCAGGATGACGCAAAGCTACAGCATACAAGTCCCTCGCCCCGCAGGCATACAAGGGGTTGGGGAGAGGGCGGTGGCATATCGGTGCGGTTGGTCGAAGCCACGCCACCCTCTCCCACTCGCGTGGGAGAGGGGAGAAAACCTCCTGAGTAGTTACGTTAAATCAATGTCTATTTCTGCCATTTTCCGTACCTCTACACCTTCACCGCAGCCCCAATTCCCCTCAAAAAAGAGAGTTCAACGCCGCCGCTGCCCGTTGCTGCGCTACGTTACCGGACAAAAGCGACGCACCATGTGATGCGCTCCGTAATCCTTCCGGTTGACTCAATTCAAGCAGTACCGGTTTGTCCACCAAACCGCCGCGCCGTTTGAGCACCCGCACGGCCAAACCTTGGGGGGCAGGTTCCAGGCGCAGACGCAGTGCGGCGGCGGAACGCTCCTGTTCGGCGCGCGCCGGGCGGAACAACACGCCCCACCCTTTTCCCGCTTCCGCCGCAAGCTGAAGGCGGCGCATACGCCGCTCGTCGAAGCCCGCCAGCCATGCCAACACCGCCCCGCAAGCCCCGGAACGCAACGCCTGTTCCGCCGCCCACCAGGCATCGGCAACATTGCGCGGCTTGACCACCAATATCTGCGGCAAACTCACGCCGGCTGCGGCCAGCGCCGGGGCATACGGCACGTGGGGCGGCGCTATCCACACCAGCCAGCCGCTATTCCCCGCCAGCCGCGCCAGGGCCGGCGTCACCAGGCGCAATTCACCGATCCCCTCGCGCACCGGCAAGATTTCGGTGAGCGCCCCGCGTGACCAACCGCCGCCCGGCAGCACTTCATCGAGGGTGGCAAAACCGCTGGGCACCACATCTTCCGCCGCCACCTGAGCATTGCGGTCGCCGCGCCAGATGGCGGGGTGCTGGAGAATGGCTTCCAGAGCGGCGTTCACAGAGGTCTTCCGTTGCGGATCACGCCGACGCCGATCCCTTCGATGACCATTTCCTGACGCTGCAAATCCACCACGATGGGGGAAAAATCGGGGTTTTCCGGCAGCAATTCGACGATCTGCCCGGTGCGCCGGAAGCGTTTCACCGTCACCTCGTCGCCGATCCGCGCCACCACCACCTGGCCGGGCTGCGCTTCATTGCTGCGGTGCACCGCCAACAGGTCGCCGTCGAGAATCCCGGCATCCCGCATACTCATGCCGCGCACCTTGAGCAGATAATCGGCGCGTGGCGCAAACAGTCCGCTATCGAGTTGATAGCGCCCCTCGATATGTTCCTGGGCAAGGATGGGATTACCCGCCGCCACCCGCCCAATGACCGGCAAGCCGCCGCCGTCCTTGAGGCGGATGCCGCGCGAAGCCCCCGGCAGAATCTCCAGCATCCCTTTTTTCGCCAATGCCTTGATGTGATCCTCGGCGGCATTTGGCGAGCGAAACCCCAGACGACGAGCGATTTCTACGCGAGTCGGCGGAAAACCGGTGGTTTCAGTCCATTCCCGGATCAGGTTGAGAATTTCCCGCTGGCGGGGGGTGAGTTCGTGCATGGCAGCTCCTTTACTGTATATTTATACAGTATTCATGAAGGGGCTTCAAGGAGGAATTCGAGCCAGAGAAATTAAGCTTATCCTGCTGTGAGGTAAGCTGAAAAGAATGGACACCAACGTTTTGTTAAACTTGAGACGGAG
>CAYVIN010000159.1:0-6347 GCA_964451375.1 uncultured Sulfuricella sp.
TTCGCCGACGCCTTCGCCCGCGCCTGGTTCAAGCTGACCCACCGCGACATGGGGCCACGTGCGCGCTACCTTGGCCCCGAAGTACCCAAGGAAGTGCTGCTCTGGCAAGACCCCATCCCCGCCGTCGATCATCCCCTGATCGATGACCAGGATGTCGCCGTCCTCAAGACCAAAGTGCTGGCGTCCGGGCTGAGCGTTGCGGAACTGGTCTCGACCGCTTGGGCCTCGGCCTCGACGTTCCGCAACTCCGACAAGCGCGGCGGCGCCAACGGCGCGCGCATCCGCCTTGCGCCGCAAAAGGACTGGGAAGCCAACCAGCCGAGCCAACTGGCCAAAGTACTCGGCAAGCTCGAAGGCATCCAGCGTGAGTTCAACATCGGCGGCAAAAAAGTTTCGCTGGCCGACCTGATCGTGCTGGCCGGCTGCGCCGGCGTCGAAGAGGCCGCCAGGAAAGCCGGCCATGCGGTGACGGTACCGTTCACGCCGGGCCGCATGGACGCCGCGCAGGAACAGACCGACGTGGACGCCTTCGCCGTGCTCGAACCGTTCGCCGATGGCTTCCGCAACTACCAGAAAGCCAGGTACGCCGTCTCCGCCGAGGAACTGCTGCTCGACAAGGCGCAACTGCTGACGCTCACCGCACCCGAAATGACGGTGCTGGTCGGCGGGCTGCGCGCGCTGAACGCAAACGTCGGCCAATCCCGGCACGGAGTCTTCACCCAGCGGCCCGAGGCGCTCACCAACGACTTTTTCGTCAACCTGCTCGACATGGGCACCGAGTGGAAACCCGTTTCGGACGCCGCCGACCTGTTCGAAGGGCGCGACCGCAAGACCGGCGAAGTCAAATGGACCGGCACCCGTGTCGATCTGATCTTCGGTTCGAACGCCCAACTCCGCGCCATCGCCGAAGCCTACGCATGCAGCGACGCACAGCAAGCGTTCGTACGCGACTTCGTGGCGGCCTGGAACAAGGTAATGAACCTGGATCGCTTCGACTTGGCGTGATTCTGGAAGATAAGTCTTAACAGTCCCAAATCACGCAGCCTTGACCTGGCATCGGGTTATCCCGATTCAGGTCGAGGATGTGCGAATCCATGCCATAACCAAGTTGGATGATACAAATCGGGGTGGAGGCACATTGGTTATGTGCTGCAGAAGACCAGATTTAAGAAGCGCTGCCAGCCCAAATCAGAACTTCAATAGGTCAGAACAAGCTATCCCAAGCATCCCGCTCCGCCCGGTAATTCATCAAGGCTTCGACAATCTGCTCTTTGCGCAAAGCGCGATGCTCGGCTGACTGGATTTGCCCCCAGGCCGGCGCGTGTTCGCCGAAATTGCGGGCTATGTTGTCGATGAAGGCCTGGACTTGCCGCAAGGCAAGCGCCGACTCGGGCGCGCGCAGCCACCAATGCCCGGCGTCGAACACGAGGTCGTGCAATTGCCGGTTCTTGGCAACGATGGCCTCGTGCTTTTGCCGGTACAACGCCAACAGTTCAGCCTCTTTGCGAGCGATGACCGCCTCGATCACGTCCTGGGCGAAGGGCTGGGTCACGTCCGCCTGCTTGACCAACTCTTCGGTCGAGAACAGCATCAGGTCGCCGAAAAACTGGCGCTCGAATTCGTCGGACAGGTCGACGCTTTGCTGCGCTTCGTCCAGTTCCACGCCGGGGCGGAAGTCGTCGTCCAGGCCCGCTTCGGTGGTGCGCCGGTGCAGGTTGGGCATGTTGAAGGAGGCGAAGCGTCCCCCGATTTCGGCGGCGATCAGCCGTCCGGCGGTGGGGCCGGACATTCTTAAACGCAAATGCCCGAAGGGAATGATGTATTTCAGCCCGGCGTAATTGGCGATGTAATTGCCGGGGTAGATCGTCCGCGCCGGGCTGAGCTGGGTAAAGCCGCTGCCGTAGGAAAACCAGGTTTTGCGGGTGAGGTGTTCGCCGAAGAAGAAGGTGTTGAGCCGCTGCGCAAAATCCGCGAGACAGGCGCTGTGGTCATGGACGCCGGATAACCGGCACGGGTAGGGATAGGTCGTCGCTTTGTTTTCAAAGCCGAACAACCCGGACAAATCATGATAAGCGGCGTCATTCGCGACCGGCCCCTGCGCGCCGTGGAAGCGGCAGTCCTGATCGCCGGAGAAGGTCGCCAGGCGGGCAAAAAAGGCGCTCACATCATCGAGGAAATTGGCGGTCATCACCGAGGGCGAGACGGGCGGGTCGCCGACCAGCTTGCCGGTGAGCAGCAGGGTGCCGGTGCTGCGGAAAATGTTGTCGATGGCGTGGAAATAATTCAGCGCAGTCACCACTTCTTCACCGGATTCGGTATGGCGGTTCACGCAAAAATGCTGGTCGCTATCGACCAGGTAATACAGCGTCCGCGCCTTGTTTTGGGTGAGTTGCAGAAACTTGAGGTAGCTGAGGTTGCGGTTGGCGGCCTGCCCCTTGCGGTAGAACCTTTCCCTGGGCTGGGTGGTGAGCAGGTTGCCCAACGGTTCCCGTTGCCCGGCAGGCAGGGTTTGCAGCAGTTCATACTGCTCGTCGAGGCCGAAATACAAGACCTGCAAACCTTTGCGGCGGTATTCCTCGACCAGCTCGATATGGCGGCGGATGTTGTTTTCGTCGCGGCTGTCCTCGGCGACGATAATCCGGATTTTGTCCCACACGCCGCCGGTTTGGCTGCCGTAGTTGTACAGCGTGCAGATTTGGTAAACGCTTTCCAGGCAGGCGCGCAGGTGCGGCGGGCGATCTGCGATGGGAATGCTCAGGATGAAGGAATGACGATCATCGCCTCCGCGCTGCCGGATCAGGGCTTCCTGCTCGCGGAACAGCGCCTGATAACACGTCAGCAACGGGTGAAAATCCGCGCCGTCCGACCACATCGCCTTTTCCAGTAGCGGGTAGCACTGCTCGTAAAGGTCGATGAGTCGATTCAAATCAGCCGTTGGGGCGAGTTGCCCGGCGATATCGGCCAGGCCAGGAATGGCGGATTGGTAGCGCGCGACGCAATCCGCAAGTTGCGTGGTCAGGGAATCGGTCATGCGCAATCAGCGCCTTGAAGAATAATTCGGGTACGCATCCTGATCGAGCAATATCTCGATGAGATTGATTCCATTCCGGAAATCGAGCGTATCCAGCTTGACCATATCCTGCTCGTTTTCCACGCGGCAATGACGGATGCCGAAGGACTGCGCCAGCAACGCATAGTCTGGATTGGTGAAATCGCAGTCGATGAACCTATCCTGGTAAAGATGATGCTGGTTCTTGCGGATCAGGCCCATGGTGCTGTTGTTGAACAGGACGATATTCAGCGGGATGGCGTAGTTCACCGCTGTCATGATCTCCATCGCGCACATATGGAAGCCGCCATCACCGAGCATCGCGAACAGCGGCTGTTTATTTCCCCAGCCGGCCCCGATGGCCGCCGGAACGGCATGGCCCAGCGAGGAAATGCCGGTATTCGGGTAAAAACGATCCTGGGCGGAAACCCGGTAGAAATTCTGCGCAAAAACGATGTTGTCGTCGAACATCGCCAGGCCATCGGGAAAACGCTGCTCCAGCCAGCCGTAAAAGGCGCGCACATGGTCGAACTGGCGGTTGAATATCGTTTCATTGGCCGCTGCGGCCTGCACCTGTGCCGCCGCGATGAAGGCGCCGACATCCACCGGGGCTTTCGCCGGAATAGCCGACGTAGCGGCATCCAGCGCCGTGAGATAGGCAGCAAGGTCAGCGTGTACCGCAAGGTCGGCGCGGAACACCTTTTCCAGTTGCTGGGCACAGTTGTCCACCTGGATGAGTTTCTTGCCGGCCAACAGCTTCTTGTCCCAGACATAGCTGGTGCGTTCGTTGAACCCTGCCCCCAGCACCAGCACCAGGTCGGCTTCCTGCTCCAGATAACGCATGGCGTAACCGCCGGAGGTAACGCCAAGACTGCCCAGCGACAGCGCGGAACGTTCATCTATCGCACCCTTGGCTTTAAGGCTGCTGGTCACCGGGATGTTGAGACGCGCGCTGAGTTTGCGTAAGGATTCCTGCGCGCCGCAACGGATACAGCCGTAACCCGCGACAATCAGCGGGCGTTGCGCTTCGCGAAGCAGCGCCACACTATTGGCGATGACCTGCTCGGCAACCGCGTTTTCCCCGTTCATGCGGGTAAAGGCGATGTCATCCAGCATGGCGGCGTCCACCATTTCCTTCTGGACGTTGTAGGGGATGCTCAACACCACCGGGCCGGGGGTGCTGGAAAGCAGGTGTTTGGCCGCCTGATTCAGCACGGTGGGGAGGTAATCGGTGCGCTCGATCAGTTTGTGATAGCGCGTGATCCCGGCAAACAACAGAACCTGGTCGATGCTGCCGCCTTCGCCGTTGCTTTCCTGCAAGCCGCCTTTGCCGAAGATATGGGTGGAGGTTTCGCCGGTGATGAACAGCACCGGCAGCTTGTCCATATAGGCATTGGCGATGCCGGTCACCAGATTGGTCGCCCCCGGCCCGGCGGTGGCGATACACGCGCCGATCTTGCCTGAAGCGCGCGCATAACCACCCGCCATGAAGGCCGCACCCTGCTCGTGTTTGGTCAGGACGGTCTTGAGCGGCGAATCGTAGAGTGCATCGTAGACCGGCAGGATATGCGCGCCGGGAATCCCGAACACACATTCCACGCCCAGCCGCTCCAGAAAGCGGACGATCAGTTGGCTAACCGCGATATTCATGGCATCGCCCTATCGGCGTAAGCGCCCCGTGGAAAACCGTGAACCTTACGCGCCAACACCGATTTGCGCCAGTCGCAAATTCAGGCGGCGCAACACTTCCTCGCGTCCGATCAGCATCAGCACGGCATCCACCGACGGCGTCTGGGCTTCGCCGGTCACCAGCACACGTAGCGGCATGGCGATTTTGGGCATCTTCAGGCCGTGAGCGGTGGCGCTGGACTTGATCAGGTCGTGAATGGCCGTGCGGTTCCACTCGCAGGTTTGCAGCTTGTCCGCGAAATCGCGCAAGGCCGACAGGTTGTCAGCCCCGACATGCTGCGCCACCAGTTCCGGCGCGGGATCGAGTTGGCGGTAGAAATACACCGCCGCATCGGCCAACTCTTCAATAGTGTTAACGCGATCCCTGAGCAGATCGGCCACCTCGGCCAAATCCGGCCCTGTGGCGGTATCGCAATCGCAGCAGTCGCGCGCCATGAATGGCTTGGCGAGGTCGGCCAGACGTTGTTTGTCGGTTTTCTTGATGTATTGCTGGTTCAGCCACAGCAACTTTTCCGGGTTGAACTTGGCGGGCGACTTGGAAATCGCTTCGAGGTTGAACCATTCGACGAACTGATCCATGTCGAAAACTTCCTCGTCGCCGCGCGCCCAGCCCAGCCGCGCCAGGTAATTCAGCAACGCTTCCGGCAGATAGCCGTCTTCCAGGTATTGCATCACGCTCACCGCGCCGTGGCGCTTGGAAAGACGCTCGCCGTCCGCGCCCAGAATCATCGGCACATGCGCGTATTGCGGCAACGGCGCGCCGAGCGCCTTCAGCATATTGATCTGGCGCGGCGTGTTGTTGAGGTGGTCGTCACCCCGGATCACATGGGTAATCTGCATGTCCCAGTCGTCCACCACCACGCTGAAGTTATAGGTCGGGGTACCGTCGGAACGCGCAATGATGAGGTCATCAAGCTCCGTGTTATGCACCACCACCTTGCCCTTGACCAGGTCGTCGATCACAACCGAACCGTCCAGCGGGGTCTTGAAGCGCACCACCGGCGACACCCCGGCAGGCGGCGCGGGCAGCGTCACGCCCGGCTCGGGCCGCCAGCGCCGGTCATAACGCGGCTTCAACCCAGCGGCTTCCTGCTCGGCGCGCATCGCATCGAGTTCTTCCTTGCTGGCGTAGCAATGGTAAGCCTTGCCCTCGTCGAGCAACTTCTGAATCACTTCCTTGTAACGCTCCATGCGCTGCATCTGGTAGAACGGGCCTTCGTCGTAATCCAGCCCCAACCACGCCATCCCATCGAGAATCGCCTGCACCGACTCCGGCGTCGAACGCTCCAGGTCGGTATCCTCGATGCGCAGCACGAAAACGCCCTTGTGCAAGCGGGCATAAGCCCAGGAAAACAGCGCAGTACGCGCGCCGCCGATATGCAGATAGCCGGTGGGACTGGGAGCGAAACGGGTTCTTACCATGGTTTGTTCTCTATTAAGGGGTGACTTCAGACGGCAAAGGGGCGCTATTTTACGCTAAATCTGTATCTCGCCCCAACCAAGCGCCGCGCCGCCGTCAATTGGCATTCCGGGCCGGTTTTTTGACGCAGCGATTCTAGCAGCCTGTCGGACTTCCCCCGTGAAAATCGCCAAGACCCAGTCCGCTCGT
>CAYVIN010000160.1:0-6215 GCA_964451375.1 uncultured Sulfuricella sp.
TGAACGTGAGCCTGGAAATCGACGGCGGCGTCGGCCCCGGCAATATTCTGGAAGTCGCCAAGGCCGGCGTGGATACCTTCGTTGCCGGTTCTGCGGTGTATGGCGCGGGCAAGGACAGCGATCCGCACCGTTATGATTCGATCATCGCCGCGATGCGCGCGGAATTGGCGAAAGCCTGATTTTCCTCGTCATGAAGCGTCTTGCCCTGGTCTGGTTTGCCCTCTCGCTGGCTGGCTGCGAATTCGAGATTCCCGGCCAGAAGGCCAAGGATGCCGTGGCCATGGGGTATGCCTGCCGGGTGTCGATCAAGTCGCCCGAGCAGTGTATGCGCGAAAATCCCAAGTATCCGCCCGTTTCACTGCTCGAAGGCTGGCACGAGGCGGACAAGGATGTGAAGGACAAGAAGGTCGAAACCAACTTTCCGCCGCCGCCACCTGTGGTGATTCCAGTCGATCCGCCGCCGCAGCCCAAGAAGAAGGAGGGCGAAGAAGGCGAAGCCAAGCCGGAAGGTGAGCAGGCCGCAGAAGGTGCAAAAGCGGCGGAGCCGGAAAAAAAGCCCGAGGCTGACGCCAAGTCCGCCGAAGGCAAGGACGCCAAGGCCAAGCCGGAACCCGCCAAAACGGAACCGGCCAAGGCTGAAGCCGCCAAACCAGCCGGGGGACATTGATGCAAACTGAACACTTTCCGCTCGCCATCAAGGCGGTGGTCATAGACCTCGACGGCACCTTGCTCGACACCGCGCCGGATATCGCCGAAGCGGCGCAACGTATGTTGCGCGATCTGGAGATGCCGCCGGTTGATCTGGCGAAAATCCGTTCCTTCATCGGTAACGGGATTTCCAATCTGGTGAAACGCGCCTTGACCGGTGAAATGCACGGCAAGGCCGATGCGGATTTGTTCGCCCGTGCTCTGCCGGTTTTTCAGAAACATTATGCGGAAGTCCTGACGCTTTCCACCCGGCCTTATCCGGGGGTGATGGCGGGCATGGAGGCGTTGCGCGAGGCGGGTTTCCCGCTGGCCTGCATCACCAACAAGGCGGAGATGTTTACCCTGCCTTTGCTGGAACGGATGGGGCTGAAGGATTATTTCGCGCTGGTGCTGTCCGGCGACAGCTTGCCGAAGAAAAAACCTGATCCGCTGCCGCTGCGCCATGCCGGTGAGTTTTTCGGCTGTGTGCCCGGCGAAATGCTGTTGATCGGCGATTCAACCAATGACGCCCAGGCCGCACACGCTGCCGGCTGTCATGTTTTTCTCCTGCCTTACGGTTACAATGGCGGCCAGGACGTGCGCGAACAGGTGTGCGACGCGGTGATCGAAACGCTGCCCGACGCCCTGAATCTCATCAAGAAAATCTAAATCATGAACCTGAAGGAAATACGAAAAGTGATTGAGGCCTGGCCCTGGCGATGCTGTAACTAGCAGTGCCCGGAACCGTTGCGCCCGTTT
The DNA here is from genome assembly GCA_964451375.1 of uncultured Sulfuricella sp. GTDB lineage: Bacteria > Pseudomonadota > Gammaproteobacteria > Burkholderiales > Sulfuricellaceae > JAGXQV01. The sequence continues at coordinate 1,447 of CAYVIN010000160.1, forward strand.
TTCGACTTTTTCTTTAGGTGAAACAAAATGACTGAACAGGAATTCCTTAGCCTTGCCGGCCAAGGCTACAACCGTATCCCGCTGGTGCGGGAAACGCTGGCCGATCTCGATACCCCCCTGACCGTTTATCTCAAGCTTGCCAACCGACCCTATTCCTATTTGCTGGAATCGGTGGTGGGCGGCGAACGCTTTGGGCGCTACTCCTTCATCGGCCTGCCGGCCAAGACCCGTATCCGCGTGTGCGGCCAACGGGTGACGGTGGAAAACGATTTCGAAGTGCTGGAGTCGCTCGAAACCGACGATCCGCTGGCTTTTATCCAGGCTTATCAGGCGCGTCTGAAGGTTGCCGAACGTGAAGGTTCGCCGCGTTTTACCGGCGGACTGGTCGGTTATTTCGGCTACGACACCATCCGCTACGTGGAAAAAAAGCTGGCTGGGGTGAACAAACCCGATGTCATCGGCGCACCGGACATTCTGCTCCTGCAATCCGAAGAGTTGGCGGTGGTGGACAATCTCACCGGTAAACTTTATCTGATTGTCTACGCTGATCCCAATGAATCCCACGCCTATGCCAAAACCCAGGCGCGCCTCGACGAGTTGCAGCGTCTGCTGCGGCGTCCCCCGGAGATTCCGGCGGTTGCGCCGGGAACCCCGGCGCAGGCGGTTTCGGAATTCGGTGAGGAAGGCTTCAAAAACGCGGTGGAAAAAGCCAAGCGTTATATCTTCGACGGCGACATCATGCAGGTGGTGCTGGCGCAACGGATGAGCCAACCCTTCGATGCTTCGCCGTTATCGTTGTATCGGGCGCTGCGTTCGCTCAATCCCTCTCCTTATATGTTCTATTACGACATGGGGGATTTTCAGGTGGTTGGCTCGTCGCCGGAAATCCTGGTGCGTCTCGAAGAGAATATGGTTACGGTGCGACCGATTGCCGGCACCCGGCCACGCGGCAAAACCCGCGAGGCGGACGAGGCGCTGGGCCGCGAGTTGCTGGCCGATCCCAAGGAAATCGCCGAGCACGTGATGCTCATGGACTTGGGGCGCAATGATTTGGGGCGAGTGGCTCACGTCGGTTCAGTGAAAGTTACCGACAACATGGTGATCGAGCGTTATTCCCATGTGATGCACATTGTTTCCAATGTCGAGGGCAAGCTGGCCGAGGGCAAGGATGCGATGGGCGTATTACGCGCCACCTTCCCGGCGGGAACGGTTTCCGGTGCGGCCAAGGTGCGCGCCATGGAAATCATTGACGAACTGGAACCGACCAAACGTGGCGTCTACGCGGGTGCGGTGGGTTATCTGGGCTTTAACGGCGATATGGATCTGGCGATTGCCATTCGTACTGCTGTGGTCAAGGACAAGACCTTGTATGTCCAGGCGGGGGCAGGCATCGTCGCCGATTCCGTGCCGGACAATGAATGGATCGAAACCTGCAACAAGGCGCGCGCCGTGTTGCGTGCGGCGGAACTGGCTCTCGCCGGTTTGGGCGGCGAGGAGGTGTGACATGTTGCTGATGATCGACAATTACGATTCGTTTACTTACAACCTCGTTCAGTATTTCGGCGAGTTGGGGCAGGAAGTGCAGGTGTTCCGCAACGACGAAATCACCCTGGAACAGATTGCCGCGCTGAATCCCGACCATATTGTGATTTCACCCGGCCCATGTACGCCCAACGAGGCGGGGATTTCAGTGCCGGCGATCCGCGAGTTTGCCGGCAAGAAGCCGATCCTCGGGGTTTGTCTGGGGCACCAGAGCATCGGGCAGGCCTTTGGTGGCGTGATTGTTCATGCCAAACAATTGATGCACGGCAAAACGTCGATGATCCAGCACAAGGATGTCGGGGTGTTCGCCGGACTGCCCAATCCCTTTCGCGCAACCCGCTATCATTCGTTGGTGATCGAGCGCGAAACCATTCCGGATTGCCTGGAAATCACAGCCTGGACGGATGACGGCGAAATCATGGGGGTGCGCCACAAGACGCTGGCGGTGGAGGGGGTGCAGTTTCATCCGGAATCCATTCTTACCGAACATGGCCACAAGATGTTGGCGAATTTCCTGGGAGGACGTTCATGATTACGCCGCAACAAGCGCTGACGCGCCTCATCGAGCAGCGCGAAATCTTCCACGATGAAATGCTTTCGTTGATGCGCCAGATCATGAGTGGCGAACTGACGCCGGTGCAAATTGCCGGGATTCTCATCGGTTTGCGCGTCAAGAAGGAAACTATCGGTGAAATTTCCGCTGCGGCGCAGGTGATGCGCGAGTTCTCCACCAAGGTGACAGTGGCGAACAGCGAGTTTCTGGTTGATACCTGCGGCACCGGCGGCGATTCCGCGCATACCTTCAATATTTCCACGGCGTCTTCACTGGTGGCGGCTGCCGCCGGGGCGAAGGTGGCCAAACACGGTGGGCGCTCGGTTTCTTCCACCTGCGGCAGCGCCGATGTGCTGGAGGCGCTAGGCGTCAATCTGACGCTGACCCCGGAACAGGTGGGGCAGTGTATCGATGCAATCGGTATCGGCTTTATGTTTGCCCCCAGCCACCATAGCGCCATGAAACATGCCGCGCCGGTGCGCCGTGAACTGGGGGTGCGGACATTGTTCAACATCCTCGGGCCGCTGACCAATCCTGCGGGGGCGAAAAATCAGGTGCTGGGCGTGTTTCATCCCGATCTGGTGGGAATCCAGGCGCGCGTACTGCAACGCCTTGGCAGTCGCCACGTATTGGTGGTTCATGGCGCGGACGGTATGGACGAAATTACCCTGTGCGGCAAAACCCTGGTCGCAGAACTGAAAAACGGCGAGGTTAACGAATATGAATTGAGTCCAAGTGATTTCGGATTCGCATTATCTGATCTGGAGCCCCTCAAGGTGTGGGATATCGAGCAGGCAAAAGCCAAGTTGCTGGCGGTGCTTGAAAACCAGCCCGGGCCGGCGCGCGATATTGTTGCGCTCAACGCTGGCGCGGCTATTTATACCGCCGGGTTGGCGGCGACTTTGCAAGAAGGTGTGCGTAAGGCCTCAGCAGTTATCGCCGGGGGAGCCGCAAAAGCCAAGCTGGATCAACTGATCGATTGTTCAGGTAAGTTCGCAAATGTCTGATATTCTGAAAAAAATCCTCGCTGTCAAAGAGGCGGAGGTGGCGCGGGCTATCGCCAAAAAGCCATTTGAGGCGGTGCTCGAAGAAGCGCGGGCCATGCCCAGGCCACGCGATTTCGTCGGCGCGATTCGCGCCAAAATCGCCGCCGGGAAATCGGCGGTGATCGCCGAGATCAAGAAAGCCAGTCCCTCCAAAGGGGTCATCCGGGAGAGTTTCGATCCCGCGTCAATTGCTCAAAGTTATGAAAAAAATGGAGCCGCATGTTTGTCCGTGCTGACGGATGTGCAGTTTTTCCAGGGGAGTAAAAATCATCTGATCGAAGCGCGGGCCGCGTGTGATTTGCCGGTGCTGCGCAAAGACTTCATGATTGATCCGTATCAGATTTGCCGCGCTCGAACCATTGGTGCGGATGCTATCCTGCTTATCGTCGCGGCTCTGGATTTGCCCCTCATGAAGGAGTTGGAGTCCCTGGCGCATGAATTGGGCATGGCGGTGCTGGTTGAAGTCCATGATGCGCCGGAGTTGGAAGCGGCCTTGCAACTTGCCACTCCCTTGATCGGCATCAATAACCGAAATCTCAGAACCTTCCAAACCAGCCTGCAAACGACACAGGATTTGTTGCCGATGATTACCCCGGAACGTATCCCGGTTACGGAGAGCGGCATCCTGAATCCAGAAGATGTGGCCTTGATGCGCAGTTGTAAGGTAAACACCTTTTTGGTCGGTGAGGCATTCATGCGGGCAGCCGAGCCAGGCGCGGAACTGGCGCGGCTTTTTGCATCGCCATGATTTAAAATTCTTGTTGCAAAAAAACAACAAGGTATTTTATTCGTTGACGATAAACGTGAAAAGTTCTTGCCGCTGGGTTTGACTCTTTGGCACAATTCAAGCAACTTCTCAATCGGAGGAGTTGTTTGGGCAGGCAGGTGGTCCCAAAACTCAAATTAACTCAAAGGAGAATTTTTATGAACAAAAAGCTTCTCGCTTTTGCAGTAGCCGCTGCTCTGGCAGCCCCGATGGTCGCTAGCGCTGATTCCGGTAACGTACAAATCGGTGGTACCTTGAAGGTTTCCTTGGACAGCCTGAATGGCGCCAATGTTGCCGGTACCGATCTGACCCGTCAGTGGAATGTCTCCAGCAACTCCTCGAACATCTGGTTCAAGGGCGCAGAAGATCTGGGTAACGGTCTTAAGGCTGTGTGGCAATTGACCACCTTCGTTGGTATGGGTGGTACCTCTTCCGTTAACGCTAACAATGCTTGGACTAACGGCAACAGCTTCGTTGGTCTGGCTGGTGGCTTCGGTACGGTTGTTCTGGGTAAGCATGACACCCCGTACAAGATTCTGGGTCGTAAGCTCGACCTGTTCGGCGATCAAATCGGCGACTCCCGTAACCTGATTTCTGCCGGTGGCGCTGCTGGTGGTTGGGATCTTCGTCCTGACAACGTTCTGGCTTGGATCACCCCGACGTTCTCCGGTTTCCACGCTGCAATCGCTACCGTTACCGATGTGACTGGTGTTGCTCAGTCGAACAGCGCTGCTTCCGACAAGTCCGTGAATGCCTGGAGTGCTCTGGGTATCTACGAAAACGGCCCGATCACCGCTGGCGCCGCTTGGGAAAAGCGTAACCTGACCAATGCTGGTCTGGCGAACAACGAAAGCGCATGGCG
>CAYVIN010000161.1:0-6176 GCA_964451375.1 uncultured Sulfuricella sp.
CCAACCTGCGCAACTACCACCGCCCCGCGCAATACCTTCATGCTTTTGTCGCTAAAAAACTTGGCTATGTTCGCAAATCGTGTTGTTGGAGAATCTGGACTTCGCGAGAAGCCCCGTGGCTACTGGTTCCGGTGGAATGGTTCCGCAAACAAGGCACTTCCCCAGTCGAAGCCAGTATCGACCGGCCACGGCACCCTAATCGCCCGGATTAACAACATAATTCGCGAACACAGCCAAGAACTTTGAAACGTCCACGGAAGTAGTGGAAATCTGGCTGGTGATGGTGGCGACATCCCGTCCGGCTTCTATATCCCCTCCACAACCAACATCCACTCGTGCTCCGACCTGTGTTAAATCGAGCAAGTCTCCGCGCAGGTCGTCGACTTCTCCGAGTCAGTCACCCGCGCCAATCACGAACTGGTAAAGGGATACAAGAAATTGCAGAACGAATTTTGAGTAAGGGGAAGGTTGTCCACGCCGGCCAATATCACAGGCCAACAAAGGGTGGGGGGGCGTCCCGGCGCGGCGCGAGGTTGCTACGGAGACGGGCGGTGGGAAATATCGAACGCCCTTTATGAGCCGGGCGTGTTCGTCAGAGACGCTTTCGGCAATGTTCTGCATTTCGGTCATCGGAATCAAGTCGCCGGCGATCCGGTTGGAATCGGAGTCTGCACACACGATGTCACCCGGATCACTTCCCGAACTGATGGTTCGCTCGTCGCGATTTGGCGAGCCAAGGTATACGTAAACACCAAACTTGAAGCTTGCGGAGACCCAATCACCCAGTCGGATCACTGCTTGACGAAACGGGACACCATATCCAGCAGTTTTTTCTGGTCGAAAGGCTTTACCATCCACGCCTTTACGCCCAGGTTTCGCGCCTCCAGACGCAAGGCCTCAAAGGAATCGACAGAAAGCATGACAACCGGCGTGAATTTGAGGGTGGGCTGCTCCCGTACCTTTTTCACGAAATCGATGCCATCCATTCTGGGCATATTGATGTCGCTGATGATGAGATGCACCTCCTGCCCTTCGAGCTTGGCCAACGCATCCACGCCATCGCACGACTCGATAAGGTCATAACCGCCCCCCTTCAAGACCAGGCTGGCGATTTGTCGGGTTGCCGCTGAATCGTCAACAATCAACACGGTCTTAGTCATTTGGCACTCCTGAAAAAATATCGGTTATTGCAAGATCATGACTCAGAACATCTCCAGTTCGCCGGACGAGGCTTCCACCTGCTCGCTGCGGTCAATCCGAAAATCCAGGTCGGTTTCGCTATCCAGACAAATACACACCACCACATCGAGGTTCACCGCATCATTGATGGCGACCCGGAGGGTTTGCACCTGGCTGGGCTGGAGAATGGTCAGGTAATTCAGGCAGGAGTTTTCCAGGACGAAAGGGGTGGACATGCCAACGTGCCGGAAGGTTGCCGCCAAACCGCGATTGACCTCGCCGCACACCATGTTGGCGAATTCCTCGAAGGCGTCCAGCAAGGCCTGGCCTTCCAGGAGTTCGTCGCTGCGCCGCATGATGCGGGCGAATTGCGCCGCCGTGGCGGCGTCCGCATCGAAGCCGAACAGCGTCACGATGCGGAACAGATACGAGGAAATATTCAGCGCGACGAGGCGTCGTTGCTTTTTGGCGTCCTGCGGTGCAACGCCGCTGAAAAATGTCACGACGCAACTGTCTGCGGGGTCGTGAACGACATTGTCGCGCAACGACTTTTCAAACAACCACTCCAATGAGGCGCTGGCGTTGCTGCTGATCATGACTGAGCCTGCTGGGTTGCCGCAAGTATCCGGTCAGCAGTGGCGCTCAACCCGAAAACGGCGGTGCGGATCAGATTGCCGCTGGCTTGCAGATCCTGGAAGGTGGTGGTGGTGACAAGGTCGTTTTTGTCGAGGTTTTGTTTGTATTCGGCGGCCAGTTTCGTCGAGGTTTCCGCGAGGTCGCGCACCCCGTCGGCGACCACCGAAAAGCCCCTGCCCGCCTCCCCGGCGCGCGCCGCTTCGATGGAGGCGTTGAGCGCCAGCATCACCACCATTTTGACGATGGCGGCGAAGCGCTGATTCTGCTCCTTCAGCTCACGGTTATTGGCGAGGATGAGCTGCATTTCGTCATGCCAGCGCTCCACCATTTTCACCATGCCCATCAACGATTCCATATCGCTTTTCAGGCTGCCGTGTTCGGTGCTCAACGCGGCGCGCAGTTGCGCGAGTTGCGCGGCGTGTTCGCTGTGCGCGCGGCTCAGCCCGGCTTCGAGTTCACTGGCTGCCTGGCGTTGGGTTTCGGCGAGAGCGTCGCAATGTGCGGCCTCCTGACGGGCCAGACTCCGGCGCAGGACTTCCGCCTCGTTACGCGAATCGGCAAGCAGCGCCTGGGTATCCTCGGTGGGTATCCGCGCCGCCAGGTCGCCGATGTGTTTTTCCTGGGCTTCCAGTTTGCGCCGGGTTTCGCGCTGTTTCGCTCCCGCCGCCAGTCCGACCAGCGCGCCGCCCAATACCGCGCCCGCGCCGACAAGCAATGTTGCCGCCAACCAATCCATCGTTTACCCCGAATTTCAAGCTGTTGCGATGCGCTGAAAGCGCACAAAAAGAAAACCAGCCAGGTCGCAGCAAGCGCCGGCGAAAAATGGAACCTCATAAATCAACTGCTCAGGCAGGTCTCTCCTGCCTACGCTACCGTATGCACACATCTTCCAACTTACTGATTTTTAATCCGTTCGTCCTGAGCTTGTCGAAGGATGAACGGATTAAAAATCCAAGTCAAATCAAGCCATTCATGCTTCGACAAGCTCAGCACGAACGGCTTGATTTGACTTGTCTGCATACGCTAGCCCGCCTACGCATGGGGAAGGGCGGTGCGGCTACGAACAACTGCTCCGATATGCCGCCGCCCTTTCCCCAACCACGCGGCTCAGGACACCAGTTTCTTGATCGAAGAAATCACTGCTGTACCGTTGAAGGGTTTGACGATCCACCCCTTGATTCCGGCGGCTTTGCCGCGTTCCTTCATGGCCGGGCTGTTTTCGGTGGTGAGCATGATGATGTTGACCGCGCTGTTCTTGAGATCGGAACGGATTTTTTCAGCCATGGTCAGGCCATCCATGTTGGGCATGTTGACATCACACATGGCGAGTTTGATCGACGGGTTGGCCTTCAATTTTTCCAGCCCGTCGCGGCCATCTACTGCGTATTCCACAGTCAGCCCGTTGGCGGCGAGGAAATTGCCGACTTCGTTGCGAACTGTGCTGGAATCGTCCACTACCAATACTTGTGCCATTGTTGCCTCCTGATATTCGGGGTTAATCAATTTGAAATAGGTTCAGAACATTTCCAGTTCGCCGGAATTGACGAACGACTCGACCGACGGGTTTTCCATGAAATCCTCGGGCGACCAGCTCAGATTAAAAACAAAGCGCTGGAAAATCGGCACCGCTTCCGCTTCGGGGTGGTTGCGCTCCCGCAGGGTGTATTTGAGACACAGCTGGGGGTCTTCCGAACCGAAGGAAATATAGTGGCGGTGATGGTTGATGATGATCGGCACCTGGGTTTGCATGGCGCTGTCGCGGCTGCTTTCCTGGCCGACGTAACGGTTCTTGAAGGAGCCCCAGACCATGTTGGTGGCTTCGCCGAGCACGTTGTTCAACTCGCGGAAAGTCAGGTTTTCGTCTTCCCTTCCTTCCTCGCGGCGGATCAAGCCCAGCACGGCGTCCTCGGCGGCCTGCAACATCATGTAGCCCCGGCACCAGTTGCTGTCGATGGCGATCATCGTGAACACCTCGCCGTAGATGATGCGGTCTTTCACCAGATAGGGCGTTTCCACGTCGATATCGCAATGGCGGAACAGGGTTTCCAGCGAAGCGCGGGTCATTTCGGTGATGCCGCGCACCAGGTCGGTGGGATAAATGCGGCTGAATATCGAGGCGTCGAGGGTGGCGCGCAGTTGCTGCAAGTCGTCCCTGGTAAAGGCGCAACGGAACATCGCGGCGTCTTTTTCCGCGAGTCCGGCGACGCTGGCGACGCTTTCACGGCGCAGGAACATCGGCAACTCGGGACGCGCCTCGTGTATCCGGCGCGCCAGTTCGAGGCCTTTGGCGGCCCCGCCGCCGAAATTTTCATAAAGCAGGATGCCGCCCAGATCGACGTTCGACTCCAGGATGGCCATCACGCCGGCGACATCGCCGTGCTGCGGGCGGATGCCCACCAGTCCGCATTCCTCGCAGAAGGCGCGGAGGCTGTCGAACTGGCTGCGCGTGTCGTCCAGCACCAACACCTTGCTGACTACTGTTTGGTTGTTCATTTCGGTTTACCTGTCCAACTCACGCAACCGCGCGCAATTCGCCGTTTTTGGCGGGTGCCTGGGTGTCGCCGTCGCTCGAATCGGGAACGAATTTGCCGACCAGATGGGCGTCTTTGGCATCGACGTGGACGAAGAAGGTGTCGGGAAGGCTGACCACCATTTCGAACTGGCGGAAATCCGCGCCGACGTTTTCGTCCAGGAAGCGGATTTCCACCTTGCCGTTTTCACGTTTCAGGAAATTCACCACCGCATCCATGCCCACCCCGCGCCCGGAGACTTCGGTGACTTGCTGGGCGGTGGAAAAACCGGCGCGGAAAATCTGGCGGGCAACTTCGTCGTCACTAAGCCATTCCTCGGAACTGATCAACTCCCGCTCGATGGCGATTTTGCGAATGCGCGCCAGCGCCAGCCCGCGTCCGTCGTCGCCCAGCCCGATGACTATCGCGCCGTCGCCGGCAGTGAGTTTCAGGCGGATCATGCCGGCTGCCGGCTTGTTTTTTTCGCGCCGTTCTTCGGGGCTTTCCACGCCGTGATCCATGGAATTGCGGATAAGGTGCATGAACACGTTTTTCAACATGCCGCTGCCCTGGTTGCGCACCACATAACCGTTGTCTTCGACCTCGACGATGGGCGGCACCTTGTTCAGCTCCATCGCCAGCGATGGCAGGGATTCGAATACGCCGGACAGGGTTTCGGCGATTTTTTCGGTGCCCAGCAGGCGCAGCACCTTGTGAACCGCATCGCGGGCGGCGAGTAACTCGTGGAGATTGCCGGTGTTGACGGTTTCCAGGCGATGCAGGGTTTCCTGAATCTGCTTTTTGTCCACCAGCAGGTAACGTTCGACATTGCCCCGGCGGCCCGGCCCCTTGCGCCCCAGGCTGACTTCGTTGATCTTTGAATAACGCTCCACGGCGGCCTTGACCACCCCCAGTTCTTCGAGCAACACGCCTTGATCCCAGACGATGTCGGGATAATGTTTGCGCAATTCGTCGTAAGTCTGTTCCGCCGCGTGAACCACGTTGGTCAGATGTTTAAAGCCGTAGGTGCGGGCGTTGCCCTTGACGGTGTGCATGTTGCGGAACAGGTGGGCGATCACGTCGGCATCCTGGGTGGGATGTTCGTGGATCAGATGTTCGCTTTCCTCGATGAGTTTGGTCGCGCTATCGATGAACTCGAAGAATTTCTCCTGCGACACGGCGAGGATTTCGCCGATGACCACCAGTTCGTGTTTTTTCTCGTTGGCTTCGGCGGCCAGCTTGCGCAACTCGGTCACGTCGTGGATACACAGCAGCAGGCGCACCGTGACACCTTCGTCGTCGTTGATCGGCGACCATAACAATTCGAGCATCTTGACCCGACCGTCGGGCATTTTTTTCTCAATTTCGCCGACCAGCAGATGCTGGTTGAACTCGAAATTCATCGCATCCTCGCCGATACACGCGCCCGCTGCGGCGTCCACCTGGGCCAGGGCGTCCGCGCCCAGATTGGTGTCGCCAAACACCAGTTCCATCAGGTTGCGCCCGGCGATATCTTTGGTTTCAAAGATGGTTTCGAGATAAGCCGAATATTCGGGATGCACTTCGTTGCCGACGCCTACGGTCAGAATCCCTTGTGGCATGTTTTGCAGCATGGTCTGGATGTCGGTGGTTTTCTGCTTGAGCAGCACCGAATTTTCGTGGGTTTTGGCGATCATCACGTTGAACGCCATGATCGACCGCCCGATTTCATCCTGACGCCCCACCGGCACGCGCCGGGTAAAGTCCTGACTGGCGGCGATTTCGCTCATCATCGCCTGCATCCGGCTGATTGGATGAATGATCCTAGAAACCGCAGTTGAAGAGATGAAATCTTTCGCGAAGTCAGGCAGA
>CAYVIN010000162.1:0-5964 GCA_964451375.1 uncultured Sulfuricella sp.
CGGAATTTCTCCCGTTGATCGGCGTCCGCTCAGGCAACTGCCGGATTTAGGATTATTGACAACCGACCTCACTGGTCTTCAAATCTGACAAAGTAGAATTAAGCCTTAGACCGATGCGGGCGGGAGCGCCGGCATCCTGCCGGCAGGCCGGCGAGACGCCGGCGCTCCCAGGCAAAAACCGGCTGACACGCTTACCTTGGCGACAGGGGGGACTGGGGGAAATCCCGGCGGAACCGGCTTCGTTCAGCAGCGTTCGCGACCGGGAGGTCGCTCCTACCCCTCTGGAAACCCGCGTCTTTCCTTGATATTCAGGCATGTCATTGTCCCGCCTGCCTTGCAGCGAGAGTAAACACTAACATTTGGGGCGGCACTCAGGGGCGGCGCGGGAATTTGCTGAAATCCGGGGGGCGTTTTTCCAGCCAGGCGTTGCGGCCTTCCTGGCCTTCTGCGGTCATGTAGAACAGCGCGGTGGCGTTGCCTGCCAGTTCCTGGATGCCTGCCAGACCGTCGGTGTCGGCGTTGAAGGCGGCTTTGAGGATACGTAGCGCGGTGGGGGAGTGTTGCAGCATTTCGCGGCACCACTGGAGGGTTTCGGCCTCCAGCTCGGCGAGCGGCACGACTTTGTTGACGAGGCCCATGTCCAGAGCTTCCTGAGCGTCGTACTGGCGGCACAGCAGCCAGATTTCCTTGGCTTTTTTCATGCCGACGGTGCGCGCCATCAGGCCTGCGCCAAATCCTGCGTCGAAGCTGCCGACGCGCGGGCCGGTCTGGCCGAAACGGGCGTTGTCGGCGGCGATGCTGAGGTCGCAAACGAGGTGCAATACATGCCCGCCGCCGATGGCGTAACCGGCGACCATTGCGACTACCGGTTTGGGCAGGCGGCGGATTTGCATTTGCAGGTCGAGGACGTTGAGGTGCGGGGTGGCGTTGTCGTCGTGGTAGCCGCCGTCGTCGCCGCGCACTTTCTGGTCGCCGCCGGCGCAGAAGGCCTGGTCGCCTGCGCCGGTGAGGATGATCGCGCCGATGGCGGCGTCGAGGTGGGCCATTTGAAAGGCCTGGATGAGTTCCTTGATGGTTTGCGGGCGGAAGGCGTTGCGCACTTCCGGGCGGTTGATGGTGATTTTGGCGATGCCTTCGGCGTGTTGGTAGAGGATGTCGCTGAACGCGCCTGCGGGTTTCCAGTCCATGTGCTTTCGCTCCCTGGTGATTTTGGGTGGGCAAGGTATAACAAGTCGCGCGGCGGCGCAATGCGCCGGGCCGGATTTTCGAGGGCAATCGCACTATGTGGTTCCCCCCTTTGGAAAAGGGGGGGAAGGGGGGGTTTCGCCCAAGGTGGCATTGCCGCCACCGCTGAAATCCCCCGCTTCCCCCTTTTCCAAAGGGGGAAGCGGGTTGGTCAAAGCACGAAATCCGCCTTTCTTCCACATAGTGCGATTGCCGGGCCGATTTTTCGAGGACTTGCATGGAGCCGAGTTTAAGAGATGCCCCGATGGCGACGTAAGTGAGAACATCCCAATATGCCGATATGGCAACAACATCAACTTAGGGGTAGACATGTTCGGCAACTTGAAGGTGGGCAGCAAGCTGTACGTTTTGACGGCCATGCTGGCGTTTTTCATGATCGGGGTGGGGGTGATCGGCCTGCGCGGCATGGCGCAGACGTTGAGCGGGATGAAGCCGGTTTATGAAGTCCGCACCCTGCCGGCGATCGATCTGGGGAAAATCCAGCATTTGTTCGAGATGAACGTGACCGAAATGCTGCGCGCCTTTCAGCATAATCCCGCTACCGAACTGGCGAAACTCCACGATCTCCCCACCAGCGAACATCTGGCGCGTATCGAGAAAAACGTGGCGACCATCGATGAGTTGTGGGCGAAATTCAAGGCCAATCCGATGAGCCCCGAAGAACACCAACTGGCTGAGGAATTCGAGCAGAAACGCGCCAAATTCCGTGACGAGGTATTGGCGCCGACGATAGCGCTCCTGAAAAACAACGAGTTTCCGCTGGAGACGGTGAATGCGTATCTGAAGGGAAACCGCAATCTGGGAAAAAGCGCCAACGAGGCGTTGGGCAAATTGATCGATATGCAGGTGAAGGCCTCCCGCGAGGAAGATGAACGCGCCTCGGCAGCATAGCGGCGCGACGTATTGAAGCCGCCCCCTCTTTTTTCACAGCCTTTCAGCTTGAATAGCTACAAGAGACAAAGGGTTACTCTTTCATATTTTTGACATTTTCGTAGCATAAGCATTCGCTTTTGCTGCAATGCTGGCTAAAATAGCCGCCTTGGTTCATCACACAGGATTCCGCATGACGCAAGCGGCAAGCGCGCCCATCGCTCCCCCCGGTCTGATCTACGACGAGGGACACGGCGCATACAAAATTCCGGCCCTGCGCGTACTCACCGAAATCACCTCCAGCCTGTCCAGCGAAGACAACCTGGATTCGCTGCTGGAACGTTTCCTCGGCACCATGATCAAGCTGGCCGGCGCGGACGCCGGCGCGGTGCGGGTATTGGCCGCCGACGGCGAACATTTGCGCATGGTCGGGGCCATCGGTTTGCCGCCCGAAGTGGTCGAATGCGAGCGCTACATCCCGCTGGAGTGCGGCGTATGCGGCGGCGCGGTGCGCGAACATGCGGTGCAGCACGGCGACAGCCATCAATTGCGCTTCTGTTCGGAGCGCACTTCGCTGACCTATTTCGGTGAACGCTGCCATCGCATCATCGCCGTGCCACTGCGTTACCAGGGCAAAATCCTCGGCGTTTACAACCTCTTCATGGCCGGTGACGAGCCGGTGCCGGAAGACGTGGCGCTGCTCTTCCACTCGATCAGCGAACACCTCGGGATGGCGCTGGAAAACGCCCGCCTGACCCGCGAAAACCTGCGCATCACACTCACCAACGAACGCCAGATGTTGGCCAACGAACTCCATGATTCGCTGGCGCAGACGCTGTCCTTCATGAACATGCGCCTGTCGCTGCTGCGCGATGCGATGGAAAGCCGCGACCAGGACAAATCCGACAAATACCTCAATGATCTGGGGCGCGCGCTGGATTCGGCCTATGCCGAATTACGCGAATTGCTCGCCCAGTTCCGCAACCGCATGGATCCGCGCGGCCTGCTGCCGGCGTTGTGGGACATCGTCAGCAGTTTTCAGGATCGCAACGGCATCAATCTCGACATGGACAACCGCGTTCCCGACATGAACCTGCCGCCCGAACAGGAAGTGCAGGTTTATCACATCGTCCACGAAGCGCTGACCAACGCCGGCAAACATTCGCGCGCCAAAAACGCCAAGATCACCATCGACCTGCAAAACGACTTGTACCTGTTCACCGTGGAAGACGACGGGGTTGGCATCATCCAGCCCATCAAAAGCGGCGACGGGATGCACTTGGGGCTAAACATCATGCGTGAACGCGCACAACGGCTGGGCGGCAGCGTCGTCGTAGAAAACCGCAAGGAAGGCGGGGTGCGCGTCACCCTTAATTTCCCTGCCCGCAAGGAATCCAAATGAGCACACCCATCCGCGTCCTGCTGGTCGATGACCACACCCTGTTCCGCATGGGACTCTCCGAATTGCTCGAACAACGCGGCGCCATCAAGGTAGTCGGCGCGACCGGCAATCCCGACGAAGCGCGGCGCATCCTCCGCGAGGAAAACCCCGACGTGGTGATCATGGATTTACACATGCCGCCCATCGACGGACTGACCCTGTTCCGCCAGTTGCGCCAGGAGGGTTTCACCACCCCGACCCTGATGCTCACCGTGAGCAACGCCGAGGAAGACCTCACCAACACCCTGCGCGCCGGGGCGCGTGGTTATCTGCTCAAGGACATGGAGCCGGACGACGTGGTGGACGCCATCCAGCGCGCCTCCAGAGGTGAGACGGTGGTGGCCCCGACCATGACCATGAAACTGGTGAAACTGCTGCAACAGGAACAACCGGCGAGTAATCCGGCGTCGCTGCTGGAATTGCTCACCCAGCGCGAGCGCGAGATTCTCACCCACCTGGCGCAAGGCGAAAGCAACAAGGTCATCGCCCGCGCCCTGGACATCAGCCACGACACGGTGAAGCTGCATGTGCGGCATATTTTGTCCAAGCTCAACCTGACTTCGCGGGTCGAAGCGGCGGTGTTTGCGGTGGAACACAAACTCAACAATCCCAAAATTTAGTGTTGAATGTTGAGTGCCTGGTGTTTAGTTGAGGTCGCCGCGCTACGCGCGCCGGGATTCAATCATGCGCAAAGCGCATTCCACAATTAAACATTAAGCACTAAACACTAAACACTGCTTTCTCCCGAGGCTCACAAATGGACTTTTTCCCCATATTTCTTGATGTTAAAAACCGTCCCTGCCTGGTTGTCGGCGGTGGCGAAGTCGCCGCGCGCAAAATCGGCATGTTGCTGCAATCGCAGGCCAGGGTCACCGTAGTTTCTCCCGAACTGTGTCCGGCAGTGCGTGAATTGGCCGACAAAGGGGCCATCGAATACCACCAGACCCGCTTTATTCCCGAGTTTCTCGACGAAGCCATCCTGGTCATCGCCGCCACCGACGACACCATCGTCAACGCCGAAGTGTCGGTCGCCGCGAAGGAATTGCGCATCCCGGTCAACGTGGTGGACAGCCCGGATTTGTGCACCTTCATCATGCCTTCG
The DNA here is from genome assembly GCA_964451375.1 of uncultured Sulfuricella sp. Classification (GTDB taxonomy): domain Bacteria; phylum Pseudomonadota; class Gammaproteobacteria; order Burkholderiales; family Sulfuricellaceae; genus JAGXQV01. The sequence continues at coordinate 4,659 of CAYVIN010000162.1, forward strand.
GTGATCGACCGTTCCCCCATCGTGGTGGCGGTCTCCAGCGGCGGTGCAGCGCCGGTGCTGGCGCGCACCCTGCGGGCGCGTATGGAAACCCTGATTCCCGCCAGTTATGGACGCCTCGGCGCGCTGGCCGGATCATTTCGCGACAAGGTCAAAGCGCATTTCAAACGCCCCGCCGACCGCCGCCTGTTCTGGGAAAAAATCATCCAGGGGCCGGTCGCCGAAATGGTTTTCGCGGGCCAGGATGACGCCGCCAAAGCCGCCCTCGAACAAGCGCTGGCGGCGGATTCCGGCGACGTGCCGCCGCGCGGCGAGGTGTACCTGGTCGGCGGCGGCCCCGGCAACCCGGATCTGCTGACCTTCCGCGCATTGCGCCTGATGCAGCAGGCCGACGTGGTGGTGCACGACCACCTGGTCGCCCCCGCCATCCTCGAATTGACGCGCCGCGACGCGGAACGCATCTACGTGGGCAAGGAACGCAACGCCCACACCATGCGCCAGGAAAACATCAACGAACTGCTGGTGAAACTCGCCCAGGAAGGCAAGCGCGTATTGCGCCTGAAAGGCGGCGACCCCTTCATCTTCGGGCGCGGCGGCGAAGAAATCGAAACTCTCGCCGCGCACGGCGTGGCTTTCCAGGTGGTGCCCGGCATCACGGCGGCATCCGGGGTTTCCTCATACGCCGGTATCCCGCTGACCCATCGCGATTACGCGCAATCCTGCGTATTCGTCACCGGCCACCTCAAGGACGGCTCGGTCAACCTCGACCTGTCTGGCATCGCCCGCGCCAACCAGACCATCGTCATCTACATGGGGTTGCTGGGCCTGCCGCAACTCTGCCAGGAACTGGTGAAACACGGCCTGCCGGCAACCACCCCCGCCGCCATCGTCCAGCAAGGCACGACGATCAAACAAAAAGTCGTCACCGGCACCCTCGACACGCTCCCGGCGCTGGCCGTAGACGCCCAACTCAAACCGCCTACCCTGATCATCGTCGGCGAAGTGGTCAAACTCCACGAAAAACTCGCCTGGTACAAACCCGAACTGGGCGAAGGATCAAGCTTTGTGGCGGGCATAGACGCAACGGCGGGTTAAGTAAAAGCAGTGTTTGGGGAGGATGGCGTATTTAAGCCTCCAGCCACATTAACTCCCCCTTTTCCAGCTAGCGTATGCACCCATGTCCAATCAACCCGTTCGTACTGAGCTTGTCGAAGCATGAATTGCCTGATTTGACTTGGCTTTTTCATTCGTTCATCCTTCGCCCCCACGGCGAAACTCAGGACCGGCCAAGCTAAGGACGCACGGATTA
>CAYVIN010000163.1:0-5956 GCA_964451375.1 uncultured Sulfuricella sp.
CTTTACGGGTGCAACTCCTTGGAATGGAACGACCATTCCGCGTCGTTGCGCCTTGTCCTGCACCCCCATAACCGCACACTCCACCCCGTCTAACTGAGGAATCTAGGATGATGGAACGTCCGGGTATCGATCGTGAACTGCGCGTGTTGATGCTGGAAGACACGCCCAGCGATGCGGAACTGGCGGAGCGTGAACTGCGCAAGGCCGGCATCGCGTTCACCGCGCAGCGCGTGGAGAGGCGGGAGGCATTCGTCCGCGCGCTCGACGAGTTCCGTCCCGACATCATTCTGTCGGATTACAACTTGCCCGATTTCAACGGCGTGGCCGCGCTGGAGATCGTGCGGAACGGGCATCCGGAAGTGCCGGTGGTGATGGTTACCGGCGCGCTCAGCGACATCGAGGCGGTGGAACTGATCCATGCCGGCGCCAGGGATTACGTGCTGAAAGACCGCCTGGCGCGGCTGGCGCCGGCCGTCCAGCGAGCGCTGTCGGCGGAAGAGGGCGCCCGCGCGCGCAAGGCGGCGGAGAAGGCTCTGCTGGAAAGCGAAGCAAAGTACCGCCGCATCGTGGACACGGCCAATGAGGGGATATGGGTGATCGGGCCGGACGCCATGACCACCTTCGTCAACGCCCGGATGGCCGAAATGCTCGGCTATTCCCGCGAGGAGATGAACGGCCGCCCGTTCACGGACTTCATGTTCGAGGAAGATTTATTCGATCACCTGAAAAAATGGGAAAACCGCCACTGCGGATTGTCGGAACATTTTGAACGCCGCCTCCGCCGCAAAGATGGAAAAACCATGTGGACGCTCGCTTCCGCTACGTCCATCCTCGACGATGAACATCGCTTCATAGGCTCCTTTGGGATGTTCGCGGACATCACCGAGCGCAAGCAGGCGGAAGAGAACCTGCGAATACTGAACGAAAATCTGGAGCAGCGCGTCCGGGAAGAAACCGCCAAGAACATGGCGCAGGAGCGCATGCTGATCCAGCAATCGCGCTTGGCGGCGATGGGTGACATGATCCACAACATCGCTCATCAATGGCGGCAACCGATCAACACGCTGGCCCTGTTGCTTGCCAACATCCAAGATGCTTATGACTTTAACGACTTGAACAAGGAATACCTCCACGATGAGGTAAAAATCGGTCAGGAGTTGATTCAACGCATGTCCACCACCATTGACGATTTCCGCAATTTTTTCATGCCGAACAAAGAAAAAGAATTTTTCCTCACTGAGGATGCAGTGGATGGCGCGATCAAGTTGGTTTTAGATGGTTTTGCAGCCCACAACATCCAGATTTTCAAGGAAAAGGCTAGCGAGCCGCACACTGCTTTCGGTTACCCCAACGAATTCGCGCAAGTGGTGCTGAATGCCTTGACCAACACCAAGGAAGCCATCGACGCAAAAAAAATCGCCGGGGAAATTCACATCCAGATGAGCAAAGATGACAAGACGGTCAGCGTCTCAATCCGCGACAACGGCGGCGGCATCCCGGAAGAAATACTTCCCAAGGTGTTCGATCCCTATTTCACCACCAAGGGTGTCCAGGGCAGCGGTGTCGGCCTGTACATGTCGAAAATGATTATGAAAAACATGAATGGCGACGTCATGATTCGCAATGTCGAGGATGGTGCGGAGGTGCTGCTTACGTTGCCGCTGGCAAACTCGGCTGTTTGATTCTGCGCCCGGATATTTCATAAATTCGCGTGATGATCGCGTAGGATTTTGTTTCATACGCCCGACTGAGCGAAATTCGCCTATGAAACAAAAGACCAGCGAGAGCGCGCGCAATTTGTGAAATATCCGGGTTAAAAGGTTGACCGACCGGAGAGGGGCGGTTGCTGTCGCCGACTGCCGACAACTGAATGTCTCTTGTTCAGTCCAAAGCAGGCATAGGCACCAAGGGGTCAATTCCAACCAACTGGAATTTCAAGGGGTTGCGTCCGAGAAACTGATTCCAACCTTGGTCGTGATTGCATTTTCAAACGTATTGGACTTGGAAATCTCCCTTATCCAACCCCAGAATGCAAATAGGCGTTTTTTAGATTGAAATACTTGAACGGATATCCGCCCGCGCTGGCGGAACAGGTGCGCCAACTCATCGAGCAAGGCCACCTCGCCGCGCTGCTCCTCAAGAAATACCCGCAAGGCCACGCGGTGCGCACCGACAAGGCGCTCTACGATTACGCGCTGCAACTCAAAAACACCTATCTGCGCAACGCCGGGCAAATCAGCAAGGTGACCTTCGACGCCAAGCTCCACGTCATCCGTCACGCCCTCGGCACTCATACGACCATCGCGCGGGTGCAGGGCGGAAAACTCAAAACCAAGCAGGAAATCCGCATCGCGGCGGTGTTCAGGGAAATGCCCCCGGAATTCCTGCGCATGATCGTCGTCCACGAACTGGCGCACATCAAGGAACGCGAGCACGACAAGGCTTTTTACCAACTCTGCCGGCACATGGAACCCGATTACCACCAACTGGAATTCGACCTGCGCGCCTATCTTTGCCACCTGGAGGCTACCGGGCAGGCGTTGTGGGCGGCGGGGAATAGTGAAGTTGTGAGCGCTTAATAACCTGGAGATGTCCGTGTGGCGGCGGTTTAACTGTGACCACCATCCAGTCACTTCACCCTGCGCCACACCAGGGTGCGATTGTTGGCCGGCATGGCGATATCCTCGGCCAGCGCCATGCCCTGAGCGACGGCGAGCCGGTCAAGCGCTTCGAAATCGCGCACACCGCTGTGCGGGTCGCGCTCCTTGAGCCAGAGATCGAATCGCGCGTTGCTTTCCGAGGTGAATTTCCCGCCGTAGTTGAAAGGGCCGTACAGGCATAGGCAGCCGCCTTCGCTCAGCACTCGTCCGACGCCCGCGAAGAGGTTTTCCACCGCCGCCCAGGAGACGATGTGTACGGTGTTGGCGTTGAATACCGCATCGACGGGTTCGACGGGCCAGTGCGGATGATTGACATCAATGGTCAGCGGGGGGAGAACATTGGGTAAGGCGGCCTCTTCGAGCCACGCCTGGATACCCGCGTGGTTGTGCGGCAATTCGCTGGTCTGCCAGGTCAAATGGGGCAGCGCCGCGCCGAAATACACGGCGTGTTGCCCGGTGCCGCTGGCGATTTCCAGCACCCGGCGGCGCTCGGCGAAAACCTCGCGCAGGACGGCGAGAATCGGGTCGCGGTTTTGTTCACAGGATTCGGCGTAGGGTTTCATGGGATTCCTTGAGTGGGTGATGAAATTATACCCAAGCGATTCAGTAAGTCTTGTTCGATTCGGCTAAAATTCCTTATCCCGTTTTTCGATTCCCCCATCGTGCCTCAGCCGACCTTGCGCATCGTCGAATCCCTCTCTGACATCCCCGCACCGCAGTGGGATGCGCTGAGCGATGGCAATCCGTTTCTTTCCCACGCCTTCCTGAGCGCCTTGCAGGAGAGCGGTTGCGCCACCCCGGAAACCGGCTGGCAAGCGCAATTCCTGACGTTATGGCAGGATGACGTGCTGCTTGGCGGAATGCCGCTGTATCTCAAGAGCCATTCGTGGGGCGAGTTCGTCTTCGACTGGGCGTGGGCGCAAGCCTACCAGCGTCACGGGCTGGCCTATTATCCCAAGCTGGTTAACGCCGTCCCGTTCACCCCCGCGAGCGGCACGCGTCTGCTCGCGGCGACGCCCGAATTGCGCGCCGAGCTGTTGCGTTGCGCGTTGCGGCTGGCCGGCGAACTGGGCGTCTCCTCGCTGCATTGCCTGTTTCCGCCCGCCGCACAGGCCGAGGAAATGCAGGCACAAGGTTTGATGTTGCGCCAAGGCGTGCAGTTCCATTGGCGCAATCCCGGCTATCCCGATTTCGCCGCCTATCTCGCCGCGATGAGCCACGACAAGCGCAAGCGCATCCGCCAGGAGCGGCGCAAGGTCGGCGAGGCGGGGATCGTTTTGGAGCGCTTGAGCGGGGCGCAGATTCGCGACGATCACTGGGTCTTTTTCGAGCGCTGCTATACGGCCACCCATCGCCAGTACCAGGCGCCGCCCGCCCTCAATCTGGATTTCTTCCGGCGCATCGGCGCGACCCTCGCCGCCAACGTGCTGCTGGTGATCGCCACGCGCAATGGACAGCCGATTGCCGGCGCACTCAACTTCTACCATGCTGCGGCGCTCTATGGGCGTTCCTGGGGCGCACTGGAATATCATCCGGGCCTGCATTTCGAGACCTGCTACTATCAGGCCATCGAGTTTTGCATCGAGCGCGGCATTCCGCTGTTCGAGGGCGGGGCACAAGGGGAACACAAGCTGTCACGGGGATTCCTGCCGCACGCCACCTGGTCGGCGCACTGGCTGGCGGAGCCGCGTTTTGCCAGGGCGGTCGATGAATTCCTGCGGCGCGAGACCAGCGGCCTGAGCTTTTACATGGATGAACTGAACGAACGCAGCCCCTTCAAACGGGCGAATTGAGAGACACGGCGAGGCCATATGAAAAACACCCCAACCGGCGGCGGACTGGTGTATTCCACCGAACACGGCAAGATGTGCCCGGCCTGCCGCCATCCGCTGGGCGAATGTATTTGCAAAGCCACTCAGGTGCGCCCGGCGGCGGACGGCATCGTGCGCGTGTCGCGGGAAACCAAGGGCCGCAAGGGCAAAGGCGTGACGCTGGTAAAGGGGCTGGCGCTCGACGACCCGGCATTGCAGCAACTGGGCAAGCAACTCAAGGCGCTATGCGGCTCGGGCGGCACGGTGAAGGACGGGATCATCGAAATCCAGGGCGACCACTGCGAGCGGGTGATCGATTACCTGAAAAAGTTGAACCTGACCGTCAAACGGGCTGGGGGATAGGGGCAACAATATCGTAGGAGCGGTCGCCTGACCGCGAAACGGTGGTTCACTTGCAGCCACAGTTCGCGACCGGGAGGTCGCTCCTACACGGTTTAATCTTCCAGCACCCGCAATTTCACCGATTTTCCCTTCACCTTGCCGTTGGTCAGGCGGCGCACCACTTCGCGGGCGATGTTGCGTTTTACCGCGACATAGGTGTTCTGGTCGGTGACGGTGATTTTCCCGACTTGTTCACGAGTCAGGCCGGCGTCGCCGGTAAGCGCCCCCAGCACGTCGCCGGGGCGGATTTTTTCCTTGCGCCCGCCGAGCATTTGCAGGGTCACCATCGGCGGTATCAGCGGGGAGTCGTCGGTCACTTTCACTTCGGCGAGGTTGCGCCATTCGGGTTCGCAGCCCAGCAGCGGGGTAATCGCCGCCACCCGCCGCTGTTCGTTGGGGCTGCACAAATTCAGCGCCCAGCCCTGCTCGTCGGCGCGTCCGGTGCGCCCGATGCGGTGGATGTGGACTTCCGGTTCCTGGGTGACATCGACGTTGATCACCATTTCGAGCTGGGCGATGTCGAGGCCGCGCGCCGCCACGTCGGTCGCCACCAGCACCGAACAACTGCGGTTGGCGAACTGGATCAATACCTGGTCGCGTTCGCGCTGTTCCAGGTCGCTGTTCAGCGTCAGCGCGCGGATGCCGTTCTGGTGCAACACTTCCAGCAGGTCGCGGCATTGCTGCTTGGTGTTGCAGAAAGCCAGGGTGCTGACCGGGCGGAAGTGCTTGAGCAGCGTCACCACCGCTTGCAGGCGGGTTTCCGGGGTAACTTCGTAAAAACGCTGGCGTATCTTGCCGACCTCATGTTTTTCCAGGAGTTTCACTTCCTGAGGCTTTTTCAGGAACTGGCGAGCGAGACGCGCAATCGCATCGGGAAAAGTCGCGGAAAAGAGCAGGGTCTGGCGCGGCTGCGGGCATTGCTTGGCGATGAACACGATGTCATCGTGAAAACCCATGTCGAGCATCCTGTCGGCCTCGTCGAGCACCAGGGTGTTGAGCGCTTCGAGGTTGAGGCTGCCGCGTTCCAGGTGATCCATGATGCGCCCCGGCGTGCCGACCACGATGTGCGCGCCGTGCTCCAGA
>CAYVIN010000164.1:0-5737 GCA_964451375.1 uncultured Sulfuricella sp.
GCCAATACGGCCTTTCAGCAAGCAGCTCCCTCTTTTAACCGGACAGTAGTGATTCGCCATTGGTCGTTAACGCGAATGCTGTGTTGGCCCTTTCGGTCGCCCTTCAAAGCCTCCAGCCGGTTCCCTGGCGGCTGCCGCAAGTCTTCCAGGCAGCGGGCGCGATACGGGTATAAAAGCTTGCGCCGTGCGGGCCGCTCGAAGGCGCGAAAAGCAGCAACTGCGACATCGTTAAACAGTAATTCGATGTCGCGGCATTTGAACGTTTTAATCATACAGAAAGCATATGATGCGGCGCGTAATATGAAAACCGATTTACCTGGAAGGCATCGAAACCAGGCAAGTCCCGCCAGGGCGCGCCCGACCTGACGCTGATTTTCTCCTCCAACACCAATCAACATTGACCTCACCCATTGAGCTTGCATAAGTAATCAATTATTATCGATGCCTGCCAAGTCCTATACAAAACAAGAGAAAAACTAATAATTCCATAAAAAATTTTAAGGGTCGCCGCGATTCCCCGACCTGGAACCGGTGACGGACCTGGCCAGTGCGTAAAGTTATCCCCTTGAGCACTTCGACTGGAGGCTGATTCTGGCTTCCCCTGGATTCCTTTCGTGGCATGTGCAGATTTTTCCCCATTTTATGTGGGGCATTCCGGCGTTTGTGTATAACGCGGAAAACATTGCCGGGCGATGGAGCAAAACAGGCTCGCGAATCCGAAACGTGACGAACACCACGCCGTAGCCGACTTTCCGGCTGCGGGTTCCGTATTTTTGTTTTGAAGACCGAGGATAAATTGAAAAACGATCTGATTATTCGCGTGGCGGGGGAAGGCGGGGAAGGCATCATTTCCACCGGCGACCTGATTACCCAAGCCTGCGCACGTGCCGGTCTGGAGGTTTACACCTTCAAGACCTTTCCGGCGGAAATCAAGGGCGGCTACGCCATGTATCAGACCCGCGCCAGCGCCGCGCCGCTCTATAACCAGGGCGACACCTTCGATGTGTTGTGCGCGTTCAACGGCCAGGCCTACGATCTGAACCGCAACCTGTTACATTCCGGCACCGCTTTCGTTTACGACGGCCCCGGCGGCGATTTCGAGCCGGATATTCCACCCGGCGTCCACGCTTACCCGATTCCGATGACCCAGACCGCCAAGGAACTGGGCAGCATCAAGGTAAAAAATATGGTGGCCCTCGGCGCGCTGTCGCAATTGTTCGGCATCCCCGAGCAGGCCTTGCGCGAAATTCTTTCCGCCAAGTTCGGCAAAAAAGGCGGCACGGTGGTGGAGAGCAACCTCAACGCCTTCACCCGGGGTCGCGAATTGGCCGCTGCACTGCCCAAGACCGACACCTGGAATATCGGCACGCCGCAGGCCAAACATGACGTGGTGGTGCTCTCCGGCAACGACGCGGTGGGCCTGGGCGCGATCATCGCCGGACTGGACTTTTTCTCCGCCTATCCGATCACCCCAGCCACCGAAATCGCCCGCTACGTAGCGCGCCACCTGCCCAAACGCGGCGGCACGTTGATCCAGGCTGAAGATGAAATCGCTTCCGCCGGTCAGGTGATTGGCGCTTCCTTCGCCGGCAAGAAGGCGATGACCGCCACGTCCGGCCCCGGTCTGGCGCTGATGGGTGAAATGCTGGGCATGGCGTTCATGAGCGAAACCCCCTGTGTGGTCGTTGACGTGCAGCGCGGCGGCCCGTCCACCGGCCTGCCCACCAAACACGAGCAATCCGACCTGTTCCTGGCGATTCATGGCTCGCACGGCGACAGCGCCCGCGTGGTGCTGTCGGTGGAAGGTGTGCCCGACTGTATCGGGCTAACCGTGGAAGCCTTCAACATTGCCGAGAAATACCAGTGCCCGGTGATCCTGTTGTCCGACGGCTCGCTGGCCTTCTCGACCCAGACCGTCGCTTACCCCGAGCCATCCAGCTACAAGATCGTCCCGCGCAAGCGCTGGGATGGGCTGGGCGAATACCGCCGCTACGCGCTCACCGACGATCTGATCTCGCCGATGGCCGATCCCGGCACCCCCGGCGGGATGCACATCGCCACCGGTCTGGAACACGACGAATCCGGCAATCCCAACTACACCTCGGCCAATCACGAGGCCATGCAGGACAAGCGCTTCCGCAAGCTGGACGCCATCGTCAAGGAATTCACCCCGGTGGAAGTGGACGGCGAAGGCGAGACCGAACTGGGCATCATCGCCTGGGGTTCGACCATCGGCGTGGTGCGCGAAGCCGTTGCGAGACTGCGCGAGGAAGGTCTGTCGGTGAAGGGCTTCTATCCCAAGCTGATGTGGCCGATGCCGGTCGAGCAATATGAAGCCTTCGGCGCAACCTGCCGCAAGATTATGGTGCCGGAAGTCAACTTCCTCGGCCAGTTGTCCCATTTCATCCGGGCCGAAACCACCCTGCGCCCGACCCCCTACACCATTTGCGGCGGGCTGCCCTTCACGCCCGCCATGATTGTCGACAAAGCCAAGGAGATGCTGAAATGAGTTGCGCCCAAACCCATTTGCACAAGGTCGAACTCGATACCAAGGACTACAAGACCGACGCCAAGCCGTTCTGGTGTCCGGGTTGCGGCGACCACGGCGTGCTCACCTCGATGTACCGCTCGCTGGCCGAAATCGGCGTCGATCCCAACTATCTGGTCAATATTTCCGGCATCGGCTGCTCGTCGCGCCTGCCGTATTTCGTGCGCTCCTACAAGATGCACACCCTGCATGGCCGGGCGGGTCCGGTGGCGACCGGCGTGCAACTGGCACGCCCGGATCTGGCGATCCTGGTCAACGGCGGCGACGGCGATGGATTTTCCATCGGCGGCGGTCACATGCCGCACCTGGCGCGCAAGAACGTCAACATGACCTACGTGCTGATGGACAACCGCATCTACGGCCTCACCAAGGGGCAGGTGTCGCCCACCTCGCAGCGCCAGATGAAGGCCTACACCACCCCCTATGGCGGCGTGGAAGAGCCGATGAACCCGGTGCTGTACATGCTGACCTACGGCGCCAGCTTCGTCGCCCAGACGCTCGCCACCAACGTCAAGATGACCGCCCAGCTCATCAAGGACGGCATGGAACACAAGGGCTTCTCGTTCATCAGCGTGCTTTCCCATTGCCCGACCTTCAACCAGATCGACGACGCGAAATTTTTCAAGGAATCCGCCGAGGAATTGCTGGATAACCATGACGTGAGCGACATTGACGCCGCGATGCACGCGGTGAACATGACCCACCGCCGCGGCAAGATCCCCATCGGCCTCTTGTTCCGCGAAGAGCGTTCGACCCTCGACGAACGCATGGCCGACCTGGTGAAGCAGGCCGGCGGCGGCCCGGACTACGATCTGCACAAGATCATCGACTTGGCTCGTCCATGAGCGGGAAAAGCGGCGGCGCGACCGTCGAACTGCTGATTAACGGCAAGACAGTCAGCGCCGAGCCGCACATGACCGTGGTGGAAGCCGCCTGGGCGGGCGGCGTGCCGCGCGTCACCGGGGTGGGCTGCCTGGAAGGGGTGTGCGGCTCGTGCCGCATCCTCTTGAAACGCGGCAAGGATGTCGGCGTCGCACTAGCCTGCGAAACCCTCGTCGATCAGGGTATCGAGGTGCTGTTTCTGCCGCCGCCGTCCACCGCGCTGCACCAATACGAGCTGTCCGAATTCGACGACGGCTGGGACAGCCAGGCGCGCTTCCACGAAATTTTCCCGGAAGCCAGCCGCTGCCGCCATTGCCACGGCTGCGTGCGTTCCTGCCCGCGCGGCATCGCCGTCGAAGAAGGCGTGGCGCTGGCCACCGCCGGGCGTTTCCGCGAAGCCGGCGAGGCCTTTTTCGAATGCGTGATGTGCGAATTGTGCGACTCCGCCTGTCCCGAGCAAATCGCCCCGGCGCACGTCGGGTTGTTCAGCCGGCGCATCACCGCACACTTCCACCTGCGCCCGCCCAACCTCATTCATCGCCTTGAAGAACTCCGCCAGAAGCCGTTTTCCGGCTCGGGCGACAAGGAGAACTCATGACCCGCGGCCTGTCTCTGCAAGCCGCGCTGGCCGCCTACCGACCGGACAAGGAACTTCTGCCGCTCCCCGACGCAGTCGATCCGGACCGGCTGCTTTCCGGCTTTCACCCCGACCACCTGCGTGGCAGCATCACCACCCTCAAGGTCGGCCCCAACACCGGCGCGAAATGCCAGCATGAACTGGCCGATTTGTTGCAGGCCGAAGCGATCATCGACGAGGTCGATCTGGCCGGCGTACCGGTCACCGATGCCGATGTTTTGGTAATCGGCGGCGGCGGCGCCGGTTGTGCCGCCGCACTGGCCGCCGCCGAGCGCGGTGCGCGGGTGCTGCTGGTCTCCAAGCTGCGCTTGGGGAACAGTAATACCGTGATGGCCGAAGGCGGCATCCAGGCCGCCATCGAGCCCGGCGACTCTGCCCAGAAACACATGCAGGACACCCTGCGCGCCGGCCATCATGCTGGCGACCCGGCGCTGGTCGCGGCGCTGGTCGGCGACGGCCCCGACGTGATCCGCTGGCTGATCCGCCAGGGCATGCAGTTCGATTTGACCCCCAGCGGCGACCTGCACACCCGCCGCGCCGGTGGCGCCAGCGCGCCGCGTATCATGCACTGCCGCGACTACACCGGTCTGGAAATGATGCGGGTGCTGCGCGAAGCCGTGATCCAGCACCGCAGCATCGACGTGTGGGAACAAAGCGCCGCCGTCGAATTGCTCTCCAACGAAAGCGGCCAGAAATGCGTGGGCGCGGTGTTGAAATCGCAAACCGACGGCAGCCTGCGCATCGTCCGCACCCGCTCGGTGATTCTCGCCACCGGCGGACTGGGACGCTTGCACCTGAACGGTTTCCCGACCTCCAACCACCTCGGTTCGACCGGCGACGGGCTGGTGCTCGCCTACCGCATCGGCGCGCGCTTGTGCGACCTCGACTCGTTTCAGTACCATCCCACCGGCCTGGTCAACCCACCGCTCTTGTCCGGCAAGCTGGTCACCGAAGGGCTGCGCGGCGCAGGGGCATTGCTGCTCAACGCCAACGGCGAGCGTTTCATCGATGAATTGCAGCCGCGCGACATCGTCAGCGCGGCGATCATCCGCGAATGCCAGGAAGGACGCGGCATTCACCCCGAATCGGGAGGTGTCGGCGTGTGGCTCGATACCGCCCGCCTGGAGCACAACCAGCCGGGGATGCTGGAGGCGCAATTCCCCAAGCTGCTCGCCCGTACCCGCATTGCCGGTATCGACCCGCGCCAGCAACCGATCCTGGTCTACCCGACCCTGCACTACCAAAACGGCGGGGTGGTCATCGACACCAACGGCGCGACCACGGTGCCTGGCCTATACGCAGTCGGCGAAGTCTCCGGCGGCATCCACGGGCGCAACCGCATCATGGGCAACGCGCTGCTGGAAATCATCGGCTTCGGTCGCCGCGCCGGGGCCTCCGCCGCGCATGCCAGCCATGATCGCGGCCCCAAGAAGATCACCCTGGAACACGTCAACCGCGCCCGCCGCGCTCTGACCCTAGCGGAACTGCCGCTGACCCGCCGCGCCCCGCAAATCATGCCGGCCTACACCGCCCCCGGAAAACAATGATGGAAAGCCTGAACCCGGTTCAAGCCTCCGCAGGGGCCATGCCGTTAAGCCATGCCTGTCGGCCAGCCCACACTTGGGAGCGCCGGCGTCTCGCCGGCCTGCCGGCAGGATGCCGGCGCTCCG
>CAYVIN010000165.1:0-5585 GCA_964451375.1 uncultured Sulfuricella sp.
AATGGCAGCATGAACGCAAGCATTCAGGCGACAACTAGCTTGACAATTTCCGGTAATCGACAGGGTCGAATCGATAGATTCCGCGTGGCAATCAGGGACAGTAACAGATAGGGCGAATTCTTTTCATTTTTGCACCTGCCCGGACAGGGCAATCGCACTATGTGGTTCCCCCCTTTGGAAAAGGGGGGTTAGGGGGAGATTTCGCCCAAGGTGGAATTGCCGCCACCGCAGAAATCCCCCTCAATCTCCCTTTTGCAAAGGGGGAAGCGGGTTGGTCGAAGCATGAAATCCGTATTTCTTCCACATAGTGCGATTGCCCTGCCAACTACTCAGAAGGTGGTGGCGATACCGCCTCCTGAGGTCATCCTTTCCCACCCACGCTACCCGCCGTGAACCGCCTCCCCGGCATTGTTGCCTTTTGCGAATCTTCCGATCACCTGTCGCTGGTGGATGTCGAGGTGGCCGGCGATTTGTTTACCGCCATCGTGGTGGAGACGCCGGACAACGCGCCCTGGCTGAACGCGGGCAGCAAGGTGTGGGTGTTCCCCATTTTTCAACGCGAGGCGGTGATAAAGCGGCTCTGTATATCGCTTTCATCCGGGTTTCAGAGGATGAAATCCAGATATTGAACATCGTTCACACCGCACGCCAATTCCCCGCATAAACATCTCGTGGCATCCGGTCAGGGGCCGTAAAAAATCATGTCTCTGAACACGGGCGATCAGGACGCAAACCTGATTTCCGGGATGCAAAGCAACGGGGCGCAACGCCGGATAGAGCCAAATCAACCCAGATGATAGCGATACACCACCATGCTGTCGGCTTTGGTGAATCCTTCCTTTTCGTAGAAAGAAAGCGCGGCGCTGTTATTGCGGTCGGCGAGCAGGGTGAGGCGGACGACTCCCTGTTCCCTGGCCCAAGCGCGGATGTGCTCGATAAGCCGCCGCCCCAGCTTGAGGCGGCGGTATTCGGCGCTGACGATGACATCTTCGAGCACTCCGGCCAGTCCGCCGCGCGCGGTACTGACGGTGAACAGCAGGCTCGCCATGCCGATGGCCTTGCCGGCCTTTTTCAGGACGAATAGCCGCCCCAGCGCCGGGGTGTCGAGAATCAGGCGCAGGCCGCGCTCCTGGGCCTGCGGGTTGGGGGTGAATTCTTCCTCGATGCTGAACAGTTCATTAAGCAACCCGACCATCGCCGGCACGTCGTCCGGGCCGGCGAAATCGATGCTGAAGCAGGTTTCCTTCATGCGGCGAGCGGCAGGTTTTTTTCCAGTTCCTGAAGCAATGCGGCAACCGGCATGTCGAGGCGGACGATCCCCTGTTCTTCGAGGAAACGCGCTTCGTTTTTGCTCAATTCACCCTCCAGCAGCGCCCAATGCGGGCCGTCGCCGGAGCGTTTCATGATCTGGCGGGCGTAGCTGCGTTCCAGCTGGTTGCGGAAGCGGCAGCCGAGGAACAGGAAATGTCTGCCTTTGCGCAATTCCTGAACGCGGGCGGGGATCGGCGACTGGATGTCGATTTCGGTCAACACTTCGACAAAATCCGAATCCGAGACGATGAAGTTGGCCGCCGGGGCAATCGATCCGAGCGGTTTATAGACCAGGGTGGCCCAGTTGGCGGCGTCGCTTTCCGCGCATTCCGTGGCGTCGGCCTGGTAATACTTGACCCAGATGTCACGGTGTTCGGCGCGGCTTACGCCTTGCACCATACCCCAGTCGCTGCGTCGCGCGCAGGCGGTCTGGATACAGGCGTCGTACCAGGTATCGACGAGCAGCGGCAGATTGGGCTGGGCGGCGAAGAAACGGTGCGCCGGGGTCGGCTCGACGGCGACGCTGAAAACCTCTTTCAGAATCGCCACCAGGGTTTTGCGATGTTTGAAGTTTTCGATGTATTGCGCGGCGGCGGTCATGTTGGCGCGCACCTTGTGCGGCACCGTGGATTTCGCCGCGAGCCGCCCTGCCAGATCGGTAGGGGTAAGCGGAATCGGGGCTGCTGCGCCGCCGTGCAAATCCGCGCCCAGATAGGGAACCAGTGTGCCGGACGCGAGGGCGGCCTGAATGGTGGTGGTGGGATCGCTCATGATGGTTTCCTTGTTGTGTTGACGAAGGACTGAGTGGGGTAGGTCAGTCCTCTTCCCCACCCGCCAGTTTGCGGGCTTCCACGGTAATCGGCAGACGGGTGTCGGCGGGCATCTCGGGCAACGCGAATTTCATGCCGTTGTTGAGGGTGACGACGCCGCCCCACAGTCCGGGCTTTTCCATTTCGACGACCGCGTCTTCGAGGTCTTTTTTGGCGATGTAGACGGTGTATCCGTCGTTGGCGGCCTTGCGTAGCATGATTTTCATTTTTTGACTCCTATTGGGTAAATCGTTTCAGGGCAATCGCACGATGTGGTTCCCCCCTTTTGCAAAGGGGGAGGCGCGTTGGTCTAAACATTAAATCCGCGTAACTACTCAGGGTGGCGGTGTTTTGCTCCTTCCCCCTTGCAGGGGGAAGGCTGGGATGGGGGTAGAGTGGCGGGATAACCCGGATATTTCGGTTTATCCACCTTTCGCCCCCCATCCTAACCTTCCCCCTGCCAGGGGGAAGGGACTGGTGCGGTGGTACGCCACCACCTCCTGAGTCGTTACAAATCCGCCTTTCTTCCACATCGTGCAATGGCTCTGTAAATCGTTCAGGCCAGATTGCGTAGTTCTGCGACGTTGCTGTTTCGTGCAGCGCCGGGCAGGTGGTTGACGTTGTTTTCAACGCCGCGATCCTGATTCTTCAATACCGAAATACGCTGGCAGATTTTGTCCGGGTTGAGCACCAGCAGCAATTCGCCGGGCGGCTGGCCCGCGCCGGGTTTGACCAGGCTTTCGGCGATGACGCCTTCCCCGGAAAACATCGAGGATAGCGTTTCTATGCGGTGATCGGGAACTTCGGGGATTTCCCCGAGAGCATCGACGAGAATGCCGAACAGGTTGTTTTCCTTGAGCCGCACCAGGACGATCTGCTGGTTCGGCGAGACATGTTTTTCGCCGCTCTTGGGCAATAACTGGTGAATGTCCACCACCGGAATCGGGATGCTCTCGTGTAATACGTAGCCGACCAGATACGACGATGCGCCCGGCACCCTGGTCATGCCGGCAAGATCGATGGCTTCGATGATGTTTTCCGAATAGACGCCGAACCAGTTTTCGCCGACGTAAAAAGTGGCAATTTCCACGGTGTCGCCGAATTCCTTGGAGCGCCCCACCTGAAGCTGCATCCGGGGCCGTTCGATTTCGCGCAGTACGCGCTGGTCGGCGCTGGCCGCGCAGAGCGGGACGAAAATCAGCGCCACCACGTCGTTGCGATAGCTGTCGTGGGCGTCCTTGTATTCGCGATAACCGCTGGAAATCCGCGAGCCGACGGCGTAGTAATGGCCGCCGTATTCGATGATGTTGGAAAGACCTTCGCCGTTGCTCAGGGTGAAAAATTTTTCGTCGAGTTCGATGCGGGAACCGGGGCGGATATCGGGATGCGTGGCGGCGATGATGCGCCGTTCGCGGTCGGTGAATACGCCGAAACTGCCGCGCACGATGTCGCCTTTTTCGTCGCGCGGCAGGGCGTCCTTGAGCATCGCCTCGAACTGCGGTTCGGAGTCGAAAACGATGCCGATGCCGCCCACCACCTTGTGGCCGCTGTCCACGTCGAACAGCGCTGCGCCGTAGATGTAGGTGTGTTTGCCGGCATACAGCGGCGACGGCTCGAAGGCCGATACCGCGTAACTTTGCGAATTTTTCAGGCCCAGCACGGCTTTCATCCAGTCCTCGCCGAGCGGCTTGCCACATAACGCCTGGTATTCCGGGTTGGATACCGCCAACACGCGGCCCTGGCGGTCGAACAGGACGAGGTTGCTGTACACCGTATAGAGGCTGTTGATGTGCGCCAGCACGGCCTGCAATTCGCGCAGATCGGCATCGTCGAGCTGGGGTTTGGCGAGTAATTCGCGGAAATGGGTGCGCAACGCCCACCAGCGGCAATCGTCGGAGCGCTCATAAAGATTGCGATCCATGATGTCGATGGCCAGCGAGGCGAGGAACTGGCTGTCCTGGAGGATGGACGACACCACGGTTTGATGGAGGTTGCCGATGGAACGGGCGAACACGTCCTTGGTTTTCAGGCCGGTATTGCTGATTTCCCACAGCAGGATTTTCGAGAACGCCGGGTTGATGGCTTTTTTGTCGCTGCTCTGGCGGACGTTGCCGTTCCACACCGAACGGTTCAGTTCGCGCTGGATTTTGTCGGCCTGGAGCGGGATGTTGCGCAGGTCTTCGGAAAACAGGCTGGGGTTGCTCATCACGTCGGCGAGTACGTCGGAAGTCACCAGCTTGAGCATGTCCGAAGCGTCCTTGCCGAACGCCTGTTCCAGCGGCACCATCACATGCCCGTACCAGCCCAGCCCCATGTAGCCTTGATAACCCTTGGTGGGACGGGTGGTGGCGAGGTATTCGCGCCCGGCGAAACGCACCACCCGGTAATCGGTGTCGAGCACCCGCTCCATCGCCGCGCCAATCGGCACATGCCATTCATCGCTGGTGGCGATCACCCGTCCGTCGGCATCGAGCAGGGAAATTACGCTCCAGTCGTCGGAGCCGTGGAGATTCGCGAAAATCCCCTCGGTTTCGTTGGCGAAGCGGAAACACAGGCACAACACGCCGAGCGGCGTATCGTCCTCGGGGTTGGTGACGCGGTAGGAATAAATCAGGCTGGCCGGCGCATTCGGCACCAGGTCGGAGTAGTGATAGGTTTCCACATAGGCGTGGCCGGTGCTCAGCGATTCCTGGAGCAGCGGGTCGCTGGAAAACGTTGCAGGATTGCTCTCGTCGAGCTGGATCAGGACATTGCCTTCGCAATCGAGCAGGATGATGTTGTTGTACACCGAATACTTTTGCACGTATTCGCGGAAACGGTTCTTCAGCGCCGTCGTCAGAAATCCGAATTCCTCCTGGACGCGCTCCTTTTCCGAGCCGTAGCCTTGTTTGATCAGCTTGAGAAACACCGGCGCGCGGGCGGCGTAATCGCGGATGTCGTCGTCAGTGGCGAGGAAACCAATGTCGGCGGTACGCTCAAAAAGATTGCGGATCATGATGTCCACCGCCACCTGGGCCTTGGATTTCATTTCCTGGACGACTTTCTTGAGGCTCTCGTTGCCGAGATTGTTGAGCAAACCGGCGGTCAACTGGTTGAATGCCTGGCGGGTGGCGCTCATGTCGGTGCCGGTGCCGGACAGTTGTCCGAGCAGGGTGAGGTTATCCCACACTCCCTGCAAACCTTGCAGGGTTTCCCGGTATTCCTCCGCGCCGCTCATGTAGCGAATGACGCGGTGCAGCTTGTCGTCGATCTCGATGCCTTTGTACAGTGCCATGATCCTCTCTCCCCGGTGGAGCCTGTTTCTTAACCCGGATATTTCATAAATTCGCGTGATGATCGCGCAGGATTTTGCGAGCTTTCGCCTATCGGCGAAATGCCTGCTTACCCCACTTGTTTCATAGGCGAATTTTGCGAAGGAGCGGCGTAGTTATTCATACGCCCGACTGTCGCGCCCTTGTTCCGGCT
>CAYVIN010000166.1:0-5510 GCA_964451375.1 uncultured Sulfuricella sp.
GCCCGAATGAGGAGAAGATAAGAGGGGAGCACAGGGCAGAGTATAAGAGGACAGTCTAAAAAATTTCTAATTTCTAATTGACCTAATTAACCTAAAAAATGACCAATGAAAAAAATTCCAAGTACGATCTAGAAGAAAGAACTGCCAAATTTGGAGAGAATGTTATTTTATTTTGCAAGAAAATTCCAAGGGGAATAATAATAGATCCTTTAATAAATCAATTAGTTAAAGCGGCAACTAGTGTCGGAGCAAATTATTCTGAAGCTGATGATGCGGAAAGTAAAATGGATTTTAAGCATAAAATTGGTATTTGTAAGAAAGAATCAAGAGAATCAAAACACTTTATAAGAATGATAATCGTTGCAATCCCAGAATTAAAAGAAGAAGCAAGGCCTCTTTGGCAGGAAGCAAAGGAACTCAATCTTATCTTCAACTCAATTTATATTAAAGTTAAGTAATTGGTGCTTCGGATTTGGTTAGAAATTAGAATAATTAGGTAATTAGAGCAATTTTCTATTCCTTCTTCTTAAATACAAAATTAAAATTATCAAAACTATAGCACCAAGGCCTAATTTAATAAAATCAAAGCTTCCTTGGGAGAAAAATTTAACAGTAGTTGAAAGTTTTTTATCGCTCTTGCCAAAATGCATTTCAATCTTGGCCGTGTAAATTCCCGGCACAAGCACTTTTTGATAAGTTGTTATTTTTGTATCGTAGCGTCTGATGCTTTCGGGCAAAGCGTCCAAAGAGCCTTCATTCAAAATCCCTTTTGCAGCTAAATTCCCCAAAGGATCAAAAATTTGTATTAATCCGTATGGCACAGTGTGTACGTTGCCGCTATTTTCAAAACGGAGTATATAGACATCAGGGTATTCAATACCGTCTCTTAGAGGTTTAAACGAGCTTATTTTGCCCTCTTCTATCTCCTGGCCGGTTGAAGCTCTGACAAATAAAAGACTGGATAAAACTGCCTTTACATTTACATCTTCTTTTCTTTCCGGCTGGACAATTTCTGCCAGGATACTTGCATAATGACCGCCTTTAGTAATCCTTTGGCTGTCAATAAAAATTTTGACTGATTTTTCTTCTCCTTTAGAAAGTTGAATGGTTCTATTTTCAAAGGAAATCCAGGAAGAGAGGGAATATTTATAATTCCTGGCGTCTTTTCCTTCCAAAAAGCTGATTTTATAGCTTTCTTCAAGCTCGGTAAAATCCTGTACGCTTAGAAGAAGAGTAATTTCAGAGTTTGTATTATTTACATAAGTTAGTTCGTATTCAGCAGGGTCGGTGCTTAAATCTATATGGACGATTGAGGGCGTTACGGAGATGCCTTGTTGCTGCGCGAGCGCCGCAGGCGCAGAAGCAAGAATCATGAAGCATGAAGTAAGGATAACGATTAAACTCGAAACACGAAATCCGAAGCTCGAAACAAATTCGAATGACAAAAACTTGAATGTCAAAGACTTTTTTGAATTTCGAAAGTTAGAATCTTGTGCTTGTTTCGAATTTCGATATTCGGTTTTCGGATTTTTAATCTTCATAATTCATAATTCAATTTAATCATATCATAGACTTTTTATTCTGTGCTATATTAAATTAATGAAGAAGTTTATTGTCCTAGGGTTAATTATTCTTGTCGTTATAGGCATAATTTTCCTATTTAACATTCTCAATAGTTCTTCAAAAAGCTTATCGCAAGCTGAAAAAGAAACCGCAATTGCCAAAATCTTGGGCAGAAAACCCAATCTTACGGATGATGCTCCAAAAGGGGACACCCAATACAAGGGAAAATATGTAAGCTTTATGTACCCTACCAAAGCTAAAACCTACACCTATATAGACACTAATTTTGCCCAAAACGAATCCCTATTGGAAACCTTTTCTTTTGACATTTACAACCCACGCTTAATATTTAATTTTTCAATCGTAGAAAATACCGCCAATTTGCGCGATGTTTCGGAAATCTCAGGCGTTAAATTGAGGCAGGACAAAACCAGAGGATATAAACAGGTGGAGTTAACTATCGATGGACATAAGGGACTTGTATTTGAAAAAGACGGTAACCAGCCTGAGAAAACAGGATTTTTTATTGTGAACAACAAGGTTTATTCATTTTCGGTAACTGGAAATAGTTTTAAAGACGTGGTAGGCCTATTTGACAATCTTGTTAAGACAACAATTTTTAAGTAGTTATTCTTTGAGTCTTTTTCTGATTTCTCTTTTAATATAAATCCTTAAAGCAAATCTTACTACAAGAATCAATAAAGCAATAAATATTATTCCTGCTATTATTGCTTTATATGGTAAAACCCAAAATGTTACAGTTGATTCAAGCGAAACATCTCTTTTGCCACTGTCGTAAATCATAAGAAGATTTGCTGTGTATTTGCCCATTCGGAAACTTGTTAATTTATTCCAATTGATGGTTAATTTTTCAATAGCCTTTCCGTTTTTATCAAGTTTTACCTGCCCATCTTCCATAACAGGCTCTTTTACTAAGAATCCGTCACTCCAGCTTACTTTAAAATCTCTTTTTGTATTAGGAATTACATTTGCTAAGGATCCATTAACGTCCAAAATTGCGATATCTTTACCTTGACCGCCGCTTATAAAAATATTGCCGCGTGGTCTTACATGAATATTGCCTGTGTTTTCCAGTTTAACTGTAAAATCAATAGGCAGGTATTCATTTATGTATGAATTTACAGAAAAGTTCAGGATTTTTGCTTCTGCTTTCGCTCCCTCTTTTCTTACATTTAAAAGAATTGGTACTGCTGCAACTCCTGTGAGCGCTACTCCTGTTTTTGCAAGAGGATTTGTATTATCCTGTGTAAAGGTTATGGCGTAGTAATATCCGTAAGCTGCATCCTTAGGTATTGTTATGGTAAAAGGAACATCTGTCCATTCCAAAGGTTTTGCAATTATTGAATCTTGGTTAAACTTTATCCAAGAGAGTGAGTCATCATCGCTTGTATCCCTTAAGGTTAAATCTCCGCTTTCATCTCCAGTTAACCTTTGAACTCCAAGCTTGATGGGAAGAGGGGAGGAAGTATTGTTTCTGATCCTTACTTTATCGATTACCGTATCTCCCGGATTAGAAGAGAAATCAAAGAATACGGGAGAGACTGTTACGTCGTAGTTGGAAGGCGTTTGGGCAAGGGCCAAAGGCCCAAAAATAAAAAATAAAATATAAAATATAAAAAATAAAGCCAATTTAAATTTTATTCTTAAATCATTAATCATAAATCTTTAATCATTACTATTCCTTCGGAATAGTTTTCTAACTCTTTTAACCATATTTTTAAATGTACTAAAGAAGCCTATACCTGCAAAAATAACAAATAAAATTACTCCAATTATAACTTTCCAAGGAAATACAAAAAAACTAGTTTCTGCTTGGAAAGGTATATCTCTGGTACTGGTGCTTATTACCAAAAGAGCAGTCGCCGTATATCTTCCTATTCTTAAATCCAATATTTTATCAAATCTTATCTTAAGGTTTGTTTGAGGTTTCCCATTCTTATCAAGTTTTACCTGTCCATCTTCCATTTTTGGCTCTAATGTTATAAAAGAGTCGTTCCACAAAGATTCAAAAGGCTTTTTAATATTCGGTAAAACTGTGCCTTGGGTATTATTTATATCTAAAACTGCGACTTGTCTTCCTAGCCAGTCTTTGATAAAAATATTGCCGCGTGGTCTTACATGAATATTGCCTGTGTTTTCAAATGTTGTAATTAATTTTACAGGCGGATACTCATACCAGCTTGAGTCAGTGGTAAAAGCAACTAGTTTTCCCTGAAATTTCGCCCCTTCTTTTCTAACATTCAAAAGTATAGGAACTGCCGCAGCTCCTGTAATCTTAGCTCCAGTTTGTGAAAGGGGACTTGTGTTGTCTTGTGTGAAGGTTATGGCGTAGTAATAGCCATAAGCTGCTTCTTTAGGTATTGAAATCGTAAAAAAAACATCTGTCCATTCCATGGGTTTTGCAACTATTGTGTTTTCCTTAAACTTTATCCAAGAGAGTGAGTCATCATCGCTTGTATCTCTTAAGGTTAAATCTCCGCTTTCATCTCCTGTTAATCTTTGAACTCCAAGCTTGATGGGAAGAGGGGAGGTTGTATTGTTTCTTATTCTTATCTTATCGGAAATTGTATCTTCCGGATTTGACGATAAATCAAAAAATACAGGAGAGACTGTCACATCGTAGTTAGAGGGAGTATTTTGTGCAAAGGCAAATGCTGAACCAAATAGAAGAGTTACTAACCCCAATAGGAAAGTGAGCAGGAATAATTTTTTTCGTCCATAGTTCATGTTTAGCCCTAGAATGAACCGGCAGCAACAACGGTAAGCGTATCGGTATAATCGGTTGCAGCTGTTTGAGTTGTGGCAATTTTTGCTCTTGCGACTATATCTACTGTATCTCCTGCTCCGGGAGTTGTTTTTGTTGCCGTTTGTCTAAAGAGTGTAGTTGACGCTCCGCCGGAATTAGTATCAATTCCGTTGTATGCAGTAGCAATAGTCGGTGTTCCTGTTCCTGTATTTACATCTATTACATAACCCGGTGTTGCATTAGCATCGCTTACCGTAGGATAAGCAGCAGGAGCATTAATATTTGCACTTGCTGCAGTTGAATTCAAAGCTCCTATTGTGGTTGTTCCCTGCGTACCCTTAATCCATGATGTCCATCCGTTTCTGGCATTGGTTGAAACAGTTTGCGTTATCCCAGTTCCTGAAACAACAGTAGAGCTGTTTAATGTTCCAAGAGCAATGCTTGTTCCGCTTAAAGAAAATGTCATTGTTGCGGAAACAGAAGCTGTTACTGTTATTTGGTCGGCTCCTGATGCGACAACCGAAGTTGCATAATCAACACTGTCTGTATAAGGAGCTCCGCCTTGGGTTTTCAATTGTCCGGTTTTATCGTTTCCGGCGGCGCCGACAGTTGAACTGGCGCCTGCAAAATTAAAACAATAGAATGTTGCGGCAACCAAAGCTGTTCCCGGAAAAACTACGTTAAGTCCCGTAACCGAAATTGCAGTGCCAATACCGGGCCAGGCCGTAGCTGCTGCTCCGCCAACCGGGTCGGTCGGTAAGTTAGTTGTTGTTACTGTCCAGTTGGCAGTGGTTCCGCTGATTGTCCAGCCTTGAGGAAATACGATTACAACGTTTGTTTGCGTAGTTAATGTAGATTTTAAACAAGCAGTGCCGGAAATCGCTGCGCCTGTTGCCAGTCTGTCAAACCTAACAAAAGCTTCTGTTACAGCAGCATTTGTTTTCTGTGGATATAAAAGGGGATAGGCAAAAGTAAGGAGTAGGAGGGAAAGATTTAAAACTAAACTCAATAAAGAGGATTTATTTTTATAAATTTTAATATCAGGCAATAATTTCATACCTTAATTTATTATAATGCTATAACTAGCAAACCATTTTTTGATTATCTTGTCAAGAGGCGAATTCCGGGTAATCATACCCTGTTGGTACAAATTTACTAGAATGTAGATATGTACCATTTA
>CAYVIN010000167.1:0-5433 GCA_964451375.1 uncultured Sulfuricella sp.
CCTCGGGCAAGAAGGAAGTCACCGGGGCCAACGTGCTGGTGGCGATATTTGGCGAGAAGGATTCCCACGCCGTGTATTTCCTCACCCAGCAAGGCATCAGTCGGCTGGACGTGGTGAACTATATCTCCCACGGCATCAGCAAGGTGCCGGAAGGCAAACCGGCGCATTCGGAAGGCGAGCCGGAAGCCGAGCAGGAAGCAGCTCCGGCCAGCGCGCTGGAGAGTTTTACCACCAATCTCAACGCCCAGGCCGCCGCCGGCAAGATCGATCCGCTGATCGGTCGCGATGGCGAGCTGGAGCGGGTCATCCAGACCCTGTGTCGGCGGCGCAAAAACAATCCCTTGCTGGTCGGCGAGGCCGGCGTGGGCAAAACCGCCATCGCCGAAGGCCTGGCGCGGCGTATCGTGGAACGCGATGTGCCGGAAGTGCTGGTGGATAGCACCGTGTATTCCCTCGACATGGGCGCGCTGCTGGCCGGCACCAAGTATCGCGGCGATTTCGAGCAACGCCTGAAAGCGGTCTTGAAACAACTCGCCGAAAACGAACACGCGGTTCTTTTCATCGATGAAATTCATACCCTGATCGGCGCGGGGGCTGCTTCCGGCGGTACGCTGGACGCATCCAACCTGTTGAAACCGGCGCTCAGCAACGGCCAGTTGCGCTGCATCGGCGCGACCACCTACAACGAATTCCGGGGTGTATTCGAGAAGGATCACGCCTTGTCGCGGCGCTTCCAGAAGATCGACGTGCCGGAACCCAGCGTCGAGGAAACCATCTCCATCCTGCGCGGCCTGAAATCACGTTTCGAGGCGCACCATGGGGTGAAATACACCAGCGCCGCGTTGACCACCGCCGCTGAACTGTCGGCACGTTACATCAACGACCGCCACCTGCCCGACAAGGCCATTGACGTGATCGACGAAGCCGGTGCGGCGCAACGCATCCAGCCTAAGTCCAAACAGAAAAAAACCATCACCAACAAGGAAATCGAGGAGATCATCGCCAAAATCGCCCGGATTCCGCCGAAGAACATTTCCAACGACGACCGCAGCGCGCTGAAGACCCTCGACCGCGATTTGAAAGCCGTGGTGTTCGGTCAGGACAAAGCCATCGAAGCCCTCGCCACCGCCATCAAAATGGCGCGTTCCGGGCTGGGCAACCCGCAAAAACCGATTGGTTCGTTCCTCTTTTCCGGCCCCACCGGCGTGGGTAAAACCGAAGTGGCGCGGCAACTCGCGTATGTGCTGGGCATCGAATTGATCCGTTTCGACATGTCCGAATACATGGAGCGCCACGCCGTTTCCCGCCTGATCGGCGCACCGCCCGGCTACGTGGGTTTCGAGCAGGGCGGCCTGCTCACCGAGCAGATCACCAAACATCCTTACGCGGTGTTGCTCCTTGATGAAATCGAAAAAGCCCATCCCGACGTCTTCAATGTCCTGTTGCAGGTCATGGATCACGGCACCTTGACCGACAACAACGGGCGCAAAGCCGATTTCCGCAACGTCACGATTGTGATGACCACCAACGCCGGGGCCGAATCGCTGAATAAATCCGGTATCGGTTTCACCCAGTCGGCGCGCGCCGGTGACGAAATGGCCGACATCAAACGGATGTTCAGCCCGGAATTCCGCAATCGCCTGGATGGCATCATCTCCTTCGCCCCGCTCGACGAAGTCGTGATCCTGCGAGTAGTGGACAAATTCCTCATCCAGCTCGAAGAGCAACTCCACGAAAAGAAAGTCGAAATCATCTTTACCGACAAGCTGCGCGCCTATCTCGCGCAGCACGGCTTCGACCCGGCGATGGGCGCGCGCCCGATGGCGCGCCTGATTCAGGACACCATCCGCAAAGGCCTGGCCGACGAACTGCTGTTCGGCAAACTCGCCAACGGCGGGCGCGTCACGGTGGATATCGACGAAGCCGGCAAGGTGCGCCTGGAGTTTCCAGAGGTTGAATTAAGCGCAGTCCCGGCGTAATTGACCAACCACAAAAAAGCCGGCCCGAGGGTCGGCTTTTTTTCGTCCGGCTGTAACGTGGCGGCGGCCCTACTTCTACTTTGTAAGATTTCGGCAACCTGCTCGGCTCCTCCCCCTGCAAGGGCTACCGTATGCACACATCTTCGGCCCCAATTTTGATACGACGCAGGAAGCAAATTCAAACGACTTTCTTTGCACTGGGCAACACTTCCTCAAGCGCTGGTCACCCTCTCCCCCGGCCCCTCTCCTTTATGCCCTTCAGGGTGCATGTCCATGGGAGAGGGGAGTGTCCGTGCGCTCAACGGTGGGGCAATCCGCGCTTTTCGCCCCTCTCCCACGCGAGTGGGAGAGGGGCGGGGGAGAGGGCAGCGGTGCTCGAATCCAGGAAAACAATGATTTATTTCGCCAACCCGGCAATTCGGAAAAAGATGTGTGCATACGGTAGCCCTTCAAGGGGGAGGTTGGAAGGGGGATGGGGTAAGACAACGCACACAACATCATAGCCTTATATGGTGATATGCGCCTTTTACCCCATCCCCACCCTAGCCCTCCCCTTGAAGGGGAGGGGAGATGATCCCGGCACATTTCCAGCTATCAGCCAATCTGACAAAGTAGAACTAATCAGGCAGAAAATCCCCGCAGTTGTTGCGCAACAAGTCGGTGAAACGTTGCCGGTTTTCGTTATCCAGAAGGTCGCTCAGCATCGGCAGGCCGGCTGCAACGGCGTGACGCACCGCCGCGATGCTTTCCCTGGCCTGGTGTGGCGTGAGGCCCATTTTCCCG
Organism: uncultured Sulfuricella sp.; assembly: GCA_964451375.1. Classification (GTDB taxonomy): domain Bacteria; phylum Pseudomonadota; class Gammaproteobacteria; order Burkholderiales; family Sulfuricellaceae; genus JAGXQV01. Next base: position 2,763 of record CAYVIN010000167.1, read on the forward strand.
GCCAGCGGAAGCAATTCGCCGGGAGTGGGCGGCGTGTTGCGGTCAGTGAAGTTGATCGAGTGGAAACGTCCGCCGTAGCCGCCGTTAGCCAGCGCGGCGGGAGTGATGTCGTAGGCCGGCGATAATTGCCAACCGGCGGCGCTGCGGATCATCGAGAAATTTTTCAAATGGTCGTCGATGTTGCCCACCGTCATGTTGACCAACATCCAGCGGAACAGCCGCACCACATCAGCGGCCACCGCCGTGCTGAGGTCGCGCACCACTTCGGCGATAGCGACGTAATTGGACGGCAGGTTTTTGCTCTCCAGCAGGCTTTTCAGCGAGGCGTGGTGATTGCGGCCCGCGCCGTTCAGGTCGAAACGGCGCACCAGCAACACCGGCTTGTCGCCGACCTCCACGAGCCGGGATGGCGGGACGGGAATACCGGCCTTTTCAGTAATGTCCAGACAGATTGCCTCGCAGCGCACCACGTCGAAATCGTCGTCACGGCTGGGGAATTTGGCGATCCACGCAGTTGCCCCGTCCTCGACCAGCACCTTGGGGCGCGCCCCGCCCAGCGACGAACCGGCGCGGATGGCGGCGATCACCTCGCGGGACAGGTCGCGGGTTTCCCAGGCTTCGATATTGCGTCCCACGTTTTCCAGTTCCGCCAATTGGGGAATCGTGTTGCCCGCCACTGCGCCGCGCGGCGAAACGCCGAGCGGCGCAAAAGACAGCGCCCCCAGCGGGTTGCGTAAATAACCCAGCAGCTTAGCCGGGTGACATTCCGTCGGCGGCAGATTGTGATCCCTGGCGAGGATGGCGCGTCCCCAGGCATCCGGCAGCGCGTCCTCGATCACCCCCGGCAGGCCGTCGGGAAAATGCCGGGTAGCGGCCTGCAACGGCAAAGCATAGGGGTCCAGGGCGAAGCCCCGCTGATCCTGCAAATAAGCCGGGTCGTAGCGGAACTCCGAAATAATCCGCTGCTCGCGGCGCGCGTCACTGGCGGATGCCGCGAGTATTCCGCAATTCAGCAACGCCCCGTCGGGCAGCGTCACCGCCACCCGGTAGCCGAATAATGCCGGGCCGGCCATCAGCCGCGCGCCTTTCTTACCCGTTGCCGGGCGGCTGGGGCGGCTTTTTCCTGGTGCAGGAGCGCCTCGATCAGCCCGCCGCCGCGCGGCTCGAAAACACTGAGCAACTCAGCGTCGCGGCCCAGCAGGCTGGCTACTTTCAACCACGCCTCCAGGCTCACGCGGGGATCACCGGCCTCCATCGCGCGATAAGTGGACAATCCCACCCCGATCCGCGCCGCAAAGTCGATCTGCCGGTCATTGCGGTTGATCCGGTGATTGCGGAGATATTGACCAAGGCTGGTGGCGATGTCGTTAATCGTTGCCATAATAACGATTGTATTGATATATAGCGCGTTAAGTCAATTAACTAAACGATTAACTTCTCAAACCTCAGGTTGCCGCTATCCGCCAGCCCCAATCCCGGATCATTCAGAAGTTGATTTCTTCGTTTGTTTGATAGCAACTGCTCAGGGGCCTGGGGCTAGCAGTCGGTCAACATGAAACGGCGGGCGGGAGGGCCGCCCCGGCGCGACCAAGAAGAAAACCACGGTACTTCAAAAAAGATGGGGCGCTCGTGCGCCCCGTCTTTTTTTAGCTCCCCTGTTCCTTCGTCCACGAATCCTTCAACGTCACCGTCCGATTAAACACCAGCTTGCCGCCTGCCACATGGTCGCGGCGGTCGCTGCAAAAATAGCCGAGGCGCTCGAACTGGTAGCGGGTTTCCGGGGCGGCGTTCTGGACGGCGGCTTCCACCCAGCCCTGAACGACTTCCAGTGAGCCGGGATTGAGGAATTCATGAAAGTCGCGTTCGCGGTCAGCGTCCGGCTTGGGCACCGTAAAGAGCCGGTCGTAGAGGCGAATTTCGGCGGGTAGCGCGTCGCTGCACGACAGCCAGTGGATGACGCCTTTCACCTTGCGGCCTTCGGGGTTCTTGCCGAGGGTGTTGGGGTCGATGGAACATTTCAATTCGACAACGTTGCCGGCGGCATCCTTCACCGCTTCATCGCATTTGATCACGTAGCTGTAGCGCAGGCGCACTTCACCGCCGACGGTGAGGCGTTGCCAGCCGGGCGGCGGGGTTTCGGCGAAGTCGTCGGCTTCGATCCAGATTTCCCTGGCGAACGGCACCAGGCGGCTGCCAAATTCAGGATGGTTGGGGTGGAACCCGGCTTCGCGGGAGGCAGTCTCGCCCTCGACGAAATTACTGATGGTGACCTTCAACGGCCTGACCACCGCCATCACGCGCGGTACGGAGGCTTCCAGATCGTCGCGGATGCTCGATTCGAGCACACTCATATCCACAGTGTTGTCGCTCTTGGAAATGCCGATGCGCCGCGCGAAATCGCGAATACCGGCGGGGCTGTAGCCGCGTCGGCGCATCCCGGAGATGGTCGGCATACGCGGGTCGTCCCACCCGCTCACCTTGTTTTCGGTGACCAGTTGCAGGAGCTTGCGTTTGCTGGTGATGGTGTATTGCAGTTCCAGCCGCGAGAACTCGATCTGGCGCGGGTGGCAAGGCACCGGAAGTTGATCCAGACACCAATCGTAGAGTGGACGGTGATCCTCGAATTCGAGGGTGCACAGGGAATGGGTGATGTTTTCCAGCGCATCGGAAA
>CAYVIN010000168.1:0-5417 GCA_964451375.1 uncultured Sulfuricella sp.
TCGTCGCCGCCGGTGCCGGCGCGGATTTCCAGGAAGATGTTGCGCTCGTCGTTGGGGTCTTTGGGCAGCAGGAGTTTTTGCAGGTCGAGTTCAATCTGCTCGATTTTTTGCTTGCCGGCGGCGATTTCTTCTTCCGCGAGTTCGCGCATTTCCGGGTCGGACAACATCCCCTGCGCGCCCGCCACGTCGTCCTCGGCCTGGCGGAAGGCATGATACAACTCGACCACCGGGGTGATTTCGGCATGTTCGCGGGTCAGCTTGCGATAGTTGTCCATGTTCGCCGTGGCGGATTCGCTGGACAGCAGCAGGTTGATTTCGACGAGACGCTCGGCGAGTTGGTCGAGCTTGGCTTGGATGGAAGGCTTCATGAAGGGCAGTGTTTAGTTTTGAGTGTTTAGTGTTGAGTTGTGGGTGTCGGTGGAGGAGGAGATATGCGCTTCGCGCATTCCTCAACTAAACACTAAAAACTCAACACTAAACACTGAGTTATTCCGCGTGGATATTGAACAGCCGCTGCAACAACCCTTCCATCTGGTGGCGGTCGTCGCCGTGGACGTGGCTCAAGGCGTGGCTGGGGGCGTGGAGCAGCTTGTTGGTGAGCGCGCGGCTCATCAGTTCGATCACTGCAGCGGGGTCTTCGCCTTTGGCGAGCAGGCGTTTGGCGTGATCCAGTTCGTGGCGGCGCATCCGTTCGCCCTGGTCGCGCAAGGCGCGAATGGTCGGCACGACGGCGCGGATTTCCATCCAGTGCATGAAGTCATCGACCTGGTTTTCGATGATGGTTTCGGCTTCGGCGGCGGCCAGCTTGCGGTTGTCGATGCCGGCCTCGATCACTTGGGCAAGATCGTCCACGGTATACAGGAATACGTCGTCGAGTTCGCCGACCTCGGCCTCGATGTCGCGCGGCACGGCCAGATCAACCATGAACATGGGACGATGTTTGCGTTGCTTGATGACCCGCTCGACCAGTCCTTTGCCCAAAATCGGCAGCGGGCTGGCGGTGGAGGTCACGACGATGTCCATTTGCGCGAGATATTCCGGCAATTCGTTGAGGGTGATCGCCTCGCCGTGGAAACGCTGAGCCAGGCCGCGCGCGCGCTCGACAGTGCGGTTGGCGACGGTGATGTGTTTGGGGTGTTGCGCGGCAAAGTGGCTGGCGCACAGTTCGATCATCTCACCCGCGCCGATGAACAGCACATTCTGGTCGGCCAGCGAGGGAAAAATCTGTTCGGCCAGTCGCACTGCGGCGGCGGCCATGGAGACGCTGCTCGCGCCGATCTCGGTTTGGGTGCGGACTTCCTTGGCGACCGAAAAAGTGCGCTGAAACAGCTTATGCAGCAAGGTGCCGAGGGTGCCTGCGCGTTCGGCGGTACTCACCGCCTGTTTCAACTGGCCGAGAATCTGGGTTTCGCCCAGCACCATCGAATCCAGCCCGCTGGCGACGCGGAAGGCGTGTTTCACCGCTTGTTCCTGCGGCAAAGTGTAAAGATACGGGTCTATCGCCGAACGTTGCAGGCTGTGATAACCGGCCAGCCAATCCACGGCTTGCTGCGGCTCGCGGGTGTTGCAGTAGATTTCGGTGCGGTTGCAGGTGGAAAGGATGGTGGCTTCCTTCACGCCCTGGCGCGCCACGAAGTCGCGCAAGGCCTGCTCCAGCGATTCGGCGTGAAATGCCACCTTCTCCCGGATGGACACGGGCGCGGTCTGGTGGTTGATGCCGAAAGTGAAAAGCTGCATGGGGATGGACGCCGCTGAAACCTGCAAAAAAGGTTCGTCATTATAAGGATTTGCGCCCATGAAGAAAACAACTCAACTCAGCCGGGCGGGATGGCCTTCAACCGTATCAATTGTCGATGTGTATCACCCTGATCGACTCTAATGGAATCCGCGCCGCGACAGCCTCGCCGCTGCCCGTCCGGCGATGGACGATCTCAAGGTGATCCGTTTTTTCCAGGTTGTCGGTTTGGGCGTCGTAGTAACGTAGCGGCGCTTTGCTTTTGTCCATCGATTCGATGATTCCGCCGGTTTTCAATGTGATCAGGTAGTGGTTGCCGTTGTCGCGGATTTCGCTGACTTCGCGGATATACCGATAATCTTCGCGGAACGGCTTGATGTAATACTCGGTGACCTCCTGCGGTGTGCCGAATTGCGCTACCGCGTAAGTTTCGCCGGTGACGGTGGTAATCGTGCCGGTCGGGCTTTTCTCGCGGGAGCGCTGACTGCGCAGCGCCTGTTTTTGTTTGTCCGCCGCTTCCTGTTGCGTTTTCATCATGTCCGCCAGGGTGAGTGGTTGCGGCGTCTGGGGTGTTGCGCAGGCGGCGAGGAGGGGGAAAAGCAGGGGCGCGAAGCGTTTGTACATGGTTTCTTTCTCTACGATGGAAAGCGCCGGTATAAGTGGTTCCGGCTGGTTCGGTTTGGGGTGCTCAGGAGGTTGTCGAGTGGTGTCTGACGAGACGTTTCAGGGCTGCCTTGAGCGGCGAATTCTCCATGCTTTCCGCGAGGTTGCCGAGTTCTTCCAGGGCTTTCGGGCTGAGGGCGATTTCCTTGGCGCGGGTGTCGGGCGGGGTGGGGGTGGCGGCTTGCACTTCGATTCGAATTGAAGTAACCTCGACGCCCCATTTGCGCAGTTTCTCCGTTAATCTCATCGTTTGCTGTTTCAATTTGGCGGCCACTGCGCCGTTGTCCGCAAAAACCGTCAGGACGCCTTGATGCAGCGGCCCGGCGTGGCAGGATGGGAGTAGCGAGGCAGAGACGGATTTTTCCAGGGCGCGCTGGATGACGGCAATTTTCTGCGTCTCCTGCACCAGGTTTTGCAAACCTGACGTGGCCCCAAGGTAAAAATCGAAGCGGTGGGCTGTCATTAACAATTAAAAAAGGGACGAGAAGGATGAATATTATTCTGGTTTCCAACAGTTTGGCAAAAAGCGGGTCGTTGACCCTCAATAACCGGCAGGTGATTTTGCTGGGATTTGGCTTGCTGGTTTTACCGTTGCTGCTGGCGGCGGGTATGACGTATATGGCGTTGTTTCACGCGTCCCTGCTTCCCCACCCCTTTCTGCAAACCCTGGTGTTGAGCGCCCAGCAAAACGAGCTGGAGAAAAATCGCGAATACGTTCAGGAAAATCTCAATGCGATGGCGGTCAAGCTGGGGCAGATGCAGGCCCAGATGCTGCGTCTGGATGCGATGGGCGAACGTCTCGCGAAACTTTCCGGGTTGCCCCGCCAGGAATTCAATTTCAGTCTGAAGCCGGGACGCGGCGGCGCTGAGCCGGGTATCCAGAAAGACCTCACGCCCAAGGATTTCAGCCTGCAACTCGACGCCCTGATGAACAAGCTGGATGAACGCGCCGACAATCTGGGCTTGATGGAAGCCATGCTACTCCAGCAAAAGGTCAAGGTGGTCGCTCTGCCCAACCAGCGTCCGGTTAGCACCGGTTGGTATTCATCCAACTACGGGTGGCGCATTGATCCGTTTACCGGCAAAAATGCTTTTCACGAGGGCGTGGATTTTATGTCCGACGTGGGGTCCTCAATCCATGCTGCGGGCGGTGGTGTGGTTGTTTTCGCGGATACCCACGCCGGATACGGGCGTCTGATTGAAATCGATCACGGTAACGGGCTGGTCAGCCGTTACGCCCATGCCTCGAAAATAACCGTCAAGGAAGGCGATGTGGTGATGAAGGGCCAGAAGATCGGCGAAGTCGGTTCATCGGGCCGCTCCACCGGCCCGCATCTGCATTTTGAGGTGCGTCACGACGGCGCGCCGCAAAACCCCGAGCATTACCTGAAAGTGAACGGGTAATCCGGATATCTGTATAATGTCCCCCGATTTGACGCCCGCAATTTAGCGGGCGTTGCGGTTTATAAAGAGTGAAGCCTAGACCCCATGCTAACCAAACTGGTCAAGAAAATTTTCGGCAGCCGTAATGATCGGCTGATCAAGCAATATTCCCAGACGGTGCGCGCCATCAACGCGCTGGAGCCGCAGATCGCCGCCCTTAGCGACGAGCAATTGCGCGCCAAAACCGACGAGTTCAAGGAGCGCTACGGCAAAGGCGAAACACTCGACGATTTGTTGCCGGAGGCCTTTGCGGTCGTGCGCGAAGCCGGTAAACGGGTGCTGGAAATGCGCCACTTCGATGTGCAGTTGATTGGCGGGATGGTGCTGCATTACGGCAAAATCGCCGAAATGCGCACCGGTGAAGGCAAAACCCTGGTCTCGACCCTGCCCGCCTATCTCAACGCCTTGTCCGGCAAGGGCGTCCATGTGGTGACGGTGAATGATTACCTGGCCAAGCGTGACGCCGAATGGATGGGGCGTCTGCATGGTTTCCTCGGCCTGACTGTGGGCGTCAACCTGTCGCAAATGGATCACGAGGCCAAGCAACAGGCCTACGCCTGCGACATCACCTACGGCACCAACAACGAATACGGCTTCGACTACCTGCGCGACAACATGGTTTATGAGCCGGGCGAGCGGGTGCAACGCAGCCTGAACTTCGCCATCGTCGATGAAGTGGACTCGATCCTGATCGACGAGGCGCGCACCCCGCTGATCATTTCCGGCCAGGCCGAAGACAACATCGAACTGTATTACCGGATCAACGACCTGCCCGCCAAACTCACCCGCCAGCTTGAGGAAGAAGGCGAGGGCGATTACTGGGTGGACGAAAAATCCCATCAGGTGCTGCTCTCCGAATCCGGCCACGAACGCGCCGAAATCCTGCTCACCCAGGCCGGCCTGCTGGTTCCCGGCACCAGCCTCTACGACGCCAGCAACATCACCCTGGTGCATCACCTGTATGCCGCGTTGCGCGCCCATGCCCTGTACATCCGCGACCAGCATTACGTGGTGCAGGACGGCGAAGTCATCATCGTTGATGAATTCACCGGACGGATGATGACCGGACGGCGCTGGTCGGATGGTCTGCATCAGGCCGTGGAAGCCAAGGAAGGCGTGTCCATCCAGAAGGAAAACCAGACGCTTGCGTCGATCACCTTCCAGAACTATTTCCGCATGTACGGCAAACTGTCCGGCATGACCGGCACCGCCGATACCGAAGCCTACGAATTCCAGCAGATTTACACCCTCGAAACCGTGGTGATCCCCACCCATCGCGCCATGGTGCGCGACGACCGCATGGATCAGGTGTATCGCAGCGCCAAGGAAAAATACAACGCGGTGATTCTCGACATCAAGGATTGCCAGGCGCGCGGCCAACCGGTGCTGGTCGGCACCACTTCGATTGAAACCTCGGAATATCTGTCCGGCCTGCTGACCAAGGAAAAACTCCCGCACCAGGTGCTGAACGCCAAACACCATGCGCGGGAAGCGGAAATCGTCGCCCAGGCGGGCCGCCCCAAGATGATCACCATCGCCACCAACATGGCGGGGCGCGGCACCGACATCGTGCTGG
>CAYVIN010000169.1:0-5382 GCA_964451375.1 uncultured Sulfuricella sp.
GCGCGCAGGCTTCGTGGGAAATGCCTTCCATCATGCAACCGTCGCCGAGGAACACGTAGGTGTGGTGGTTGATGATTTCATGGTCGGGCTTGTTGAATTCAGCGCCCAGCAGCTTTTCCGCCATCGCCATGCCCACCGCGTTGGTGATGCCCTGGCCGAGCGGGCCGGTGGTGGTTTCCACGCCGGGGGTATAGCCGTATTCGGGATGGCCGGGAGTACGGGAGTGCATCTGGCGGAACTTCTTCAGTTCGTCCATCGGCAGATCGTAGCCGGTCAGGTGCAGCAGGGAGTAAATCAGCATCGAGCCGTGGCCGTTCGATTGAACGAAGCGGTCGCGGTCGAACCACTTGGGGTTGGCTGGGTTGTGGCGCAGGTGGTGGTTCCATACCACTTCGGCGATTTCCGCCATGCCCATCGGGGCGCCGGGGTGGCCGGAATTGGCTTTTTGCACCGCATCCATGGAAAGTGCGCGAATCGCGTTCGCCAGATCTTTACGAGTTGCCATCGACTGATTCCTTTTTCTCGTGGGAAAGGTTTTTGAAAAATTTGATTATTACCCACTCGTGGAAAGTTGGGCAATCATACATTTTTATTGTTACTGGAATTTTTTTTATAAATAAAAGATATAAGAGTTGGATTTTATTCTTTTAAAATCATTGCACTGCGGTAGCAATGCCAGACAAAACAGTCCTTTATTCGATACGCCCGCGCACCCAGGCCTTCCATTGCGCAAACAGGTCATGATCCAGCGCCGCGATGACCGAGCGTTTCCACAGGTCGTCGCTCCAGAAATCGTCGCTGGTCAGGGTACACAACGCGCCGCCGGCTTCTTCGAGGATCAGCGCGCCGGCCACATAATCCCACAACTTCTGTCCGCCATGCAGGTACAGGTCGAAACGACCGGCGGCAGTGTAGCACCAGTCCAAAGCGCTCGCCCCGTAATTGCGCTGCGAGGAAAAAGGCGGCGCGCCGGCAATATCGCGCGCCAGGTCGCGCGACAGGCGCTTCAAGTCAACCGCCGCCATGGCGTGATGAAACGCCGGCGCGTGGGTCTTGATCGGCAGGCGCACCCCGTTGAGATAAGCGCCCTGGCCTTTTTCGGCATAAAACATTTCATCCGAGACCGGATCGTAGACCGCCCCCAGCACACAGCGACCATCCCGCACCAGCCCCACCGACACCGCGAAATACGGCAGGCCGTTGACAAAATTGGAAGTCCCGTCGATCGGATCGATGCACCACAAACCGCTCTGTCCGGCTTCATGCCACAACGCCTCCTGCTCGGCCACCGACATTTCCTCGCCCAGCACCGGACATTCCAGCACCGCGCGCAACCCCGTCACCAGCGCCGCCTGGGAAGCCACATCGGCCTCGGTAAACAGGCTGCCGTCGCTTTTTTGCTGGCGCGCCACCTTCAGGTAACGCGGCATGATCTCCGTCTGCGCGACGAACTTGATGGTGGAAAGGACGGATTGAAGCATGGGCGTAGTCACGAGTAAGGAGTCGAGAGAATTACGTTTCTCTCCATTTGATCGAACAACCCATGCTGGGAATCTGCTCGCGCGGCCCCTGGCCGGTGAGCGCGACTTCCTTCATGCCCTCGAACAGGTCGCGGCGCACGTCGGGCGCAGCGGCTTCCTTGCGCGATTCATCGAGCCGCCCGCGATATTGCAGTTCCAGGTCGGCGTTGAACCCGAAGAAATCCGGGGTGCATACCGCCCCGTAGGTCTTCGCGACTTGCTGGGATTCGTCCCACAGATAGGGGAAGGGATAAGCGAATTCTTCGGCAATTTGCTTCATGTTGGCGAAGGAATCTTCGGGATAATCCGCCGGGTCGTTGGCCATAATCGCCACGCTGTTGACGCCCAGCGCCTGCAATTCGCGGCAATCGCGGATGATGCGGTCGCGGATCGCTTTGACATAGGGGCAATGATTGCAGATGAACATCACCAGCAAGCCCTTGGGGCCGCACAGGTCGGCAAGGCGATAGCGCTTGCCGTCAATGCCGGGCAGATCGAAATCCGGGGCTTTCCAGCCGAAATCACAGACCGGGGTAAGCAGACTGACCATAATTCTCCCTTTTCAAAGCGTCATCTTTTAAACTTATACTAAATACTAACACCAAACCAACACCAACCCCACGAACTGCCGAACAGGAAATATTCGGAGCCATGCGCCAGCAGCGTTCCCACCTTAATTATGCCGACATCCCGCTTTTACTGTCCCACCCCGCTCGCCCCCGGCGCACACATCGCCCTGCCCGAAGCCGCCGCCCATCATGCGACCAAAGTATTGCGTCTGCGTGAAGGCGACCTGGTCACCCTGTTTGACGGCCAGGGCGGCGAATTCAGCGCCGCCATAGAACAAATCGGCAAACGCGAAGTCATCGCCAAACTCGGCGAACATCGCCCCCGCGAATGTGAATCGCCGCTCCGCGTCACCCTGGCGCAAGCCATCTCCGCCGGCGAAAAAATGGATTACACCCTGCAAAAAGCCACCGAATTAGGCATCGACGCCATCCACCCGCTGGATTCCGAGCGCAGCGTCGTCAAACTCAGCGGTGAACGCGCCGACAAACGTGTCGCGCATTGGCAAGGCGTCGTCATCTCCGCCTGCGAACAAAGCGGGCGCAACCGCGTTCCCTCAGTCGCCCCGATCCGCCGCTACACCGACTGGCTGGGCATCCCCAACGCGACCGGCGTGAAATTGATGCTCGCCCCCCACGCCGAAAACCGCCTGCGCGACCTGCCTGTCCCGAGCGGCCCGGTCACCCTGCTGATCGGCCCGGAAGGCGGTTTTTCCGAAAACGAAATCATCGCCGCCAAAGTCTGCGGCTTCGCCCCCGTCAGACTCGGCGCGCGTATCCTGCGCACCGAAACCGCCGCCCTCGCCGCGCTTGCCGCCATGCAGGCGCTGTGGGGCGACTTTTAAGCCCTCCCGGGAAATCCTTATTTGGCGCGGCGCTCCGGCTATGTCGCCGTCCCGCCTGTCTGTTCGCGAGAGTGAACACTAACGTGACGAGCGCCGATATGTCGTCGATCTGTCGTCAGTATATCGACACCCGTTCCTTATCCGGGAAACGCTATGTTAGTGTTCACTCTCACGGAGAGGCAGGTGGGATAAGGAGATGCCTGGAGAACAAGGCAGGACGCGGCTTTCCGGGCAGCGCCTACTTGGCGTCCGCATAACGGCAATACGTCTCGCGCACGAAAAACGCTGCGAGCAGCCCGAATAGCGCCAGCCCCGCCATGATCCCTATGCCCGTCTGGTAATCCGCAAGAGTGCGCAGCGCGCCGCCGTGGCTGCGCTGCGAGAGATCGATGGCCCAGCCGACCAGCGGCTGCATGATGCCGGTGCCGAGGAACGCGCCGGTATTCACCACGCTGGTCGCCATGCCGGACAAGGCGTGGGGATTGACCTCCTTGGCGCATGACCAGGTCAGCGTAAAACCCGACGCGCCCAGGCCCATCACGAAAAACAGCGCGTGGCTGACGCCGTCCGCCAACCCAAGTCCCAGCAGCAGCGGCAGCCAACACAGGTTGTAGAGCAGCGCAGCACCTATCATCACCGGTTTGCGGCGTCCCAGCCGGTCGGAGAGGGTGCCGATGAAAAACGCGCCAATCGCGAAGCCCGCCAGCAACAAGGTGGTGTGGGCCGTCGCGGCGGCGCGCTCCATGCCGTACACGTCGTGCAGAAAAGGCACCGCCCACAGCCCGCCGAAGGCGAACAGCGTCCCGGAGACCCCGAAATTCACCCACAACCCCGGCCAGGTGGCGCGGTTTTTCACGACGATCAGCAGGCCGTCGTACCAGTGCCCCTGGTGGGCTGGATGCGCCGTCTTGCCGTCGATTTCACGCAAGGACGGCAACCCGGCTTCGCCGGGATGGTTGCGCACCAGCGCCCAGGCGAGCACCGCCAATATCAGGGAAAGCCCGCCCACCGTGACGAACACCGTGCGCCACGAAGCATAGGCCAGCACCCACGCCAAAGGAGAGGCGGCGAGCAGGGAACCGACGTTGCCAAGCAGAATGGTCAGGCCGGTGAGGGTGGCGAAATGGCGGTCGTGGAACCACGCGGCGTTGAGCTTGAGCATCGAAATGAAGGTGACTGACACGCCCAAGCCCACCAGCAGCCGCCCGGCCGAGGCCACCGCCAAGGTATCGGCCATGCCGAACAAAATCGCCCCGACCCCGGCGATCAGCCCGCCGATGGTGACGATGCGGCGCGGCCCGAGCGTGTCGGCCAACACCCCGGTGGGTATCTGCATCAGGGTGTAGACGTAGAAATAGGTGGCCGCCAACCCGCCCAACTGCGCGCCGTTGGCCGAAAATGCCTGCTGCAAATCCCCGGCGATGGCCGCCGGGGCAAAGCGGTGAAAGAAAGAAAGGATGTACGCCAGCCCCACGATGGCGAAGGCCGTCCAGCGCAGGCGATAAAGTTGGTGGGCTTGGGCCTTGGTCAGCATGGGGCTCTCCGGGGGTAGGGCGGGTTATTGGGTTGCGTTATTTTGGGTAACGGCTCATGCGGTTTTTCCCCCTCGCCCACGCGAGTGGGTAGAGTGGTGCAACTTCGGTCAGGTACGTGGATATGCAGCCCCTGTATTGCTTGAGGTCGTCGGAAATATCGAAGAGGTTGTGGTTCTTGCCCAACTTACGGACAACTCGCTTGATGCCGCTGTTCTTGGGTTGCCCGGCAAAACAATCCGCCACGGACTCCACGGCATGGGTTTGGTAGGGCTGCTTCTTGAATTTCAGTTTCATGCCCCATCCTCAGCATTATCATCCGGCATATTTTGCATATAGAACTCGTGCAGTTTGGCTTGCAGCAGCGCTTTATCCGGCAATTGCGTTTGATATTCAGCGATCAGCGCCGGGGAAAGACTGCGACTCAAGGCGTATTCCACCACCTCGGCATCCTTGCTCGCGCATAACAGCACACCGATGGCCGGATGTTCGTGCGGTTTTTTCACATCCCGGTCGAGGGCTTCGAGGTAAAAGCCCAGCTTGCCCAGATATTCCGGCTCAAAACGCCCGACTTTCAACTCAATAGCCACCAGGCAATTCAGCCCACGGTGGAAAAACAGCAAATCCAGCGCGACGTCACGCCCGCCCACTTGCAGCGGATATTCGCTGCCGACAAAACAGAAATCCCGCCGCAGCTCAATTAACCTATATTCCTCAGTTGACCGCTTGCCGAGGAAGATAACATGTTGGTTAAAAAGTACTTTGTTTAAGATTTGCGATTCACCCGTATGGAGACAACGCTACGGGCCGGATTGCACGGTTTCTCGGGCGGATTGCTGCGTTGCAACTCCTTGGAATGGAATGACCATTCCGCGTCGTTGCGCCTTGCACTCCACCCGATAAACCGCACACTCCAACC
>CAYVIN010000170.1:0-5123 GCA_964451375.1 uncultured Sulfuricella sp.
GCCTTACAAGCTCCGCCTATACCGCTTTCGCGGTTAGGGGGTGTGGGTGACGTGTGCATGTTCCTAAATATTTGCGCGAAGTCCAAAAAAATCAAACCTGCACACTGCGCAGGTAATGGGCGAACGGCCAACTAACAACCGAACTTTGTTACGGCGATTTTAATCAGTTATTTTCAAAATGACAAATGCTTCTATTGCACCACGAGAAATTAACATGCTAGACTGTTTACAACTGATTAAAACATGAAGGAGAATTTTGATGAAGCATCAGTTATTGCGGTTTTCTTTGCCGCGCGACAAGCATTATTACGCAAGCGAATTCCGCGAGGATCTTGCCAAGAGTAATGCGTTGCCACCGGAGTTCTTCTGTTACGACCCGGACACGCAGCGCCCCATTCGCCAGGGCAAAGCCAAGGAATCCCGGTTTATTGAAAACGGTCAAGAACGGGTTGTGAAGATTATCGATAGGGTTATACCGTCAATTCGTACTGTAGCAGGGCGTGGCTGGGTGGGCATTCTTGCCGACCAGGATTCCGTTGACCTGCTGGAGCGCGCAGTGGTTCCTGCCATGAAGGCGGTCAAATCCCGTTTCAATTGTTCGGTGCCGATGCAGATGGAAGAACATGACCTTCGCATCTCTGAAACCAACGAGGTGCGCCCCTATTTTGTGCGTGAAATGGTCGTCAAAAAGGGGGGGCGCGCCGGAATGGATGATCATGAGATAAGTGCTCTCGTGACTCGCCGCCTAACAAAGGCCATTGCCACACAAGCCGATGCCTACAACCTGGATTGTCCAGTGTATAGCCAGATGGGTATTGTGGTGGCTGAGTTGAATCGTCCGCGAGGCTTGCGGCTCGTGACCAACACGGGCACAACGAACCAATACGCCATGCTGGTCGATGTCAAATTTTATACCCACTTGAACCTGATTGGCTTCTGGTTTGCTGGGAACCTGACGTCGCGCGGATATGGCCGCATCGGTTTGAACCTTGGCGAGTTTGGCCTGAAACAAGCTGGGGAGACTATTCGATGATTACCACCCCTCAACTCATTATAAGGTCAAAGAATCTACCCGGCGGCGGGACGGTGGCTGCGCCAGCAGATGGGCTCTGCGTCACCTGCGGCGCCCCCTATTGCGCAGGCGATCGCGTACTTCCCTGGGATCCGCCAGATTCCTTTACGGAGTATTCCGACCTTGCCAATCCGGTTGGCGAATATGCTTGTGACGCCTGTGCCGGCATTTTTGCGCGCGGCAAGGATTTCACCCAGTCGCATACCAAGGTAATTGTGAGCCAAGACGACCTCTATCCGTGCTTCTCTAACGACGACGTGGCGTATTGGCTTTTGAATCCCCCAGAGCCGCCGTTTTCGATCTTTATCAGCACACAACAGCAAGGCCACATCGCCTGGAAGGCGCCGGTGTCATTTAGCCGCGATATGATTTTGGTGCGCTACGATGACAAGCTTCTGCGCATTCGCCGCGCCTTTCTTCTTGAAGGCATCGAAGCGGCGAAATTGCTGCTGCCTGAACTTGATAAGCGGGCAAGGGAGCGCGCCCAGGAAAAAGGCAAGCCTTTGCGCGGTAAGTTGACGCCGCTCACGCTGCTCATGGATATCGATCGCAATTTGACACGCTCGACTCATGGTCATTTCAAACCGGATGTTCCCGAACTAGCCAAAGAAAGCATTGAGTACGGCGCCGCCTATGCCGCGATCAAGGCGCTCAATGCTGGCGAACTGTGGGGCCTGGTTCAGGTTTTATATAGCGAGAATCCGGTCAAGCCGGCGCCTCGCAAACTCTGATTTCAACTTTTCCAAAGGAGATTTTTCATGACTCAAAACACCAAGATTGAAGGCGTCCTGACGCTGGTTTCCCCGATGCACGTGGCTTCGGTGGATGGTCAGAAAGGGGCCACCATGACCCAGAGCATCATCGCGGACAGCTTTCGTACTGACGTGCCCTATTTTCCTGCCAACGACATGCGGGGCCGTTTGCGTCGTAAGGGCGCGGCCATTGTGATGGATGCCTTCGCCGCAAAAGGCAACAAAATTCCCGTTGAACTTTATGCCGGCCTGACGGCCGGTGCGGCTAGTGGCAAGCCGAGCGGGGACATGACGGTTGAGGAAGCGGGGAGAGCGGGACGTAATGTCTATATGGGTCTGTTCGGTGGCGGCTTGCGCCTGCACCGCTCGCGTTATGCCCCCGCCGATCTGTTGCCCATTATCAATAGCACTGTGCAGGCCGGTCTGGTGCCCGCGCATTTTGGCACGAGTGAAGCTGCGGAGAGCAATCTGCCGCGCCATTCCGTGAAGGAAAAAGGGGCGGAAGAAGCAAAACTGGTCAATGTCGAAGGCTGGAACCTGCTGGACTGGCGTCATATTGTTCGCGTCGACGATGTCATGCGTGTCATGCGCGAAGATGAAATGAAAAAACATATTGCCGAGTGCGAATCAAGTGTGGCCCTTTACCAGCAAAATATTCTGGGCAATCGCAAGCAGCGCGGCGACGAAAAAGCAGCCGGCATCACCAATGATGACGTGCGAACCAAAAAGGTGGATCTCGACAACATCGTCAATATCCAGTCGATTATTCCGGGCACCGAAATGTTTGTTCATATTGATCTTTCCGACACGGTGACGAAGGCGCAGATCGGCATGGCCATCGTCGCGTTGCGCGACCTTCTCAACGAGCAGGGGCTAGGTGGATGGGTGCGCACAGGTTTTGGTCGCACGAAAGCCCGTGATTTCCAGATTACCATCGAGGGAGAATCTGTGCCGCTTTTCAAGATCGATGAAAACGGCACGGTTGGTTTGACTGAATCGGTCATGGACTATGTGGGTGCCATGCGCGAAGAGGTGTCCAGACTGACGGTCCCGGAGATGCTGGCTTTTTTTGTGGATCCGGAAAAGCCCGCGAAGAAAGACAAGAAGATTGCTGAGGCGGCTTAAGTGATGGATCCGCTCCGTATAACCTTCGCGTTGGAAACCCCGGTGGTTGCCACCGGTTTCCCGACGCATTTGGACGCATTGCTGGCCTATGCCGTAACACAGCAACGGCTGGCTGGCGGCGATTTGCCACCTGATATGCTGGTACGCTCCCTCGCTGATGACTTGCCGCTCGACCGTCACGAGCAGAATGGAGCCTGGGTGTGGAAGGCGTCGGTATTGACGCCGAAGGACGTTGGCGAACAGTCGGTTCGTATGTGGACTCGCAAGACCAACACGGACGACTATGCCGCCCGAGTGACATCGGGTGACATCGAAATCGGCGTTCGTTCCCGGAATGCATTGGAGAAAGGCGAGAAATTCGCCGTCAAGATCGACATCCAGCGCGGACTGATGAAAAACATGTTCCAGTTCTATCCAGTCGTCGAAGTAAACGAGATGGTAGCCTGGTGCATCGGCGACGTTAACCAGATCGAGGCATTGCTGGCGCCGGAAAATGGCCTGGTTACCCACCTTGGCAAGCGCAGCCGTATTGGGCATGGCCGGGTTCGGTCTGTTACTATTGATTATGACGAAACCGCGCTGGAGCGATGGAAAGAGCGGGTTCTGCCATGGCAGGAAAACGCGTCCTATCTTCCGATTCAGGCGGCTTGCCATCCGCCATATTGGGCACCAGAAAACCGGATGATGTCCTTCCTGCCTGAGCATTTGTAAGAAATGCACCCAGTGCCTGTTTCAGAACGGATAGTGTACCCGGCGCGAAACGAGCTCGGTATCGCCATTCGAACCATTGGAAAACATCGTTATGCAGTGGTGGATAATTACGGGATTCCGCTGGTGGAATATATGCATAAACCCGGTGCATGTTTAGTGGTGGCGCAACAAACTGATTTCACATAACAATAAGGCAACAGTATTCCCCATGTAAGCGGGGGTTAAAGGGTTCGAAAGATATCGGGGAGATGAAGATTGCAGTATTCCCCATGTAAGCGGGGGTTAAAGGCGCAACACGGTCCGCCTTGGTCGGTGCACCACGTATTCCCCATGTAAGCGGGGGTTAAAGGAGGAAAAATCATGGAAACCACTAAACTGATTTGTATTCCCCATGTAAGCGGGGGTTAAAGGGTTAGGACTCCGACATCGCGGCATAAAGCGTCGTATTCCCCATGTAAGCGGGGGTTAAAGGATGGTGCGCGAGTTGGTGCCAGATTTGAAGCTGTATTCCCCATGTAAGCGGGGGTTAAAGGCACACCAACGCCATTAACCGCATCATTGGTCAGTATTCCCCATGTAAGCGGGGGTTAAAGGTGAAAATCCGCGCCAGGTAGGGGTGATTTATCGTATTCCCCATGTAAGCGGGGGTTAAAGGATGACTGAGGATGACGCCAACATAAAGCAGCTGTATTCCCCGTGTAAGCGGGGGTTAAAGGTCGGCTGCTGCTGAATATTCGGGATGGATTATGTATTCCCCATGTAAGCGGGGGTTAAAGGGTTAGGACTCCGACATCGCGGCATAAAGCGTCGTATTCCCCATGTAAGCGGGGGTTAAAGGGTGTCATCATCGGGGACAATTGTCCAGATTTCGTATTCCCCATGTAAGCGGGGGTTAAAGGACAAAGGCGGAGCAAATCGCCCGCCAGCGCGGGTATTCCCCATGTAAGCGGGGTAATGGTAACGATCCACCAGAAACTGGAAAAATGCCGAAAGCGCAGCCGTTTTTCGGTTCACGGTCTGCCGGACTCAAGATTGTCGAGACAGGCCGGGGAATACGTCTTTTCTTGGGCATACGAAAGTTTAACTCCGCGATACGGCGATAACAATGTTGCTCTCATGCCAGGGAAATGTTGGGCCGTTACGGAGGCGGTGCGCGCCGAGGCTTAACGTGCTTTATTTTCCGTTTTCTGAGACGACCCCTTGTTGTCCCCCGGTTCGAGAGCCCCCTGCGTCAGAATAGTTGTCGCCTGAATAGAAACGGAACCAGGGGCGGCGATGGAGGACAGAAATGGCAAGATACAGTTTGAAATTTAAGAGCCGAGCAATAGCGCGATTGCTACCGCCGGAGAGCGCAGCGGTGGAAGTTGTTGCCCGCGAAATAGGGATTGGTGCGGGGACGCTGGAGCGTTGGCGGGATGCAGAGTCCGCGATGACGGGTCACGGACGGGCCTGGACTGCGGCGG
>CAYVIN010000171.1:0-5116 GCA_964451375.1 uncultured Sulfuricella sp.
GGTTTTGCGGGCGCATGGCTGCGTTGTCGCGCCATTGTTCCGGCTTTAGCCGGATACAATGGCGGTGATGCCCTTTACGGGTACTCCTCCCAATGGAGCGACCATTACTCGTCGTCGCGCCTCTTGTGCCCTTTGGGTATGCCCTGCACCCGCAAAACCGCACACTCCAACCCGTCCAACTGAGGTTTTTAGGATGAATAACTACGCCGCTCCTTCGCAAAATTCGCCTATGAAACAAAATCCGGCGCGATCATCGCGCGAATTTATGAAATATCCGGGCTATAAGGGCAATCAGAAATACCCAACTCGCCGAAATAACTCCCCCCACTCGCATGGGAGAGGGGAGAAAAGTGCGGAGTTCCCAGCCGTTAAGCGCATGGACACTCCCCTTCCCCATGGGCATGCACCCTGAAGGGCATAAAGGAACGGGGCCGGGCCGGCGCTTGAGGAAACGTCGCCAAACCCGCCTGGCTGCGTTCGCAGCAGGATTTGATTTTTTTACAGCCTCTCAGGCAGGCGGGCGTTCGCGCAAGCCTTCCAGCAATTGCCGGTTGATTTCGATCAGATCGCGCAAATGATCGGGATTCGGGCTGGATAGGGCGGTCAAGGTCTGGCGATCGACGAACAGACTGAGTTGCAGCAGATTGTTCCGTAATGCCGGGGGAAGAAGGTTGTCCGGCGCGATGACGTCGGACTGGATGATGTTCCACAGCGATTGGTTGAAGTGCAGCGCTTCGGCATAACGCGGGAAATCCGGCAGGGCCGTTTGCCCTTCCGTCAACAACCGATTGGCTTTGGCAAAGGCCTCTGCCTCAAGATCACGCGGGTGGCGGGCGATCAGCGAGACCTGGGCATAGGCGCGCAGCGCGTACGCTTGATTCATGCCGGACTAG
Organism: uncultured Sulfuricella sp.; assembly: GCA_964451375.1. GTDB lineage: Bacteria > Pseudomonadota > Gammaproteobacteria > Burkholderiales > Sulfuricellaceae > JAGXQV01. The sequence continues at coordinate 894 of CAYVIN010000171.1, forward strand.
CGCAGCAGCGACAGGATGGCCTGCTGCTGTTGACCGACAATACTCAAGGATTGGACGCCCAGTTGTTGGCGGGTCTGCAATGCGACCAGATTCGCGCCTTCCGAATTGAGGTCGGCCAGCGTCAGCTTGCCGGAGCCTTGCTGCAAGGTATTAACGTAGTTATTGGTGAAATCCATACGCGTGGATATCGTAGCGGAATTGCCGCCCAACTCGGCGCCGCGCCCTCTTACCGAGTTGATCGCCGTGTCGAGTGATTGCAGGCGCGCCGTCTCGTCCTTGCCGAATGAAGTGACCGGCTGCAAATTGAGGCTGTTTTCGGAGGTGTCCAACAGCCTGGATTGGACGTTCAGCGTTGCTTTGCCTGTTTCGTTGAGTTGTACCGTCATGTCCTTGCCGCCGGACAGCAGGTTGATGCCGTTATAACTGCTCTCGCCAGCGACTTTGTCGATCTGCTTCAGCACGTCGTTGTATTGATTCGCGTAACCCTGCATGGTATCCGCACTGGCGTTGGCCTTGGCGTCCGTCGCTGCCGACATCGCGATGCCTTTGGCCTGCTTGAGCAGCCCTTCGACGCTGTTGAGGCCGTTAGCGGCCGCGCCAATGGTGCTCACGGCATTTTGCAACTGGCTTTTAATTCCGCTGAGATCGCTGGCCCGGTCGGTCAAACTCTTGGCCTGGAAATAGGTCTGGGCGCTGTCCAGCGCGCTGTTGATCTTTTGCCCGCTGGTCAGCCTGGATTGGGTTTTCGCCATCAGCTCCTGCGTGTTGTTGAGCGAAAGCAGGCTGCTTCGGACTGAGGTGCTAAGCGTTATATCGGAGGACATGATCAACTCCCTGAAGTAATTCGGATATTCGGCGCTGGCCCGGTTCGGTCTACAGACACAGGCTTTGGGCGGCGACCTGTCCTTTCAGTATAACCCTTGCCTCTGGCGTTCGCAAAAACGTCAAAAATTTCTTTATCCGGGGATAGGCTGCGGTCTCGATTGCGTGGAATCCCGTCTTGAGCCGCTATTGCAAGTGCGGCGAGAATCAGCAGCGCTGCTGCGGCGAAGGTGATGCGCATCCCGGCGGCAACCGCTGCGGGGCGTCACTGCGTCGCGCCGAGGGCGGCCTTCCCACCTTGGGCGATTACGACTAAGTAACGAGTACGAAATAACTTCCTGTTTTTGTGTAGGTCTGGGGTACCCAAAGGGTTATCCGCCGCTGGGCGGCTAGACGCACCATAGCGTAGGAGCGGTCTCCTGACCGCGACGCGGTGGTTCAGCCCAGACCACGCTCCGCTTTGCCGCAGCGCGGAAGTCTCCACCACACCCGCTCCGTTCACCACCGCTCGCGGTCGGGAGACCGCTCCTACATTTTTTTGCCTTGTCCAATATCGGGAAGTTATTTCGTACTCGTTCCTAATCCATCTCCAGCCGCAAATTCACCCACGCCATCCGCCCCGGAACCTGGTTGTCGTGGCGGAATTCGTAATATTCCGCATTGGTGAGGTTCTGGATGTTGAGCGACAGTTCGCCTTTGGTTTTCCCCGCCAGGAAGTTGTGGGCGACACGGGCGTCCCAGCGGCGCTGGGTGGGGATGAAATAGCCGCGATTCTGGTTGGCGTCGAAGTCGGTGCGCGAGAAGTGGGTTTCGCCGGTCTGGTAGCCGATCAGGCTCACGCGCCACTGGTCGTTGAGGCTGTGGGTGAGCATCAGGCTCTGGTTGTTGGTGGGCACCGAGTTGGTGTAGGGAATCCGATCCACGTTGGGGCTTTCCACCACCGCGTGGGAAAGCCCGTAAATCAGTCGGGTCTGTTTGTTGATATCCCATTTGACCTGGGTTTCGAAGCCCTTGATGGTGGCGCTGCCGGAATTGAGATTGCCGCGATTGGCGGCGTCGTTGCGCTGGTCGGCGATCAGGTCGGCGTAACTTTCGTGAAACAGGCGAAAGTCCACGTCGAGGTGGTGAAATTTGCCCAGCCAGCCCAGATCGGTGGCTTTGACGCGCTCCGGCAGCAGGCTTGGCAGGAGCGGATTGCCGGTGCGCTGGCGCTGGTATTCCTCCCAGCGTTTTTCAAAAACCGAGGGGGTGCGGGTGGCTTCCGAATAACTCAGGCGCAGCGTCTGGCCTTCGCGAAAATGCCAGTTCGCCGCCACGCGCGGGGTAACGTCGGTGCCGGTATAACTGTTGTTTTCCGCCATCGCGCCGAAGTTGAGCAGGAGTTCCGGGGCGGGCCGCCATTCGAGATTGCCGAACAGGCGGCTGAGGTTGAAGGCGCGGGTTTCATAAAGATCAGGCATCACCGTCACGCCAATCCCGCCGCCGCCCAGGTCGTGGGGCGCGAAAGTGGTGTCACGGCGGATGCTGCCGCCCCACACCACGCGGGTGTCCTTTCCGGTTGAAAAGGTGTGCTGGACTTCCAGGTCGCGGCGGCGGGCGTTTACGTCGCCGTTGTTGCGTTCGGCGGGCAGCGGCGGGCGAAACAGGTTGGCGTCCTGTAATACGGCGGAACTGCTTTCGGTGGCGTCGTAATATTGCACCGACAATTCACCCCCCTCATCCAACGCGCGCCGCCAGTTGAATTTGGTGAAATAGTTGCGGGCAATTTTGTCGGGCGCAAATACATCTTCCACTTCGCCGGCCTGACGCGGCCCGCCGTTATAGCCGAACTGGAATTCCAGAGTGTCGGTGAGATTGATCTGATAATCGCCGCGAAAGTTGAAACGCTGGATTTTTTTGTCGTCGAACTTGTTTTTCGTCCAGACGAAGGACTGGCTGGTGGGATTGTGAATTTCCGAATCCTCGCCCCGGTCGTTGCGCAAGGAAGCCGAGATCGTCCAGGTCAGGTTATCGCTGCGCCCACCCTGGTGGGCGGTGGCTTCCGTGCGGTTGCGCCCCGCCGCCACCGAGACCCTCGTCCCCTGCTGGTCGGCGGAATGACGGGTGATGATGTTGATGACGCCAATGAAGGAATTCGCGCCGTAACTCGCGGCGTTCGGCCCGCGCACCACCTCAATGCGGTCGATGTCCTCCAGCGTCACCGGGATATCGCTCCAGATCACCCCGCCATACAGCGGCGAATAAACGGAGCGCCCATCCACCAGCACCTGCATTCGGTGCGACATGGTTTCCGACATCAGGCCGTGATAACTCACGGTGCTATCGGTGGAGTAAAAACGCGCCGCGTGATAGGCCACATACATACCCGGCACCAGGCGGAAAACTTCGGATAAATCCCAAGCTCCCGAATCGCGGATCATCTGGCGGTCGATCACCGTCACGGCGGCGGGCGCTTCATCGACCCGCTGCGCCAGACGCGACACTGTCAGAACAATGGGAACTTCGTTGAGATAAGCGCTTTCGGACAAGGCGTCGAGATTCTGGGCAAACGCAGCAAGGCTGCATTGCCCGGCAAGAAAAACGGCCAGCGCACGGCGGCGGAAAGGGGTATCCACGATCGTTCCTCCAATGGTTTTGTTGTTTGATGCCAAATGCCCTGTTTTTTTAATGATCAGGCGATTTGCGCGGCGTGAATTTTACAAGAAAGCGTAGCGGCTCCAAAGTAATCCGGGGGTGGGGCTAGGCTCAGTTGAGGTTTTGCCGGGGAGTTAAAATTTGCCGCTTTGCATGGCAGCTATGGGCAGAACGATAGAGCGGGACAAGACGCGCTTAACCGACGAGGAGTGGGAACGGATTTTTGTAAACCTCGGAAGCATTCGAGGGATTTACATAGGGGTACCCAGCACCTGTCGTCGATTTGTTGAGGCAGTGCTTTGGGTGCTACGGGTCGGTGGTCAATGGCGAGCGCTTCCTCGCGATCGTGGTTCATGGAATGGGGTATTCAAACGATTCAACCCGGAAACGGCAGTTTGAACCGCAAAGGCGCAAAGACGCAGAGGAAAAACAAAAGGTTACCCGTGTCGGATCGTACACCCACCGGGTGAGAGCGGAACATTCCGCATGTTTTTGATTTCTTTGCGCCTTAGCGCCTTTGCGGTTCTGAACTGAGGGTTTTAGGTTCAATCGTTGGGCAAAGCTGGGGGTATGGAGCGAACTGCAAACCCTTCAGGGGAAAGGCGCGGATTTACAAGAGGTCGCGATTGACAGTACGGTTGTACGCGCCCATGCCTGCGTAGCGGGAGCGGCGCTGAGTAATGCGGTAGAAGAAGCGCTGGGAATGTCAACAGAGCCTAGCAGCCTGTCGGACTTCCCCCGTGAAAATCGCCAAGACCCAGTCTGCT
>CAYVIN010000172.1:0-5014 GCA_964451375.1 uncultured Sulfuricella sp.
CAGCTAAAGCTGACCGGCTAAAGCCGGTGGTTTAAACCTTATGATGGATAATTAAAGAATCCGCACAGCCGCGTCTTCAAACGTTCCGGCGTCGGCGTCGCGATGGCAAGCGCCGCAGTTTGCCGGGCTTTTGATTTCGGGCCGCCGCCATTCGCTGTCTGAAATGGCGTGGTGCTTTTTGATCCAGTACGGGGTTTCGGTAATCCGCAGCGGCGCATCGCCCGGCTTCACCGAGCGCTCGATCTTGAAAGCCGCTTCGCTGGCGTGGCGTTCGGCGGCGTTGGCCAGCATGTAGGCGCGCAATGTCTTATTCGTGGCATCCTCCAGCGCGAGATCGACGCCGAAGTGGCTTGCCTGTTCGCTCAAGAGTTTTTCCCAGGAGCGCGCCGGGAGCAGGCTGGGGTGAAACGCTTGATGGCAACTGCCGCATTCCTCGCGCCACACCGGGTTGTCGGCCAGTTTTGGGGGGCTAAAAGCGATATGTTGCCCGGCAATAAACCACCACATTGCAAAACCGCCCACCGCCAGCGCCAGCGCCACGCCGGTCAGCAGATGAGGGCGCGACGCCGGACTGCCCGGTGATGCGGCTTTGTTGCCGGTGATCATCGCGCGCACCAGGTTTTCCTGGTGCAGCCAGCTTTCCAGAGCCACCCCGGCGAGGTGTGCGCCGACCGTCAGCAACATCAGCGTCGCGGCCATTTCGTGGCCTTCCTTGAGGAGTTTGCCGACCCCGTAATCCAGCCAGCCGGCCGCCGCGCCGTGTTGTTCTTCGCCGCCCAGAACGATCAGGCCGCTCAGCCCTGCCGCCAGTCCCAGCGCCAGCAGCAGGTAAACCGCCTGAGCGCCGGCCGGGTTGTGGCCGAGGTGACGCGCTGCGCCGCCGCGCAACGCCTGGAGCAGGTAAGCGAAACCCGCGCGCGGGGCGAGGCGGAACGTGGCGAAGCGGGCGTAATACCCCCCCGCAACGCCCCACAGCAGGCGAAAAGCGATCAGGCCCAGCATCAAATAGCCGCAAAAGACGTGTACCGCCAGGTGTTCATCCCCTTCAGCAGTCAGCCAGGCAACCGCGAAACTGGCCGCAAACAACCAGTGGAACAGGCGGGTGGGGATGTCCCACACCAGAGTGCGCGCCCCGTTCATTTGGGAATCCGCACCCGATGTTCGTCGAAATCGCTTTGTTCCGCGCCGGGGTGGCAGGCCAGACAATTGGCCGGGCTTTTCACCGCAGGACGTTTCCACACCGCCGGGGAGATTTCATGACCGTCGTGTTTGTGGCGAAACCAGCGGGTTTCGCTGATGCGCAAGGGGGCGCTGGGGGCGCGCCAGCGGTTCGAGGCGTGTTCCACCAGAAAGGTGGTGATTTCACGATTTTCCGCCGGGGTCAAGGTCGCGTCCGCGCCGAAATGTTTATCCAGCCCGGCCATCACCTTGCGCCAGGATTCCGCAGGCAACAGGCCGGGTGAATAAGCCAGATGGCAACTGCCGCATTCCTGTTGCCATTTGGCGTTGAGTTGCGCCGGTTGCAGCGGTTTGCCGCGATTTTCGCCGGCGTATTTGTCGCCGTGGCCATCCGCGATAACCAACGCGGGTAACAGCAATAAAGTAATCAGCAGGGCTGTTTTCATGACGTCTCCTTACTTGACCGATAACACATAAGCCAGAAAATCCCCTTTTTCCTGCGCCGTGCAGGCGCGGCTCAGGACATCGGCGCAGTTGCGCTTGAACCATTTCTCGACCTTGGCCGGGTCGCTGAAACGTTCGGCGTTTGCCGACGGGGCCAGCGGCAGAATGTCCTTGCCGGTTTTGGCGTGTTTGCCGGGGCCTTTGGGGGACTCGCCGTGGCAGCTCGCGCACGACATCTCGCCGTTTTTGGCGGCGTAAAAACCTTGCCCGCGCGCTGCGGAAAAATCCTTGAAGGCCGGGTTTTCCTGTTTCGCAGCGGTTCGGTAAACATCGAGTAGCGGATTCGCCCCGGCAACGCCGGACAAAGTCAAAAGCAGCGTAAAACCCATCATCAGCTTGTGCATCACGGACTCCTTTTTTTGAGTAATGAAAACAGCTTATCCGTCCTGGCTTAAGGCGCGCTTAAGTGGTCGGCGCGGGCAGGTGGGTGTTGGTGGTACGGCTGGGGGAATTTGGGTATCATGATCCGATTCCCAACCGGCATGGAGTTCTTCCCACATGGCACGTACCGTCAACTGCATCAAGCTGGGCCGCGAAGCGGATGGCCTGGATTTCCCCCCCTACCCCGGCGAACTCGGCAAACGTATTTTCGAGCAGGTTTCCAAGGAAGCCTGGGCCGGCTGGCTGCGCCAGCAAACCATGCTGATCAACGAAAACCGTTTGTCGATGGCCGATCAGCGCGCCCGCCAATATCTGCAACAACAGGTTGAAGCCTATTTCTTCGGCACTGGCGCAGACGCCGTCACCGGTTACGTTCCGCCCAAACCTTGATTCCTCCGATCCCCTTCAGCGCGGCAAACACCAATATGCTCAATCTTGACGCTCCCGAATATTTCATCAATCGCGAACTCGGTTTACTGGCCTTCAACCAGCGTGTGCTGGAGCAGGCGGAGGATGCCCGCAATCCCCTTCTGGAGCGCCTCAAGTATTTGTGTATCGTGAGCAGCAATCTCGACGAATTTTTCGAGGTGCGCGTCGCCGGATTGGTGGAGACAATCAAATACGACCCCAACACCTTTACCGGCCCGGACGGTCTGACCGCCCGCCAGGCCTTCAAGGAAGTCAGTCTGGCCGCCCACAAGCTGGTGGAGCGCCAATACAAGCTGCTCAACGAGGTGATGTTCCCGGAACTCGCCAAAGAGGGCATCCGCTTCGTGCGACGCAATCACTGGACGCATGAGCAAAGCGAGTGGATCCGCAATTATTTTTTCCATGAACTGATGCCGGTGCTTACCCCCATCGGCCTCGACCCGGCGCATCCGTTCCCCAGAGTGCTCAACAAAAGTCTGAATTTTGCGGTGGAACTGGAAGGCAAGGACGCCTTCGGGCGCAATTCCGGCACTGCTATCGTCCAGGCGCCGCGCTCCTTGCCACGGGTGATCCGCCTGCCCAAGGAAGTCGCAGATTGCGAATACGGCTTCGTGTTTCTCACCTCGATCCTCCACGCCCACGTTGGCGAGTTGTTCTCCGGGATGCACATGAAGGGCTGTTACCAGTTCCGCGTCACCCGCAACAGCAACCTGTTCGTCGATGAAGAGGAAGTCAAAAACCTCCGTCAGGCGTTGCAGGGCGAATTGTCGCAACGCCATTACGGCGACGAAGTACGCCTCGAAATCGCCGACAACTGCTCGCCGGAAATGGCGTCGTTCCTGCTCGGCCAGTTCGGCCTTACTCAGGACGATCTGTATCGCGTTCACGGCCCGGTTAATCTGGTGCGCCTGATGCAGATTCCCGACCGGGTGGATCGTCCCGACCTCAAATTCACGCCTTTCCTGCCCAGCCTGCCCAAGGAAGTGGCGAAACAACCCGACATGTTCCACGCCATCCGCAACGGCGACATCCTGCTCCATCACCCCTACCAGGCGTTCACCCCGGTGATCGATTTCCTCCAGCAGGCCGCCAGCGACCCCGACGTGATGGCGATACGCCAGACCATCTACCGCACCAGCACCGACTCGATGCTCATGGAAGCCCTGATCAAGGCCGCCCAGAACGGCAAGGAAGTCACGGTGGTGGTGGAACTCAAGGCGCGTTTCGACGAAGAAGCCAACATCAACTGGGCGGAGCGCCTGGAAAGCGCCGGCGCGCATGTGGTGTACGGAGTGGTGGGGTACAAGACCCACGCCAAGATGTTGATGGTGGTGCGCCGCGAAGAAGACCGCTTGCGCCGCTATGTGCATCTGGGCACCGGTAACTACCACCCGCGCACCGCCAAGCTGTATACCGATTTCGGCCTGTTTACCTGCAACGACGAAATCGGCAGCGACGTGAACGACATCTTCGTCCAGCTCACCGGGCTGGGCAAGGCGAGCAAACTCACCCACCTGCTGCAATCGCCGTTTACCCTCCATCCCGGCATGATGGAACTGGTGCGCCGCGAAATCGAACACGCCAAAGCCGGCAAAAAAGCGCAAATCATCGCCAAGATGAATTCGCTGCTCGAACCGCAGATCATCTCCGCGCTTTACGAAGCCTCGCAAGCCGGGGTGAAAGTCGATCTCATCGTACGCGGCGTGTGTGCGTTACGTCCCGGCATCCCCGGCGTCTCGGAAAACATCCAGGTGCATTCCGTCATCGGGCGTTTCCTCGAACACTCGCGGATATTTTTCTTCCTCGACGACGGCGCGCAACGCCTCTATCTCTCCAGCGCCGACTGGATGCAGCGCAACTTCTTCCGGCGCGTGGAAACCTGCTTCCCCATCCTCGACCCCAAGCTCAAACGCCGCGTCATCAAGGAAGGCCTGGATCATTACCTCCACGAAAACACCCAGTCCTGGGAAATGAACGCGGGCGGCGTCTTCGCCCGCAAACCCCCGCGTCGCGGCGCGCGCCACCACTGCGCCCAAGCCGAACTGCTGGCCGAGCTGTGTAAGCCGATTAACTGAAGCAAAGCGAAAAATCCAAACAAAAAAGCCGGGAAATCCCGGCTTTTTTTCTGCGATTACTCCGCAACGCTTAGCCCCCGGCCCCTGAGTGGTGACAAGAAAATTTGCGCGCTATAAACAGGGCGTTTATGATTGGCGCATGATTCAATCATTCGCCAACACTGAAACCGAGGGCTTTTTCGTTACAGGTAAATCGCGTCGTTTACCCTCGGATATTCTCAGACGCGCAGCCATACGTCTGAATCAACTACATTCCGCTACGACCTTGAATGATCTACGTTTACCTCCCTCCAATCACTTGGAGTCTCTTTCAGGTAATCGCGTTGGTCAATGGAGTATGCGCATAAACCAGCAGTGGCGAGTCTGTTTCAAATTTGAAAACGGCGATGCTTTTAATGTCGAAATAGTGGACTACCACTAGGAGTAATAACATGATCTACAACGGG
>CAYVIN010000173.1:0-4995 GCA_964451375.1 uncultured Sulfuricella sp.
TTCCACATCGAGGATATTCAGGATCAGGTCGAGCTTTCCCTGATGCGTTCCGGCGAACACGACGTGGCGCGCGCCTATGTGTTGTATCGTGAGGAACAGACCCGCAAACGCGCCAGCCAGAAGGTCGAGGACGCCCCCGCACATGTGATCGAGGTGGTCGAGATGGGCGTCCGCAAGCCCCTCGACATGGCCTGGCTGAACGGCCTGCTGGCCTCCGCCTGCGCAGGCCTCGGCGAGGCGGTGAATCCCCGCGATATTCTCCAGGACACCCTCAAGAATCTTTACGACGGCGTCGCCATCGAGGAAGTCGGCAAATCGGCGATTCTGTCGGCGCGCTCGCTGATCGAAAAAGACCCCGGATACTCCTACGTGACCGCGCGCCTGCTGCTCAACACCATCCGTCATGAAGTGCTGGGCGAGGAAGTTTCCCAGGAAGCCATCAGCGTCCGTTACGCCGAATATTTCCCGGATTTCATCAAGCAGGGTGTGGCTGTCGAATTACTCGACGAGCGTCTTGCCCACTATGACCTGAAACGCCTGGGCGCGGCGCTGGACGCCAGCCGTGACCTGAAGTTCGGCTATCTCGGCCTGCAAACCCTTTATGACCGTTATTTCCTGCACATCGAAGAGCGCCGCATCGAATTGCCGCAAGCTTTTTTCATGCGTGTGGCGATGGGCCTCTCGCTCAACGAAATCGACCGCGAAGCGCGCGCCATCGAGTTCTACAACCTGCTTTCCAATTTCGATTTCATGAGCAGCACCCCGACGCTGTTCAACTCCGGGTCGCGCCGTTCGCAGTTGTCTTCGTGTTATCTCACCACGGTGTCCGACGACCTTGACGGCATCTACGAAGCCATCAAGGAAAACGCGCTGCTCTCCAAGTTCGCCGGGGGCTTAGGCAACGACTGGACGCAAGTTCGCGCGTTGGGCAGCCGTATCAAAGGCACCAACGGCAAATCGCAAGGCGTGGTGCCCTTCCTCAAGGTGGTCAACGACACCGCCGTGGCGGTCAACCAGGGCGGCAAACGCAAGGGTGCGGTGTGCGCCTATCTGGAAACCTGGCACCTCGACATCGAGGAATTCATGGAGTTGCGCAAAAACACCGGCGACGACCGCCGCCGCACTCACGACATGAACACCGCCAACTGGATTCCCGACCTGTTCATGAAGCGCGTCATGGAAAGCGGTGAATGGACACTGTTCTCCCCCTCCGATGTGCCCGACCTGCACGACAAATTCGGCCACGCCTTTGAAGCGGCCTACACCGCCTATGAAGCCCGCGCGGATCGTGGCGAAATCAAGCTTTTCAAACGGATGCCCGCCCTGGTCTTGTGGCGCAAGATGTTGACCATGCTGTTTGAAACCGGCCATCCCTGGTTGACCTTCAAAGACCCCTGCAACGTGCGTTCGCCGCAGCAGCACGTCGGTTCGGTGCATAGCTCGAACCTCTGTACGGAAATCACGCTGAACACCAACGACCACGAAATCGGCGTATGTAACCTCGGCTCGGTGAATCTGGCCGCGCACATCCGCGACGGCAAACTCGATCTCGACAAACTCAAGAACACCGTCCATACCGCCATGCGCATGTTGGATAACGTCATCGACATCAACTACTACGCGGTGCCCAAGGCGCGTAACGCCAACCTCAAACACCGCCCGGTGGGCATGGGCATCATGGGTTTCCAGGACTGCCTGCACCAGTTGCGGGTTTCCTACGCCAGCCCGGAAGCCGTCGAATTCGCCGACCGTTCCATGGAAGCCGTGGCGTATTACGCCTACTGGGCGTCCAGCGAACTGGCCGAAGAGCGTGGCCGTTACTCGACCTTCAACGGCTCGTTGTGGGACAAGGGCATCCTCCCCCACGAATCCAACACCCTGCTGCGTGAAGCGCGCGGCGGTTACCTGGAAGTGGACGAATCCATCACCCTCGACTGGGAAGCCCTGCGCAGCCGCATCAAACAATACGGGATGCGCAACTCCAACTGTCTGGCGATTGCCCCCACCGCGACTATCGCCAACATCGTCGGGGTGTCGCCATCCATCGAGCCGACCTACCAGAACCTCTACGTGAAATCCAACCTCTCCGGCGAATTCACGGTGGTGAACCAATACCTGGTCGCCGACCTCAAACAGGCAGGGTTGTGGGATGAAGTGATGGTTTCCGACCTCAAGTATTTCGACGGCACCCTGGCGCGTATCGACCGCATTCCGCCGACCTTGCGCAGCCTTTACGCCACCGCCTTCGAGGTCGATCCGCAATGGCTGGTGGAAGCCGGTTCGCGCCGCCAGAAATGGATAGACCAGTCGCAAAGCCTGAACATCTACATGGCTTCGCCGTCCGGCAAAAAACTCGACGAAACCTACAAACTGGCGTGGCTGCGCGGTCTCAAGACCACTTATTACCTGCGCAGCCTGGGCGCCACCCACGCCGAAAAATCCACAGTGCAGGCCGGCAGCCTCAACGCCGTGCCGGTGGATGGCGGCCTGGGCGGGGAATTACCGAAGGCCTGCTCGATTGATAACCCGGAATGTGAGGCTTGCCAGTAACGCCTCCCGCTCCCAAAACCCAAGGAGCCGCTCATGAAATACAAAGTCGCCCTGCACCTTTCCGAAGAAGGTTATGCGGTTTCCGTTCCCGGCTTGCCGGGATGCTGGTCACAGGGTGCGACCGAGGAAGAAGCGCTCGCCAATATCCGCGAGGCGGTTCATGACTACCTGGCGGTGGTAAACGACCAATTGCACGACGAAATCATCCGGGAAATCGAGGTGCCCGCCTGATGCCCAAACTGCCCGGTATTCACCACCTGGCTGCGATCCGTGCGCTTGAAAAAGCCGGATACACGGTGGTGAGACAAGGCGGACACGTGGTCATGAGTAACGGGCGGCGCATTATCACCATACCCCGTCACAACCCCATCAATGCCATCACGATGGGAGGTATTGCCAAGGACGCCGGCTTGACGCCGGAAGAATTCAAGGAACTGCTTTAACCGGCGGTTTTGCAGAAGAAACAACAAGCTGTAGATAGGAGAACGCCCATGCTCAACTTTGAAGACGCCATTCCCACCCCACCCGTCGCGCCGCGCGGCCCCGCGCCGTTGCCCGCTTCCGCCGTCGAGCCGCATTCCGCCGCCCTCACCGGCATCGGCGACCCGCGCCGCATCAAGGCCGAAGACAAACGCATCATCAACGGCCAGGCCGACGTGAACCAACTCGTCCCGTTCAAATACAAATGGGCCTGGCAGAAATATCTCGACGCCTGCGCCAACCACTGGATGCCGCAAGAAGTCAACATGAACCGCGACATCGCCCTGTGGAAAGACCCCAACGGCCTGACCGAAGACGAGCGCCGGGTGGTCAAGCGCAACCTCGGCTTTTTCTCCACCGCCGACAGCCTCGCCGCCAACAATATTTCGCTCGGCACCTACCGCCACATCACCGCGCCGGAATGCCGCCAATACCTGCTGCGCCAGGCGTTTGAAGAAGCCATCCACACCCACGCCTACCAGTACATCGTCGAATCGCTGGGCCTGGATGAAGGCGAAATCTTCAACATGTACCACGAGGTTCCCTCGATCCGCGACAAGGACGAATTCCTCATCCCCTTCATCGAAACCCTGTGTGACACCAACTTCCACACCGGCACCCCGGAAAACGACCAGAAGCTGCTGCGCTCCATCATCGTGTTCGCCTGCATCATGGAAGGCATCTTCTTCTACGTCGGCTTCGTCCAGATACTCGCGCTGGGCCGCATGAACAAAATGGTCGGCGCCGCCGAGCAGTATCAATACATCCTGCGCGACGAATCTATGCACCTCAATTTCGGTGTCGATCTGATCAACCAGATCAAGATGGAAAACCCCCATCTGTGGACGAGTGAATTCCGCGCCGAAATCTCCGGCCTCATCCAGAAAGCCGTCGAACTCGAATACCGCTACGCTGAAGACACCATGCCGCGCGGCGTACTGGGCCTCAACGCCCCGATGTTCAAGGAATACCTGCGCTTCATCGCCAACCGCCGCTGCCAGCAAATCGGGCTGGATCAGTTGTACCAGGGCGCGACGAATCCATTCCCGTGGATGAGTGAAATGATCGACTTGAAGAAGGAGAAGAATTTCTTTGAGACGCGGGTGACGGAATATCAGAGTGGGGGGGCTTTGAGCTGGGATTAAGGCTGTAGGTTGGCGGTGAGCGGTAGCGAACCCCAACATCGGGGCTACGCTTGATGGCGTTGGCAACGCCATCAATATGGTGGCATCATTAGCGGATGATGACGCCAACGCTCGGATTCGAAGAAGACACAGAGATCAGCAAGATTGATCTCGCCTGCGTCCAGCTTGTTGAAGCCATCCACCTTTTCTTGGCTGGAAACAAAATTTGCGCAATCACCCTTGCTGGTGCCGCTGAAGCGATTCTCGCTGGTGTTTTAGCCAACAGGGGGTTGAGCTCCGTGGTGGAAGACTCAACCGCAGCCATTGACGCCATTAGAGGGTATACGGACACGTCGGGTAAATTGCTTAACCCCATGGATGGCAAATCGGACAAGAAAATTTACAGTGAATGGAACGCCGCTAGGAACGACTTGAAGCACCACAGTAAAGGCGAAGAGCCGATGATTCGCCTCAATCTCTTTGATGAAGCCTACTGGATGATTAAGAGGGCTTTGGAGAACGCCAGAAAATCGGGAGTCAGCATCGAAAACGAGCAGGAATTCGAAAACTGGATCATCGCTAACATCAATCTCTGAAAGGGTGCAACCATGTTCGGTTTGTTTGGCGGAAACAAGAACGATTCGAAAGACACACGATCAATGGGGTCAGTCTCGATTGATTTTGTGGCGATCAATGGGGTCAGTCTCGATTGATTTTGAGTGGGTGCAAAAGCAAAGTCAGCAGGGGGTTGATACCTACTGTCGATGTCGATTATGTGGATTATCACTAGCAGCCTGTCGGACTTCCCCCGTGAAAATCGCCAAGACACAGTCTGCTCGTG
>CAYVIN010000174.1:0-4849 GCA_964451375.1 uncultured Sulfuricella sp.
GGAATTTCTCCCGTTGATCGGCGTCCGCTCAGGCAACTGCCGGATTTAGGTTTATTTCGCCAACCCGGCAATTCGGAAAAAGATGTGTGCATACGGTAGCCGCTTCAAAGGGGGGAACTACATAGTGCGATTGCCCTGTTCGCCAGACGCGGTGTGGCGATGCCGGAGGCGACGCGCTGGGGAGCCGGATGGGCTGGGATAGCCGCCGGGAAAAAGCCGATGTTAGTGATTAGTAACCTGAGAAGGCAGGTGGAATGGCGATCTTGATTTTTAGGCGGGTGGGGGAGGGGAGAAAACACCCGGTCGCAATTTGCTCAAATCGGCGACCGGGTGGCGTTACGGGGAAGCGGCGTTCTACGCGGCTTTAGTTGGCGTCGCGCACCAGGCGGACGTAGTTGTTGATCCGCACCACGTCGCCTTGCGGGCCGCGTCCGTAGACGTTGTTACCGCCGGCGTCCTTGCCGAGCAGGTAGTCGCTGATGCTGCCGGATTTGGGGTCGCTGCGTTGCGCGCCTGCGCCGTGTACGTCAAGCAGTTGGTAGGTGCTGCTGCCCTGGGTTTTCATGTAGCCCAGCGCCCGTCCGAAGGCAACGTAGGCGGCGGGGACGCTGCCCTGGGTGCCGTCCATGAAGCTGGTGCTGCTCCAGTAGAAGGGGTAATCCTTGACGCCGCCTTCGTTGGTGATGGCCGTGCAACTGAATACCGGATCAATCGCCGCGCCTTGTTTGGCGGTGTCGGCGGCGTCCGGGGCGCGGCTGTAGTCCACCAGGCTTTGCAATTCCTTGATGTTGGGCAGACGCCAGTCGCTATGGCCCAGGTATTTCTGGGCGTTTTTCTCCTGCGCCCAGGCCAGCGCGGCTTGCCAGTTCATGCCCGCGCCGCTGTCGGCTTGCGTCCACATCAGGCGGGTGGCGCTGTCGGTGACGGTGCCGTCGCCGTTGTCCTTGTAGACGTTTACCCCGTAGCTGCTGTTGCCGCGCACATAACGCACATATTTGCTCGATGCGACCGGATAACCCTTGATCCGCCCGTCGCCGAAGTTATAGCCGAAAGCTACGGTCTGATTGGTCATGGCCTTGCCCACGTAGACGTTGGCCGACCAGTCCTGGCTGTCGATGATGCGCTCACCGGTGACGGTGGCGGAGGTGCCCGGCCCGTACACGAAGTCGAAATAAGCGGTGTCGATGAAGGGAATGTAGCCGCTGGTGTTGGTCAAGCTGGCTCCCTGTGCGCCGGAGAACTTGGCGAGGGAATAGAGTTCCTTGATGGTGGGCATCCGCCAGTCGCTGTAGCCGCCCACCCGGCTTGTCGATGCGCCGCTGTTGGCGGTTTCCCAGGTTGCCAGTGCGCCGCGCGCCTTGACCCACATCAGCCCGCTGTTGAGGTCGCTGACGGTGCCGTCGCCGTTGTCCTTGTAGCTGGTTTGCAGGCCCTGATGCTGGGCGTCCTGCCCGTAAAACGCCGCGCCGGCGGCAGGCGCGCTGATTTCGCTGGTGGCGTTGTAGGTGAGGGTTTGGGCGCTGTCGATAATCGCGTAAGAGGCCGTACTCGCGCCGGTGGTCGGCTTGGTGGTCGTGGTCGAGGTCGCTTTGGCGGCGGCGGTGTAGGCGAGCGTGTAGGCCGACGTATAGGTGACGCTGCCATCCGCCGCGACATTGCGCTGCTTGAAGGTGAGGGTGACGCCCAGATCGCTGTCCGATTCGCCGCTCACTTCCACCAGCAAATAACCGTTTGCCACCAGATGCGAGAGGTTGGTGGGCGTGTAGATCGAGTTGTCGCCGTTGTAGCGGTACTGGTTGAAGAAATCCCCGCCGCCCGAGCCGACGACCGCCTGATACAGGTCGTTGGCGGCGTTGCCGTCGCCGTCGTCGATACGCGCCATGTCGAAGAAATGATCGTGGCCGGCCAGATAAACCTTGGCCCCGGCATTGCTCAGGCTTTTCCAGAAGATATCGCGGTCGCTCGCGTAATCGTCGAGAACATCGGTATGGAAGACCTTGAAGGCGGCTTCATGACCGAATACGAAGACGTGGGGCTTGGTATTCGCGGCGAATTGCTGATCGAGCCAGGCCTGATTCACCTTGTGCAGGTTCACGTAGTTGTCCAGGCCGACGAACAGAGCGTTTTTGTAGGTGAAGGAATAGGTCAGGTTGGTTTCGCCGGAAGGCCCGTTGCCGGGCAGCAGATAATTGCCGGCAAAAGCGGCGTTCCAGGTGTCCGCACTTTTTTTGGCGTCCGCTTCATGGTTGCCGCGTATCGAATAGACGCCGATCCCCGCGCTGTATAGCGGTTCCACCAGCGCCTTCCAGGCGTCGAGTTGGGAGGCGAAAGTGGCGGCGCTGGCGCTTGCCCCGGCATCCACGATGTCACCCGCCAGCAGCACCAGTTTCACCCCGTCGGCGCTCATTGACGTGACCATTTCACCGAGGATATTGGAAACCGGCACATGGGTGTCGCCCACCATCGCGAAGCGCCAGGTGGTGGGCGCGGTGGTGGTTGTCGTCGTTGTGGTGGTGGGTTTGGCGGCGGCGCGGGCCTGTGTCACCCACCCGGTAAGTTCGCCCAACTCCTGCACCTTGTTATTGCTCGCCGAACCCAGGTAATACAGTTTGGGAATGCCGCTTTCGTTCACCGCCAGATAACTGTTGGTGGCGGTGTAATGGCGCAGCCAGTAGCCCGACAGGGTTTGCGAAACGGTTCCGCTGGGGGAAAACAGTGGCGCATAGTTTTTCTCGGCCCAGGCGAACACCTCGTCGGCATCGCTGTGGCGCGGAGAAACCGTGGTTGCGGCGGCGCTCGCCGCCAGAGTCTGGGGAACCAGCGGGCTGGCCAATAACGCCAGGGCGACAACAAGCCCCCGCGCAACTTTCTGAATAGTGGGGAATAACGGGTTCATGGTGACCTCTCCAAGGCTTGGCTTTCCAAGCGTATCGGTAACTACTCAGGATGATGCAAAACCTCAGCATACAAGCCCCTCGCCCGCAGGCGGGAGAGGGGTTGGGGAGAGGGTGGTGGCATATCAATCCGGTTGGTCGAAGCCGCGCCACCCTCTCCCCCGGCCCCTCTCCCATGTCCATGGGAGAGGGGAGAAAACCTCCTGAGTAGTTACACGTATTGTTAAGAATGGGAACGTAGCCAGTGTACAAAATCACCCCGCAACGAAGCTGACACTTGCTGACATTGGCGACAAACGCGGCAGAACGCCGCCGGGGAAGGTTTTCAGTGCAAAAACTTGTCGGTCAGCTCAATCAGACTGATCACAATCTCGAAAAGAATCAGCCCGATCACATACCACTCCAGCTTGTGAAGCTGTTTGTTATCCCACACATCGGCCAGTGTCTGCGCGCTATCGGCAATCAGCCCGAGCTTGCGATCCAGCGCCGATTGGCGCTCCTTCAGCTCGAATTCATCCTCCAGCGCCGCGTAAAGCCCTTCGAGGTGCGAGTAATCCCATAACGTCTCCGGTTTGTCGCCGATTTCCGCGCGCCCCACCATGCGATGCTGGATCAGCAGCATCCGCCCGATTTTTGACAACAACTTGCGCGAATCCGCGCTCACCTTGCCGTGCATCGCCAACTCCAGGGCCAGCGGCTCGATTTTGTCGAATTCCCCGGCGACCTTTTTTTCGTACAGCGACAACACCAGATTTTTGCTCAAGGCATCGGCAATCACCTGCACTTTCTCCAGCGAAATCTCGTCCAGCGACACTGCACCGCTTTGCACCCCGATATTGTTTCTGCCGCAATGGATTTCCAGCACCTCGGTTTCCGGTTCGGGATAGGGATTGGTCAACAAGGGCTGGAGCGACGCGACAAAGCGCGCCTCATCCAGAGTCCCGACGCCGAACAGCACCACCACCCCATAACGAAACAACACCGCCAAGCCGCCCTGCGCATCCACCTCCAGGGTCAACGGCGTGGTCGCCAGGCAATCGACGATCTTGAACGAACGCAAATCCAGACGGTCGCCCAGCAGCAAGGCATGGGCCTTCAGGTCGGCGCGGTTTTTCAGGAGCAGTTCCATGGGCGGCGGCAAGGTTATCGGTGGGGAATAAAACCCAGCTTATTTCGCCGGGAGCGGGGCGTCAAATGGAATGTGGGGAGAGGTTTGAATGGTTTGAGGTGTTTTGATGCTTGCAATATAGATAATCGTCTATATCATAAAAACATGAATTCAAATTCGCCGTGGGATGAAACCAAACGCCAAGCGACCTTAGCCAACCGGGGTTTGGATTTTGCCGATGCCGGCAAGGTCATAGACGGCAACTCCCTGAGTTTTCCCGATACACGACAGGAATACGGTGAATCCCGAACGGTTACGGTGGGATTTCTGCACGGACGGATGACGGTTGTCGTGTGGACTCAACGCGGCGAAGAACGTCGCATCATCAGCATGAGGAAAGCCAATGAACGCGAAATTTCCGAATACCGATCCAGACTGGGTTGATCCCGACGATGCCCCGGAATTAACTGCGGCAGACCTGGATCGTCCCGACCTTGTGTGGCGCGCGGATGGCAAGGTGGTCAACGAAACCGCGGGTAAAGCGGCTTTTGCCGCAATGCTGAAGAAGCACAAAATCAATATCACGCTAGACCCGGACATTATCGCCTGGTTCAAGGCGCAAGCGGGCGGGCGTGGTTATCAGACGCTTATCAACGCTACCTTGCGCGAAGCCATGCAGCGCAAAACCCTGGAGGAAACGCTAAGACGGGTGATCCGCGAGGAACTGCATCCTCGCTAAGGATTGGTATAAAAAAGCAGCGAAGTCCCGCAAGGCCGGCATTCGACGAAAAACGGCTCTTCACGGAATTCATACGGTAGTTGTCTCGTTTTTGGCGATGTCTTCGCT
>CAYVIN010000175.1:0-4748 GCA_964451375.1 uncultured Sulfuricella sp.
CGAACATCGAAAACGCCAGCGCGACGAAGATCGCGGCGAAAGCGCCCAACGCCCAGGGATTTTGCAGCGCATTGGAAATCAGCGCGCCGGACAGTCCGGCGGCGACCCCGGCCAGCGCATAGGTAATCGCCATACCCAACACATAGGAAAGCGACAACGCGAAAGTGCGCCCCTTGGTGAGATGTTGCCCCTGCCCGACGATGATCCCGGAGAGAATCGGAATCATCGGGAACACGCAAGGCGTGAGGGCGAGCAACAAACCAAAGCCGAAAAACGAGACGATCACCAGCCAGAACGAGCCGCCCTGGAATAACGCGGCAATGCGGCTGCTGTCGTCGCCGGGTGGGGCTGCCTGGGCCGCCGGCGTGGGCGCAGGCGCTGGGGGGGGCGGCTTGGCGATTACCGGGGGTTTTTCCTTCGCGGCGGGGGCCTCCGGTTTGGCCGACTCGGCAGGCTGCGCGCTGACCACCGGCGGTGCGGCTGGGAGGGTGAGGGGAAAAACCTTGCTTTGCGGCGGATAACAAATGCCTTTATCGGCGCACCCCTGGAATATCACGGTGAGGCTGACCTGGCGCGGCTTTTCTTCGTCACCCTTGAGTGCAATGACGGCCTGAAGGGGCTTGTGGTACACCTCGGTTTTGCCGAAATTGGGGTCGTTCTTGAACTCGCCGGCGGGCAGGGTAACCTGGTCGATACTGGTGGAGCCGCCGTTTTTCAGGGTGAATTTGATTTTGTCGCGATACAGATAGTGGCCTTCGGCAATTTCAAAATCGACCAGCAGGGTATTGCGATCCTTGATTTTCACGAAAACCGGAAACGCCTGCTCGACCGGCAGGAATTCCGCCGCCGCGCCGCTCATCGCGCCGCCCAACTGGCGGAAAGCGGTCAACATCGAACCGACCGGCGTCGCGGCTTCTTCCTTGAGCGCCGGCAGGTTGATTTTGGCGCTTTGGGTGAACGGCGGATAACACACGCCGACATCGGCGCAGCCTTGTGCAGTGGCCTTCAGAACCAGGTGGGAGGCGTTCCCGGCGCGGGTCAGCGGAATGCGGATGACTACTTCATTGCGGTAGGTTTCGACCTTGCCGAAAAACTCGTCCTGCTTGACCTTGCCGGGGGGAATCTGCGCTTCGCCGAGGGTGAATCCGGCAGGTTCGGCGGTAAATTTGAATTTTTCGCGGTATAGATAATATCCTTCGGCAATCTGGAAACGCGCCTCCAGGGTATTGGCGTCGGCGGCGCGGGCGGCGAAGCGGAAGGCCTGTTCCGGCTCCAGCGGGTCGCCTTCGGCGGCGTGGGCGGCAAACGACAGGCACAGGAACAGCGCAACAAGGAAACGCATGGGTTATTGCTCCACAGAACCGGATTCGGCAGCGACCCAGGCGAGATAGGCGGGCAGGCCGGTCTCGATAGGAACAGCGACGATTTCGGGAAGTTCGTAAGGGTGCGCTGCACGAATCGCCTGTTCCAGCTTGCCGTATTGCGAACGCAATGATTTAATCAGCAGCGGTGTTTCCGTGGCGGTCTCGACGACGCCCTGCCAGCGATATACCGAAGTACACGGGGCAAGGATGTTGACACACGCGGCGAGTTTTTCCGCAACCAGTTTTTCGGCCAGTTGCGTAGCGCTGTGCGGGTCGGGAAGGTTGGTGATAACCAGGAGAATGTCGCTACTCAAGGGATATACAGTTTATGCGTGGTTTTCTGATTCTGAGTATTTTACTGGCTTTTCCGGTTTTGGAAATTTTTACCTTGGTGCAACTCGCCGACAGTTTCGGCTGGTGGGTGCTGGCCTGGGTGCTGTTTGCCGGATTATGGGGCGTTTTGCTGATGCGCGAAGCGGGAATGAGCGCGCCGCTGCGCCTGCTCGCGGCGTTGCAATCCGGGCAGACGCTGGGTGTTTCGCTGTGGTACGGATTTATCCCGGTAATCGCCGGCGCGCTGCTGGTTTTTCCCGGCGTGATCAGCGATGTTTTGGCGATGGTGCTGCTTCTCCTGCCGCTGTCGGGACGCAAAGCCACGCCGCCGCGCGCCGCCAACGATGACGTGATCGAGGGGGAATGGCGGCGCACCGACGATACGGCGGATCGCGACAAGCTTCGTTAAACTATAAGGAAGAACTTTATGGCTCATAAAATCACCCTGAAACCCGGTGGGCGGGAATTTCTTGCGGAAGACGGAGAAACCCTGCTGGACAGCGCCTTGCGTGAAGGCGTGACCTTGCCTTACGGCTGCCGCAACGGCGCGTGTGGCGCATGTAAGGGGCAGGTGCTGGAAGGCCGGGTGGATCATGGCGCATTTCAGGAACACGCGCTCAGCGAAGCGGATCGCGCCACCGGCAAAACCTTGTTCTGCTGCGCCAAGCCGCTTTCCGATGTCGCCATCGAGGCCCGCGAAATCGGCGCGGTCAAGGATATCGCGGTCAAAACCATGCCGTGCCGGGTGGAAGCTTTTCGCAAACCGGCCCCGGATGTCGCCATCCTCTCCCTCAAACTGCCTGCCGGCGAACGCCTTCAATTCCTCGCCGGGCAATACATCGAAATCCTCCTCAAGGACGGCAAGCGGCGCGCTTTCTCGCTCGCCAACGCGCCGCACGACGATGTACTGCTGGAATTGCACATCCGCCATGTGCCGGGCGGCCAGTTCACCGATTACGTGTTCAAGGAAATAAAGGAAAAGGCCATCCTGCGTTTCGAAGGCCCGCACGGCAGCTTTTTCCTGCGCGAGGACAGCGACAAGCCGATCATCCTGCTCGCCAGCGGCACCGGCTTCGCCCCGCTCAAATCCATCGTCGAACACGCTCAACACAACCGCCACCAACGCCCCATGGTGCTGTACTGGGGCGGACGCACCCCGCCCGATTTGTACGAAGCCGATCTGGCGCGGCGCTGGGAAAATGAACATGCCGATTTCAAATTCATCCCGGTGGTTTCCGAGCCGCAGCCCGGCGACGGCTGGACTGGCCGCACCGGCTTCGTCCATCAGGCGGTGCTCGACGACTACACCGACCTCGCGGGTTATCAAGTTTATGCCTGCGGCGCACCGCCGATGATTGCCGTCGCCCGCGAAAGTTTCGTTGCGCAGCGCGGCTTGCCGGAAGAGGAGTTTTTCTCGGACGCGTTTACGTTTGCGAAGGGTTGAGTGAGATGCAGGAAGAGGTGTTAAATTGGTGGGGTGGGCGCGTTTTTTTGTGCCCACGCGGTAGGCGTTGTGGAGCATTTCCACGTGGGCACGATAATGCCGTTACCCGGCTGCTTATCTGTGGCTCAGGCGATTCCGCTCAGTTTCCCAGCCCTTGATGGCAAGGCCAACCATGCGCGGGATCAGGTAGCGACCGGCTTCGTAATACGAAACCATGCGCCGGGTAATGCCCAGCGCAAGAGCCGCGTCGGCCAGCGAAAGCCGATTACGCGCACGCCAAGCAGCAAACTCATGAATTGGCGTCGCCTCCCCAGCCTGTTCGCGCGCCAAACGCCAGAGGGTATCCGTTCCAATTTCAGCGCCGTTAGGCCAGATCAAAGACCAGCCGTCCTCACCGACCGCAACCGCAGAAAAAGTCGCCGCATCGTCCATTTTCGCCAGGGCAGCCAGTTCGCCGATCAACTCCGCCAGATCGACGCGATCCACTTTTCCGCTTGCCCAGGTTATTTCAACCGTTTTACCAGCGGCGGGGGCCACGGCTTTAATATTCGGTTCCTTCATCGTTTTGCTCCTCGTTCTGTCCACACCTGCATGATGTATTCGCGGTTTTCTACAATCCACGCCTTGGCTTCAGCGACTGTTTTTGCATCGGCACGCCCCCTGGTTATCAGCGTCGCCACTTCAATCGACACCTTGAATCCCGGCCCAAGCAAATGCACATGAACAGGGGGATGGTCGCCGACAAACATTGCGATGCGAGCATTCTTGAAGCGGTGAATGGTGTTATCCATAAATTTGATTATGGTGAAGCAGCTTCACCATGTCAAGCGAGACATGACCGTACCGCATTGGCACAAAGGCGTACCCACCTTACTATTCTTCTATCGGATATGCCCGATTGAACGCATCGAATTTCCCCAGCAGATTCGTCAGGGCCTGCTCGCTTCGCACTTGGTCATATTCTGCGCATAGGCTCCCGAGGAGCGCCTTGTCCTTGAAACGAATATTGAGTGCCAAAAGCGGCGCAAGACCGTGGTAAGCGCAAAGGGCATCGGCCAGCACTGCCGAGGTTGTGCCGTTCGAGTCGGCGAGGGGATGCACCTTCAGGAACGAAAAGTAAAAGCGAAGAATATCCTCGCGCCGGGGATTCGTGAGGGCATTCAGCGCTGAAAAGGTTTGTTCAAGATCGCGCTCGATACATGAAAGCGGTGAACAGACGCTGCGCCGGCGGAGGTGTCTGAACGGCTCGTCTCGAATTTCCCGTTGTCGCCATGCTCCGGGGCTGATTAATACGGCATTGCCGTCATCATCTGCGGCAGTAAGCAAATGCCCTGGCGGATAAAGGCGAATATGGAAGCCGATGGCGGTATCGACGGAAAACCTGTCGTTTTCCAGTTCCTCTCGCAAATAGCCGCTCAGCAGGCGAACGTGCCCACGAAAATTCGAGATCAGCAATTCATGTTCATGCTGCGGCCTTTTTCCCAAGGTATCGAGCAGGCGCGGACGCAGGCTGGCTTCGATGGTCTCGTCGAAAGTCATCCGCGAGTCTGGACTTAATTATCCATCATAAGGTTTAAACCACCGGCTTTAGCCGGTCAGCTTTAGCT
>CAYVIN010000176.1:0-4594 GCA_964451375.1 uncultured Sulfuricella sp.
GCGGACGCACGATGTTGCTGCCGGCGGGGATCAATTCGCCGCCGTAGCGCTTCACGCCAAGGCGTTTGGAATGTGAGTCGCGGCCGTTACGTGAACTGCCGCCTGCCTTTTTATGTGCCATGGATAAGCTCCTTGCCTAAGCCTTAACCCGCGATCGTTTCGATGCGGATTTCGGTGAAATTCTGACGATGACCCTGGGTCTTGCGATAGTGTTTGCGACGGCGCATCTTGAAGATTTTCACCTTGTCGCCACGACCATGGGCAATCACGGTGGCTTTCACCGTAGCGCCAACTACCAAGGGGGCACCAACCTTCAGCGCATCGCCGTCCGAAACCATCAAAACCTGGTCGATCACGATTTCGCTGCCGATGTCTGCCGGTATCTGTTCTATTTTCAATTTTTCGCCGGGGATCACACGATACTGCTTCCCACCGGTTTTTATGACCGCGTACATGTTAAGCTCCATTTACATAAAACAACTTAAAGGGGTGCGAATTATACCCAGACCACGCCGGTCGGTCAAAACAAATTTCCCGACAAATCAATTGACAGGATATACCTTGCCGCGTCGCAATTTGGCGATTTAGCCGCGCCTGGCGGGATGCGATGCAAGGCGCAAACTGCTTGTGTGGCCGCACCACACAAGCAGTTTGCAACGCAGCAGCGCGCCCGCCAGGCGATGGATAAATCGGTAAATTGTGGCGAGGCAAGGTATAACTCCTTTGGGTAAAAGGCTTGACACCCCGGCGCACTCCTTCCTAACATCCTGACTTTTGTTTCGTTAGGTCTGTTCGTGTCAATAGAAACCATCCGCGCCCCGATTGAGCAGGACATGCGCGCCGTTGATGAGGTCATCCGCCTGCGACTCCACTCCGACGTGGTGTTGATCAATCAGGTGGCGGAATACATCATCGGGAGCGGCGGCAAACGCCTGCGTCCGGCGCTGGTGCTGCTGTCTGCGGGAGCCTTCGGCTATCGCGGCGAGCAACACCTGGAACTGGCCGCCGTCATCGAATTCATTCATACCGCCACCCTGCTGCACGACGATGTCGTTGACGAATCGGCCCTGCGGCGGGGGCGGCCCACCGCCAACACCCTGTTTGGCAACGCCGCCAGCGTACTGGTCGGGGATTTCCTTTATTCGCGCGCTTTCCAGATGATGATGGGCGCGAACAGCCTGCGCGTCATGGAAGTGATGGCCGACGCCACCAACACCATCGCCGAAGGTGAAGTGCTGCAACTTCTCAACTGTCACGACGCCGACATCGACGAAGCGCGTTATCTGCAAGTCATTCACTATAAAACCGCCAAACTGTTCGAAGCCGCCACCCGCCTGGGCGCGATTCTCGGCAACGCCACCCGCGCCGACGAAGACGCCATGGCGATTTACGGCATGAGGTTGGGCACCGCCTTCCAGTTGATCGACGACGTACTCGACTATTCCGGCGATCACGCCGAAACCGGCAAAAACGTCGGCGACGATCTGGCCGAAGGCAAACCCACCCTGCCGCTGATCTACGCCATGCAGCACGGCAATGCCGAGCAGGCCGGAGTGGTGCGTAAGGCGATTGAGGAAGGTGGCCTGGATGACCTCCAAAAGGTCATGCAAGCCATCCGTGAAACCGGGGCGCTGGATTACGTCCGCCAACAGGCGCGACGTGAAGCGGATATCGCCTGTGCGGCTATTTCTCACCTGCCACCTTCAAATTACAAGGAATCTTTGCTACAATTATCGGACTTTGCAGTCACGCGAAGTTTCTAGCAGTTTCGCAGTATCAATTTCGGGGTGTAGCTTAGCCTGGTAGAGCGCTACGTTCGGGACGTAGAGGCCGGAGGTTCGAATCCTCTCACCCCGACCAGACAACTTCAATAAATTCCCACTTTGTGACTGTACCCATATTTTTTCCGCTGTGGCAAAGATATGGGTAAAAAAGCAAAGTGCAAGGATATGGGTTCCACCTACTCCCCATAAAAGATAAAAAACGCCCGGCGAATTAACCGGGCGTTTTGCTTTTTGGCGTTACTCCGAAGACTTCTTTACCGGATTGATCAAAAACTCCTGCCTTACCCTTCGTATTATTGGCCTCTCTTCGTTCCAAGACAGAGTGACCTTCTCCTCTGCCAACCTTTTGCGTACCGCTTGCGTTGTCGCATTCGGCGAAACAGAAAACACCTCACGCGCGATTTTCTCGACCTTTTCACTCAGATACTGAATGCGCCGACGAGAACGATCTAACACGAAAGCTTTGTGTTTGGCAGAAATTCCCACACATTCCTTCTGCCACCAATATCGCAAAAAGGTCTTGGGATAACCCAGTCTTTCCGCCACCTCAACCATAGGCGGGGATTCATCCAGGTTGTTCAAAACCGACTCGAGAAACGACTGAATACGTTCCTTCTCGCGCTTGGTGAGCTTTTTCCGATAGTCCAGCTTGGGCTTGGGGAACGATTCTAGACGCAGCTCCAATGGATTTGGCAACTCATCCCGTAGCAGCCGAGTCGGCGTAATATTCAACCGATAGCAGATTGTCAGCAACGAATTGATCGTCGGATGTTCCCCGTCACGGCACCAGGAAGTGACTGCCTTCTCGCGCAACCCGAGCCGCCGGTGCATTTCAGCAGCATTGCCGTTTCCCAGCAGATCGACCAGCTCCTTGAGCCGCTGGATCAATCGTTCATGGGTAGCGAATGCCGACGCTTGCGGCGCCGAAGCAATGATCTCGGCGATGCTTTCCGACGCAAAACGCGAATGGCTTTTACCAGGAAATTCGACCCGGGAGTTGATCTTTTTCGAGAGAAACCCCAGTGAATGCCCACAGTGGGAACAATGATCCACATGGAAGTGCCGCGGAATGAAAGGCTGATGCTTATTGCAATGTGGGCACTGCTCTTCCAGCAGCTTCCCATGCTCAGGGCACTGCGTTGCCGGCGACGTGAACCAGAGCAACGGCCAGTAGGGATCAATCCCCTTGCTTCTCCACTCAATGAAACATACCGGGCACCACCGAGGATGAGGACTCAGGAGCAATGTCGCAACATTCCCGAGAACCCCCTGCCAAGGAAGCAAGGTACAGTATTTCAAATCCTCCCGCAGTGTCAGTTGCTGAAACCCCCTCACCGCCTCGGTGGCATACTTGTTGAGGCCGTTGAGGGTCTTGGCGTCGCCCATGACAAAACTGTTCACCGTTCGCCCCACCTTGATATCAGTGATTGGCAACAATTCGCGGTTGCAGAGAATGAGGGGGCTGACAGAATGCGCCCTTGCCAATCTGACCATGTAGCTGCTGAGCGCCTCTTGAAACGGCGTTCCCACACCGATTGGCGGCAAATGGAACAGGCGGCTGCGTTGCGGCATGGGTTCGGATAAACTGGACCATAGGTCAAATGATTCGATCTTCATGCTCAGAGCCCTCCCACTTGATCGCGACCGGGTCTGCGAATGCCAGGCTTCCCCTTGCCACCGGCTTTTTTGGGCGCGGCGGGTTTGGCCCCTGGCGGATTAACGCGCATGGGTTTGGGCGGCCCAAACAGATTCGGTACTGTCGCCATCCCCAATGAACGCGCAAGATCCTCCATCGGGATATCCCGAAGCCGCGACTCCCCAGCCCGGATTTCCTTTTCGATGGTGAGCAATTCCGAGCGAGGACGGGCGGTTTCAGCGAGAATTTCCCGGGTCAGGCAATTTGCTCCGCGATCCCACGCAGCCTCAAACGCGGTTTGCAGCCAAGATTTCAAGATTCCAATGCACCCCAAGGAATGCAGGTAAAAGAACTGAACTTCATTGATTAGCCCATCTTCCTTCGGCAGTGGAATCTTTTCCAGCAAGGTGTACAAAGCGTTCACGAAGGACTGCCCCAATTCGCTTCCATGATCGAGAACTTCAGCCAGCGAATAGCGTTGAAGGTGAACGATCTTAGTTCGGCGGATCAACTGTCCATTAAATTCTCGGATGTCGAGCAGATCATAGGCGCCGGATAGCAGCAACGGTATCCCGAAATCCTGGCTCAAGGATTTGAGCATCTCGAATTGTTGGTAGTAAAAGTTTCGTGTCCTCGCGATCAGCAGATGACTAGCCTCATCGATAATCAGCAACTTGGTGCCGCGGTGTTGAATACAATTGCGGATGCTGCGCCGCAACGCCTCTCGCACCAGCTTGCCGGCATTGCTGACCACCTCTCCGTCCAATTCGATCACTGGCGCCTGTAGAACTTTCCTGGCGATCAAGGTCTCGTTGAATTGTTCGTGCAGGCGGATGAATGCATCCTTCCAATTGAAATCGCCGTTAATTGGTGCCGGAATGCGCAGCAGCACCACCGGAATGAATCCGGGGTCGTCGAGCATCTCCTGTTGAAAACGCCGCAACATATCGTCGCGGATCCGCAGAACCAAGGTACTTTTCCCGACTCCGGTCGGGCCGGTCAGGACAATGACTTTTTCCCGATAGGAAGGACGATCCAAGTACTGTAACTGAACATAGGCGTCCGCCAGCTTCTTGTGACCGACGGTAACGCGTGAAAAGGCGTCAAACAGATCATTGGGATTATCCTAAATCCGGCAGTTGCCTGAGCGGACGCCGATCAACGGGAGAAATTC
>CAYVIN010000177.1:0-4554 GCA_964451375.1 uncultured Sulfuricella sp.
AGTGGCAGCAAAACCGTGCGAAGCAGCCAGCGGCGGCTTAAGTCAACAACATTGACCCCAACCCTCCCCCGTGGGGGGAGGGAGCCAAGCCGCTGTTGGCGTAATCTGACAAAGTGGAATTAAGCGTTTACAAAAACGGGAAGTTATTTCGTACTCGTTCCTTAGTTAAGCATGTCAGCCAGACTTTGCCTGGGAGCGCCGGCGTCTCGCCGGCCTGCCGGCAGGATGCCGGCGCTCCCGCCCACATCGGCCTAAAGCTTAACTTAGTGACATGCCTCCCTAACCCCCCTTTTCCAAAGGGGGGAACCAGATCGCCGAATCGCTGCCGTTTGGCAACTGTTCGATGCTTTTTGTTGTGCTCCAACCCATTGCTTTATATGACTCATGTCGAATTTCCGGGCATTGCCCGAAGAACCGCATCCACAGCCAGCCTCCAGACACATCCTTATGGGACGGGCGTAACGGCGCAAGTAAACACTAACACCCACCTTCACCCTTCATCCGCCCCTTAACCAAACCCTTAATCTGTTCATCCAGTTCTTCCGGGTTGACCGGTTTGTGGAGCAGGCGGAATCCACTGAGATTGGCTTCGCGCAGGCGTTCCGGCAGGATGTCACCACTGACCAGGATGCCGGGAACAAAAATCCCCAGATGTGAACGCACCATGTTGATCGCCTCGATGCCGGTGTGTTCGCCCTCCAAGCGGTAATCGGCGAGAATCAGGTCAGGCGCGTGTCCGCCGATTTTTTGCACGGCGTCGGCGGCGCTTTGCGCGACCACCGGGTGATATCCCAGTTCTTCCAGCAACATCGACGTTCCTTGCAGAACCGCATTATCGTCGTCGATGATCAGGATGCTGATCACTACCGAAGGCGGAGCGGCCTCGGCGGCAGGCGCTTTGGGCTCGGCAGGCGGCGTATCGGAAAGCGGTACGCTGACCTCGAACAACGACCCTCTGCCGACCCGCGAACGCACCCGCACGGGATGACCAAGCAGCCTGGCGAGACGCTCCACGATGGACAGCCCCAGGCCCAGCCCCTTGTGACGATCCCGCTCTGAATTATCGATCTGGTAATACTCGCGGAATATCTTGTCCAACTCCTCCTCGGGTATCCCTTTGCCGGTATCCCACACCTGGATCACCAGCCTGTCGCGGCGCAACCGGCAGCCCAGCAGAATTCCGCCGCGCCGGGTATGGCGGCAGGCGTTGCTCATCAGGTTGCGCAACATCTCCATAAGCAGGGTGGGATCGGTGTGGACGGCGGTGGACGGCGCGCGGCGGACGCGGAATTTCAGGTGGCGCGCATCGGCCTGCACGGCGAATTCGCTTTCCAGGCGGCCCAACAGGGCATTCACCGCAATCGCCTGTTTTTGCGGCACCACCACCCCGGCGTCGAGACGGGAAATATCAAGCAGCGCATCGAGTAATTCTTTCAGCGCCTGGGTCGATTCCTCGATGGGGCGGATCACCTTCATGCTCGCTTCGTCGCTGTGGCGGCGCTTGAGCACCGCAACCAGCAGCGCCAGCGCATGAAGCGGCTGACGCAAGTCATGACTGGCGGCGGCCAGAAAGTGGCTTTTTGCGGCATTGGCGGTTTCCGCCGTCTCCTTGGCTTCGCGCAGCGCCTCGCTGGACGCCAGCAACTGCGCCTGCCGCTGATGCGCCACCCGCGCCAGGAACAACATCACGGCGGCGGTAAACAAAAATATCAGGCCCCGTATCAACAGGTCGCGCTGCCAGTTGGCCAGCACTTCGCTCTGGGCGCGCGACAGGATGGCGTTGATCGCGGTGTTTTCAATGCGCCGCGTGACAAACAGGCGCGGCTTGCCGTCCACTGCGGACGGGCCGATACTGCGGTTCACCGGGGTTGCGGCGGCGAGGTGTTCACGCAACACCTGGCTGTCCCTGGCGACATTTCTGCCAAAAAACTTCTCCGGGTCATAACGCCGGTAAAGCAGGTCGCCATCATTGTTCACCAATACCGAAACACTCGCGGAATCGGCCGGATTCACCGGTTCCAGAGCTTTCTGAAAAAAGCCGAAATTGATCGCTGCACCCACCACCCCGACGAACTCCCCATCATCATCGTCGTTGTCTATCGTCAAGGTCAGCAGCGCCGCGTTAACCCCCAGCAACGATGCGTCGGGACGCGAAACCGCCATTTCCGAGAGACTCAGCGGATTGCGGTGAGCCGCAAAAAAGCCCATTTTTGAAACATCGCGCCCCACCAGCGCCGCATCCGTCGCAGAAACCACCCGCCCGCTCCGGTCAGTCACAAACAAAGCCAGCAGTTCTGGATGTTTGTTGCCATAGTAAGTGAGCGACGCCTCGAATTCCCTGGGGGTTTTTTCCTCGATACTTTCCAGGCGTTCACTGGCAATCGTGTCGAGCAACTGGGCGGCGTCGCGCAAGGCCGCACCGACCTGGACTTCCGCATAACGGGCATGGGCTTCCAGCAGGCGGAACTCGGCCTCATGGGCCTGCTGGTATTTGTCATAGGTGACCCACGACAGGATGCCGCCCAGAATCAGCAACACCACTGCGGGAACCACCCATATCGACGCCAGAAAGCTGCGCCGCTGCAGAGGGATGGTCTGCTCTGAAAGGGGTTGGTTCATCATCCTATATTCCTCAGTTGAACGGGTTGGAGTGTGCGGTTTTCAGGGCGCAGGGCAAGGCGCGACGACGAGTAATGGCTATTCCATTGCGAGGAGGAGAAACGCAGCCATGCGCCCTGAAAACCGTGCAATCCAGCCCGTAGCGCCGCCACCATATGGGTGCATCTTCAGCATGAAACAAAGCATTTTGAAGCAACAACATACCCCCTATGGAAAGCGGTCAACTGAGGAATATAGGATCTTAGTCCGCCTCAACCGGACAAGATTCCACAATATACCGATAGGAAAAACCGTTGCTACGCACTACCTTGCCCGGCGGGAGTCAATTTCATGCTCCGGCATCAATTCCGAAGTTATTTTCACCGCATTCAGGCAGTTGTTAAAGCCATCTTAAACAGATGTCGTGTCCTGGACATGTCCTGGTTTATCCCCGGCGGCGTGGCCCATAAAAAAACCGGCGTTCCCTTGCGGAAAACGCCGGTTGTTATGGCTGTCGCTGACTTCGCGACCGGGAGGTCGCTCCTACCGCACCGTAAAGCCCTGCGCGGTGGCGTCGGCGTTTTTGATATAAACCACGCCGTTGTCCAGCCACCATGCCGGTTTGCCGGTCACTTGGGGTGCATTGAGGAGTCTCCATTGCGGCGTCAGGGTGTAAGTCTGGCCGTTTACGGTGGCCCTGGCTGTGCCGTCCATGTTGGGCAATACGCTGAGTTTGGCGTCGTTCAACTCCCTGGCGAACGTGGCTTGCAAGGTGGTGTAGTCGTGGAAATCAGGCACCAGCATCTGGCTGTAGCTGCCATCGTTGTACACGACGTTGCCGTTGGCGAGGCTCGCAAAGGTCGCGTTGCCGGTTTGCGCTTGGCGGTTCCACACCGGGCGGCCTATGTATACGCCGCCGTCTGCGCCGGTGACTTGCCAGGTGCCGTTCCAGCGTAATTCGCTGGTCGCGCCCGGCAGCACTTGAGCGACCTTGGCGGCGAAAGCCTGCGGATCACCGACGCTCGGGGCGAAGATCGTCACCAGGCCGCCGGCTGCGACTTCCACGTCACCTTCATTGCTCAGGCTGACGCCGTCGGCGCGGCTGGTGTCCACCCGGATGCGGCGGGTCGGTATGACGCTGACGGGTTCGCCGTTGAGACTGAAGTGCAGGCTGCTTTGGGCTTTCTGCGTGGCGTCGGCGTCGCCGCTGGCGCTGAAGTTCAGTACGCCGTTGCCGTCCTGGGTGGGGGTGACCGGGGTGGTGGTAACGCCCAGCGCGGCGGTGAGCGCCTTGAACAGGCTGGTGTTGAGGTCTGCCCCATTGAGGCGTAACGGGGCGCCGCTCAGGCGCGGGATGAAGGCCATGTTCATATAACCCTGGGTGGTGAATTTGTTGCCGCCCGGTACGATGTCGTCGCCGACTGCGTCGCTTCTTCCTTCCTTGCTGCCCAGATATGCACCGGTGACCTGGCCGTTTTTGTCGAATTCGGCGGTTTCCCCTGCCCATACGATGCCGTCCTTGATCGCGGCAAAGTCATTCCCTACCCCACCGCTCAGCGCGGAGAACGTGCCGGGTTCAAGGACGATGTAGCAGGTGACGACGTGAACCACGTCTTTGCTGGTTTCGCTGCTGGCCTGGATGATGGTGTTGCACTTCTGTCCGCCGCGGCCGGCGCTGCCGTTGCCGCTGCGGATGACGCTGCCGCTGACACTGACCAGCGGCTGGCTGTCGCCGCTCGATGAAACCTGGGCGGTGCCGGTGACTTCCACCACCGGGGTTTTGACGCCGCCGATGTCCACGACCTTAAAGGTCATGGTGGTGTTGCCCTGGGTGGCCTGGACGCTGATGTCCTGTGCGCCGACGCTGGCGTTGACCGGGGTGGTCACGCCACCGGCCGAGGGCGCGGGTAAATCGAAGCTGGTGCCGGAGACGTTTTGCGCGCCGACCGGCACCAC
>CAYVIN010000178.1:0-4410 GCA_964451375.1 uncultured Sulfuricella sp.
GAAGACATCGCCAAAAACGAGACAACTACCGTATGAATTCCGTGAAGAGCCCAAACTGGCTTCTGATGGGTGGGTGCTGTGAATCCTGGAATTTCCATATTTGTAATTGAGCACTTCGACGTCAATGCTTTCCCGGCTGGCATCAAAGCTCATTGATTACAAGTCAAAATTGACGATGCAAACGTAATGGTGAAATTCCCACCCCTCTTCATCGATAATGGAACCGTAACCATAACCGGGCTGTCCTTCCTTCGCATCCTCGAATCCCACCCCATAGAACCCGTCGCGAAATCCTGTATCGACCAACGCCAATGTCTGATAAAGATTGACGTCAGGGGACGTGATCGCCACGAAGCCTTGCCCGACGCAGCCGCGCCTGCTGCCGTATCGGTAATAATCGTTATCCGACTCCAATAGCTCGTTTTCCGTCGTCCGCGTATCGACAATCGCGATTGAGCCCGTTTCGGTATTTTTGCCAGTGTGGAACTCCGAACCGTCGTGACGCACGATGTAGGTGGACTTGTTTGGCAAGTTCATTTCGACCGTCGGGTTGCCGCGTTTGTCGGTGCCAGGGGAAATAAAACCAACTATCTTTCTTGCGCTGTCCCTGAGCAGGTAACCCTCGTTGACCTTGCTTATTCGCACACCATCGCCGAAACGTCGCCGCAACAACTGTTGCCAGGCCACTTTGCGCGCGGCTTCCCATTTCTCCTCACTTTGGGTTGCGCGACGGGTGTTATCGGAGGTGCGCCGCTCCAAACCGGCAATCAGAATGGAAACCTGGGGCGTACCGACTATCTCCGAATCAGTCGGGATGTTGTCGAACATCAAGGCAAGTTCGTTGGAGGAAAACATTGCGCTCAGTGCTTTCGTACTGATTTTTTGCGTGGGTTCTTTTCCCGCTTGCGGGGAATCGGCCTGTTTGGTGGCGCGCTCGCCCGTGGCGTCGGCATTTCGCTTCGTGCATCCGGATCTTCTGGCGGAAGCGGCAGCATCCGGCTTGTCCAGCGGTAGCCCCCCAGATTCATGCCACCACGGATAAATGGTCGCCTCAACTGCGTGTAGCGGAAGATATATACCAAACACCACCCAGAGGGGGCGCCCGTCCACTACCATGGGAAGGTATTCCCATTCGCCTTGCTTCAGGTTCTTGTAGGTATGCCAGGGATACCCAGTAAGCCGGGATGTTTCGCATCGTCTGTCGGACTCGTTTGCCGGTTTGGCGAATATCAGTTCAGGCAATATCAGCGGGCTACGCCGCGACACATCGTGTTCAAGATGGGTCGTCACTTCGAGCGCCCATTCCGGGCTGTAGTCGTAAAAACAATTCCCTAGGCTTTTATGGAAGCGCTCAAATCTGGATTTTGGCGCTTCATCCCGGCACCCTCTCTCAAACTGGGTATTCGCCCAGCGCTTGCCGAATTTCTCTTCGCCGTCACGGTATACCGACAACGTCGGCTCCCCCAATAATTTCAGTCGCTTGTCACGTTCTACTGTCAAGGCTTTCCAGACATCCTTGCAATAGGCTTGCTGCTTGTCCCAGTCAATAGGCCAGTTGAAATCCTCCGGTGCGATGGGAATCGTTACGTTGCGCGCACCATCTACATGAGCCGTAAATAAGCTGTTGAGCTTATTCATGATGCGCAGTTCCTGCGCATAACGGAAAGGATCAGGCGGATGGCGGACGATGACTTTGCGCTGGGTTAAATCCTTCTTGACCTGGTTTGCGGGCTTCGCGGCATTGGCTTCAACACCCGGGGAGCCAGCGATGGATTGAGCGGAGAAAAAAACACACGCCAATGCGGTTATATAAGCCGAATTCAATTTTCTTGTTCCTTGCACTTGTTTTTCCTCTTGCCATTTTTTGCCAATAATTCAAAGGTATCCTACGGTGGATTTGCCCTTATGCCTATCCACAAAACTACCTAGGTAGTTTTACCCATTGCCAGCATCAATCCAACTCGATCAACTTGAAAAAATTGGGTCCAATAAAAATGGGGTCGGAGTCATTTATTGCCCTCAATAAACAAAATCGCTCAAATGCCAACAACATTTCAAAACCGCCAGCATACTGATTTCACACAAAAAATCTATTGGTAGAATTACTAAGTAGAATTACCAATACCTATCCGCAATAGTCCGTCCCATCAGGGTTTCCGGCGAATTCGTGGTTTGCGACACTAAGCAAAAAAACTGTTTCCGGCAGGGACATTGTTGTTTTTCCTATA
The DNA here is from genome assembly GCA_964451375.1 of uncultured Sulfuricella sp. Lineage (GTDB taxonomy): Bacteria > Pseudomonadota > Gammaproteobacteria > Burkholderiales > Sulfuricellaceae > JAGXQV01. The sequence goes on from CAYVIN010000178.1 coordinate 2,229, forward strand.
TCCCCAAAATTGTCCGATACCCAGCTATCCCGGCTTCGATGGGATAGTCTTGCGCCACGGCTCCGGCAGCAGCGCCGCGCAGTTTGGCGTGGGCCGGCGGCTGGTTCAACGCTTCCACCACCCTGCCCGCCAACGCTTTTCTGTCGAAGAAGTCCACCAGCAGGCCGTTTTCACCGTGCCGGACAACTTCCCGCAAATCAATGGGGTCAGTCTCGATTGATCCGCCCACGCAGAAACTCCCTACAAAGTACCACGTGGGCACAAAAAGCCGTGCCCACCCTTCACACCTTCTGAAACGCCCAAGCAGCGCGGGTTTCCAAGCCCCCCATTCGGAAAGCCGCATCCATGGCCGCTCTTCAGCCCAACATCCGGGCAAATGGCGTGACGGGATAGCCGTTCCCGGCGCAGTTGCATTGGGGTTCGCCATGCTCGCCGCCGACCTGCCCATTTTGCACATCATTCGCTGTGATAAACTGAAAATGTCAGTATCTACCGTACCGGAGGTTAGCATGAGCACGAATCTGGAGGTCTTGGAAACCGAAGTTCTGCAGTTGCCCCCAGTTGAACGGTCGCACCTGCTTGAGCGACTGATTGCCAGCCTTGATTCAGATCCCGAAGTCGAGGAAGCCTGGGAACGAGAGGCAGATCGAAGGGAAGCCGAACTGGAGTCCGGTTCGACCTTAGTTGTTTCAGGGCAGGAAGCGATTGCCCGGCTCCGCGCACGACTTCAGCGATGACCTATACGCTCCATCCCGGCGCGGAGCGTGACATTGCCGACGTTCTGGATTTTTACAGAGAACAAGCTGGGCTTGCGGTCGCGGAGCGTTTTCTCAAGGAGTTCGAACATGCCGCCAAGCTCTTGGTTGACCACCCCGGTCTTGGAACCCCAACAACAAGGGGACGAAGAGCTTTCCCGCTGAAAATTTTCCCATACTTGGTCGTATATCGAGAGTTCGAAAACAGTATTCGAATCTTGATCGTGCGCCATCAGCACAGGAAGCCCGGCTACGCCGGCGGCAGGCAGTAAGCCCGGTGGGTCGGGTTAGGTGCGGTAGTTTGCGCCGTAACCCGACGCCCGGCGTCATCCTCGGCGATTTGTCGGGTTACGCTATCGCTAACCCAACCTACCACTTGCACCCTCGCGGATGCTCCTGAATTCCGCTACGCTGCATCCGGCTACGAATCAAACAGCGCCCAGCAGGCTTTCGTAGGGAATCCGCAAGCCGTCGTGGAGGCGCTTCACCATGCGCAGGCTCAACGGGCGCTTGCGGTTGAGCACTTCGGAAACCCTGCCGCTTGGCCCGATGTAGGGTTCTAGGTCTTTCGGGGTCAGCCCCTGTTGTTCCATCCTGAATTTGATCGCTTCGACCGGATCGGCGGGGCCGATGGGGTAATGCTTGTTCTCATAGGCTTCGATCAGGGTTGCCAAAATTTCCATTTCGTCGCCCTCCGGGGTGCCTTCCTCAGCCTGAAAAATGCTTTCGAGGCGGGCGAAAGCGGCGCGCAGGTCGTCGTCGTTGCGTATCGGCTTAATATTCATTGATCGTCTCCACGTCGATTTGATCGTATTGCGCATGGGTTCCGACGAATTTTACCCAGGCGAGGCCGGCGCGATACTGCATCTCTACCACCAGGCGGCACTTGTTGCCGCCGATATTGAAAACCACCCGATTGTTGCCGCAGATGCTGGCGCTGAATTGATCCTTAACCGCCTGCGGCGTTTTCCACTCCGCCTTGAGCGCCTCGTCGTACCAGCTTTCCAATGGCCCTCGCGCGTCGCCGCAGCCGGGGTGTTCCCAGAACTTCTTCAAGGTGCTATTGGCAATAACTCGCATGAATTTCCTCTACTCCCATTTTGGGAGGATGGCCCATTTAAAAAATAAGCAAAAATGATGGTTCAAAATTGGGGGCGGAGTGATATTTCTGTGCAGGCATGGCTGGAAATCCATCGGGAAGACCTGATGGCCGATTGGCGGCTTGCCGTTCAGGGGGTTGCCCCCCAGCGCGTCAACTCATTGGACTGAAAGGCTAAGTATGAACCAGGTGATAAACGTGCGTCCTGAGTCGGCGGGGCGGGTATATCTCGAAATGGCGGATGGGCGTTGTGGCTTTTTCGATGTTGCGCCTTAATCCTAAATCCGGCAGTTGCCTGAGCGGACGCCGATCAACGGGAGAAATTCCG
>CAYVIN010000179.1:0-4156 GCA_964451375.1 uncultured Sulfuricella sp.
ATCTCAGTACCTCGTGACACTTGCAAAATGGGAGGAGTCCATATACGGGCTACACGTCATTTTTGATCCGTCGTAACGGCTCAGGATAGCGGCGTTTTGCTCCTTCCCCCTTGCAGGGGGAAGGCTGGGATGGGGGTAGAGGGGTGGCATAATCCGAATATTTCGGTATTTTTGCCTTTCGACCCCCATCCTAACCTTCCCCCTGCCAGGGGGAAGGGACTGGTGTGGTGGTATGCAACCACCTCCTGAGTTGTTACGATCCATCAAGTTTTTTTAGACATTTTCGCAGCATCAGGTATTAGGCAATGAATGAAGGTGGCGGCGTAGTAAGCGAAGACTTTGCAGAACTCGATCAACAATGCGCTGTTCACCTGACCCCGCGCGCCTCGCTGGCCGAATGGTATGCCTGTCATGCGAGTCAGCACGGCTTTCGGCTCGATGCCGCGCAACAGCAGGCGGTCGCCAGTCTGCAACGGCTTTATGACGAACTGGCGGCGCAGCCGCGCCACGGCTGGCTGACCCGCTTTTTCGGCGGCGCTGCGGAAATCCGTGGCTTGTACCTGTGGGGCGGAGTGGGGCGCGGCAAAAGTTTTCTGATGGACGGCTTTTTCGCCTGCGCCCCGGTCGAGAAAAAACGTCGCCTGCACTTTCACCGTTTCATGCAGGGTATCCACGCCGAATTAAAAACCCTGCCGCCCGCGCCCGATCCGCTGATCAAGGTTGCCGCACGGATTGCCGAACACGCCCGCCTGCTGTGTTTCGACGAATTCCACGTGAGCGACATCGGCGATGCGATGCTGCTCGGATGCCTGTTGCGCGAACTGGTCGCCAACGGGGTGGTGCTGGTCGCCACCTCCAATAACCGGCCCGACGATTTGTACAAGGACGGCCTGCAACGCAGCCGTTTCCTGTCCGCTATCGAACTGCTCAAAACCCATCTCGACGTGGTGGAAGTGGACGGCGGCGCGGATTACCGCCTGCGCGCTCTGGAGCGGGTGCAGATTTATCACTGTCCGCTGGACGCCCAGGCCGAAGTCAATCTCGATTCCGCGTACTGGAGTCTGGCCGGGGAAAGCGGCATGGGCGCGGCGGTGCTGGAGCTTGACGGACGGCGTCTGCTGGCCCGTCATCGCGCCCCCGGCGTGGCCTGGTTCGACTTCGAGGAACTGTGTGGCGGCCCCCACGGTCAACCCGATTACATTGAACTCGCGCGGCGTTTCCATACCGTGTTATTGTCCGGCGTACCGCATCTTTCCGATGAACAGGAAGCCGCCGCGCGACGCCTCACCTGGCTGGTGGATGAATTCTACGACCGCCGGGTAAAATTGATCCTCTCGGCGGCAGCCCCGCCCCGTGAACTGTACAGCGGCGGCCACTCTGAATTTGCGCGCACCGTCAGCCGCCTCGAAGAGATGCAGACCAAACAATATCTGGCGTTGGCGCATTTGCCGTAGCGGCAGACAGGGGGCGAGATGCGGATTTATCTGGATATTTGCTGTTTCAACAGGCCATTCGATGAACAGGCGCAATTGCTGGTTCGTCTGCAAACCGAGGCGAAACTGCATGTGCAGGCGATGATCCGCGAGGGGTTGCTGGAACTGGTTTGGTCAGCCATGATGGATCTGGAGAATGCAGCCAATCCCGACATCGAGCGACGTTCAGCCGTAGCGGGTTGGGCGAGTCTGGCCGGGGTGGACGTGATTCCTGACGAACGTATCGAGGCGCTTGCCGAAACTTTCGTAAAACTTGGGGTAAAGGCGATGGATGCGCTCCACGTTGCCTGTGCAACGGAAGCGCACGCCGAATATTTTCTGACCACCGACAAAGCGCTGTTGCGCAAACTTGCGTCGGCGCAACACATCAAGGTCGTTGATCCCATAGATTTTGTGCGGAACCTGGATGGAGAACAACATGAGAACGGATAGTGAAATTCGCGCCGATGGATTCCGGGCGTTGATGTCTGCACTCGGCGATGTCGAGGCGGAACGTTTCATTGCCTTGCTCAATCGTGAGCACTTCGATTACACCGAGTGGCGCAAGGGGCAATGGATGGATCAGCCGGTTTCAGAATTGGCCGCGCAGGCAAGAGCTTTGCGGCAAGCCAAATAACAGAGCCTATAAGAGCAAGCAGGATATCCCCGGAGGAATACACCATGGACAACTTCAAAGCCTTCCGCATTTTCAACGACAAAGGCCAGATACACGGGCGTTTCGTCGATATCTCGCTGGACGAACTGAGCTGCGGCGAAGTGGTGATCCGCAACCGGTATTCCGACGTGAATTACAAGGACGCCCTGGCCGCCACCGGCACCGGCAAAATCCTCAAGCGCTTCCCGCTGATCGGCGGCGTGGACGTGGCGGGCACGGTGGCGGTGTCCAAAGACCCGCGCTTCAAGGAAGGCGACGCGGTACTGGTGACCGGCTACGATTTCGGCGTCGGCCATGATGGCGGTTACGCCGAATATTCGCGGGTGCCCGCCGACTGGGTGGTGCCCCTGCCGGACGGAATGAGCGCCTTCCAGGCAATGGCTATCGGCACCGCAGGATTCACCGCAGCACTTGCGGTGGAACGCATGGAACTCAACGGCCTCACCCCGGAGAGCGGCCCGGTGGCGGTCAGCGGCGCTTCCGGCGGAGTGGGCAGCATCGCCGTGGACATCCTCGCCGGACGCGGCTACCAGGTCACCGCGATCACCGGCAAGGACGACGAACACGAATATCTGCGCGGCCTCGGAGCCGCTGAGGTGTTATCGCGCCACACCCTGGTGATGGGCGAAAAACCCCTGGAAAAATCCCTGTGGGCCGGCGCGGTTGACCCGGTCGGCGGGGCCACCCTGGCCTGGCTGACCCGCACCATGCAGCAGCACGGCGTAGTCGGCAGTTGCGGCCTGACCGGCGGATTCGAATTACACACCACGGTGATGCCCTTCATCCTGCGTGGCGTGAGCCTGCTGGGCATCGACTCGGTGTGGTGCCCGATGCCCTTGCGCCAAAAAATCTGGGCGCGCCTGACCACCGATCTGCGCCCCCGTCATCTTGACGCGATGACCCAGACTGTGACTTTCGAGCAATTGCCGGACACCTTCGGCGCGCTGCTCAAGGGCGCGGTAAAAGGGCGAACAGTGGTGGAAATAGGCGGTGACGATTAAAACGACTGAGTAGGGTGGGCACGTTTTTTGTGCCCACGCCGCGATAGTCGGCATTGTCCGCGTGGGCACGATAAAACTGTGCCCACCCTACGGACTGCGGCAATGCGCCAGTGAGCAGAAAAGATTTCAAATCAATAAACGCCGGGAGCATAGGGGAAAACTAAGGCATCCGGGCGATAACATTCAAGCGAAATCGAGGAGACATACAATGGGCAACTACGCAGAATTTTACCGTCAATCCATAGACGAACGCGACGCTTTCTGGACTGAACAGGCCAAGCTGATTGACTGGCACAAGCCGTTTGAACAGGTTCTGGATTACAGCAAGCCGCCATTTTCCAAATGGTTCGTCGGTGGTTTGACCAACCTTTGTTACAACGCGGTGGATCGTCACCTGAAAGAGCGCGCCGAGCAAAAGGCGCTGGTGTATATCTCGACCGAAACCGGCCAGCAGCAAACCTACTCTTTCCGCGACCTCTACAACGAAGTGAACCGCTTCGCTGCGGTGCTGCAATCGCAAGGCGTGACCAAGGGCGACCGGGTCATCATCTACATGCCGATGATTGCCGAAGCGGTATTCGCGATGCTCGCCTGCGCGCGCATCGGCGCGATCCACTCGGTGGTGTTCGGCGGCTTCGCCTCGGCGAGCCTCGCCACCCGCATCGACGACGCCAAACCCAAACTGATGGTCACTGCCGACGCCGGGATGCGCGGCGGCAAAACCATACCCTACAAACATCTGGTAGACGAAGCCGTTCGCTTATCCGTCAATCCGCCCGAAAAAGTGCTGATCTGTCATCGTGGCCTGGACAAGGAAATGTCCCTGGTCGAAGGCCGCGACCTCGATTACGCCACGCTGCGCGAGCAACACCTGAACGCCGTCGTCGAACCGGTATGGCTGGAATCCTCCGAGCCGTCGTACATCCTCTACACCTCCGGCACTACCGGCAAACCCAAGGGCGTGCAGCGCGACACCGGCGGCTATGCCGTGGCGCTGGCCGCCTCGA
>CAYVIN010000180.1:0-4154 GCA_964451375.1 uncultured Sulfuricella sp.
GGTCGGTGATGTAGCGATGCGACAGTTCCGCCGCGGCGACGATGGCCGGGTCGGTAATATCCACGCCGTGATGGAGTTCATATTTCTCCTGAAGCCCGCGCAGAATGGCGATGGTGTCTTCGACGCTGGGTTCATTCACCATCACTTTCTGGAAGCGCCGTTCCAGCGCGGCGTCCTTTTCCACGTATTTTCGGTATTCGTCCAACGTGGTCGCGCCGATGCAATGTAATTCGCCACGCGCCAGGGCAGGCTTCAACATATTGCCGGCATCCATCGCGCCTTCGGCTTTGCCTGCGCCAACCATGGTGTGCAATTCGTCGATGAACAGGATGATGCGGCCTTCGTCCTGCGCCACTTCCTTCAGCACCGATTTCAGGCGCTCCTCAAATTCGCCACGATACTTCGCACCGGCCAGCAAGCCGGCCATATCGAGTACCAGCACTTTTTTGTTCTTCAGGGTTTCCGGCACCTCGCCGTTGATAATGCGTTGCGCCAGCCCTTCGACGATGGCGGTTTTACCCACGCCCGGCTCACCGATCAACACCGGATTGTTTTTGGTGCGCCGTTGCAAGACCTGAATTGCTCGACGGATTTCATCGTCGCGCCCGATGACCGGGTCGAGTTTGCCCATACGGGCGCGCTCGGTAAGATCAAGGGTGTATTTCTTCAGCGCTTCACGCTGGCCTTCGGCTTCCTGGCTACCCACGTTTTCACCGCCGCGCACCGCATTAACCGCTTGCTCCAGCGCCAGCTTGGACGCACCGTGTTCTTTCAGCAAACGACCGGTTTCGCCCTTGTCGTCACACACCGCAAGCAGGAACAATTCGCTGGCGATGAACTGGTCGCCGCGTTTTTGCGCTTCCTTGTCGGTGAGGTTGAGCAGATTGCCCAAATCGCGGGAAACCGAAACCTCGCCGCCATGCCCTTCCACTCTGGGCAGGCGCTCGATATTTTTCTTCAGCGCGTCGCGTAGCGCCGGGACACGCACCCCAGCGCGCTGCAACAGGGACGCAGTACCGCCGTCATCCTGCCCGATCAACGCCAACAGCAGATGCTGGGCCTCGATAAACTGGTTGTCCTGGCCGATAGCCAGGCTCTGGGCGTCGCTGAGAGCTTGCTGGAACTTGGTGGTGAGCTTGTCGAAGCGCATGGGACAGTCCTTTCTGAAAAATTTCCGACTGCCCACTAGATGGGGAAAACCCCGGTGTTTTCAAGGGCGGGCGATTTTTTCCACAATTCCCGAGGTTTCGACTAAACTTTCGCTGACAATAAACCATGACAAGGGAGGCAGTATGATCAACCTGACGGCGCTGACCCAACCGCATATCGAAGACCGCATCGCCCTCGAAGAATACAAGGACGATCTCGGCGATCTCGCCCCAAAAATCGAACAGGACGTTGCCCGCCTGAAACGCACTCCGGACGACCGCAATATCGTCGCCAACCTGTTCCGCGCAGTACACAACATCAAGGGCGACGCCTCCCTGTGCAAAGTGGAAATGGGCGTCATCATCGCCCACCCCATTGAAAACCTGCTCGGCAGGCTGCGCGAAGGGGAACTGGAGTTCACCGAACAACTCGGGGAAATCATCCTGCTCGCGGTAGATCGACTGGAACTGGCTGCAGAAGCGCTCATCGCCGGCAAGCCGATCAACCACCTGCGCCTGGTGGAACTGGCGGAAGGCCTGGAAGCCATGGATCACGCCGCCATCCCGGAGCTGCCCGCCGCCTATGCCCGAGTCATCGAAGCCGTAACCGGCTTCCACCCGGTGGCAGGGAAAGTCCGCGCCGCCGAAAAAAAACCGACCGCACCCCGCGCCAGCGAAGTTCAATCGGTCGATTTGCGATTTTTCCATTCGCTGGCCCAGCGCTTCGAATCGCGTTCACCGCACTTCAAGGGACGTAACGCGCGACTCACCCGCCTCGCCCTGGAAACCAACCAGATCGCCGGTACCCCGGTTGACCCCTTGCAACTCTGGGCAGCCGTGTACATGCACGATGTCGGCATGATGTTCCTGCCCGAATCAGTATGGCTCAAAGTCGGCCAGATGAGCGCCGAAGACAAGAAACTGCTGATGCTCCATCCAACCTATGGCGCAGGTATTCTGGAGCGTATCCCCAATTGGGAAAGCGCCGCCCAGATGGTTCTGCAACACCACGAAACCCCCAATGGCGCGGGTTATCCCCACAATCTCGCGGGCGACCAGATATGCCCGGGAGCAAAAATCCTCGCCATCGTTGACGCCTTTGAAGCCGTCATGTTGAAACATAGCCATCGCGGCCATAGCCGCTCAATGCTGCGCGCCATTGCCGAAGTCAACGCCTGCGACAACCAGTTTGCCCAGGAACTGATCGGCCCGTTCAACAGCGTCGTGCGCAAGATGATCGAGAATTAAGGCTGTCAGGGGCCAATGAATACCCGGCGCGACCGGACAGCCGCCAGCCCCTGATTTCCGCACTGCCTGACACAATGAAAATAAAATCCCTCACCGCCCTCCTCGCCGCCGCCCTGGCTATTTTATTTCTGGTGCTCGCCTACGTCCTCCTGCAAGTTCGCCAGAGCGGCGTACTGAACACCAACCAGGATTTCTACCTGCAACTCGCCATCGATTTCGTCGGCGCGACCTTTTTCAGCGTCCTGCTGGTTGGCAGCTACATCCGCCAAACCATCGTCGCGCCGGTAGACGCCCTGGTCAAACACACCGAACAAATCGCCACCGGCAACTACACGGCCCGCACCGCAATCTCCACCCACAATGAACTGGCCGCGTTGGCGGACGGTTTCAACGACATGAGCGCAGCCATCGAGCGCGACATCCAGGCCCGCGAACAAGCGGAAAAAGAACTTCTCGCCGCCAAAAACAAACTCGAAGCTCTCGCCCACGTAGACGGCCTGACCAATATCCCCAACCGGCGCTTCTTTGACGAATCCCTGGTCAATGAATGGAAACGCGCCCGGCGCGCCCAATTGCCGCTGGCCATCCTGATGATAGATATCGATTTTTTCAAGCAATATAACGACCACAACGGCCACGGCGCGGGCGATGAATGCCTCAAACAGGTCGCCGCCGCATTAACCGGCGCGTTACTGCGCCCGGCGGATATGATCGCCCGCTACGGCGGCGAAGAATTCGTCGCCCTGCTCCCGGAAACAGGGGAAGAAGGCCTCAGCCAGACCGCCGAACGCCTGCGTAGCGCCATCGTCAACCTGGCGCTCCCCCACCCCCATTCCCAAGTCGCCGAACACGTCACCATCAGCCTCGGCGGCGCGATCATGGTTCCCCCGCTGGAAGGCGAACCCGGCACCCTCCTCGCCGCCGCCGACGCGATGCTTTATAACGCCAAGAAACAAGGACGGAACCGGGTTTGTGTCGGGTAAAAAAAGAATTCGGCGTCTGCTTTGAGTTGTGTTCGTTGCTACGGCCACGCGCGCGCAGGTTGGCGATCCCGCTTACTTCACCTGACACCGTTTTTTTAGATATTCAAAATCGAACCTGCCGTTTGTTCCCCCGCTGAACGATGTGCTGCGGAAGTTCAGCCGGATTGAATCGCGGTTTTCCCGCCGTCTTTCTTTCCCCGCCTGAATCGCTTTTCGATATATTCATGAATCGCGTTTTTCATCATGAAGTTATCGAAAAATGACTCCGACCCCATTTTTTGCCCAGGCGTCGGGTGGGTACAGCCTTGGGAACGTGGGCGGATCAATCGAGACTGACCCCATTGATTTTGGGCGGCTTCCAGCAATTGGTCGGAACCGGCACCGTCCGCTAACTTGAAATCGGCGACGAAATCCACCGGAAGCCCTACGGAATTAGTGGGGCCACGAAGCTTTCCTGGATAGGTGCCCGCGAACGAGATGACGATTTCGCTACCCTTGGAAAACCTGGTGGCTTCGAAACCGCTGTCTTCTCGCACCCTGCCTACAGTATCTTCCGACCAACCTTCCGGCACGGAAAAACGGTTAATTTCCAAACGAGTGGAAATATAGGATGCTGCCGCCATTACGGCGTATTGGACTTGAGTTGGCATTATTTCTTCTCCCCGAATAAGGAATCACATGGACAATAGTTAGGTTTGAACTTTTTTTGCTCACAAAACACTAGCCCGGATATTTCATAAATTCGCGCGCCCTCGCTGGTCTTTATCCCGAATCT
>CAYVIN010000181.1:0-4032 GCA_964451375.1 uncultured Sulfuricella sp.
TCTGCCTGACTTCGCGAAAGATTTCATCTCTTCAACTGCGGTTTCTAGGATGAAACTTCAAACTTCATCTGGCCGGATCAATAAGAAGAATCGGCAGGGTAATCCTGCTGGTATTGGCAAACCAACAAAAGGAGGAAATCTCCCAGCGGTTGCTGGTGACACGAAGTGATGGGAAAACAGGTCGGACCGGCGCTTCAACATCCTGAGTAGCCCGGAGGCCGTTAAGGCCGAGCATCCGATGAGGAAGAAGCGCGCGGAAAATCCATCATGGCCAGAGCATCGAAGCTCACCAACAGGCCGGATATACGTTCGCAGCCGCACCTTGATCTCAGTACCTCGTGACACTTGCAAAATGGGAGGAGTCCATATACGGGCTACACTTCACTATCCAGACGCTTGTCTCTGGTTGGAAAGGATAAAAAAGATGTGTGCGTACGCTAGCCTGCAAGGGGGAAGGGGCTGGTGTGGTGGCAATGCCACCACCTCCTGAGTAGTTACGATATATCGGTAATTCCCGCTTCCCTTAGCTGACGACCTTGAACACCACCCGGCGATTCTTCGCGTTGCGCGGGTCGAGTCCCTTGAGCGGCTCGTTTTGCCCTTTGCCGACGGGGGCCAGACGCTTGCTGTCCATGCCGGCTTTTTCGACGATGAATTTCACTACCGCATCAGCGCGCTCGCGGGAGAGCGCCAGGTTGCGTTCAGCGTTGCCGATGGCGTCGGTGTGGCCTTCCACCAAAACGCAGCGGTCGGGATTCAGGCTGAGTATTTTGGCGATTTCGCGCAAGGTGCCTTCCGAATCGCGGGCGACTTCTGCGCTGCCCGATTTGAACTGGATGGCAAAATCTACCGCGATGGCGTTTACATCGGGTGGCAAGGAACCGCAATCGTTGCGTGGCGCGGCCTTGGCAGGCTCCGCCGCCGCTGCCGGCGGGGTTTCATTGTCGAAAACGATGGCGCGGGTGGAGACCTTTTTTTTGACGGGTGCGCCGTCGGAGGGCGCCGGGGCGTTCATGGCGCGCTCCAGTTCCTTGAGCTTGGCCTGATCGTCAGCGGGACTGGCAGCAGTGACGCCGGAAACGCCACACAGGGCGATGAAGATCAGGGATAGGGTGAGACGGGAAATGCTGTTCATGATGTTCCTTTCCTATTTGCAGACGTTGATGACTTCCTTGGTAGTAACCACGATTTCCTTGGGCGCTTTTTCCCCGGGGCGCGCCGTCCCCACGTTGACGGTGCAATTGCCGCTCTTGCGATTGCCGATATTTACCATGCGTTTTTGATCCGTCGGGTTGTTGTAAGCATCGCCGGAACCGCTTGAGTCCTTCCACTTCTTCGCCATGGCGTTGTTGATCTTGGAGTTGCCCGAGGCATCCACGCCCTGCGTCGCCAGGGCGCTTGTGCCGCCAAAGCCGAGCAGGATGCCGAAGCCCATTACCACCAGTCCTTTATTTGCATTCATCGCTGACAATCGCTCCTATGTTGGTACATGCCTTCTTGTTTCTGCCGCCCACGACGGTGGTCACGTTCGCCGCGTTGACAGTAATTTTGGTGTCGCCCTTTTTATCCCCTTGCACCACGCCGATGCGGTTGCGCGCCACGTTGTTTTCGCCGGTGGCGATGGCGGTGGTGTTGTTGGTGTTGACGTTGATTTCGGTATTGCCCTGAATGCGGGTAGTGGCGCGCTGACTGACCTGGGCTTGCGCACTACCGCTCAATACCCCGAGCAGCAGTAAACCATAGCAAATTCGTTTCATGGCGGTTCTCCGGTTTTATTGCAGTGGCAGCCGGGTCGGCGGCCTTTCCTTGCGGAACATATTGCGCATGGCCTCCAGTTCGGCGTCCTTGATGCCCAGCTTGGCAGCACTGAAGGAATTGGGATCGGGAGTGAACATCAGGTAGGCCTGCATTTCGTTAATCATCAACTCTTCCTGATTGACGGAATAATTGTACTTCGACAGAAAGTTGCGAAACACTTGGCGCTGTTCTTCGCTCAACTTGTTGCGCCAGAAATTGCGGCAGAAGTTGGCGTAATACTGGTTGGCGTAAAACTCCCCGTGGGAGATTTCATGGGTAAATATTGCCCTGCGCGCCAATTCACTGACCATCGGTTCATTATCACGCTTGTCCTGGATTTGCGGGATGGACAAGATCACCGCATCGGGTCGGATGGACTGGTAAAACCCCCGCCACACCTTCATCAATCCCTGCTCGATGAGGAAGTCGCGCAGTTGCAGTTCCTCGGCGAATAATTCCACTTTGTCGCGTTCGGCAAGATTGAAAAACAGCACCATCTCGCTGACCAGCACATCGTGTCCGAAGGCAAAATTGGCCTGGGTGCGGCGTAGCGCTTCCATGTATTTGATGATTTCTTCCGTCGAGAGCACCCGCTTATAGGCCTCGGCGAATTGTTCAGTCATTTGGGTGACACGATTGAAAGTGCGCCCCTGCAGGGTGAGATTGGGGAAGTCAAAAATGTAGATGTCGGGATTTTCAGCGGATCGCCAGGTCACCAGCGCGGGGTTACGCGCCCTCAGGATGGTCTGGTAGTCGGCAGTGATCGGGTCGGCAGCCCAGGCCGCAACGGGCAAGGTTGCCAGGCAAAACAGTCCGGCAAGCAGAGTGCGATGTATTTGAAGGGGAAACAGTCTCACGATAAATATCCTCAAATCGGGTTATGGGAAATGGCTCTACCGAAAAACCGAGCCGGTTGAATTGTTGTGGGGTTATTGTTCACTGACGCTGACATTGCCGTTTTTCCCCCAGTCGATGCGATATATCTTGCCGGTTTTTTTCGACACGACGGTTTTTTTCCCGCGTGGCGTCTTTTCGCCATCCACGAACACTTCGCCGTTGATGACCGCCACGCCATCGACTGTGACATCAGTTCGCGGTGCGCCGGTATCGATGCTGAGGGTTCCGCCCAAACCATCCGGTACCTGGATGATGCGACCAGGGGTGTCGGCCAGCACCTGCATCACCGGCGACAACCCCGCTAAAACAACGAGCCAAAAGAATTTCATCCTGTCCTCCCGAGCAACCACGTTAGCCAAACTCGCCCGCACCGACTACGCCGGGCCTACTTGCAGCGCACCTTGTAAGCCCGCCCATCGCGCATGATGGTAATGACGCTGCCGGATTGGCTATCATCACCGATACGCCCGGTGGAATTTTCCACGTCGCGGCACGACACCACCGGTATCTTGTCGCCCGTCGCGCCGAACGGCGATTCACCCTTCATATAGGTTCGCGCCTTCGAGCGGTTTTCCTCCAGTTTTTCGCGTGGCGTTTCCGGCGCACCGGCGTCGCGACGTTCAGGCGTCATCAGGATGAGCGGGGCCGTGCCGGTATTGCTGCCGCGCTGGTAGTCGCGGGCCTTGGAGCGATTGTCGGGAAGTGGCGCGCCACGCGGGGACAACATGCCGTCCTCACCCTCCGGGACGATAATGACCGTCGTCCCGGTGGTAGATGGACGGGTCGATTCGGACTGATAACTTTTTGCCCGCTCGCGATTATCCGTGGCCCGTGACGATGCACTGTTGCTCGCCGAGCCGGGTGAGGCCGGCGGGGTAAGCAAAATCTCGCCGGCCAGGCGGAACGACGCCGCTCTGTCGCCCTCCGTATCCGCTGCCACCGCTTGCCCTGCCGCCAGCAAAGCGATGAACGCCCAGCGTGGAAAATTCGACATCTTCACTCCTCGATTGTTAAGGCGTTCATAACCATTACCTACGCGACAGATGCGCCTTGCCCCTCGGTACATCCACCGCCATCAAGGCTGAATCGTAATATCCACAAAACTGGCAGTGGCCGCCGGATTACTCTGGCGGAACTGGCCGATCACGTCATCCAGCGAACGCACCGGCAAGGGCGCGAGATCGCGGCTGCCTTTCATGCCCGGCGGCACGATCAAGTCCTGATCCGAGCCGACACATGCCACCCGCTCGCGGCCCGGCTTGTCGAATTTGATCTTGTAACCGCTGCCGGGCAGCGACATCACGCCCCCGGCCTTGAGCATGGGGTCGGGATGAAAGC
>CAYVIN010000182.1:0-3931 GCA_964451375.1 uncultured Sulfuricella sp.
TGTCCTTGAGTTTGTCGGCCTGTTTGGCGCGGCTGGTGGCTTGGCGCGCCTTGGACGCATTGGCGGAGAACCGCGCGACGAAGGCGTTTAATTCGGCGATCTGCTCTTTCTTGCGGGCGTTGTCGGTCAACATGCGCTGGCGGGCCTGGGTCGAGGCGATCATGTATTCGTCGTAATTGCCCGGATAGATGCGGATGGTGCTGTAATCCAGATCGGCCATGTGGGTACACACGCTATTCAGGAAATGGCGGTCATGGGAAATGATGATCATCGTGCTGGAGCGCGAATTGATGACTTCTTCGAGCCAGCGGATGGTGTTGATGTCGAGGTTGTTGGTCGGTTCGTCGAGCAGCAGGATGTCCGGATCGGAAAACAGCGCCTGGGCGAGCAACACGCGCAGCTTGAAGCCGGGAGCGATTTCTTTCATCAGCCCCGAGTGCTGGGGAACCGGGATGCCGACGCCCAGCAGCAGTTCGCCGGCGCGCGCTTCGGCGGTATAGCCGTCGAGTTCTCCGAACTGGGTTTCCAGGTCGGCGGCGCGCATGTAGTCGTCTTCGCTGGCTTCCGGGTTGGCGTAAATGGCGTCTTTTTCCTGCTTGACCGCCCACAGCTCGGTATTGCCCATCATCACCACGTCGAGCACCTGGTTGTCCTCGAAAGCGAACTGATCCTGGCGCAGTTTGCCCAGCCGTTCGCCGGTGTCGATGGAGACATTGCCGCCGCTGGGTTCGAGATCGCCGCCGAGGATTTTCATGAAGGTCGATTTACCGCAGCCATTGGCGCCGATCAGGCCGTAGCGGTTGCCATCGCCGAACTTGACGGAGACGTTTTCGAAGAGGGGCTTGGCCCCGAATTGCATGGTAATGTTGGCGGTAGTGATCACGGCGGCGCTTCCGAACGGATAAAAGCCGGTAATTATAAACGCTTATCGACGCGGCGCAGGGGCAAATCCGGCGCAGCGGATTCCATCCGGCGGGTTTTCCGGCTTTTCGCCGGGGAGGAGCGACCTCCCGGTCACGATAGGGTGGTTCAATCTTGGTGGCCCTTCGCAGGTTTGCAGGTTGGGCTGAGCGGCTTTATCGCGATGCCCAACGGCTTTTCATTAAAACAGGGAGTTGAAGATTGGGTTTGTTGGGATAAAAAACCAGCCCAACCTACATTTTTACATTCCCCTCGTTCCCACGCGCTGCGTCCCGATTCCGGTGTTCCGCGTCACCAGCTACACCGTTGCCATACCGCATTCCCACGCAGCGCGTGGGAACGAGAAAAGGCGTTGTAGGAGTAAGTCGCCTTGGTCGAGGCCTCCTGTTTCACAGTGACGAGGCGGCCCCATGTGTCGTAGGTGAAGGTCAGCGTACCGTTTGCGGTGACGTTGCCCGCCGCGTCGTAGGTGTAGGCATTGGTCAAATCCTGAATGTCGGAGAGCTGATTGTTGCCGTTGAGGTAGTCGAAAATCAGCCCGTTCCCGCCCAGCAGATGGCCGATGCGGTTGCCGTTGAGGTCGTAGTCGAAAGACTGGTCGCCGCTCGAACCGGCATACCCGATGAGCCGCCCCACCGCATCGTAGGAATACCCCTCGCCATCGCTACGGCTGACGATCTGCCCGGCGAGGTCGCGGGTGTAGGTGAGCGTCCCGGCGGCGTTGGTGATCCCGACGATTTCGCCATCGAGATTGAAGCTGCGGGTATAGGTCTTGCCGCCTGCCGTCCATTGCTTCACCGGCCCGAAGGCGGTGAACTGGAGGTTGGATAGCGCCGTTGCACCGCCGATGTTCACGCCTTTTGTAGCCTGGATGGAGCAGGAGCGGAATCCGGGAGCGCCCGCGAGGGCGCAGCGGTGGTTGAGGCACCCTGCCGGGTGCTCCCGGATTCCATTATTTTTCATCCGGCTACGCGCGCTGCCCGGAAACCCGCGTCCTGCCTTGCTGTCAGGGGATGTCGCCGTCCCACCTGCGTTGCAGCGATAGTATTCACTAACTCACTGCGCCGGGCGAACGGCAACGGTGCGTTGCAGGGCAATCGCCACAACGCCGCCGAACGGGCTGGGAGGGAAAGATGGGGTGGGAAATGACTCCGACCCCATTTCCCGCTGCATTTCCCACTGTTAGGGGGCATTGTCGCCTCCTCCCCTCACGCCAGATGGCCCTCTATGCTCTTTCACCGTAAACATCTAACGCCAACTCAATTCCGAGTTCGCCAAGACGCAGTAGCAATATGCTGCTGAAGGTGTCTCCAGTGTTACCTCGCGAATACCATCCTATAAAAAACTCTGATCTGCCACCGCCCGTTCGGATTCTCAAGAATAATTCTTTGTGACAAATTAAGCTTGTTGTGACACGTTCAAGCACCTCATGCAACTCCTCCTGTCCTCTCCTTTGAATCGGAAACAAACAATAGTTTTGGTCATAAACACCATCTAGAACCTGCCCTTTTGGACTAACTCTCGATTCGCCTTTTTGGTGAATCCACTTGGCTTCAAATCCGACGAGCAGTCTACAAATCTCATCGGCGTCAACATCAAAGCTATAGGTTCGAAGTGAAATGTCAAAGTCAAATGTATTCATCTGTCACCTATGGCAAATATTCGTCAGCAGGGCCATTATCGACTGCATCACCTTTATGATCTCCAGTAATAACTCGACCTCCCGGAGAAATGCCAACCCAATCTCGTGGGCCAGCGCCAACACCACCTTTGATACCGTGTACATCATCTTTATCCCAACCTCGTGGCCCCTTAGCTTGGTCAATCGGAATTGTTCCGGGTGGGCACCCTTTGGGTTTTGCCCCTGGTTTGGGTTTTGACATCAGAATGCCGGTGCCAGCTAAAGTTGCT
Source organism: uncultured Sulfuricella sp. (assembly GCA_964451375.1). Lineage (GTDB taxonomy): Bacteria > Pseudomonadota > Gammaproteobacteria > Burkholderiales > Sulfuricellaceae > JAGXQV01. Next base: position 2,833 of record CAYVIN010000182.1, read on the forward strand.
CCTCCCCCTAGAAGAGCTGCCCCTCCTTCGCCCAAAGCTCCAATTAAGCCTGGGATGAAGAAGAACTTCCCGTCCGGGTCAATCCGCGAAAGCGGATTCCCCCCCACATACCCATAAACATTCCACCCGCCGTTGAGTCCAATCGGATCAGCCTGCACATACCGCCCGATACTCGGATCGTAATCCCGGAAGTAATTGTAATGCAGCCCGGATTCCTTATCGAAAACCTGCCCCGGAAAACGCAGATTGAACGTGAACTTCACCTTGTCGCCGTCCGGGTCTTCGTTGGCTGCCGTTGCGCCGAAGGGGTCGGAATTCCAGCGCCAGATGATCTTGCCTGCCGAGTTGTAAACCAGGCGCGGAGTGCCGAGGTGGTCGGGGTGGACGTAATAGTTCGCCGATGGGGTGAGGATCATCGCCGGCAGGCCGTCGAGCCAGACGAATTCCTGAACCGCGACGCCACTGCCGTTGTATTCCCCCAACAGCAGGCCGGTGTCGTCGTAGACGTAATACGTCGTGGTGCTACCCGCGACCTTGCTCACGCGTTGGCCGAAGGCGTTGTAGCGGTAGGTGGCCTTGGTCGAGGTGCCCTGTTTCACCGTCGCGAGGCGGCCCCGGATGTGTAGCCTGGATGAAGCGGGAGCGGAATCCGGGAGCGTCCGCGAGGGCGCAGCGGTGGTTGAGGCACCCTGCCGGGTGCTCCCGGATTCCAGTACATTTCATCCGGGCTTGCTACGTGTGCTCAAATGGATGACATAATTTTTGTCATTTCTGATTGTTACCGTCCAACCAAGCAAGATCGCTTTGTTACACACTGCCATGAGCGGTGCCACAGGCATACTAACCCAGCCTAATTTCACAAGCATCTTGAGGCGCTGCCATCCTACGGGACGTTCCAACTCAAATCGGAGGAAGGTATCGGCTGCCTTCCTGCATTTTGTTATAACATCATTACTGCATACCACGAAGAATTCTTGTCCAGAAGAAAAAAAACGATTGCAATCATCCAAGAATTCTGGCGCATCATACGTTGCAGTCAAAATCAGGCTCTTCTGGGAAAAGATACGGAAGTTGAGGGATAGCATCGGCCCTGAACACC
>CAYVIN010000183.1:0-3851 GCA_964451375.1 uncultured Sulfuricella sp.
GCCATTGCCGACGAACTGCGCCTCGATGTGCCGGAAAATGCGCGTTCCTCGGCGGTCATGCGCGCCTTGCAGGATCATCTGATCCAATCCTTCGGCGAGGGCCGGCAGGTGGTAGTGCTGATCGACGAAGCGCACGCCATGCCGGTGGAAACCCTGGAGGAGATTCGCCTGCTGTCGAACCTCGAATCCAACCGCAGCAAACTCCTGCAACTGGTGCTGTTCGGGCAGCCCGAACTCAACGATATCCTGGCCCGTCCCGACATGCGGCAGCTGAAGGAGCGCATCACCCACAACTTCGGCCTCGAGCCGCTGGTGCGCGAGGACATCGCCCACTACCTGGATTTCCGCATGCGCGCCGCAGGCTACCGCGGCCCCAGCGTGTTTTCGGCTGCGGCGCTCAAAATGATCGCGCAGAGCTCGCTCGGACTGACCCGGCGCATCAACATCCTTGCCGACAAGGCCCTGCTTGCGGCCTTCTCCTCGGGAAGCCATTTGATCGGCCCGAAGGAAATCAAAGCGGCGATCAGCGACTGCGAATTCAGCGAAGCCGCCTATGGCGGCCGGGGGGCGCGCAAGGCGCCCGTGCTATGGATCGCTGCCGCGGGCCTCATGGGCGCTCTGGTGGTATTTGTCTGGATGACCCTGTCGCGCGGCGTTACCGACGGTCAAGCGACAGCCCCACACGCCGTGGCGACGTTACCCGGTGTTGCCGCCGCAGCGCCCACCAACCCGTCGAGCACGGCGGTTGCCGCGCCGACCGAAGTCCCGGCAACTCCTGTCGCAAGCGTCCCGCCAAGCGACACCCCGAAACCTCCTGGCCCAACCGCCGCACTCGTCTCGCCGCCACCCACCCCATCGTCCATGCCGCTGGCCGCGCCGCCAGCCGGCGCGCCGGTGCCGGCCGCCGTCAAGTCCGTCACCGCGACGCCAACTCAGACACACAAGACCAAGCTTGGCCGCCTGACGCAGGAGCGCATCGACGCAGGCCAGCTCTGGCTGCAACAGGCAACGAATGCCCGCTGGTTCGTGCAGGTCTTCGATACCGACGCCAGCCGCCATGCAGAAGTGGAAACACTGTTGCGCAATTTGTCCGCCAACAATATCGATATGACGGGGGTCCACGCCTATTACTCGGAACTCAGCGGCAAACCCCGCTACGGCGTAATCTATGGGGATTTCCCGACCAGGGAGGCCGCCACCGCCGCAATCCGTGACCTGCCCAAGCAACTGCGTGCCAATCAACCCTATCCGCGGCAAGTGGCACGGCTGCGCTAGCGTCATTTCACAACACCAGGACAAGGTCTTACCTAGTCAATAAAATCATCAAGTTGCGTCGTAAACATAATGTGTTATGCTAATTTTTATCTGCCTACCTGCCCGGGGACTCATTTGCGCCTACTCGTGATTCCGCCGTTCCCTGTTGCGCTGGCTGCCAGCCTGATGCTTGCGGCATGCAGCAGCATTCAACCGCAACCCCCTTCGGCAGGACATATCCGTGCCGAATCGCTGCCCGCTCCGAACACCGACATTCCGGCGCCGGTTGCCGCCACGGTGATGCTGGCGCGCCCCAAAGCCGCGGCGAAAACCGAGTCCTACTCGGTGTCGGTGCGCAACATTCCCGTGCAGGACCTGTTGTTCGCCCTGGCGCGCGATGCCAAGCTGAACGTCGATATCCACCCCGGGATCATCGGCATCGTCACCATCAATGCCATCGATCAGACCCTGCAGCAGATCCTGACCCGCATCTCGAAACAGGTCGACATGCGCTGGGAACTCGACGGTCCCAATCTCGTGGTGATGCCGGACAGCCCGTTCCTGCGCAATTACAAGGTCGATTACGTCAACATGTCGCGCGATGTGAGCGGCACGGTCGCAATCAACACCCAGATCGCCTCGACCAGCACCAGCGCCACGGGTGGCGCTGCGGCGAGCGGTGGCGGCAACAATTCCAGCACCTCGGTTACCAGCAGCGCCAAGAACAATTTCTGGCAGTCGCTGGAAAAAAATCTGAAGGACATCCTCCACGAAACCGACAAGATCCTGCCGGAAGGGTCCAGCGAAACCGTCATCGAGCGCACGGACCAGCAGGCCACCACCGGCACCGGGGCACCAGGCGGACAGTCTGCGGGCCGTTCCGGCAGCCAGAACCAGGGCATCGCCGGCAGCCCCAATCCGGCCACCCTGCAACAGCAGGGCACCACGGTGGTCAAGCGCACCACCTTCCGCGAAGCCGCATCGATCATCGTGAATCCGGAAGGCGGCGTGATAGTTGTTCGCGCGACGTCGAGGCAGCACGAAAAGGTGCAGGAGTATCTCGATCTGGTGCTGATGAACGCACGCCGCCAGGTCATCATCGAAGCCACCATCGCCGAGGTCAGCCTGAGCGACGCCTACCAGCAGGGCATCAATTGGCAAAGTCTGCGCACCCTGCGTCCGGGAGCGCCCCAAGCCGGGTTTTCCGTCGCACAAAACCCGACCGGCGTGCCGGTCCCGAATCCGTTCGAGGCAAAAGCCGGTTCGTTCAACACACCTCCCGGCACCTTCGCCTTCCTGCTCAACTACGTTGCCCCGGGGCTTGGCCTGTCAACGACACTCAGTCTGCTCGAGACATTCGGCAAGGTCAAAGTGCTCTCCAGCCCCAAAATCAGCGTACTCAACAACCAGACCGCAATGCTCAAAGTGGTCGATAACGTGGTCTACTTCCTGATCAAGAACGATTCGACAACGACAACGACCGGGACCACAAATAATTTCACATCCACTCCACAATCCGTATCAGTCGGACTGGTCATGAGCGTGACGCCACAAATCAGCGAAACCGGCAGCATCCTGCTCAACGTACGTCCGACAATCTCCAGCCTCAAGGGTGCCGGAAAAACCGACCCAACCCCTGGACTCGCCGTCCCGAACGTAGTTCCAGAAATTCAAACTCGGGAAATGGAATCCATGCTGCGCCTGTCAGACGGAGAAGTCGCCGTGATGGGTGGTCTCATGGAAGACAAGATCAACTACACGACGAATCAAGTACCTGGTCTTGGCGACCTTCCGGGTATCGGCAATTTCTTCCGCAATCGCAACGACTCCAGCACCAAGACAGAACTGGTCATCTTCCTCAAGCCGACCATCATCCGCGACCCGAGCATCGATGGCGACTATCGCAGCTTCCGCAGCCAGTTGCCGGACAGGGATTTCTTCGCCACCGCCCCTGGCCGGGATCAGAAGCAAATCGAAACGTCGGGAGCCAGCTCCAGATGAGCCTGCTGATGGACGCCCTCAAGAAGGCCGAACTGGCGAAACGCCAGGGACAGGGCGCTGATGCTGACGGTTCGCGAGCAGCGGAGGGCATTGGCGGATTGAGCCTGGAGCCGATTTCCGATCCGACCTTCAGCGAGCCGGCAACGAAATTGCCCGCTGCCGAAACTACGCCATCTGCAGCAGACCTGCCGCCGCCGCTGGCCGCGCACCTCGAAGAACTCGACGCACGCTTCATGGCCGAGGCCGCGCAGGCCGCATCGACCAGGAAGCCACCGCCCTCGCCCATGGCGGAAATGCCCAGCGCTCAAGCCGCTGCCGATATCCCGCCGCGCACACCCGCCGCAATGGATTCGCGTCGCGCGTCGCCGGAACAGGCATCCCCGTCCGCCAAGGCAGCGGCACAAAACCTGTTTGCGGCCAAACAGCCGGAAAAGCCACCGGCGCGCAAGGCCTTCGCGATTGCGGTGGGCACCATAACCGTGCTTTCGGTTTGCGGCATCGGCGGATACTTCTGGTGGCAATTGCAGCCCAAATCATCCCTGCTCATAACCCGAAGGTCGCAGGTTCAAATCCTGCCCCCGCAACCAACAAATTCA
>CAYVIN010000184.1:0-3841 GCA_964451375.1 uncultured Sulfuricella sp.
GAGCGGCGACTGGAAGGGGGATATCCAGGGTGATGCCACCTATTTTGCGCCCATGCTTCTCTATGCGTTGTGGAAAGATACCGGTGCGTATGCACTGCGCTCCATGGCCGACAAGACCGTGGATCATGAAGTGGCCATGGTGTATAGGTTCGTTGTCTTTCCAGTGCCTACTATGGACATGGTCATCGGGTTCCCTTGCCTGGCTGAGACCTATCAAGCAACAAAGAGAAAGCCCTACCTCCACATGTTCACCCTCGGGGTGAGCGCGGGAAGCATGCTCGCCACGTACAGCCCCGACTTTTTCACGCCCTACATGTATGACCGCGCAAGCACCTACGGGTCCATCATCCTCATGTGTTTCACCGCATATGAACTTACGGGCGATGATGCCTACAAGGAGGAAGGGCTTGACCTTATGAGCCTGGCAAACCGTGAGTGCTGGAATGAGGAAAAGGGGCTGTATACCTATTCACGGTATGCCGACTGGCCCCAGGCCACTATGATGATGGCCTGTGCGGCAGCCTACCGCGCCACCGGCTCAAAGGAATATATCGATCGAGCTGCGAGAGTAATTGCTGCTATGGATGAGCGCCTATGGGACAAGGATCGAGGCGGCTTTTCCGGCCACCCGACACTGTCTTCAAAGGGCTTATCGGGCAACTGCGCTGTTGCCTGGGCATTGCTCGACCTCTATGAGGCAACAGGAGAGGTCGTTTATCTTGAAAAGGTCAGGACAATCCTGAAGTGGATTCTGTCCAATGACCTCTACGATTCACAAACCCGCATCATCCATCACCACTATGAAAAGGCAACCGGCAGGTCAGAGACCTATTGCACGGGATGCAACTTTTATACGCTGTGCATCATTCACCGGTTCAACAGGCTCGCCGCACTGCGCCACTGATAATCAGGGATAAAAAGATCATGGGATTATTTTCTAAACAGGTCCGTTAAAATCATCAATCTCGCAGCCTTCGATGGATGTTCATTATCACGGTTCGTCAAGGCTGCGAGATTGATGATTTTAACGGATCAAGGTTTTACTCCCCTTAGACGCATAATCCGGGTTTACCTCCCTATCCCGTCGTACAGAGCCACATCTGGGCTTCACGTGGCGGGATTGCCAAGGTGAAACGATCACCGGTCAGATACATCTCATTGCCATGAATCTGACAGCCATAGACGCCATGGAACAGGCCCCACGGAGCGATAGTCGGATACTGCCAGAGGCCTGTCTTGTTGATTGCGACCATGCCGCGGTCGCCACGGGCAAAGACGATAAAACCGTCGTCCTCGAAGAGCGATCGCTGCGGCAGGCCGTGTACGGCATTGTGGAAGCGGATCATCCCTGTTATGTCCTCGCGCATCCATGAATCAGCCCAGCGATTGCGGTCTTCAGGGTACTTCCACGCACTCTGGTTGTTGTCGGAGTACACCAGCACAACGCCGCCGTCACGGCCCATCAGGTAGGCGTTGGCGAGGTACTCGTCCTGCGTCTGCAGCATTACACCGCGGAAACCATCGTTGTTGGGCATGTCATGGGTGACGCTGAACGTAACGGCCCGGGACCAGGGCAATGCCTGGCCATAGGCTGCCGGATCAACGAGTTCGCGCATGCTGCCGCCGGGTGAAAAGGCCCGGCGCAGGGTTTCATGAAGGGGGAAATCGTAGAACGAAATGCCGGTGTCATGGAATAACGGCCAGAGAAATACCCGTTCCTCCTGGTCGTTACTTGTCAGTGCCTCACCGAACAGATATTTGCCGGCCATATCGGGAGTCTCGAAAACGCTTTGTATATGGTATTCCGGCAGGTGCTTTATGGCGTCTATGCGATAACCGTCGATCCCCATGGTGCCCAGTGCATGCAGGCATGCCCTTTGCTGGTCAATCACCCATTGATTCAAATCGAGATCAGGCAAATTAGAAAGAGAGTGTTCGGTAGTCTCATGGAGGTCCATCCAGTTCTGGATGTTGCCATTCATGTTGAAGTCCCAAGGAGAGAACAGCCCGTCGTCGAGGTTTCCGTACAGCCGGTCTTTTTCAAACTCGTCACTTTCATGTTTATACCGCTGCAATTCGGCATTACCGGGGAAGTAGTAACGGTCAGGACGGTTTTCATTGGCCATGTGGTTGAATACAATGTCGGCATAAACCCGCACGCCATTGCCGTGCAAGGCTGCAATGACGTTCGCAAGGTCGGCCTTGTTGCCGAGGAATGAGCGCAGGATACGATAGTCCTTGGGTTGGTAGCGCTGCCACCATTCTTTCCCCGATTCATCGTCCCGGCTGTATAGCGGCGGGGGGATCAGCACTGCGCCATAGCCGAGCCCGGCGATCTTTTGCGCGTTATCGGCTATTTCCAAATAGCGCCAATCAAAGGCATGGAGTATTACGTCGTTTATAATCGCTCCTTGATATAAGGCAAAAAAGTTATGGATAATCCTGGCGTGTGGGACGAATGATGATGTCGCTGATATGTACATGGGGTGGCTGGGTGACAATGTAGTATATTGCGTTTGCCACGTCACCTCCTGCCAACAACGGACCGAATTTTTCATGAAAACCCTCTACCAACTCGTCGCTGTAACCTGCTCCTGCCTGAAACCCGCTGAGCACGATCCCCGGCTCGACCAACGAGACGCGAACCCCCTTCGGTCCCACTTCGCGCCGCAGACCTTCGGCCAGCGCATGCACGGCAAATTTCGTAGCCCCATATACCGCGCTGAATGGTGATATGTGCCGTCCTACCACCGACCCTACGATGACAATATCGGCTGCAGGCTTCGGATAAACGTTGTGTCGCCCATCCAGCATTTTCTGTGCGGCTTTCTGCAATAGGGCCAGGGTGCCGGTCACGTTGATTTTGAGCACGTCTTCAAATTGCGACAGATCGGCGTCTTTAACCGATCCGCCCAGACCCCTTCCTGCATTGGCAACAACGATATCCGCCGATTTGCCATAACGCTCAACAGCCGAGGTAAAGAGCCGCTCCAAAACGGTGTTGTCCGCAGCGTCGCCTGCAACACCGAAGAATGCGGAACCGAGCTCCTTTTCAAGCGCAGCCAGTTTTGCAGCGTTGCGGCCATTACCGATCACGTCAAAACCGGCGGCAACGAACTTTCTCGTCGTGGCTTCACCGATACCGGATGTGGCGCCGGTTACAATTGCAATACGCGTATGATTGTCAGACATAGGTTGTTCTCCTGTTTGAGTAATTTTGTGGTGACTGCAATAGGCCCAATATCAGGCTTCAGGTGTGCGCCTCTTGGGCGTGTCGACCTGCAAGCAGTTTTTCGGTACATGCAGGCCTATTTTGCCGTGCCGCCGTGAGGCTTGTAGAAGACATGCTCACCGATCTCGACGGTCTTGATGTATTCCGCGGACCAACCGGGGGTTACTTTGTGCTGGTGAAAATACAATGCACCACCGGTACGGTCCGTTAATTGCCGGTTGAGAGCCTTTCGAGCTATTTCCTTGGCGATAGCATAGGATTTTTCCTCCTCAGCGTCATCCGAACGGCCATCGCACCACCACGAAAACTGGCAGGCACCCTTCTCGTGGCCTTGCCTGACAACTTCACAAATCGTGTTCGGAAAGCCCTTATGGCCTAGCCGGTTCATGACAACACTGGCGATTGCTTCCATGCCGGCAGCCCCCTCGCCCTTGGCCTCCCAGTAGATGGTGCGTGAAAGACAGGTGATCGCATGGTCCAAGGGCTCTTCGCCGACCGGATCGACTGCCTGCGCTTCAGTTTTCGTGATGATCTCGGATGGAGCAGGGGTCGCCTTGCTGCCCTTGGCCGCGGCGTTCTGCTCCAATACCCCCGCCTTGCTCTGCGCTG
>CAYVIN010000185.1:0-3697 GCA_964451375.1 uncultured Sulfuricella sp.
CTCCACACCTCAAAGTTGAATTTTTGAGGCGACAACTAGCTTGACACCGGGGGAGACCGCCCGGTTTACCATTAACAACCGCGGAAAGTTTTATTCCGGCGGAAAATAAATAGTCGGGTGCTCCCTTGTCGCAGTTCTTCCCCAATAGAACAGTCTCACCATGACCATTCCCCTGATTGTTGTCGGTCTTGCCCTGATTGTCGTGGTTACTCTGCTGTGGCAGCGGCAGGTTATGTTTCGGCGTGAGCAGTTCATTCGCTCGTTCCCGTTGCCGCCGGGGTTGTATGCGCGGTTCCTGAAACACCATCCCGGCCTTACGGAAAAAGAGTGCCAGTTGGTTGCCCGCGGGCTGCGCCAGTTTTTTCTGGCTTACCTGAAGAGCGGGCGCAAATTCGTTTCCATGCCGTCGCAGGTGGTTGACGATCTTTGGCACGAATTCATTCTCTACACGAAGAACTATGAAGCCTTCTGCCAAAGGGCGTTTGGCCGATTTTTTCACCACACGCCGGCGGTGGTGCTGAGCGGTGGGCAATTGCAAAGCAACACCGGCTTGCTCCGCTGCTGGCGCTATGTCTGTCAGGAGGAGAACATCAATCCGCGCTCGCCGACCCGGCTGCCGTTGCTTTTTGCCTTGGATACCAAGCTCAGTATCGCGAACGGCTTTCACTATGTTGCCGATTGCCAATCCGTGCGCAGGCGTGAGGGCAACTCCGGCAGCGGGGCTTGTTATTGCGGTGGGGATTTCGCTGACGCTTCCATAGATGGCGGCACTTCCGGGCTGAGCGACAGCGCCGCTGGCGGCAGCGATGGGGATGCCGGCGGGGGGTGCGGCGGCGGATGCGGTGGCGGCGATTGAACCTAAAAACCGCACACTCCACCCCGTCCAACTGAAGCCCCGGTTAGGGCCGCTGCTGCCGCGCATGAAACACGTTTACTACCTCCACCAGCACCCGGTTTTCCCGATAGAGCACGATGTAGTTGTCGCGCACAACGATCTCGCGCATCCCCTTAACCAGCCGTGACTTCTGGTACAGCTTTGGGTTTTCCGGCAGTAACGCCATCTTGCTCTCGATCTCATCTTTCAGCGCTTGGGCGGCGTCGGGGTTGTCGTCGGCAATGAAGCTGACAATCTCGATCAGGTCGGCCCGCGCGCTGTTGCGCCACTCAAGCCTTGGCGGCATGTTTCTTCCGCTTTGCGTCGATCACCGCCTGAACATCAGCCATAACCTGCTCATGCGTAAAACCCGGTGCGGGATCGGCAAGCGAAGCGGCAACTTTGTCATTTAGCCATTGGGCATGTGCCGCTGCCTCATGAGCGCTTTTCATACGCGCCGCAGTGTCTGCCCGCTGCCGGACACCGGCCCCCTCATCCGTGTGATTCGATCCATCCAGCCCGTCGAAGCGGTCTATGCCCAGTTCATTCCTGACATAGGCAAAACAACTGTCCAGACTGCGCCACATCCGCACTTTCTTACTGCGTTGGGCGGCGAGCGGACTTTCGGTCGTGCCATATTTGACGACAACTCCCCACCCACCCGGCATCCCAACGATGGACGCACCCAGGATGGCATTTGCTTCCACCAGACGTTTTGCCATGGCGGTATCGATGGGTTGCATTTCCTGCGCTCCTGCGGTGACGTTATCAGATGATAGCATATGCGTTATGCTAATGATTGCAAGCTAGTTGGAGTGGGCGCGGCTTTATCGCGCCCACGCGGAATCCGTATCGGTGAGCACACAGAGCCGTGCCCACCCGCCTTTCTCCCTCAATCAAACATTGTCCGCGCGGCATCCAGTCTTTTCGCGTAATAGCCGGATTTGAGGTTGCTGATCTTGATCTTGCCGTTGCTGCTGGGGGCGTGGATGAAGCGTTGTTCGCCGAGGTAGATGCCGACGTGGGAAAACTTCTTGCCGGTGGTGTTGAAAAATACCAGGTCGCCGGGGTTGAGGTTGGCGGGTTCGATGGCTTTGCCGAGGCGGGCGATTTGCGCGGCGTTGTGGGGCAGGTTCATGCCTGCTGCGTTGCGGTAGATGTAGCTGACCATGCCGCTGCAATCCAGCCCGATTTCCGGGTTTTTGCCGCCGAAACGGTAGTCGATTTCCATCAGGCCGAGGGCGTACATCACTACTTCCTTGCCGGGATGGGCGGCGGGGGGCGCGGGTTTGCTCGCGACGGGCGGCGGTGCGGCGCTGGGGGCGGGGTGCGCGACTTCCGGTGCGGCAGGCGGCAGCGTCAGGGATGAACAGCCGGCCAGGCCCAGAGTCAGGTAGAGCAGGGAAATCAGCTTACGGGATGAGGGGCGCATGGGTTATCGTAGCATTCGGCAGGGATGGGTGGGGATTATGACGACGCCGATTGACAAAGCTTTAGCGCGCCGCCACTATTCGACCGGTAGTCACTCATAACAACAGGATTTCACCATGCCCCACACACTTCACAATCAGGAAATCGTCATGCTGCGCGCCGAGCTGGAAATGCTCATGAAAGAGCGCCAGACCTTATTGAAAATCGCCGGCGCGGCGGCGGTATTCGTCGCCGAACTGAACCCCGATGATTTGCCGGAAGACACCTACGACGCCGCCGAAATGTTGTCGGAATGCCTCAACGAGGTGAGCGAGGAAACCCTGCGCGACGCGCTGGAAGTCGTCAAGGCCGAAATCGTCCAGGCGTGAGCCGCACGGGAGATGCCGCTCAGGCATTTCCCCTTTCCCAACACCCCAGCGTCACCCGCGCAATGCCCGCCAGATCGGCGACACTTTGCACCGTAGTGAATCCCCTCTCCCGCAGCAATTCCCGGCACGCCGCCGCCTGATCGGTAACCGTCCGGCGAACGACACCTACCGAACTCAGGTGAGCAGGAGGAGAATCAGGCAGGCTGCCACAAGTGGGGCAACAGGGAATCCAGATCGCGAGCTTTGGCCGAAGGTAAGCGGGTCAGCACGTCGCGCAGATAGGCATAGGGATTGAGCTGGTGGAGTTTTGCCGATTCCACGAAGGATAGAATGATGGCGGCAGCCTCACCGCCCCTCACGCTGCCGGCAAAGAGCCAGTTCTTCCTACCGATGGCGATGGGGCGCAAAGCCCGCTCTGCGGCATTATTGTCCAGCGGCAGGCGGCCATCCTCCAGAAAGCGCGTCAGCGCTTTCCACTGGTTCGATGCATAGGTCATCGCCTTCGCCAGGGGGCTTTGCGGCAACAGGCCCGGCAAATGGTTCGCCATCCAGGCGTAAAAGTCGTCAAGCAGCGGTTTGATCTCGGCTTGGCGTCGTCGCCGGCGTTCCTCGGGTTCGAGTTCTTTCCAGGCATTGTCCAGGTGATAGAAGGCTGCGATACGAGCCACTGCCTCATGAGCCAGTCCGGGCGTCTTCTGGGTCTTCGCCACCTCGAAGAACTTGCGCCGGGCGTGAGCCCAGCAGCCCACTTCGCACCCAATCGCACAAAGTGGAACGGGGCAGTTCAATACCCTGGCGACGCAGCATCGCTTCCTGGCGATTCAAGGGCAGGTGATCGGCGAACTTCGACACCAGCACATGCGCCAGCAGGCCGGGAGCGGCCATGCCCTGTTCAATGGGCGAAGGGGGCAAGGCGGCGACGGCAACTTCGCCCTGGCAGGGGCGGCAGGCGTATTTGGGGCGGCGTGTTTCAATGACCTTGAGGGTGGCCGGCACGTAGTCGAGCTTCTCGGAGACGGCTTCG
>CAYVIN010000186.1:0-3665 GCA_964451375.1 uncultured Sulfuricella sp.
CCGCAATAACGAAGGAATCTGGTAACACAGCGACTTGCCGCCGCCGGTTGGCATCAGCACCAGGCAGTCGCCACCGTCCCCCAAGTGTTCGATGATTTGCTGCTGCTGGCCGCGAAAGGCCGGGTAGCCGAAGATGTCGTTGAGTAGCTGGAGTGCCTTGGTCATGACGGGTTCCGTTATTCTGGAAGAGATGGATAAAGCGTATTTATACTTGGCTGGACGGGACTTGGATAGCTGTTACTTTTCACAGGGTGGGGAAGGGAAAAATAGTTTTTAGTGTTGAGTGCTTAGTGTTTAGTTGTGGAATGCGCTTCGCGTATGAATATATTCCGGCGCGCACCGCGCGACGACATCAACTAAACACTAAGCACTCAACACTAAAAACCGCACTAAAAAAAACGGGCACCGCGAGGGTGCCCAAAATTTCCACTTCGGAGGAGTAAGAAATACAGGTGGTTACTCGACGCGCTCTCCGTGCAGGCTGACATCCAGCCCTTCGCGTTCTTCTTCCTCGCTCACCCGCAGGCCGACCACCATGTCGATTACCTTGAGGATGATGAAGGTCATGATCAAACCGTATACAACCGTCACGCCGACGCCGAGAAGCTGGATGCCGACTTGCGCACCGTTGCCTTCCAGCATACCGGCGGTGCCGCCGATGTCCTTCACCGCAAACACGCCGGTAAGGATCGCGCCGACGATGCCGCCGATACCGTGTACGCCGAAAGCGTCGAGGGAGTCGTCATAACCCATCATGCGCTTCAGGGAAGTCGCGCCCCAGAAACACACCACGCCGGCAACCAGGCCGATGATCAGTGCGCCCATCGGGCCGACAAAACCGGAAGCCGGGGTGATGGCGACCAGACCAGCCACTGCGCCGGAAGCGATACCCAGCACGGAAGGCTTACCCTTACCCATCCATTCAGCGAACATCCAGGCCATAGCTGCGCCGGCAGTTGCGATTTGGGTGACAGCCATCGCCATCCCGGCGCGACCGTCAGCAGCGACTGCGGAGCCGGCGTTGAAGCCGAACCAGCCCACCCACAACATGGCGGCGCCAACGATGGTCAACACCAGATTGTGCGGCGCCATCGGTTCCTTGCCGTAGCCAACACGCTTGCCCAGGACAATCGCGCAGACCAGACCGGCAATACCGGCGTTGATGTGCACCACCGTACCACCGGCGTAGTCCAGCACACCCTTGGTAGCCAACCAGCCGGCCACGTTCGGATCGGCGTTGACCGCCCACACCCAGTGAGCAACCGGGGTGTAAACCAGCAGCGACCAGGCGGCCATGAACCACAACATCGCGGAGAACTTCATGCGGTCGGCAAACGCGCCGGCAATCAGCGCCGGGGTGATGATCGCGAAGGTCATCTGGAACATCATGAACACCGATTCCGGGATGTTCTGTCCGTCTGTACCGGCAAGGTCGGCAACGCCCATGCCGCCGAGGAACAGCCGGTCGAGTCCGCCGATGAACGGGCCGCCGTCGCGGAACGCCAGGCTATAGCCAGCCACCATCCAGATGATGGTTACCAGGCAGGTGATGGCGAAGGACTGCATCAGCGTGGCGAGCACGTTTTTCTTGCGCACCATGCCGCCGTAGAACAGCGCCAGACCGGGGATGGTCATGAACAGCACCAGCGCGGTGGAGGTGAGCAACCAGGCGGTGTTGCCGGTGTCGAGTTTTTTCTCGACGGGCGCGGCGACCGGAGGCGCATCCGCCGCCGCAGCCGGAGCGGCGGCAGCCGGGGCCGCAGCAGCAGGCGCTGCGGCATCGGGAGCTTTCGCCGGTTCGTCGGACAGCGCCAGGCCACCCCACATCAACATGCCCAGAAACAACAGGGTTTTAATCAAACGATCCATGGTATTGATCTCCTTGGGCGTAGGGTTAGAGCGCGTCCGGGCCGGTTTCGCCGGTACGGATGCGAACCACCTGTTCCACGTCGTAAACAAAAATCTTGCCGTCGCCGATCTTGCCGGTTTTGGCGGATTTCTCGATAGCTTCAATGACGCGATCGACCATGTCAGCCGCCACAGCGGCTTCGATTTTCACCTTGGGCAGAAAATCGACGACATATTCGGCGCCACGATACAGCTCGGTGTGGCCCTTTTGCCGTCCGAAACCCTTGACTTCGGTGACTGTGATGCCCTGTACGCCGATGGCGGAAAGGGCTTCGCGCACTTCGTCAAGCTTGAACGGCTTGATAATTGCGGTTACCTGTTTCATGTTCGCTCCTTCAGTGAAATTGCCGGATTAGAACGTCCGACCGGCTTGCAACACCACCACACCCTTGTTCAGATCGCGCGTGTCGCCATTGGCGAAGGACATGGTGTTCTTGAAGAAGGCGTCGTTGGACGATTTCACGTAAGCCAGCGAAGCATTCCAGCCATCCTTGAAGGTCTTGGCGATGGACAGCTTGTAGTCGGTGTAGTCGGGGTCGATCGTGCCGTACTTGGCCTTGACGTCGGTGCGGCCAATATGAAAGCCCAGTGTCAGGTCGTCGGCGAGCGGATAGTTGATCGACAGGTCATGGTACATGCTGCCCTTGGAGCCGCCGTCATAGCCGCTCTTGGTGTTGGCACCGAAGTAGTCGGTGGTGGAAACCGACAGCTTGTAACTGATGAATTTCCAGGACAGGCCCACGTTGATCTCGAAATTGTCGAGCTTTTGGTCGGCACCGGGGGTTGCGGACTTATTGAAGTTGGCACCGGGGTAATAGTAGCCGAGGCCGCCCACCGTCCAGCCCAGGTCGTCGTTGAACTTGCCGTTGTAGCCAGCGTAGTAGTCGATTTCCAGGTTGCCGCCGGGGTAGCTGTTGCTGCTGACGTTGGAACCCCACACGCCAGCATACCAGCCGTCGGCATGGGCGTAATCAGCACCGCCTTGCATAGCGGGCTTGCCCCAAGTCTGGTCGATACCACGGAAACGGTATTCCGTGACCAGATTGACGTTGGCGGTGAAGGTGTGCACCGGCGTTTCGGCAGCCGGGGCTGCGGGCGCGTCAGCGGCAATGGCGGAGACCGCAGGGATGCTTACGAGCCCGGCCAGAATCAAAGAATAAGTGAGTTTGCTCATGTTTAAGTCCTTTCCTCAAAGTGTGGATAACGTAATCAAAATCGACGCAGCTTCGTATAAGCATGGGGTGTGCCAGGTTTTTTTATTATTGAAATTCAATCAGTTCAGCCAAAACATCAAACCATGCTCAATCTTGGTGCGCCGTTTTGAAGCAACCGATCGACCTTCGGCACTGATTTGGTGCGCGCCTTATATATGACTAGTTCCATAGGGTTTTTTGATAAACTGTCCGTTCATTTTGCAAGGAACCCTCCCATGAAACAGACGCCCCTCGAAGAATTGAGCGGAAAAATCGGCGAATTGCTCGCCAACAGCCCGGCCAAAGACATTGAAAAAAACCTCCGCGCGGTCTTTCACAACGTCACCAATAAACTCGATCTGGTGCCCCGCGAGGAATTTGAAGTTCAGCAGGCGGTGTTGCAAAAAACCCGCGATATGGTGGAAACCCTCGAAACCCGCGTCGCCGCGCTGGAGCAGCAACTAAACAAGGGCAGCGACGCCTAGCCCGGATTTTTCACAAATTGCGCGCGCCCTCGCTGGTCTTTTGTTCCATATGCAAATTTCGCTCAGTCGGGCGTATGAA
>CAYVIN010000187.1:0-3538 GCA_964451375.1 uncultured Sulfuricella sp.
GCTTCACCGTACTGCTGGTCAACGCGCGTCATGTCAAGAACGTCTCGGGCCGCAAATCCGACGTGCTGGACTGCCAGTGGTTGCAGCAACTCATGACCTACGGCCTGCTTCAAGGAGCGTTTCGCCCGGCGGATGCGGTGTGCGCCTTGCGCTCGCTGTGGCGTCAGCGCGGGATGCTCCTGAAAGCCCAAGGTAGGCATGTGCAGCACATGCAAAAGGCGCTCACGCAGATGAACATCCAACTCACCAACGTCATCTCCGATGTGGCGGGTGAGACCGGCCAGAAGATACTGCGCGCCATCGTCGCCGGCGAGCGGGATGGTCAGGTACTGGCGGCGATGAAGAATGCGCGCATACGCGCAAGCACAGACGAGATCGCCAAGAGCCTGCAAGGCAACTGGCGCGCCGAGCATCTGTTTGCGCTCAAGCAGGCGCTGGCCATGTTCGACTTCATCGGTACGCAACTGGCCGAGTGCGACCGGGAGATCGAAGGGCAATTGCAAAGCCTGCAAGTTCATGAGGGAGAACCGGCCAAGGGCAAAAAGCGAGGGAGGGGACGTAATGCGCCGAAGTTCGATTTGCGCACACAGTTGTTCAGAATGTGCGGAGTGGATCTTACGCGCATCGATGGCATCGACGTGACCACCGCATTGGCGGTCGTCAGCGAGACCGGGGCGGATATGTCACGCTTTCCCACGGTCGGCCACTTCACGAGTTGGCTGGGGCTTTGCCCTGGTACCAAGATTACCGGCGGCAAAGTGATGAGCGGGAAGACCAAGCGCGTCGCCAACCGTGCAGCCCAGGCATTGAAATTGGCCGCAGCGGCGCTGCGCAGCAGCCAGTCGGCGCTGGGCGCGTACTTCCGCCGAATGTGCGCGCGCATGGACAAGCCCAAGGCGGTGACGGCAGCGGCGCACAAGCTGGCGCGCCTGATCTACACGATGCTCACCAAGGGCGAGGAATACACCGACCAAGGCCAGGATTACTACGAGGAACGCTACCGCGAACGGGTACTCCGGCAACTGGCCCAGCGCGCCGAGAAAATGGGCATGAAACTCGTCGTCAGTGAAAACCCCGCTTGAATACATCATTTCTAATCAGTCACTTGGATGGTGTTTCTTGAGAGAGGCTAGAAAACCGTGGTTTGTCCCCTATTCCGCTCTTCTCTTTGTATTCATCCGGTCACTTCTTCATTCCTTCCATCGCTTTCCGTGCGCATTCAGGAGCAGCCGTCTTGACTACAAATGCTCTTACCTTCACTTTGTCCGCTGTATCAGATGGCTTCATGTTTTCAACGATCATGTTGGCTTGGCAGGTGCAAATGTTAGTCATCATCTCGCTCCCGCCCGTGTTTTTACTGCAGGCTGCAACAAATGTTGCGACATACTGACTCTTAAAGGAACTGTCACTATTCGCACTATTTGAACAGGCGGAAAGAGAAGCCGCAAACAAAAACAACTTCAGATATTTCATGGCATCCTCAAGAACGTGAAGGGGATATGGCAAAGGCCTAACGTAAAGCCGGGTAGGGTGGGCACGGCCCTATCGTGCCCATGCGGAAACGCTCCACAACCTTACCGCGTGGGCACAAAAAGCCGTGCCTACCCTACGATACTGTTTTTATCAGAACATCCGCCGATTATTTACATACCAAGGAAACTCAACGCGGCTAACCCGCCTGATTCTCCCTGCCGTCCCCGGATTATGCCGACAATCCGGCCGCTTGCCATCCTGTGACTTTTCACAGCTTGTTTGAGTTGGGGAGGTGTGTTAGCGCCTAGGAAACATAAGTGCCGGATGGGGGGGCGGTGTCGGGTATTCCCCTTTCGCGGGGCGAAAGACGCGCGTCGCGCCTCGGCGCTTCGTCCGTCGGCCCCTGATGAGGTTGGTGTTCACTCACTCGGAAATGCCCCTTGGGCGTGAACCCGGCGCGCCGGGGTGGTTAAGACCGTGGTTATCCCGCCTCTCAACAGCCATTCAGAAATCATTTTGGCGCGGCGGATTTGCGTTATCATCCCGGCGGTTTTGGGAAGACGCGCGCCCAAACTTTCGACACCGGCAAAATCTCTACCGCCGCTAAAGTCCACCTTTTCCCCACATAATGCGTTTGCCTTGCTTACGCTCCCGATTCCGATGAACGGCATTAAATTTGTTTCCTACTTTGAACCTTCCGGGTACGGCCTGGCGGCGCTGGCTTATCTGCGCGGGTTGGTGAACGCCGGGGTGGCGGTGCAATGGGTTCCGGTGCAGCGGGTGGGCTGGAGCGACACCCTGCCGTGGCGTCAAAGCCACGCTTCTTCGGCCATTCTGGAGATGGCGCGCAACGACGACACCCTCGCCGATCTGCCTGCGCTCATGGAAAAAACCCTGCGCCCCTGTGCTTACGATACGGTGCTGTTGCACACCATTCCCGAACATTGGGCGGCGTATTGGGAGGCGGGAAAACACAATGTTGGCTTCACTACCTGGGAAAGCGACACTTTGCCGGCGCACTGGCCGCCTTTGCTGAACCGAGCGGATCATATCCTCGTGCCGTGCCGGATGAACGATGCGGTTTTCCGCCGCTGCGACGTAAAAAAGCCAGTGTCCGTGGTTCCGCATATTCGCCGCCACCAGTGGCACGATGTTACGCCCGGAGAACTGGCGGACTTTCGCCGCGATCTCGGCGTCCCGGAGGGGGACTTTGTTTTCTACACTATCAACACCTGGGATCCCCGGAAAAACCTCGACGGGCTGCTGCGCGCCTATATTCGGGCATTTCGCAGCAGCGACCCGGTGACGTTGATCGTCAAAACCGGCGCGAGCGGTTCCGGGCCGGGGCCGTTTTATCCGTTCGTGGGGTCAACGCAGGATTTGGTGCGCGAAATCGTCCGCCTGAACACGGCGGCGTTGGGGCGGGAAGCGCCGCGCATCGTGATGCTGGCGCACGACGCTTTGCCGGGCCGGCAAATCGATGCGCTCCACGAAATCGGGGATTGTTTTGTTTCGCTGAGTCGCGGTGAAGGCTGGGGTTTGGGCGCATTCGACGCGGCTACGCTGGGTGTGCCGGTGCTGATGACCGGCTGGGGCGGGCAAACCGATTTTCTTGGCGACTCATGGCCCGGCGCGCTGCCCTACCGGATGGCGCGCTGCTCGGTGTGGCCGCCGCCGCAGCCTTCTTTCCACACCAATCAGCGCTGGGCCGAACCCGACGAAAATTCCGCCGGCGAAATGATGCGGCGCATTGTCGCGAACCCCGCGCCATTCCGCGCCGCCGCCGCACCGATCCGGGAAAACATCGCTACCCGTTTTGCCGAAGGCGTGGTGACGCGGCAATTGCTGGCGGCGCTTTCCGCTTGAGCGAGTAGTTCTACTTTGTCAGATAGGTGCGCTACGGTTTTAGCTCCCTCACCCAACGGGGGTGGGGTGGGGGCGTTAAAAATCAATCGGTTGAATAGTTTGCTCGCCCCCATCCTACATTGGGGCATATTGCGTTGACTGACGGCTAGCAGCCTGTCGGACTTCCCCCGTGAAAATCGCCAAGACCCAGTCCGCTCGT
>CAYVIN010000188.1:0-3528 GCA_964451375.1 uncultured Sulfuricella sp.
TGGCGTAGGCGATCAAACGGCACTCCTCACGTGTCATACCGCCTTCCACCTGGATGGTCATGAACTTGGTCGCGCCTTCGCCGTCGCGCACGATGGCTTGGGCGAGTTGCGCGGCGACCGCAGTGACGGCATCGCATAGCGTTTGGTAGGCGGCGCTGGCGGTATCGGTGATTTCCGCTATGCCCGCCGCGCCGCTGGCAATCAACATGAAGGAGTCGTTGGTGGAGGTGTCGCCGTCCACGGTGATGCAGTTGAAGGAGCGGTCGGCGGCGTGGCGCACCATGGCTTCCAGCGCGGCCTGCGCGACCGGCGCGTCGGTCGCCACATAACCGAGCATGGTCGCCATATTGGGATGGATCATCCCGGAACCCTTGGCAATGCCGGTGATGGTGATGGTGACGCCATCGATGACGACCTGCTTCGACACTGCCTTGGGCACGATATCGGTGGTCATGATGGCCTGCGCGGCGTCCGCCCAGTGGGTGTCGCTGAGGTTGGCGATGGCGGCGGGCAGGCCGGCAATGATCTTGTCGGCAGGCAAAGGTTCGAGGATCACCCCGGTGGAGAACGGCAAGATTTGCTCGGCCTCGCAGCCCAGCAGCCCAGCCAATTCGGCGCAGGTGCGGCGGGCGCGCGCCAGTCCGTCCTCGCCGGTGCCTGCGTTGGCGTTGCCGGTATTCACCAGCAGTGCGCGCACCGCTTTGCCGCTGGCCAGATGGGCTTTGGTGAGGATCACCGGGGCCGCGCAAAAGCGGTTCTGGGTAAACACCCCGGCGACCTGCGCCCGGTCTTCGAGACGCATGACCAACAAGTCCTTGCGGTCGATTTTCTTGATTCCGGCGCAGGCGATACCGAGAGTGACGCCTTTTACGGGCAGAAGCTGGTCGGGAGAGGGGGCGGAGAGATTGACGGGCATGGCGGGTTCCTGAGAGGTAAGCGGAAAGCGGCTATTTTAAACGAAATATATGACGGGGTTTTGTCGCCACCCATTAGCGCCGGCATCCTGCCGGCAGGCCGGCGAGACGCCGGCGCTCCGACTCGGGATTTACTGGCGGCGCAACAGCAGCAGCAATGCCGGCACCCCGAGCAAGGCGGTCAACACCCCGACCGGCAGTTGCTGGGGCGCGATGCTGCGCGCCAGGGTGTCGGCCAGCACCAGCAGGCTACCGCCGCCCAGTGCGGAAAACACCAGCAATTGGCGGTGGCGATTGACGCCCAGCAGGCGCAGGGCATGGGGAATAATCAGGCCGATGAAACCGATGGCCCCGCCTTCCATCACCGACACGGCGGTGGCGGTCGATGCGGCAAAATACAGCAAGCCCTGCATCGGACGCACCGCCACGCCTAACGAGCGGGCCTTGGTTTCCCCGAGGATCAGCACATCAAGGGCTGGAGCATAACGCAGCGCCACGCCCAGCAGCGCCGGCAGAGCCAGCCAGACCGCCCAGGGCGCTTCGGCGTGGGACAAGTCGCCCATCAACCAGAACAACATGCCGCGCGCTTCCATTAACGGCGCGAGGGCAAGCATCAGGCTGATAAAAGCGCCGCACCCCGCCGACAACACCACGCCGGTGAGCAGCAGGCGGTGCATGTCCCAAGCCGCCCCGCCCCGGCTCAGCGAAAACACCATCGCCATCGCTCCCAATGCGCCGCCCAGTGCGGCCAGATCAACCAGCGCCGCCGCCAGGCCAAGCAGAATTGCGCCCAGCGCGCCGACTGCCGCGCCACCCGACACCCCGAGAATATAGGGATCGGCCAGCGGGTTGCGCAACAGCGCCTGAAACAAAACACCGGCCAGCGCCAGCAGCGCCCCGCAGCCGAACGCCGCCAGGACACGCGGCAAACGCAACTCCACAACGATGGTGGTGGTTAAAGCGTCGCCGCGCCCGAGCAGGGCGCGCGTCACCTCGCCGACGCTCAGGTCGGCGCTGCCCAGCAACAATCCGAGCAGCACTGTAACCAGTGTCGAAAGCAATAATAGCGGGAAAAGAAATCGCATCGGGCGGGGGCGACAAAAGCGCCGATTATACCCTCGCCCGTCTAAACGTCCCCGTCAGGGATGAGCGGTTTGCCGCGCAGAATGCGCGGCTTTGGGAATGAGGGAGGTGTATTTACCGGAATAGTCTTTGTCGAACTTGAGGATGTGGCCAATCACCCAATCCTTGATCAGGAAAGCCAGCATGTCGCCGCCGCGTTCGCCTTGGGAAGCGCGAAACTCCTTCTCGATTTCGAGAACTTGTTTGAGCAGGCGTTCGTGTTCGGCTTTATGCAGGGCGTAGTGGGGATAATTGCGCGCCTGCATGAGACGTTCTTCAGCGGCAAAATGCGTTTTGGTGTATTCCAGCAAACGGGCAATGATTTTTTCCAGTTCGCCCTTGCCCCTTTTTGCGTAGACCGCGCCGTGCAAATCATTGACGATGCTAAACAGACATTGGTGATGGGCGTCCATCTCCTCATCGTATACCGTGTAGTTGCTGTCCCAATCGACGAAAGCCATTTCCGTTTCCCCTTTTACGATCTGTTGGTTTTTTAATGGAACCGCAATATGGGAGAAACAATAACAAAATCCCCACATCTGAAATTCTAGTCAACGGAGGCGGGGTATGCCACTGACAATTATCAATGGCGGAAAAGCTTGAACCGGCTTAACGTAGACTGATTACCGGCCATCCCATTTTTTCGGCAAAAGCCTTCAGGGTTGGGTCGGGATCAACCGCCACCG
Source organism: uncultured Sulfuricella sp. (assembly GCA_964451375.1). GTDB lineage: Bacteria > Pseudomonadota > Gammaproteobacteria > Burkholderiales > Sulfuricellaceae > JAGXQV01. The sequence continues at coordinate 2,723 of CAYVIN010000188.1, forward strand.
GATGGGTGACGTTTTGCAGGAGGGGTAAATCGTTGAGGGAGTCGCTGAAAAAACGGCTTTCGCGGATAGTGCTGCGGCTCACGCCCTGCTCTGCCAGCCAGGCGTCGAGGCGGGTGATTTTGCCTTCGCGGAAACACGGGACGCCGGCCACCTTGCCGGTGAATTCGCCGTTGACCTGCTCGGGATCGGTGGCAATCAGGTGAGGGACGCCCAGCTCGCGGGCAATCGGTGTTGTGACGAAGCTGTTGGTGGCGGTAATGATGGCGGCCAGATCGGCTTGCGCCAGTTCTTTGGCGAGGAAAGCCCGGGTTTGCGGAGCGACGATGGGCAGGATGCGGGTTTCCATGAATTCGCTGTGCCAGGCGTCGAGTTGGCAACGCGGGTGGCGCGCCAGGGGTTTTAACTGGAAATCCAGAAAGGCGTGGATATCCAGGGAGCCGGCCTTGTATTGCTCGTAGAATTCGAGGTTGCGGGCTTCGTAGACTTCGCGGTCGAGAACGCCCTGCTCAATGAGAAACTGCGCCCACTCGAAATCGCTGTCGCCCGCCAGCAAGGTATTGTCCAGATCGAAAAGTACGAGACGCACGGCCCACTCCCTGATAATCATCAATTTTGCTGGCGCGGAGTATAGCTTAAGCCGGACAAGCCGGAACCAAAAAAAGGTGATGAGTAATGGGTGATGGGTAATGTGAGAGATGGTTTTCATCACCCATTCCTCATCACTCATTACCGGCAGAGCCTGATTGAAAACCCACTACTGTCCGGTTAAAAGAGGGAGCTGCTTGCTGAAAGGCCGTATTGGCGGG
>CAYVIN010000189.1:0-3344 GCA_964451375.1 uncultured Sulfuricella sp.
TGGTGCGCCGCGCCGCCATAGGTATCGACGATGATCTTGCGCCCGGTCAGGCCGCAGTCGCCCATCGGCCCGCCGACCACGAAACGCCCGGTGGGGTTGATCAGGTAGCGGATGTTGGGGGCGCGCAGGCTTTCCGGGATCACCGGCTTGACCAACTCCTCGATCACCGCTTCGGAAATCTGGGCATGGGAAACATCGGGGTGATGTTGGGTGGAGATCACCACGGTATCGACTTGCTGCGGCTTGCCGTCTACATAACGAATGGTAACTTGCGACTTGGCGTCGGGGCGCAGCCAGGGCAGGCGGCCATCCTTGCGCAAATGGGCCTGGCGCTCCATCAGGCGATGCGAGTAGTAAATCGGCATCGGCATCAGTTGCGGGGTTTCATCGCAGGCGTAGCCGAACATCAGGCCCTGGTCGCCGGCTCCTTGATCCATTTCTTCCTCGGGGGTGCGGTTGACGCCCTGGGCAATGTCGGGGGATTGTTTGTTCAGCGCAGTCAGCACCGCACAGGTGTAGTAATCGAAACCGATATCGGAACTGTTGTAGCCGATACGTTTGATTGCGGCGCGCGCCACATCGATGTAGTTGACCGTTGCGGAAGTGGTGATTTCACCGGAAATCACCACCAGGCCCGTGCTCACCAGCGTTTCGCAGGCAACCCGCGCCTTGTGATCCTGGGTCAGAATGGCGTCGAGCACGGCATCGGAAATCTGGTCGGCGACCTTGTCGGGATGGCCTTCGGAAACGGATTCGGAGGTGAAGAGAAATTCGCTCATGTTTTATGCACCAAGCCTGAAAAAATAAAGGGAGAAGACTAACAGATTTCAGCTAGTTGAAAAAGTTCGCGGCTCAAGGTTTACGGTAGGCCCAGCGCAGCATCGCCACACCGATGGCGACCATCGGCAGGCTCAGCCATTGGCCCATACTCACTCCGAAAGTCATCAGACCGAAGATGCCATTGTCTGGATTGCGGAAAAACTCGCCAATAAAACGGAAACTCCCGTAGCCGATCAGGAACATCCCGGACACCGCGCCACACGGGCGTTGCTTGCGCGAGAACAACCACAGCAGGGCGAACAGCGCCAGCCCCTCCAGGGCAAATTCGTAGAGTTGCGAAGGGTGGCGCGGCAACTCGTCGGCGTGGGGAAACACCATGCCCCACGGCGCGTCGGTGGGGCGTCCCCACAACTCGCCATTGATGAAATTGCCCAGCCGCCCGGCGGCCAGTCCCGGCGGCACCAGCGGTGCGATGAAATCCATCAGGGCCAGCCACGGCCTGCCGGCTTTGCGGGCAAATATCGCCATCGCGACCAGCACCCCGAGAAAACCGCCGTGGAAAGACATTCCGCCTTTCCACACGGCGAGTATTTCCAGCGGGTGAGAAAAATAATATACCGGCTCATAAAACAGCACTTCGCCCAACCGCCCGCCGATCACCACGCCGAGCACCCCGTAGAACAGCATGTCGTCGAGTTGTTGTACGCTCCAACCGCTCCACGGCTGGGTCTGTATACGCCAGCGACCAAGCAGCAGAAACAAACCAAAAGCCAGCAAATACATCAGGCCGTACCAATGCACGGCCAGCGGCCCGAGGTGTATCGCAACAGGATCGAATTGGGGATGGAGCAGCATCGACGAGAAGGGATTAAGGAAAGGCCGGGGATTATACCGCGCTATTCGAGGATACCCCGGTACAACTCGGCGACCGGAATTTCCACGGAGAGGCATTCGAGACGGAGGATATCTTCGCCCCCCAGGGTTTCCACCACCCAGTCGGCGACCCCCCGCCGCCGGTAGATTTCGATGCTTTGCTCATCCTGAGACAACAACAGGTATTCGCGTAAGGAGGACAGACGCCGATAAGCAATCAGCTTTTCGCGCCGGTCGGTGGCTTCGGTGGTAGAAGAAAGCACCTCGGCGAGCAGACAGGGACGGGTTTTGACCAGCGCATCGTTATCGGAGGGGTCGCATACCAGCATTACATCCGGGTAGTAATAGGAGGGGTAGTCGTCGGCGCGCAGTTTTACGTCGCTGATGAAGACTTGGCAATCTGCTCCCGCCGCGCCAAGCAACCGCGCATAAAGTGCGCCGGCGATTCGGTTGTGCCGGGCCGAAGCCCCCGCAATGGCGTAGATCTGGCCGCCTACCAGTTCGTGACGCACCTCACTTTGCGCTTCCAAAGCAAGGTATTCGTTTTCGGACATTTTTTTCAGCGTCGCCTGGTTCATGACGGATCCTTGAAAATATTCAGCAATTGGGCTCCCCCCACAAATCCCCCAGCGGGAATTCCACGGCGTCGAACGGCGCCACCCGCACCGGCTCATCATCCTTGAGGGTGGCGATCAACACCCAAAAACCCTGGCGCAACTCGAAGCCTTCCAGGGTATGCGCTTCGGGATCGACCAGCCAGGCGTGGGCGACACCGTAGCGGGCATACATCGGCAACTTGATGAAACGATCCCGGCGCAGGGTACTCGGCGAAAGGATTTCGCACACCCAATCCGGCACGACTTCGAAACGATGCTCGTCGGGGACACGCGGCATACGCTCGCGCCGCCAGCCGGCCAGATCGGGAACTGCCACTTCACTGTCGCGGATAAAGTGGATTTCCGGCTCGGGGATGATCCACCAGCCACCCGGCCCGCCACGAAAACCATATCGCCCGCCGACATGGACGTTGAGCGCCCCCTCCGCTAGCCCATGCCGTCCGGTAGGGCGCGGCTGGGTATACAACTGGCCGTTCAATATCTCGCCCCGGACGCCGTCCGGCAAGGCACATAGTTGCTCGTAAAGGGTGAATTGGGGTAATGCAGCAACGTTCATCGGACTATCCTCGTTCAGGCATCGGCAAGTCACTGAAATCTACGTGCTGCGGCTATGGGCGTCAAGAGTCGGCGTACCACGATTCTTGCCCCTGTGCGCGCTTTCCGCGAGAATGGCGCATTGATTTTGTCTGATATAAGGAATTCTCATGCCTGCCTACCGTTCCAAAACCTCCACTCATGGTCGCAACATGGCCGGCGCGCGCGCGTTGTGGCGCGCCACCGGGATGACCGACGGCGATTTCGGCAAGCCCATCATTGCCGTCGCCAATTCGTTCACCCAGTTTGTGCCGGGACATGTGCATCTCAAGGATATGGGCCAGCTGGTGGCGCGCGAGATCGAAAAGGCCGGCGGGGTTGCCAAGGAATTCAATACCATCGCCATCGACGACGGCATCGCGATGGGCCACGGCGGCATGTTGTACAGCTTGCCGTCGCGCGACCTGATTGCGGACTCGGTGGAATACATGGTCAACGCCCACTGCGCCGATGCGCTGGTGTGCATCTCCAACTGCGACA
>CAYVIN010000190.1:0-3332 GCA_964451375.1 uncultured Sulfuricella sp.
GGTAGACGATGTAGGCGCGCGCGGTCTTGAGGTGATTGGCGGAAATCAGCACCTGTTCCACCACATCCTGAATATGCTCGATGTGGGGCGGCTCGCCGTGAAATTTGTGGGTCAACACCTTGACCACCTGGGCGCACAGCAGAATCGCCTCGGAAGCGTCGAATTCGCCGTTTGCCCGCCCGGCGCGTTCAATCGCCGAACGGATTTTTTCAGCGTCGAAAACCGCCGACGAACCATCGCGCTTGATGACCCCACGCGGTTGGAAAATAGTGCTCAACGGGTTAAGTCCCGCCTGGGAAATCTCCATGCCTTGCCCCTCGACCGATAAGCCAGGGTTTTCAAACACCTGGCGACAACAAAACAAAAACCACAAGATGTTGTGGTTGGTGCTGGGAATTTATTCTTTATGTAGTGGCGAGTCAAGATTGAAAGCGGCAAATTTCATCCACAATTGTCAACCTTGATCAATTATTTTGTGCGGGGGGAAGCGGCGGGCCGGCCCCATCGCTGCAAGAGCCGGATAGGGCTGGTGGATGGGGCAACTGCTCGGTTGCAGGGGATAGGGGCGAGGCAGAAACCGGTGAGGCTATTCCCGCGCTGCTTCTATCCCCAAACCGTCAATTTCAATAATCAGGCAACGGGCAGGGGTTGTTGCGGTGGGCGTCACACCACGTCTTGGCTTGCGCCGTCGTCCACTGGGCAAACTGCGGACTCTTGTCGATCACTGCCGTGACGCAAACCTGGGACGCATATTCCGACTCCGGCGGCGGCGCGGTGTAGGAAAGCTCGCACATTTTCGCCACCGAAACGGCATCAACATCGCTGATCGCCGAAGCCATGGTGCGGGCGAAACAGGCAGTCGCCAGATCCTGCTTGGCCATCGCCACGGTACCCGGGGTGGATGAACAGGTTTGATACACCGCAGCGATCGGATGGTTGGCCCCCATAAACGGCGTCTTTTTCGTCGGCTCCGCCGGATTCAGGTTAACCGTACCGCCCTTCAGCACCCCGGCGAGCGCGCCAGGATAGGTCGCGTTCCAGTAACCGATGGCTTCCGAACCGTAGATGATCACCGGAATGGTGGCTTTCGCCTTGCCCGCCGGCGTGGTGGAGGGCAGAACCAGAGCATCGAGCATCTTGGGGATGTATTGCGAACCCTTGTCGCCGAAGAAATTGGTTGCCGAAGTGGTGGGGAAGCACCCGGTCTGACCGCTGCCCGGCGCGGCGATCGGGAAAATATCCACCGTCGTGGTGTACAAAGTCCAGTCGCTGACCGGTACACCCACCGTCACCAGCAAACGCTGCCAGCGGTTAAGCGTCGCATTGTTGAGGTAATCCGACTGCTGCATTGCCGAATAAGGCGGGTAATGCAGCAACATCACCATCTTTTGCGCCACCATCGGCAGTCCCAGCGGCAAATAGAACTGCCACGGCCCGGAACACTTCAGCTTTTCACCCTTGGGTTCCCAGCACGACGCATCGTTTTGGCAGGATACCGCGCCTTTCAACCCCAGCTTGCCGTGTTCCAGCCAGGCCGGCTGATTCTTCGCATAATCGGCGGCCTTGCTGCTGGAGGCGTGGAAACTCACCTTGTAACCGGCGTCGCCGTCCGGCGTCACTGCAAGCCAGCAAGCATCGATCTGGTCGCGATTCAACGAATCCTGCAAATAAAACTGGATGTTCGACGCCACCGCCATGGAAAAATCATAGGCCGACATCGAGTCCGTCTTGATCATCGGATAAAGCTTGTCGATGTCGCTTTTCGGCCCAAGCTGGTACTCGATAGTAGGCCGATCCTTGCACGGCAGCGCCGAATCGGCCAGCGCCGGCGCACTCGCCAACGCCAGGATTGCCGCGATTAAGCAGCGGAACGGAGCGAACCCCGATTTCACCTCACTAAAATAACGCATACGTCTATCTCCCAAAAAAGGTCAATATTGCCGGTTGGCCGGCGCCCCCGGTAATTGGCCGCGCAGAATCGCTGCATCCAGATTGCCGGGGTGCGCTGTTGTAAAAAACATCCTCATTCGGAGGCGTTAACGATCCGCGCCCCAAAACTTGAAAAAAGCGTACCGCAATAGGCCGCCCCATGTAACCTGTGAAAAGTAACAGGTGTGCAGGCGCTAACCGGGAGACGCAGTTGGGGCGGTAAGTTTGTAAGTTGCTTTAAAAAATAGTTTTGAAATCTGGGGAGGAAGGATGTGCTGCGGAGTGCCGTCGTCGCCGAACAAAACGAAACAGGCCCGCCGCAGCGAGCCTGGAAGTGGTGTGGCGGGGTAAACGTCAGTCGTTGTCGGACTCGCGGTGGTCGTGATCGTTTTCTTTTTCGTCGCTTTCATGACCGTCGCGATGGGTTTCGCCAGCTTCACCGGTTTCGCGGGAGGGAGTTACGGCGCTGGCGGCTTTGGCGGGAATACGTTTCAGCCAGTCGGCGATTTTACCCAAACCCAGCATCCCTTCCGTGCGGTTGCCGTCCATGAAATACAGCTGCCCGTCGCGCGTCAGCAAATACACGTTGGTTCCGAGGTAGTAGCGGGTGTAATAGCCGTTCATATCCTGAGAAAGCCCGTGATGGGTGAAAAGCTGGGGATAGGTGGTTTCCGCCCAGTCGTAGAGGTGATCGATATCCGTGCTGGTCGGCGTAGTGGCGGCGCTCGGGGCCGGGGTTACGGCAGGATTGCCGGTGGTGGCAGGAGCCGTGGCGGTCGTTGTTGCAGTTGTCGCGCCGGCGGGATTACTCATATACGCCGCGATGTCCTGCAACTCGGCAGCGCTCAGGCTGGACAAGCGTCCCATACCGCCCCGGTTACCCTGAATGGCGTTCTGAATGGCCGCCGCGCTGGTTGTCCAGGGTGTGGTGTGGCAACTGGCGCAATTGTTGGTATAGGCGCTGCGCCCGGCATCGGCATTAACTGCCTGTGCGCCAGCCGACAAGCCGAGGAAACACAGCAGGGCAAACAGGGAAATACGCTTGATCATGAAAATCTCCTTGAACAGTTGTTTTACAGCATGGGAGGCATTTTCTCCCGGCAAACTTAACGCTTGCTTAACGCTCAATGATTGGCATGAACCCTCAGCCTGATTTCCAATCAGGCAACGTTACTTCTACTTTGTCAGGAAGGTGCGCTACGGTTTTAGCTCCCTCACCCAACGGGGGAGGGTTGGGGTGGGGGCGTTCAAAATCAATCGGTTGAATAGTTTGCTCGCCCCCATCCTGTCCTTCCCCCGTGTGGGGAAGGAACGTACTAATAGCGCTTGTGTTGAAATCCGCCAAAGTAGACTAAACAACCACCGGCTCAAGCCGGTGGGTTTGAATTACGGACTGAAAGTCC
>CAYVIN010000191.1:0-2943 GCA_964451375.1 uncultured Sulfuricella sp.
GGCTGGAGGAGATGCGCTCGCTGAACAAGCCGGGCCTGTCGCTGATCACCCTGGTATTTACCGACGCCACCGACGTGTATTTCGCCCGGCAACTGGTTATGGAGCGTCTCATCGAGGTGGCCAGCCGTATGCCGCAAGGTGTCACCCCGGTGCTCGGGCCGGTCTCAACCGGCCTGGGCGAAGTCTACCAGTACACCCTGGAACACGCCGACGACGGCGAGCAGGCGCTCTCCGTCGAAGAGCTGACGCGCCGCCGCATTACCCAGGACTGGGTAGTGCGCCCCTTGTTGCGCGGCATTCCGGGGGTGGCGGAAATCAATTCGCAGGGCGGTTATGCCAAGCAATACCAGGTGCTGGTGAATCCCGACCGGATGAGCCATTACAAGGTGACGCTGGCCGATGTATATCAAGCCGTGGCGCGCAACAACGCCAACTCGGGGGGCGGGGTGCTGCCGCATTTCTCCGAGCAATTCCTGATTCGCGGGGTCGGACTGGTGCGCAATCTCGACGACATCCGCACCATCGTGCTAAAGGAGCACGACGGCGTACCGGTATACATCCGTGACGTGGCGGAAGTGACCATCGGCCACGAGGTGCGTCAGGGTGCTGTGGTGAAAAACGGCGTCACCGAATCGGTGGGCGGGGTGGTGATGATGATCCGCGCCGGCAACGCCAAGGAAGTGGTGTCGCGGATCAAGGCGCGGGTAGCCGAGATCAACCAGAAAAACATGCTCCCCGACGGGATGAAGATCGTTCCCTACTACGACCGCAGCGAACTGGTGGACGCGGCCTTGGCTACCGTGGTGAAGGTGCTGCTGGAAGGCGTGGTGCTGGTGATTGTGGTGTTGTTCCTGTTTCTGGGAGATGTGCGCTCCTCGCTGATCGTAGTCGCCAGCCTGATTCTCACGCCGCTGATGACCTTCATGGTAATGAATCATTACGGGATTTCCGCCAACCTGATGTCGTTAGGGGGGCTGGCGATTGCCATCGGGTTGATCGTGGATGGCTCGGTGGTGGTCGTGGAAAACGCCTTCCAGCGCCTCGCCGAACGCAAGGGTAGCGGGCTCAGCCGGGTGCGGGTGGTCATGGAGGCGGCTTCGGAAGTCGCCACCCCGGTGAGTTTCGGGGTGGGCATCATCATCCTGGTGTTCCTGCCGCTGATGACGTTGCACGGCATGGAGGGCAAGATGTTTGCGCCGCTCGCCTACACCATCGCCATCGCTCTGTTCGTTTCGCTGGTGCTGTCGCTGACCCTGACTCCGGTGCTCAGTTCCTACCTGCTGGTGGGCAAGGACGAACACGACACCCGCCTGGTAGCGCTGCTCAAGCGCCCCTATCTCGCCCTGCTGGATAGCGCGCTGGCGAATGCCGGGAAAACCATCGCGGTGGCAGGCAGCGCCTTCGCCGTGGCGATTGTTCTGCTGCCCCTGCTGGGCACAGCGTTCATCCCGGAAATGAAGGAGGGGTCGGTGGTACCGGGGATCAACCGCGCCCCCAACATCTCGCTGGAAGAGTCGATCAAGCTGGAAATGGAAGGGATGCGCCTGGTAATGCAGGTGCCCGGCGTGAAATCGGCGGTCTCCGGCGTGGGGCGTGGCGAAAGCCCCGCCGACCCGCAGGGGCAGAACGAATCGACCCCTATCGTCAGCCTGAAACCACGCGCCGAATGGCCCAAGGGTTGGGATCAGGACGATATCGCCGAAGCCATGCGCAAGAAGCTCAACACGCTGCCCGGCGTACAGATCGTGATGGCCCAGCCGATTTCCGACCGGGTCGATGAAATGGTCACCGGGGTGCGCTCCGATGTCGCGATCAAGCTGTTCGGCGACGATCTGGACGTGCTCAAGCAAAAGGCCGACGACATCGCCAAGGTCGCCGGTGGCCTGCGCGGCGCTCAGGATTTGCGGGTGGAGCGGGTCACCGGCCAGCAATACCTGAGTATCGACATCGACCGGCAGGCGATTGCCCGCCACGGCCTGAATGTCGCCGACATCCACGACGTCATCGAGGCGGCCATCGGCGGCAAGGTCGCCACCGAGATTTTCGAGGGTGAAAAACGCTTCGGCGCGGCGGTGCGCCTGCCGGAACGCTTCCGCAATGACGTGGCGACCATTCGCAATCTGCTGGTGACCTCGCCGAAGGGCGCGCAAGTAGCGCTGGAAAATCTGGCGCGCATCCGCCTTCTCGACGGCCCCGCGCAAATCAGCCGCGAGTCCGCCAAGCGCCGCATCGTGATCGGCGTCAACGTCAAGGATCGCGACCTGGGCGGCTTCGTCGCGGAATTGCAGGGCGTGGTGGAAGACAAGATCACCCTGCCGGAAGGCTATTACCTGGAATGGGGCGGCCAGTTCCAGAACATGGAGCGGGCGCTGGGCCACCTGTCGATCATCGTGCCGGTGACGGTGGCGGCGATCTTCTTCCTGCTGTTCCTGCTCTTCAACTCGATCCGCTATGCCGCGCTGATCATCCTGGTGCTGCCGTTCGCCTCGATTGGCGGGGTAGTGGCGCTGTTCATCTCCGGCGAATACCTGTCGGTGCCGGCCTCGGTGGGATTTATCGCGCTGTGGGGCATCGCGGTGCTCAACGGGGTGGTGCTGGTGTCCTACATCCGCCACCTGCGCGACGAAGGCCTGGGCCAGCAGGAAGCGGTGATCCAGGGCTGCCGCCAACGCTTCCGTCCGGTGCTGATGACCGCCACGGTGGCGATGCTTGGCCTGATCCCGATGTTGTTCGCCAACGGGCCGGGTTCGGAAGTGCAACGACCACTGGCGATTGTGGTAATCGGCGGACTGATCACTTCGACTCTGCTCACCCTGGTGGTGTTGCCGACGCTGTACAAGTGGTTTGAGGAAAAACATTACGAGGCATAGTCCAATTAACCCTTTACGGATGCAGGCTGGAGCGCCGGCATCCTGCCGGCAGGCCGGCGAGACGCCGGCGCTC
>CAYVIN010000192.1:0-2901 GCA_964451375.1 uncultured Sulfuricella sp.
ATTATATCAATTGGTTAAACGAGATTCGCCCTTCTTTGTGAAAAATCCGGGCTAAGTGTTTATGTTAGTGGTCACATACCCGGCAAAGCCCACGGGACGGCGACATGACTGGAGAGCAAGAAAAGACGCGGGTTTTCAGGGGGGCGCAGTCCCCCGCCGCCGCTACGGGATTTTTTGATAAAGCGACTGTTTCATCGCCAGAACCGCCTGGTTGCGCAGGGTTCTGAGCAACTTCTTTTCGGTTTCGTTGAAATGGAGCGTCCCGGCCTGGAGTTTGTCGGCGTATATCAGCCCGAGCGGAACGCCGCGCACGTTCAGGGGAAACAGCGCGAACGTCCGGGCCGGCGCGATTTTCCGGTGCCAGGCGGGAATCCGCTTGCGGATGTGCGCTTCTTCAGCGTTCGAAATCACCAGATCCAGCCCCTGCGTCACGGCGGCGCGGAATACGTCAGGTTCGCCGGCAATAGGAAAATGGAAGTCGCGCACCAGGTCTTCGACGCCCACGCCCAGCCCGAACCGCGCCACCATGTTTTCCTGCCCGGCGTCCACCGTGCAGAGCAGGACATGCTGGAGTTCCAGGCCCCGGTAGAGCGTTTCGAGAATGATGTGGAGCGCTTCGTTAATCGGGTTTTCCTCCACCAGCGCTTCGCTGATGTCGCCCAGCCCGGCGGCGAGAAAAGTCGGGTTGGCGGGCGCGGCGGGGGTGTCGTCGGCCAGTTCCTCTTCTTCGCTGGCGCTCTCGGTGGCGCAGCCGCGCCGGTTGTGCAGCGGCGCTTCACCGGCATCGCTTTGGCTGATGCGCCGTCCGAAGGGGATGGTTTGCAGGTTGAGCTGGATGATGTTGGCGTACTCGATCACGTCGTCCATGGTCTTGTCCACCGCCTCCAGCAGTTGCTCCTCGGTCAGCGGCAGACCATCGGAAAAACGCTCGATGATGCCGCAGATTTCCGCCGGCATATCCTGGCATGAGGTGTGGGCGATGGTGGCGCACAACTCGTCGGCAAACACCGCGAGCATCCGCAGCTTGTCCTGATTGGCCTCGGGCAACTGCATCGGGCCGGCCGGGAGTTGTTCCATGCTGTGGATGATCTGCTCGGGAAAATGCCAGCTCCGCGCCACCTCGCTACCCAGTTCGCGTAACGTCAATCCGAGTATCTGGCAGGCCGCGCTGTCTTCGTCCAGACCCGCGCCGGACATCAGGCTGCGGATTTGCGCTTCTTCGTCGGGCAGGTAAAACAGCGCCAGCAAACGCCCGAGATTGTGGAACATCGCGCACACGAAAGCCTCTTCGGCGCAACGCGCAAAAGTGCGTTGGGAAACCTCGCGGGCCAGCGTTCCGGCAAACAGCGCGTGGAGGAACTCGTTGCGTAAATGCGCCGCATCGTGCTGGTTTTTCAGGTGATCGAGCAGAACCAAGGTCAGCGCGATATTTTTCACGCCGTTGAAGCCCAGTATCGCCACGGCCCGCGACACCGTGCTGATATTGCCGCCGCCGTAGGGAACGTAAGTGGCGGAATTGACCAGCTTGAGGAGTTTGTTGGTCAGCGCGAAATCCTTGAGGATCACGTTCGACAAGGTAGCAATGCTTTCCCATTCCGACGCCACCACCCGGTTGATGGTAACGACCGATTCCGAAAGGGCGGGAAAATCCTTTTCATGACGAAATCGTTCCAGCAGGATTTCCAGGATTTTGCGCCGCAACTCAGCGGGTATCGGGGATTTCTCGGCAAGCGGGGGATGGGATGGGGTGGTCATGAGCAGGAAAAAAGCCGGCTATTTCCGTCGCTCAATCGAAACGGCAGGGGGGGGGCAGGTTGCGCACCACAAACGGCGTACCGGTTTGCGCGGCGAGTTGACGCGCCTTCTCGGCAGCGCGCAGCAACGCTTGCGGGACTTTTTGCAGATCGGGGTCTTTTGAGTGAGAAACGGGGGCTTCCATGGCAATTAACTTTCATTTATCAAACCGGTATGTGTTTAGCACCGGATGGCGACTTGGAGGTAATCTTGCCGATGTCGCATCCTGGCAACATCCGGCGCACTGCCCGTTGGTTAGTGCGCCCTACGCGGGCTAATCAGGTACTTCTTTGCCATTTCTAAGCAGCCCATTTCCCTTTCTTCAATATTGAAGTTAGCGAGGAAATCTCAGTTACTACAAACTGGGGCCGAAAACAACAAATTCAAAATTGACTACCGGACATATCGCATGGATAAGACATTATCGAGTGGCACCACTCGTGCCGCCTCGTTTCCAAGGTGTGGAGAATATATTCCACACACACGTTCAGAACAGGTAACAACATATCCCTTCTCGACGACCACTTTCTTATCTATGACACGCTCAATGACAACATACCTGAGCTTCAACCCTTTTTTTCCGGAATCGCTCGCCTTGATCGCCTGAAGTTGTTTTTCTGCATCATCCCCTCCAGCTTCTTCTGCCACTACGAAGAACAGAATAGCCCAGAAAGCGATCAGGTACGCACTGCCAAGACTATTGGTAAGGAGCTGAGCGCCATCCAAGAATTTTGGATTTAACAGTTCGACATTCGTCGATCTCCTTACTGATTTCCGCCAGTTCCTAACTAACCGCGTTCTTAGTTTATTCAGGGCGAATGCCATCGCGGTCACACAAAGCAAAAATACGGCGATCCCAATTAAGGCGAACATTGCCCCCTGAATTAACCTGTAAGACTGAGTTATCCCACCCAAATATGTTATGTCTTGGACGCTCCATGGCATCATGAAGTCATCAAAACCAAAACGCGCCAAGAATTCTGTCCGATACGCTCTCCCAGCCCCGAACAATAGGGCCGCAAAAATAGGGCTCTTCTGGGAAAAGATACGGTAGTTGAGGGATAGCATCGGCCCTGAACACCTTATGCGACAATGATTTTCGACGAA
>CAYVIN010000193.1:0-2867 GCA_964451375.1 uncultured Sulfuricella sp.
GCCGTCCTCGAAGCGAAATCCGAAAAGTTTGATCCTCTTGTCGGCAAGGAACAGGCCAGGAAATACGCCCATTCGCAGAATGCCCGGTTTGTCATCCTGTCCAACGGCAATCTGCATTACTTCTGGGACCTTGAGCAGGGAAACCCCGTCTTGATAACCGAGTTCCCGACGCCGGATTCTTTGGGACATTTTCACGCGTTCAAGCCCAACCCCGACGCGTTGGTCGGCGAAAAGATCGAGACCGATTATGTTGCGGCAACTCAGAATCCGAATTACCGGAACGATCCCCGTTGGGACGATCCCGGTCAGCGCGATGGTTTCATCAAAGATACAGAACTGAAGTTCCTCCGTCCATACCAACTTCGGGCGGTGGCGGCGCTTCAGGATGCCGTGCGCAAAGGCCGGACGCGTTTTCTGTTTGAAATGGCCACCGGTACGGGAAAGACGTTGACCGCCGCCGCCGTCATCAAGCTCTTCATGCGAACGGGCAACGCCCAGCGGGTTCTTTTCCTTGTTGACCGCCTTGAACTCGAAACCCAGGCATGGAAAGCCTTTATCCGCCTTTTGAAGAACGACTTCCGCACGGTCATCTACAAAGAACATCGCGACGACTGGCGCAAGGCCGAAATCGTGGTTTCCACGGTCCAAAGTCTCCAGTTCAACAACAAGTACCGGCGGCTCTTTTCGCCGACCGATTTTGACCTCTTGATTTCGGACGAGGCGCACCGCTCCATCGGCGGCAACAGCCGCGCGGTGTTCGAGTATTTCATCGGCTACAAGCTCGGCCTGACCGCGACGCCAAAGGACTACCTCAAGAAAATCGACCCGGCCAGGATCAGCGAGCGAGATCCGCGCGATTGGGAGCGCCGCCAGTTGCTGGACACCTACAAGACATTCGGTTGCGAAAGCAGCGAGCCGACCTTTCGCTACAGCCTCATTGCCGGCGTAAGCGAAGGCTACCTGATCAATCCGGTCGTCGTGGACGCGCGGACGGAAATCACCACGGAATTGCTAGCCGAAGAAGGCTATTCCGTCATGCAGGAGAACGAAGACGGGGAATTGGTCGAGCAGACCTTTTTCGGCAAGGACTTTGAGAAGAAGTTTTTCTCGGACGAGACCAACGGTGTCTTCTGCGAAACCTTCCTGAAGAACGCCTTTCGTGATCCGCTCTCCGGGGAAATCGGGAAGACCATTGTTTTCTGTGTTCGGCAAGACCACGCGACGCGAATTACCAAGGCCTTGAACGAATTGGCAGACGCGATGTTTCCCGGCAAGTACAACTCCGACTTCGCCGTCCAGGTGACTTCCAATGTGGACGATGCCCAGCAAATGGCCGTCAGCTTCGCCAACAACAACTTGGGCGGCCACACCCGGTTTCTGGAAGGCTACATCAGTTCAAAGACGCGTGTCTGCTGCACGGTCGGGATGATGACGACCGGCTACGACTGCGAGGACCTCCTGAACATCGTTTTGCTTCGCCCGATTTTTTCGCCCACCGATTTCATCCAGATCAAGGGACGCGGGACGCGCACGTTTATCTTCCGCTATGTCGAGAAGGAAGGCGGCCAGGTTCAGGAACACACGAAGCCGAAAGAGAAGTTCAAACTCTTCGACTTTTTCGCTGTCTGCGAGTACTTCGAGGAGAAGTTCAACTATGACGAGGTCATTGAACTGCCGCCGTTGCGGCCCCCTGTACCGCCGCCTCCACCGCCACCCCCACCGCCTCCGCCGGGACCGGACAACTTTACCAATGTCGATCCCGACCCGCTCAAGTCACAAGTTGAGTATGCCGTGCCGGTTTACGGCATGAAGATTGACCGCAAGTTTTTCGAGAAGTTCGAGGACAAGGTCAAGGCCACGCCGGAGGTCCGGGATCGCTATGAGCGTGGCGACATCAAGGGAGCGGAAGAGATTGTCGTTTCCGCCCTGTTCAACAAACCGGAGGACTTCTTCAACCTCGACAAACTCCGCAAGGCCGTGCAGATCGACCGCAGGATTACCCTCCGCGAAATCCTGGCAAAAGCCTTTGGCGAGATAGACCGTTTCCAGACCAAGGACGAGTTGCTCGAAGAAGAGCTGGGGAAGTTCGTTTCCATCCACAAGCCGGATGCCGCCCACATGCCGGTTATCCGGCAATTTTTCAAGGCCTACCTGACCGACGGCGGTGTTCGGACGATTGTGGATTCCCGCGAGTTCGGAAGGCTGGCGGACAATCCCAAGGTGTCGCTCGCGGATGTCCGCGCCCTCGACCAGTGGCGGGACGTTATCCCGGAATACGTGAAGGATTACGTTTCACTGAACCAGTTTGTGGCATGAGATTGCCCGTCAAGTGCGCAATTGATGGTGGCTTGGAGGTCACGGATTGTGACCTCCAAAGGAAAGATGATAAGAGTGAGGTGAATGCAGATGGAGACTGACATAATGCCGACAGAAAGAATTCAACAGGCAATCTTGTCTGTCAGGGGTATAAAGCTCATGCTCGATCGTGATCTGGCTATACTCTACGGCGTGGAGACGCGCGTCCTGAACCAGGCTGTTAAACGGAACCACGACCGTTTTCCAAATGATTTCATGTTCGAGCTGACTCGCGAGGAGATACGGAACATATCACAATTTGTGATATGTTCCTCAGCCATGAAGCACGCCAGGAACGTTTATGCCTTCACGGAGCAGGGCGTCGCGATGCTCTCCGGCATCTTGAACAGCCCACGCGCCGTTCAGGTCAACATCGCAATCATGCGCACTTTCGTTCAGATGCGGGCCATTTTGTCCTCACACGCCGATCTTGCACGTAAGCTGGAGAAACTGGAGAAGAAGTATGATGCCCAGTTCCGCGTCGTTTTCGATGCGATCCGGCAACTCATGAC
>CAYVIN010000194.1:0-2783 GCA_964451375.1 uncultured Sulfuricella sp.
AACACCAGCGGATCGAGGAAGTCGTCGTCCACCCGCCGATAGATCACGTCCACCCGCTGCGGGCCGCTGGTGGTGCGCATATACACCGCACCGTCGCGGACGAACAAATCCTGGCCTTCCACCAGTTCCACGCCCATCTGCTGGGCGAGGAAAGCGTGTTCGAAATACGCGCTGTTGTATGGGCCGGGGGTGAGGATCACCACCGTCGGGTCATAGACGCCCTGCGGCGCAACGGCGCGCAGGTTGTTGAGCAGCACTTCGGGGTAATGATCGACGGGTGCTACCGGGTGGCATTTAAACAGTTCGGGGAACAGCCGCATCATCATCTTGCGGTTTTCCAGCATGTAGGAAACCCCGGAAGGGGTGCGCAGATTGTCTTCCAGCACGTAGAACTGGTCTTCCGCGACCCGCACGATATCGATGCCGGCGATATGCGCGTAGACGTTGCCGGGCAGATCGACGCCCTGCATCTGCGGACAATACATCTTGTTGGTCAGTATCTGTTCGGCGGGAACGATGCCCGCCTTGATGATTTCCTGGCCGTGATAGAGATCGTGGAGAAAAGCGTTGAGCGCCTTGACGCGCTGAATCGCGCCGCGCGAGATGAGATCCCATTCCGCCGCCGCGAAAATACGCGGAATCACGTCGAAGGGAATCAGCCGTTCGGCCCCCTCCTTCTCGCCGTACACCGCGAAGGTAATGCCCATGCGGCGGAACAGCAGTTCCGCTTCCTTGCGTTTTTGCTCCAGGCGTTCGCCGGGATGGTGTTCCAGCCACTGCGCATATTCGCCGTAAGCTGCGCGGACGCCGCCGTCGGGCTGGCGCATTTCATCGAAGGCTTGCTGATATTTCATGCCGTTCGTCCGAGTAGGGTGACGAACTTGCTAGTGCAAGGGACGCGCCAGCCCGGCGATAAAAGCGGCAATCCTTAAAATTCAGCAGGATAGGCGTGTAACCGGGAAATGCGGCGCACCAGAATGGTGCGTGAGTGGCAGGCAGGCATCAAGATTGAACGTGATAAGTTGGTCGAAAACAAATCGACCACCCAAAAAGCAACCGGCCACTCTTTGGTGGCCGGCTTCCCCTCCCCCTTCTTGATTCAGTCAGGGTGTTTATCCAGAAAACCTTACATTGAGGTTTTCGTGGTTACTTCTTTTTCTTGGCGGCAATCATGTCGTGAATGATCGGCGACAGGATGACTTCCATCGCAAACCCCATCTTGCCGCCCGGCACCACGATGGTGTTGGGACGCGACATGAAGGAGTCATGGATCATTTGCAGGTAATACGGGAAGTCCACGCCATGCGGATCGCGGAAGCGAATCACCACGAAACTTTCGTCGGCGGTCGGAATGTCGCGGGCGATGAACGGGTTGGAAGTATCTACCGTCGGCACACGCTGGAAGTTGATGTGGGTGCGCGAAAACTGCGGCGTGATGTAATGCACATAGTCATTCATGCGGCGCAGGATGGTATCAACGATGGCTTCCGCCGAATAACCGCGCTCCGCGCTGTCGCGATGGATTTTCTGAATCCATTCGAGGTTGACGATAGGCACCACGCCGATCAGCAGATCGGCATACATCGCCACATCGATGTCGCCATCCACCACCGCGCCATGCAGGCCTTCGTAGAAAAGCAGGTCGGTGCCGCCGGGGATATCTTCCCAGGGCGTGAATTCGCCGCTGCCCAGGGTCGTGCCGAGACGGGCGTTATGTTCGGTGGCTTCGTTTTCATTGTGCAGGTAATAACGTTTCTTGCCGCCACCGCTTTTGCCATAGTTGCGGAACAATTCTTCGATTTTGTCGAAGAGATTGGCTTCTGCGCCAAAATGGCTGGGGGCAAAACGCCCTTCCTTTTCGGCGGCGGCGATGGTCGCCTTCATTTCCTGGCGGTTGAAGCGATGGAAGCTGTCGCCCTCGACCACGCAAGGAGTCAGGTGTTCACGGCGGAAAATGTGGGTAAAGGCGTTTTTGACGGTGGTGGTGCCCGCTCCGGAAGAACCGGTGACGGCAATGACTGGATGCTTGCTGGACATGGTTTATTATCCCCCGAATTGGTAACTGTTGAGCGAGTATAGCTATTTTGTTCCAGAGCAGCTATTCGATTATTCAATGACACAATAAATTGCACTTTTTGTATAAGACATAAGATGAAAAGCACGGAAAAACGCGGCTCGGGCCGTTTCCCAAGTGGCGATGTATAATCGCCCTTTTTCAACGAATTACCCCTTTTTTCAAGGCTGTTTCCCCATGCACCCCCACTACACGCCCGCCGAGATCGAACCCGCCGCCCAGCAGCACTGGGAAACCAACCAGGCTTTCGCCGCCCGCGAGGATAGCGCCAAGCCGAAATATTATTGCCTGTCGATGTTTCCCTATCCGTCCGGCAAGCTGCACATGGGGCATGTGCGTAACTACACTATCGGCGACGTGCTGGCGCGTTACCACCGTTTCCGGGGTTTCAACGTGATGCAGCCGATGGGCTGGGATGCCTTCGGCCTGCCCGCTGAAAATGCAGCGATGCAAAACAACGTCGCACCGGCGGCGTGGACGTATGACAACATCGATTACATGCGCAAGCAGTTGAAGTCGCTGGGTCTGTCCATCGACTGGAAGCGCGAACTGGCGACCTGCAAGCCGGACTATTACAAATGGGAGCAATGGCTGTTCACCCGGCTTTTCGAAAAAGGCCTGATCTATAAGAAACTCGCCACGGTGAACTGGGATCCGGTGGACAACACCGTGCTGGCCAACGAGCAGGTGATCGACGGGCGCGGCTGGC
>CAYVIN010000195.1:0-2776 GCA_964451375.1 uncultured Sulfuricella sp.
AGCAGGGTTCTTTCATCTGGGTTGGGAGGAGTTCGACTGGGAACGGGTGATATGCAAAATGACTGGACAACTCCGCGCCGGGTTTCTATAACCTTGGCATGTCAACACCGTTGGCCCCCAGTGAACCTGAAATTTTGAAACGCGTCACCGTGCGCCTGCTGCGCGAGGACGAGCGCCCCCAGTTCGACCGCCTCCTGGAAACCCAACACTATCTGGCCAGCGCCCGCCTCGCCGGCCAAACCCTCCGCTACGTCGCCGAACTCGACCTGCCTGCGTCCCGCGGACAGGCAGGCGGCCAGTGGGTCGCCTTGCTCACGTTCAGCGCCGCCGCTTTCCACCTCAAACTCCGCGAGCGTTGGATTCGCTGGACGCCCCGCCAATGCGCCCGCCGCTTGCTCTTCGTCGTCAACAACAGCCGCTTTCTCGTCCTGCCCGAACGCACGCGCTATCCCAATCTCGCCTCGCGCGTGCTGGGCTTGTGCCTGCGCCGCTTGGACGCGGACTGGCAGGGGCAGTGGGGCCATCCGGTGCTGGTCGTCGAGAGTTTCGTGGATGAAATCCGCTATCGCGGCACCTGTTATCGCGCCTGCGGCTTTGCCGCCGTCGGCCCCACCGAGGGCTTCGCGCGCGCCAGTCGCGACTTTTATCAGACGCACGGCCAGCCGAAGCAACTTTACTTGCGCGAACTGCGCCCGGGGGCCCGCAACCTCCTGCGTCGCGGCCGCCTCCCGCGTGACCTGGCCGAGCACGAGGAGAAGATTACCGGTCCCTGCCCCTTCTGCGCCGGCCAACTCGGTTCGTTGCTCGAGCGCTTCGGCTTGTTGCGCGACGGGCGGCGCGGCCACGGCTTGCGCCATCGCCAACCTTTCGTGTTGGCCTGCGCCGCCACCGCCACCCTCATGGGCAGTTGTGGCTACCAAGCTTTCGAGGACACCTGCAAAAAGTTCACCCAGCGCCAACTCAAAGCCCTCGGCTGTCAGCAGGACCAACACGGCCGCTACGCCGCGCCCAGCGACACCACCTTTTTCCGCGTGCTCAACCAACTGGACCCGGCCGCCTTCGCCGCCGTCGTCGGCGCTTGGTTTCTGGAACAGGACCCCTCCGTGTTGGCCCGCCTGGCGGTGGATGGCAAGGTGCTGCGCGGCAGCGGGCGTACCGACGGTCAGCCGCTGCAACTGCTCTCCGCCGTGAGCCACCGCTTGCGCCTGACCCTGGCGCAAGTGCCGATCGCCGAAAAGAGCAACGAGATTCCCGCGCTCAAACCCTTGCTGCGCCAATGGCCCTCCCTGGTCGGCACGCTGATCACCGCCGACGCGCTCCATTGCCAGCAGGACAGCGCGCAGTTCATCACCCAAGAGTTGGGCGGCGATTATCTCTTCGGCTTAAAAGGCAACCAAAGTGGCGTCCTGGAACGCGCCGAACGCCTCCTGGCGCAGGAGGCTTTTCCCCCCTGACGACCAGGTGGCGTGGGAAAAGGGGCACAGCCGGCTTGATCGCCGCCGGCTCAAACGCGTCACGGTCACGCCCGAAGACATCGGTCTGTGCGGTTGCTGGCAGGTGATCGCCGTGCGGCGCGAACGGATCGAACTGGGCCGCAAGGCCGGCCCGCCGACCGACGTCATCGGCTATTACTGCACCAGTGCGGTCGCCGCCCAATACAGTGACGCGGAACTGCTGACGGCCATCCTCGGCCACTGGGACGCCAGCGAGAACGGCACCCACTATCGGCGCGACGTAACCTTTCGGGAGGACGCCTGCGGGGTGTCGCAGCGCGGCGCGGCGCAAGTGCTGGCCACGCTGCGCAACCTGGCGCTGGGCCTGCACGAATTGGCGCTGGAGCGCGGCGAAACCCAAGCCCCCAGCGCGACGTCGGGCTGCCGGCAGATGACCTTTACCCGGGCGCGGGCCTGGCTGAAGCGATGAACCGCTGGCCCGTCAAGCGGCCACGGCGCGAGTGGGTACGCTGGCGAGCGGCCACCCGCGCCCGTGCGCCGCCGGCGGCGGTGGGCGACCTGGCGAAGGGGTCGCGCGGCCGCCGACGGCGCCGCACTCCGGCACGCCGTCTTGACCGCGACGCAAAGCCGACCGGCCTCCCCGGCCTTGCCCCACTCCGTTCGCAGCAGACGAAATATCCCCGAGGTGATAGGCCAAACAAATAACTTGCCTCCCGCTCGCAGGCAGCCTTAATTCCCATCATGCAAGACCGAACCAGGCCAAACCGGTCCGCGCAACAAGAGACCCTCGTTTGGCCGAGTACCTGTTAGGCATCGTTCACACGCCATGACACATCCAGCACTTTATTTTGTCTGCGTTTTCGCTGCGCTGTTTGCTGTCACATTCGGACTGATTCTTGTAGCACGGGCGACGAAGTGGAAACCCACACCCATCAGACCAGTTTGGGCGGTGTTGGTGATTGTCGCGGCGGATTTGGTGGCAGGACTTGTGTGCAGCTATTACGGCAGAGACATTCACATACTATACTGGTGGTTGCTGGGACTGCCGATAGCGGCGGTTTGCATCCCGTTGATTGTTATCACCACGACGTTCTGCGTTAGGCTATTCAACGCCACGCTGTTTTCCATTCTGGACCGATGCCGGAGCAAGAGATGAGCGCGACGCAGCCTAACCACCAAAGGATTGAAAGGACTGGAGCGCGCGTGGGACTTCCATTTTGTCGTGTGAGGTAGTCGCGCGGTGCGTCCTTTCCATCCGGTGTTTGGCGGCACGACCCAACCGATCTCACGTCAATGACCATTTTATGAACGCAACACCAAAG
>CAYVIN010000196.1:0-2771 GCA_964451375.1 uncultured Sulfuricella sp.
CGCCGGCGTCTCGCCGGCCTGCCGGCAGGATGCCGGCGCTCCCGCCCGCATCGGCTTAAAGCTTAGCTTGGTGACATGAGATTCTTACCCAAATTTCCGCAACCGAAACTTGATGAGGAGCAGATTGTGTCAACAAAAATTGAACCTGCCATTTCTTCGCTGGAAGCCGGTGAACTGGGCATACTCCATTTGCGGCGGTATTGGGAAAAACAACTGCTGGAGGTCGCAGGGCGGCTCGACAAGACCCATCAACACCGCGAATACGGGCTGGATTTCACCTTGATGCAGGGCCTCGGGCTGGGCATCGTCGAACCGCCGATTTACCTTTTTCAGGAGCGCCCGGACTTTTCCGCCTTCGAGCGCTGGATCGCCGATAAACTCGGCGGCGCCCCGGAACCCGCGCTGGTGGCGCGTCTCAACGGGATGGTCAGGGCTTATCTGGAAGACCCCCATCACACCTACCCGCTGTCCGGGGAAAACATCGCAGAGCCGGTATTGTCGGCGGATGACCTGGCGTTCTGGCGGGAAAACGGCTACGTGGTGCTGCGTAATGCGGTAGACCCTGCGGACTGCCGGGCAGCCGAAAAAGCGATCTGGGATTTTCTCGGTTTGGATTCACAAAACCCGGATAGCTGGTACAGCACGGACCACCAATTCTGGGTAGCGCTTTTCCAGCATCCGGCGCTCAACAAAAACCGCGCCGCGCCGCGTATTCGCAAAGCCTTCGAACAGCTGTGGGGAAGCGCCGACCTGTGGCACAGCGTAGACCGCTCCAGCCTCAACCGGCCTGAACGCAACGGCCTCCACATCGCCGGCCCGAGCCGTTTGCACTGGGATGTCAGCCTCGCGCTGCCGATGCCTTTCGGCATTCAGGACATCCTGTATCTGAGCGACACCACCGCCGAACAGGGCGCGTTCCGCTGCGTACCGGGTTTTCACCAGCGCCTTGAGCAATGGCTGGGTGATCTCCCGCCGGAGCAAAATCCCCGTGAAATCGACCTGGAACACCTCGGCGCGGTGCCGGTAGGCGGCGCTGCCGGGGATTTCGTGCTCTGGCATCACGCCCTGCCCCACGGCAGCGGACGCAATACTGCAAAGCAGCCCCGCCTGGTGCAATACATCAAGTATTTCCCCCACGACCACGGCAGACATCCGGTGTGGAAATTAAAAAAAAGCAGTTTTTAGTTTTGAGTGTTTAGTTGAGGAATGCGCTTCGCGCCCGATCCAATTCCGTGTGTTTACATCAGCGCGAATCCTGTCTGGTGTGTACACATACACACACGAGGTCGCGCCATGTCCCCAACCCGTATTTTCCGTAACGGCAACTCCCAGGCGGTGCGCATCCCCGCCGAACTGGCCTATGAACGCACCGACATCGAACTGGAAATCGAACGCATCGGCGACGAAATCCGCATCCGCCCGGCCCGACGGCGTTTGAACGACGTGCTGGCGAAATTCGCCGCGTTTTCGCCGGATTTTTTGGCCGATGGTCGCGATGCCGACGAACAGGCCGAAAGGGATGCGCTGTGACCCCGCGCTATACCTTGCCTCGTCGCGATTTGGCGATTTAGCCGCGTCTGGCGGGATGCGATACAAGGCGCAAATTGCGCGTGTGGCCCTACCACACAAGCAATTTGCAACGCAGCAGCGCGCCCGTCAGACGATGGACAAATCGGCAAATTGTGGCGAGGCAAGGTATATATGCTCGACACCAACATCTGCATTTACCTGATGAAACATCACCCACCCGAGGTCGCGCGGCGCTTTGCCGAATGTTACGTGGGAGAAGTCGTGATTTCCGCCGTCACCCTGGCGGAGCTGGAATTCGGCGTAGTGGCGTCGGGAGAAAACCAGGCGCATAACCGCGCCGCCCTCGCCGCGCTGCTGGAAGACGTGCCGGCGCTACCCTTCGACGCCCCGGCGGCAAGCGCCTATGGCGCGGTGCGTCAAGCGAGCGCACAGCGCCGCCGCGACGCCCTCGACAAACTGATCGCCGCCCACGCCATCGCCCTCGACGCCATCCTGGTCACCAACAACGAAGCGGATTTCGCCGCCTATCCGGGGATCAGGATTGAGAATTGGGTGGGCGGGCATTGACGGGAATGGTCACTACATCGCTAATGTCGGTAGGGTACGATAAGCGAAAGCGCTTTGCATATCGTGTTGAAGTTTGGGTGATCGGGACTATCGGGCGCTTTCCGCAGACCGTGTCCGAGTAAATTATTCGTCGAGATCGATACGATTCGCGCCGCCGTCCGGTGCGAGTTCCAGGCGGTTGACTTTCCATTCGCCGGCTTCCTTGACGGCTTCCAGATAAACCATGCCTTTGCCTTTTGGGCCTTCGACGCTGAAGGCGAAATCGGCTTTGCCGATTGGCCCGGCGCTTTCAAAACTGCCGGATGGCGCGCCGCTGGTGATCGGTTTACCCAGCAATTCCACAGCTTCTTCGTTTTCCACGAGTTTTTCGACGGCCATTTTGTAGGCGTCCGATTCCTTCATGGAGGCGGTGACGATGAAAAACAGGCCGATGAACAGCAGAATAAACAGCGCGTATATGATCAACGCCCATTTCGTCCATTTGCGTTGCACGGCCTGGAAGTGTTCGACGCTGTCCCATTTCTTATTGCGCCATGCCCAGGCGCTGCCTTTTACGCCCAGTACGAAAGGCATGACGAAGTTCACGAAAGGCACGAACATCAGCAAGCCGATGTAGGTTTCGTTGCCCAGACCCCAAATCCAGTTGAGCAGAAAAGCGCCCCAGTTCCATTTGT
>CAYVIN010000197.1:0-2751 GCA_964451375.1 uncultured Sulfuricella sp.
AATCATTAACAAACAATATGTTATAGAATTGCTGCACTTAAGTCAACAACATTGCCCCCGGCCCCTCCCCCGCTTGCGGGGGAGGGGAGAAAAACGCGCCAGGCGGCGCGCTCGGCGGGGGCGAGGAGGAGGTCGCAATACTGGAAACCCCGCAAGGAATAGAGGAGCGGGTATTCAGGCTGGTTTTTGGCCTGCAAATCCTCGGCTTCGCGGAATAGCGCTCCCGCCTCAGCGGCGTGGCCCGCCTGCTGGAGGGCGTCGGCATGGGTGGTGCGATTCATCATATGCATGTCCCACTTGCCGCTGCGCTCGGCGTAGGTCACGGACAACGCGCCATCGGCCTGCGCCTCGCGCAACGCGCCCAGCGTGACTTCAAGTTGACTCAGGTTGCCGGCGCGCCTTGCCGCTTCGCCCCAAACCTCGTGCTTGACGCCCATCTCCAACCCCGCCCGCATCGGCTCCAGCGCTTCGCTGAGCCGCCCCAAGGCGCGCAGATCAAATGCTGCGACGGCTAGCAGCCAAGCTTGGGCGGCTTCGGCCAGGGTGGGGGCCAGGCGTCGCCAGGGTTCGTCGAAGAAACAGACCACCGCCCCCAAGTCGGAAGCGAACGCCCCGAGTTTTCTGATGCTGTATAACTTATCGCCGCGCAGGATGCGGGCGCGGTAAACCTTGGCGCGCGCCTCCTCGTACCGCCCCGCCCAACACCCATGGGCGACGGCCTGGTAGAGCGGCTGGAGGTCTTCGAGGCTGGGTTGATCGCCTTCTTGGGTGGTTGCGCAGAGGTGTTCGTAGATGCGCCCGTGGGCGGCGCGCCATGCTGCGGGGTGGGTATCGCGCAATTGCGCGGCGAAATATTCGCGCAGCAGCGGGTGGGCGTCGAGCGAGATCAGGCTGCAATCCGGGGCACGGTTGACGGTGAGGAGATGCGCATCTTCGAGGCCGGTGAGGCTGAATTCCCAATCTTCGTCGGCAAGATCGGCGAGTGGCTCGGTCAAGTCCGGGATGACTGCGCTGCGTAGCGCGGCGATGCAGCCGGCGTCGGCGGGCCGGTCGAAGAGGCCGAGCAGGCGCAGGATGGCGACTTCACGGTGGCCTTCCGCGCCGCCTTCAGCGAGTAGCCAGGTCTCATAAGCTTGCATGGCGCGGAAGGCGTGGCTGTTGTGGGTTTTGGCGTCGGCTTTTTTGAAATCGACCCGGTCGCGCTGGCGGATGTCGCCTTTGTAGGCGCGCTGGAGGAAGCGCCCCATGATGGTGAGGGTGAGCGCGTGGCCGTGGACATCTTCGACCAGTTCCGCGAATTCCGTTTGGCTGCCGGTAAGGCCCAGTTCGTGCAGCAGTTTGACACCTGCCTCTTTGGAGAGGCGCTTGAGTTCGATCTCCGGCGCGGTGCCCTCAACAAAGGTTTTGAGGTCGTCTATCGAGTAGCGGGTGGTGACGAGGCACAGCCCGGCGTTGTGGGCGGCCAGCCCTTTGAGCAGCGCGGTCAAGCCTTGATCCTTGAGCAGGCCGGGGGTGGGCGAGGTGGGGGAGAATTGCAGGGGTTCGAGGCCGTCGAGGATGAGCAGCGCGCGTTTTTCGCCGATGAGGCGGGCGAGGCGCTGGCCTTTTTCGTGTGCGCTACGGGCGCTGTCGGCCATCTCTGAATCGCCGAAGAAACGCAGCGCTTCGCGCAGGAACAGGTCGCCGGAGGCGGCGCTCTGGTCTTTCGACCCCTGGCTGTAGAACGACTAGGCGAATACCGCGTCCGCGCCCGGCCAGCCGTTTTCCGCCAGCCCGGCGGCCCATTTGGCGACCAGCGAGGTTTTGCCCTCGCCGCCTAATGCGACGAAGGTGAGGATGCGCGGGCGGGGATTTTCGCCGTTGACGGCTTGTTTCCAGGCGGCATCGAGTTGGGCGAGTTCGGCTTCGCGGCCTATCAGGTGGGTGGGGGCGTATTTTAGGATGCGGGTGATGTCTACCGGGATGGTGTGCCGGCGCGACGAATCGGGTTCCTTGGGGGCGTGGTGTGGGGCGATGTAGTTGGCGGTGAGCTTTTCCAGGTCGCCGGTCAGGGTCTTGTGGTGCAGTTCGGCGATTTGGTAGGCGAACAGTCCTCGCATGGACGGATCGGCGGCTTGGCGCATGGCGCCGATGTCGAGGCCGTTCCAGGCTAGCGGGACGACGTTGCGCCCATGGCGCACGGCGGTTTCATATTCGCGGCGCACCCAATCGCCGGGGTCGCAACAACGATCCAGCGCGCCGGGCGTGAGGAGCAGCAGGAAATGGGCGCTGCGGGGAATATTGGTGAGGATTTGCGCATCCCACTTTCCCGACTCCATGCTGGCTACGTCGAGGAATACGTCGTAACCGAGTTGGGTGAGCTTGGTTTCAAGCAGTTGCGCGAGCAGCATCCCGGCATCGTCGCGCCGGTAACTGATAAAGACGGTTTTCTGGCTCATGGCGGCTTATTTGAATTGGTGGCTCCCACCCCGGACTCTAATCGAAAGCCGCCCTCCCGCCTACCTGTGAAAAGTAACAGGGTGGCGTCATTGGTTGGAGCGGTCTCCTGACCGCGAACGGGGTTCAGTCCAGTCCGGCGTGGGTATTCGAGGCGGGGGGGCATATCACCAGGTTAATTCTACTTTGTCAGATTCCCCCTGCGTCAGAATAGTTGTCGCCTGAATAGAAACGTAACCAGGGGCGGCGATGGAGGACAAAAATGGCAAGATACAGTTTGAAATTCAAGAGCAGAGCGGTGGCGCGATTGCTACC
>CAYVIN010000198.1:0-2633 GCA_964451375.1 uncultured Sulfuricella sp.
AGGGGAGAGTTAAAAGCTGATCAAAAGCAAAAACGCCTATCTCTGATATCTTTTGCAGTAGTCTGATAGGAGGGAAGTGAGAATAAGATTGACGATTGACGATTGACGATTGACGATTTGAGACTAACACCTCGGAGGTGGCTTTAGACTCCTGCGAGGTGAATCCTTCAAGTTCCAAGCGGACATTTTTTCCAGTATTTCTATCTAATTCTAAATTCTGCCCGTAGCTTCGCCAAGTCAGACTTGGCGAAGCTAAAGAAGCTAAATTGGAAATTTCCGCCTGTTGGCGGATAAGGCCTTCGGTCTCTGCCCAGCCTAGGTACTTGCGCAGGGAAGAGAGTTTGCGGTTTACAGTGTTTGGAGAAAACCCCACTTCGCCCATTCGACTTCGCTCAGGGCTTCGAGGGGCAAGAAGTCTTTGTTTGTATTCCTCCAAAAGATTTCCGCTGATATGCGCAAACAGATTATTCGCTGATAGATCATAGTTATCGTTTAGGCCGAGAACTTGCTCTGCCCAAGCAAAAAATTGTTTAATATCAATGATGTAGTTTTTTATAGTAAGATGTGAAGCGTTGTAAACATAAAGGAAGTTCTTAAAATCTTTTAGCCGATATGGATCCGCCTTCGCCAAGGCTTCGGCGGACACAGTCAGCGCATCAAATGGGTCGTGGGAAGTCTGGCCTTCCAGCTTTAAAAATTTGAAAAATTTACGAAGCGAGCTCAAATGACGCTCAACTGACCGAGGAGAGAGAGGAGAACCGGTTGTCTTGTCTGTTTTTTGGATATCTAGCGCGGATTTGCTCTGTTTATACAACTCAATTGTTCGGTGGGTTACTGATTTTGGGTCAAAAGATTTACCGGAATAGGATTCAAACCAGCGGATAAAATGATTTATATCCGATAGATAATTTTTTGCTGTTATTTTGGAAGCAGAATTCTTCTGATTGAATAAATACTCTTTAAATTGCTCGAGCAGGTTATTGTTCATATTGACATCCGTGAAAATCTGTTATTTATCTGTGTGAATCTCGTGGTACGCACGAGATTATACAGATTATACGGATTATCTAGAAATTTTGTGTTATTTAACATATACTATTAGAATAAGGAAAATCTCAATTATTTGTCAAGGCCTTATAGTAATTCTAGATGATATATTTTGATGTTATATAATCTAGTCAAAAGTGACATAAATTCTCTGTGAAAATAAAATCGGGTTTATGCTTGTGAAAATAATTTACGCCTATAAAATTAATATGATAAATCTACTCATAATATATCAATACATATCGTACATCCTATAACCTCTGATGATGTGCTTTGCCGTAGTTGGAAAAACTCAGAAAATAAATTTTCAATTTATAATTTTCAATTTTCAATTTCTAATCAATTTTAAATTTTAAATTTTAAATTTTAAATTCCTTATTGGCGGTTGGTAGGTCTAAGTGATAGATGTTTTACAGATGTAGTTTGGACTGATTTAATAGGAAGATTGAAATTTTGAAGTTGTCCCGATGGTCGTTGCCATTCGGGATCCCGCACGAATGAAATTCGTCGGGAGAAGTTAGATATCTTTGAACTTGATCCCGATTTAATCGGGATTGAAGCCTTGAAATCCAGAATTCTAGATATCAAGATGTCAAATAATCAAGATCAAGAATTTCCCACTTCTAACATCAAGAAGTCTATCTTTATATTCCAGCGCCAGCTTGCATTTTAAGGCTGGAGTAGGCATGGGTTTGAGTAGATAATATTATTTCCTATAAAGCTGACTATGAGTACCGAGGGTAGTGAAATATGCCATAGATTCAGTTTTTTCTATTGATGATAATTCTTTATAAATTGCCCGCCAATCATCTGTGATATCAATGCTTCTGTCTCCAAGATATGCTCCATGCAGCGGATGATTTCTAAGGCTAGAATCCATTGGGTTTTTCTCAAAGATAAGAAGTTTTTCATCGACACGCTGTCTAATACGTATATCTGCTTTTTTGTACTGTTTTAGAAATTCTTTACTGAATTTAATTTTCATGCGGATTTTTTATGAAGCCAGTCGATGGCAGCTTTTGCCGTTTCAAAAGTGGGGGAAGTGTTGCCGCTTTTTAATTGTTTTTCCGACTTTTGTAGAGATTCCAAAAGATATTCACTGGGTTCTTCAGCGCTAAAAACCACTATTTTTGTTCTCACGAACTGTTTTAAATAGTTATTTAGTACAGTACTTAAACTAATGCCCAACTTCTTAGCTAATTGTTGCGCTTCCTGTTTGGTTTTTTCTTCTGTGGTAAAGTTAATAACTGCTGAATGCATAATGTTTTATGTACTTATTATATAAGTATTATATATATTCAATACATATTTGTCAAGTTTCCGCGCTGGAGAAAGTTTCCACCTCTAAGGTGAGGTAGGTGTTTTCGATTTTTTTGAAGTTAAAGCTTGGAATTCTTGAAGTTGGAAGTTAGATATCTTTGATCTTGAATCCTTGAAATCCAGAATTCTAGATATCAAGATGTCAAAATAATCAAGGTCAATAATTTCCCACTTCTAACATCAAGAAGTCTATCTTTATTTCCAGCGTCAGCTTGCATTTTAAGGCTGGAATAACCATAATTAATTTATACAGGAAAATTTCTAAT
>CAYVIN010000199.1:0-2583 GCA_964451375.1 uncultured Sulfuricella sp.
TCCTGAATATGGCGGCAGATCACATCCGCCGCCTGACCGCCCAGGTCGGCATAAAGGACGAGCCGTCGTCCGGGTGTGTGAATGGCCGGCAGGAAGGCGGGATGGACCCTCTCGATGGGGATGTTCTCCACTGAAAATCCCGCCCGCAGCAAAGATTTTCGGAGGATGGCGCCCGCTGTGATTCCATCGGTGTCATTGTGGTGGATCAGGGTGATCTCCCGGCACGGCGCATCGGCCAGCGACGCGGCCGACGCCCTTATCGCCTCGCGAAAGTTTTCAAGCCGGATGGCATCCATGTTCATTCCCGCCCGATATCGATGCGGTCTCCCCTATCGCGAACGTTGAATCATCAGATTTCAGGTGATTCGCCGGCGGACGGCCGCAGAGACGAACTCGCTCAAAATCACCACGGCGAAAACAGCGAGCAAGATGACGGAGACCTCTTGCCACCTGAACTGATTGATGGCCGAATAGAGTACGATGCCGATGCCGCCGGCGCCGACAAACCCGAGGACGGAGGACTCCCGGATATTGATGTCCCAGCGATAAACGGTGGTGCCGTAAATGACGGGCAGCACTTGGGGAAGAATCCCGATCCAAAGGACCTGCAGGCGAGAGGCGCCGGTACTTTCGATGGCTTCCACAACGCCTGTATCGATTTCCTCTATGGCTTCGGCCACGAGCTTTCCCAGGAATCCGACGGAACGGAACGTAATCGCCCAGATTCCGGCCATGGGACCGGGGCCGAAGACGGCCACGAACAGCAGACCCCACACGACCGTATTGACCGAACGGGACGCCACCAGGATGAAACGGCCGATGAACCAGGTCAGTGAATTAAAGGTGGTGTTGCGTGCCGCCAGAAATGCCACGGGAAAGGCGACAAGAACGGTTGCCACGGTCCCCAGGGTAGCGATGTGGATCGTCTCGATCAGCGGCGTCACCAGCTTCCGGAAATAGCCTGCCTCCGGCGGCCACATCCGGGTGGCCATATCCAGCGCCTGAACATGCGCATCGAGAAGAAAGAACCAGGTAATATCCATGGCGCTGATCGACCAGACGGCGACAGCGACGATCCCCAAATACCAGGCGTAGCGAAGCAGGGTCTGGCGCGGGCTGAAGCGGCGCCAGATCTCGGGGTGTGCGGCGGCGTGCTTATGTGGCGTCATCGCAGTTGATTTCTCACCCAGTTGGAGAAAAACTCACCGATAAATACCAGGGAAATGATGGTGAGCAAAATGGCCAGAGCGAAATCATAGTCATAACGGCTGAATGAGGCGGCCAGGACCTGGCCGATGCCGCCGGCGCCGACGATGCCCACCACGGTGGAGTGGCGGATATTGGCATCCAGCCGATAGATCGACACGCCCAGGTATCGCGGCAGTGCTTGCGGCGAAATGCAGTAGACCAGCAATTGAGGGAAGCTGGCCCCGGTGGCGCGAATGGCTTCCAACTGCCCCGGCGGCATATTTTCGATGTCTTCGGCCAGCATCTTCGAAATGAAGCTGATGCTGGAAACAAGCAGGGTCAAAACGCCGGCCAGGGGGCCAAAGCCAAAAATCTTGACGAAAAAAATCGCCACGATGATTTCATGAAAGGTTCTCGAAAGGATAATGAAGCCTCGCGCAGCCAGATAGACGGGCTGCGGGACCAGGTTCCCGGCGCCGCAAATCCCCACCGGCACCGCCAGGATCATGCCGAAAAAACTGGCGGCCAGCGCCATCTGGACGCTTTCCAGCGTCCCCCGGAAGAGAAGACTCCAACGGCTGAAGTCGGGAGGCAGCATCCAGACGATTATGTCGACGGCGCGCGGGACACCGTCGGCCACCCGGCCCCAGTTGATCTCCAGGGTTCCCATGGACCACAGCAGATAGGCCGCCGCCAGAACGGCAAGCCCCTGCCGCACCCAGGGATTTTCAATGGTTCGAATGCGCTGCCATTGGGGTGCATTTCCGCGATCTGTCGACGATGGCGTGGTCGTCATGCAAGCGATTCTCTCAGCATGCTGTCTTTGCTCTCGGAATGCGGCTTATCCGGTTTTCCGCTCTCGCCTTCGGCCTTGCGGATCGTCGTGCTCCAATCCTCTTCCCCGTAGATCTCAGTCAGGACCTGGGCGGTGACCTGCCCGGGCGGACCGTCGAACACGACTTCGCCGCCGCGCAGGCCGATAATGCGGTCGGAAAAGGATTGCGCCAGCCCGACGTCGTGGAGATTCACCAGCGCCGGCGTGCCGCGTTCATGGGCCAGTTCGACCAGGATGCGCATGATCTGCCTGGACGTCTTGGGGTCCAGACTGGCCGTGGGTTCATCCACGAGCAGCAGATCGGGCTGCTGCATCAGGGCGCGGGAGATGCCCACCCGCTGACGCTCGCCGCCGGACAAGGCATCCGCGCGGGTGTTCTGATAACCGGAAAGCCCGACCCGTTCGAGCAGGGCAAGGGCGGCGGCGACATCCTCGGGCGGGAATCTGCGGCTGTAGGTCCTCCAGAATCCGACGTAACCCAACCGGCCGGAGAGGAGATTCTCCATCACGGTGAGGCGCTCCACCAGGTTGTATTCCTGAAAGATCATGCCCATCCGCCG
>CAYVIN010000200.1:0-2575 GCA_964451375.1 uncultured Sulfuricella sp.
TGAAGTCTTTCTGGACGATGGCCACCAGGTTGCCGAGGGTCATGGAGACCACGGAAAGGATGACCAGGGCGATGGTGAAGTTATAGCCGGAGGCGTGGCCCAGAACCGCCAGACGGAGCAGCAGGGCCACCGCCGCGGCCTTGGAGGCGGTGGCGATGAAGGCGACGACCTGATTGGCGCCGCCCTGGTAAACGTCCGGGGCCCAGAAGTGGAAGGGGAACACGGACAGCTTGAAGAAAAAGCCCGCCATGGCCAGGAGCAGCCCGATGATGCCGATGGGGCTGTTGACCAGCTGATTCATCTTGGGGAGAATGTCCACCAGGTAGGTGGAGCCCGTGGCGCCGAAGATGTAGCTCAGGCCGAAGAGCATGAAGCCCGAGGACACCGCGCCGATAAACAGGTACTTGATGCCCGCTTCCACGTCGATGCCGTCACCCCGCCTAAGGGGCACCAGGATATACAGGGAGTAGGAAGACAGCTCCAGGGCCACATAGATGGTGAGGAGTTCCACCGAGCTCACCAGCATCATCATGCCGATGGTGGTCGTGGTGAGGAAGAAATAGAATTCCGCCTGGTAGCGTTCCTCAACTTGGGCCAGGTTGTGGGAGATGGTCAAGACCAGGAAGAGTCCCAGCGCCAGGGCGAACTTGAAGATCTGGCTGAACAGGTCCACCCGGTAGGCCTTGAAAAACAAATCCCCCTGCTGGAACAGGCATAAGCCGGTAACCAGGACGCCGACGGCCGACAAGGCCAGGGCAATTTGGTAGTCCAGCTGCACCCGCACCTGACGCCTTAAGGTGAGGCCGAAGAACACCAGGGCCATGCCCAGATAAAAGAGTTCCGGTCCGAAGAGCATTATGTCCATGGTTACATTCCCTGGAGAAACGGTACAACGGAAGATTTAATCATGCTGACCATGATTTGCGGGAAGAACCCGAAAAAGAGCAGCGTGCCGATGAGGATCATCCGGGGTATCCCCAGGAAGGGGCTGACGTCCTCAAAGTGCACGAACTTCGGGTTGGGTTCGTTAAAGAAGGTACTCTGGACCACCCGCAAGGCGAACAGCGCCCCCAGCACCAGGGCGGCGATGGCCAGCAGGCCGGCGATGGGAAAGACCTGGACGGCGGCGATAAAGACCAGCAATTCGGCCCAGAAGCTGGCCATCCCCGGCACCCCGGCGCCGCACAGGGCCGCGGTGATGAAGAAGGCCGAGGCCACGGGCATGATCTTGGAGAAGCCCCCGAGCTCATGAATATCCCGGGTGTGGGTGCGGTCATAAATGTAGCCCACCGAGGAGAAGAAGAGGGCGGTCATAATGCCGTGGGCGAACATCTGGAACACCGCGCCGTTGAGGCCGTCGA
Source organism: uncultured Sulfuricella sp. (assembly GCA_964451375.1). Taxonomy (GTDB): domain Bacteria; phylum Pseudomonadota; class Gammaproteobacteria; order Burkholderiales; family Sulfuricellaceae; genus JAGXQV01. The sequence continues at coordinate 1,362 of CAYVIN010000200.1, forward strand.
TGGTGCCGGTGGCCAGCCCCAGGCAGACGATGCCCATGTGGGACACCGAAGAGTAACCGATGACGTACTTCAAGTCGGTCTGGGCCAGGCCGACGAACACGCCGTAGACGATGCCGATGGTGGCCAGGATCATCATGAGGTTGGCCCAGTATTGGAAGCCCTCAGGGAGCAGATACATGCCCACCCGGAGGATAGCGAAGGAGCCCAGTTTCATCAACACGCCGGCGTGGAGCATACTTACTGCGGTAGGCGCCGCCACGTGGCCGACGGGCGACCAGGTGTGGAGCGGCCAAACCGCGGCCAGCACCCCGAACCCGAAGAACAGGAGGATGAAGGCGACCTTCTGAACCCAGGGGCTAAAGTGGGCCCCGTGGAGCAAGAGCATGTTGAAGGTGTTGAGGCCGGAGCTGGCATAGAGGAGCAGGATGCCGGGGATGATGAGACCGCTGCCGGCCATGAGGTACAAGGTGAGCTTCATGGCGGCGTATTCTTTGCGGGTGGAGCCCCAGACCAGGATGAGGATGTACATGGGCACCACGGCGATCTCATAGAACAGGAAAAAGAAGAACATGTCGTAAGACATGAAGACGCCGAAGACCCCGGTTACCAGAGCCATCATCCAGATAAAGTATTCCTTGGTGCGGTCCTCCAGTTCCCACATGGTGAGACAACCGGTGAAGATGACGATGCCGGTGAGAAGCAGCATGGGGGCGTTCAGGCCTTCGACGCCCACAAAGTAGGTGATGCCGAAGGTCTTCACCCACTCGTACTTCTCCACGAACTGCAGGCCTCCCAGACCCTTGTCATAGGCCACAAAGGTGAAGATGGACAAGGCCAGGGAGATGCCCGACGCCACCACGGACACCGCCCGGATGAGGAACTTCTGCTCATTCTTCAGGCACAGGAGGATGAGCAGACCCACGAACGGGGACAGGAGCATACAGCTCAGATACGGGAAAGTCGCAGCATGTTCGGTCATATCAGCGACCCATCATGAGATAGATCCCGACGCCAGCCAGGACCAGTACCATAAACAGCAGGTTGTATTGTAAGAACGCGGTTTGAATAAAGGACAGGAGCCGGCCGCTGCCGACGGTGGAGAAGGCCACCGCGTCGACGCCGCCATCCACCACCCGCCGGTCGTTGTACGTGAACCACTTGGAAAAGATGCCATAGATGAAGCGGTTCAGGAACCAGCGCCAGAAGTGGTCCAT
>CAYVIN010000201.1:0-2510 GCA_964451375.1 uncultured Sulfuricella sp.
GGCCCCCGCCCAACCCTAGCGGGGAAAAGCCCGGGGGACGCGCCCGCCCTAACCCAGAGCGCGGGCGCGCACACCAAAACAAGAGCAAAAGCAAAAACAATGCCCTCGGCGGGCGGCCGTCCAAACGGAATAGCCGGAAAAGCAAGTGCCCGGCTATCCCGTTTGGCACGGGTCAGTATAGGGGCGATCCTGACTCGTCAAGGTAGTACCGAGCATAAAGGCTCATTCAAAAAAGACCGGGGGGGAAAGGAACCCCCCCGGCTTTTTTGTTTGGCGTTTATCCCTCTGTCTCCACCTTGACGGCCAGGATACGCAATGACCCCGGGCCATCCTAGCACCCTAGAAGCAGCCCTACGGGCAGCTCCTAGAGCGACAGTTTTTCAACTTGTTGCACGCATGCTACTAGTTGCACACATGCTACTAGAAACTCCCTCGCCCTGCAATTCTTCGGACGGCAACTCGTCTACAGACAGCAATCGCGCCCGGCGCCGACTGACCGACTTCAACCAACGCAAAGCCCACGCCGCCACCTGGTCACCATCAGCAAAGACAGTCTCAATAACCGCCGACCGCAAGCCCATAGACCCGTCAGACGCCGGCACTTCCCACGCCAGCCGAAACCGCCGAAACTTCAGCCCCATCTAGCACCGCCCCCAAGGACACCAAAAACGCATTCACCGCCGACACGTCCCCCGACCGCGCCACCTGCAGCAATTCCCCCCGCGCATCATTCGCCAGAACAACCCGCCACACTTCCGGCCCGAGGGCAGCCAACAACACCGCATCATCCTCCACCGCCGCGGCGATCTGCTCATCCGTTTGTTCAACACCCAGACCCAACAAAGCCCGAAGCCCCCGCGTCCATTGCAACTGATGTTTGCCTTTGGTAGCTGCTGCATACTCAACCCACAAATGCCCAGCAGCCTTATCACCGCCCAGGTGATCGGCCAGGAGCTGCAACGGCGAGCGGCCGCCTTCACCCCGCGACACCTTCACCCCTGATTTAGTCAGCTCCGCTTCCAGGCTCCAGGACGGCCGCACCGGCTCCCGCCCGAACTTGGCCACATATCCGGCAACGTCCGCATCCGCCGCCCGCACATCAACCCCGAACGTATACGACGCCGCCAGCCCGTTTTTCTCGAGAGCCCCCAACCAAGACGACTTGAAAAACTCCGTCACCGCGCCCGGATCAAACGACGACCGGCGATCAAAAAAATACAGCGAGTGCAAGTGAGGATGCCAACCATGCACCCCATAGGTAAACTCCAGCGACCGAACCGAACCCACCAAGCCAGTAAGCAGCGCAAACGACACCCAGGGCCGATGTCGCTTCAGATCCCGATAGGAGGCCAGCAAATCGCCCAACAAGACCCCTAGCGTGTCTTCCCGCGAATGTTGAACCGTGAACGTCACCAAGACCGCCCGAAGCTCACCATGGGCTTCTATACCCGCTGCAAGGTCAGCCCGCCGACGCTCCGAGATCTTCGAAGCACAAACCGGACAGACCCAAACAGACGAACACACATGCAACGCCTTATAGTGCGCCCGCTGCCATCGAAGACTGTGCCAAATCTCCACCGCACGCCGCCCCGGCACCAGCTTTCGCAAACAATCGGCTACCCGCCAGTCCGGAAGTAGCTCCCGGCTGGCTGATTGCAGCGCCCACTTCAAAAGAGCGCGTTTATTGTCAACCACGTCGTTATTGAGCGTCATTGTCAAGAGATTGAGGGCAAATTTCGCAAGTACTACCTAGAAGAGCAACCCCACGCCCTGGATGCGCCTGGGCGGGCCTCCGGCACCCGCCCAGGCGCAAAACCAGGGGCTCCCACTCCCGCAGCTGGATGCCGCGCCATCCCCGAACCTTGCAAACTTCCATGCCATCCCCTATAATGCAAATGTCGAGAGCGAACGCCCCGCCCAGACGCAAAACGCCCTGGCTGACAATCGCCCGCGATACCCGAACCGACTTCCCCGCCCGCCGCCAAGCAGAGGGGAAGTTTGTTTTTAACGGCTTACTTCTTGGCGGCCCGCTTCACCTGGACTTTGGCCTTCACGGATTTCTTCAACTTCGCCGCCCGATCTTCTGCAGCGACATCCGCGAGAAAGTCCCGTTGAACTTCAGCCATGGCTTCAACCGTGAAACCCTTATGCATGTTAGCAAGCACCTGGACGCCCATAGAAAACGCCATAGTGTTAAGCGTTCCCCGTCGCACACGAAAACTCCTGGCAACAACTCCGGCTAATTTGCTCGTCTCTGGTGTCACGGTCACAAGAACTCGGCTACTCATTTTTTGGCACTCCCATTTTTTGGGGCCCACATAGGGCGATAGTCTGGATACACAAAATTGATTTTTTTGTGCCGACTGAATAAGTCTACACCTCAGCACGCAAAAATACAAGTCCAATATTTGGCCCCATGTCCGCAGACATACCGCCAAGGCCAACACCCGCCCCCGGCCCCCGCCCAACCCTAGCGGGGAAAAGCCCGGGGGACGCGCCCGCCCTAACCC
>CAYVIN010000202.1:0-2487 GCA_964451375.1 uncultured Sulfuricella sp.
CAGGTCGAGGAATTGGCACCTACAGCATGAAGCTGTTCGGGGAACGATACTTGGGTGGGACGATTGATTTCGTCAGCAATCAAGAAGAGGGAACCACGTTCCACCTGAGATTGCCCAAGAACCGGAAGCCCTGAGAGGTATCGGAACACGGCGGGGAGACGGAAGGCGACCTGACCACCGCATAATCTCGTTCGTCTCACCAGCATACTTGTCGGTCCTTGAGAGACTTCCACATCTCACATCATTCGCTGTCGTCCATTCGCTGACCAGCCGCTTCCTGTCATCGTAGTCGTCGTTGCCACTATTGCAGATAGTCATGCAGGCAAGGCAGCCGACAGTCGAGCATCATTGCTGTACGAAAGGACGTGCTGAACCTAACCGAACGATCCACTGTGATTGCAGCGTGGTCGTGAGGTTGCTACAAGAGTGGCATGTCGCAGAGAGAAGTTCCTTGACTTGCTGGAGACTGCCCGTGATCCATCGTGTGACTCGCACCGTCCAAATACTCGCTGTTTCAGTGGTCGGGCTGTCGCTGCTCAACATGGCAGTGTCAGCGGCCGAGCGTGAAGCACCGAAACTCCCACTGGAGATCCCGGTCGTGGTGGTCAAGTATTTTCCCATCCAGGGAGACCTGATCGACCAGAAGGCCACTGGGGACTGGGGTGCTCCACTGGAAGAGACTCGGAAGAAGACTGAGCAACTTACGCAGGAAGTCCTCGCTGCTCTGCAAGGAGGCTCACGGTATCACGGCTACAAAGACGAGCGAGCCAAGCCCAGTCTCGCCTACCGGGTTGTGAAGACCTTCGAATTTCTGGAGCCACTCCCCACGGTCGCTCACTCGGGCGAAGGTGCTCCGATGACCGACTACAACAAAATCATGGAACGGATCGGCATTCAGCAGTGGGTCGAACAGAAGGGCGTCAAGGAAGTGTGGATCTGGGGATATCATGGTGGGGTCGTCGGGCTGTGGGAATCCAACATGGCTGGTCCGTTCGGTGACATCAGCAACAGTAGCCGAGATCCCAACGATCTGCCGGTGCTGAAGAAGACCTACACGGTCTACCATTACAATTACCAGCGGGGAGCATCGGAGGCTGTGGAGGACCACATGCACCAGACCGAGGCGGTTTTGAACTGGGTGGACGGTCGTGACCAAACGCCGCCCGACCAATGGAACAATCTCTTGTTCTGGGGCAAGTTCGTCGGCAGCGACAGCAGCCACAAGATCGTTCGCCCTGGTTGCGGCTGGTCGCATTACCCGCCCAATGCCGAGCAGGACTACGACTGGGCGAACAAGCGATACGTGGAGTCCGACATCGAGGACTGGCAACCCGATGGGACGGGCAAGAAGCAGCGAATGAACTGCGACAGGTGGGGTGGAGACAGCCTCAAATGGTTCATCTACTGGATGCAGAACATTCCTGGTGCCGAGAGTGACCTCCGCTACAACGACAAACCACTAACCAACTGGTGGACCTTCATTGGCGACTTCGACCACGCCATCACGAACAAGATGAAGCTCGCCGCTGAATGAGAGGCGGAAAGAAAAACTGTGGACATCCTACTCACCATTATCGCCGTTCTCCGATCCCTGCTCCCGACCGACAGCGAGCCGCAACCGACTGAAGTGCCTCCGATCACCACCGCTACCTCCGTTCGCTTGATCGAGCGTGGTGCGATCCTGGCTGAAGACTTCGACGCTAAAGACTTGGACCGGGCCAAGTGGCGAGTGTGGCAAGAGAATGCAGATCGCACCACCGTGGTGCAAGAGACCGGGCGGTTGAACCTCACGGCACACGGGCCGCTTGGACACAATGGACTGTGGGGGCTCACAACGGCCAAGTACAAGGACGTGGTCCTGGTCGGTGAGATGGACATTCGGTCGCAGGGCTCGTCGCCGCATCGACTGGCCCTGCACCTGTGTGGCGGCGATGGCGTACGGAGCCCGGACCATTGGGTCGAGATCGACTTGGTGGACCTCGGTGACAAGGTTCGCTTCTCATCGATGGCCGCTCTGCCGCTCGGACTGGACCGCCATCAGGATCAGTCTCTGGAACTTCCGCATCCGCCCGAGAAGAACTTCTTGTGCCGCCTCACTCTGAACGGTGATACCAATCTGACAGAACTCAGCGTAAAGACGGCGGAAGGGTGGCAACGCATTTGCGATCCCGTCGAGTTGCCGCTGCGGACGATCCACACCGAGGTGAAGCTGCACGGCAGTCAGGGAAGAGCGGGTGTCGAGGAGACCACCAGCCAAGCGTGGTTCGACAATGTGCGGATTTACCCTCGTCCTGAGAGCCACCATGTCGGCATTCGGCTGGTGCGACCCGATGGCGGGCAAATCTGGTTGAGGGAGCACGGTGGCTGGCCACCAAAGATCATTGATTCCCAGGGAAGAGTCCGCTCCATCGAGGATATCGAAGTGCAGTTAGGTACCGCAGACGGAACACAGGTTGCCTCCGTTCGCTCCAGCAACATGGGGTTCTA
>CAYVIN010000203.1:0-2450 GCA_964451375.1 uncultured Sulfuricella sp.
CTCCGTCAGACCCTGGAGAAGTTGACCGGCAGCACCGTGGTCATGGAGGTGGAGGAAGATCCTGCCATCATCGGGGGCTTGGTCGCCAAGGTGGGGGATCTGGTGCTGGACGGCAGCGTGCGCACCCAGATTAATTCCTTAAAAGAATCCTTAATAAAAGGCGAGGTCTTATAAATGGAAATCAGAGCAGAAGAAATCAGCCAAATTATTCGCTCTCAGATCCGGGATTACGAGAAGAAGGTGGAGGTGGCCGAAACCGGCACCGTGCTGTCCGTGGGTGACGGCATCGCCCGGGTCTATGGCGTGGAGAAATGCATGGCCATGGAACTCCTGGAATTCCCCGGGGGCATCTTTGGTCTCGCCCTGAACCTGGAAGAGGACAACGTCGGTGTCGCCATCCTGGGTGAAGACACGCACATCAAAGAGGGCGACATCGTCAAACGCACCGGCCGCATCGCCCAGGTGCCCGTCGGCGACGCGGTCCTCGGCCGGGTCATGGATCCCGTGGGCAACCCCATTGACGGCAAGGGCCCCATCGACACCAAGGAGTTCCGGCGCATCGAGGTCAAGGCCCCGGGCGTCATCGAACGCCAGCCGGTGAATGAGCCCATGTACACGGGCTACAAGGCCATCGACGCCATGACCCCCGTTGGCCGCGGCCAGCGGGAACTGATCATCGGCGACCGTCAGATCGGCAAAACCGCCCTCTGCATCGATGCCATCATCAACCAGATGGATTCCGATGTCATCTGTATTTACGTGGCCATAGGTCAGAAGAAATCCACCGTGGCCCAGGTGGTGGACGCCCTGGAGCGCCACGGCGCCATGAAGCACACCATCGTGGTCAACGCCTCGGCCTCCGAGCCCGCCCCCTTGCAGTACGTCGCGGCGTTTGCCGGCTGCGCCATGGGCGAGTATTACCGGGACAAAGGCCGCCACGCTCTGATCATCTATGATGACCTGACCAAGCAGGCCCAGGCCTACCGGCAGATGTCCTTGCTGCTGCGCCGGCCGCCGGGACGTGAAGCGTATCCCGGTGACATCTTCTACAACCACTCCCGGTTGCTGGAGCGGGCCGCCAAGCTGAACGACACCCTGGGAGGCGGCTCTCTCACCGCCCTGCCCATCATTGAAACCCAGCAGGGTGACGTATCGGCCTTCATTCCCACCAACGTTATTTCCATCACCGACGGCCAGGTGTACCTGGAACCGAACCTGTTCTTCTCCGGGATCCGGCCCGCCATCAACGTCGGTCTGTCCGTCTCCCGGGTCGGCGGCGCCGCCCAGGTGAAGGCCATGAAGCAGGTGGCCGGCATGCTGCGTCTGGAAATGGCCCAGTACCGGGAACTGGCGGCCTTCGCCCAGTTCGGCTCCGAGTTGGACAAGGCCACCCAGCAGCAGCTCAACCGGGGCGCCCGGCTGGTGGAAGTCCTGAAGCAGCCCCAGTATCAGCCGCTGCCCATGGAGAAGATGGTGTCCATCATCTTTGCCGGCACCCGGGGCTTCCTGGACAAGTATCCCATCGATGTGCTGGCGTCTTATGAACAGCAGCTCTACAGCTTCATGGAGTCGAAATACGCTGACTTGTTGGCCGCCATCAAGGAGCAGAAAGAGTTCACTTCGGAAATCGATGCCAAGATGAAAGTCATTTTGGCTGAGTTTGATTCCGTATTCCAGCCTGTCGTCAGCGCGTCTTAAGAGCGGGGTATAAGCATGGCGACCCTACAAGATATCAGACGCAAAATCGGGGCGGTCAAGAAGACCCAGCAGATCACCAAGGCCATGAACATGGTCTCGGCAGCGAAACTGCGGGGCGCCCAGCAGCGCATGGAAGGCTTCCGGCCTTATGCCGGGGCCTTCGTCAAGATGCTGGGTAATATGGCCGGCCGGGTAGAACCCGAAATCCACCCCTTCTTTCAGCAGGCCGAGCCGGTGCAACGGGTCGGACTGGTGTTGATGACCGCTGACCGGGGTCTGTGCGGCAGCTTCAACGTCAACCTGATTAACACCGCGGTGAAGTTCATCCGGGAAAAAGAGGCCGCGGGTATCGAAATTTCGCTCATCTGCGTGGGCCGCAAAGGCCGGGATTTCTTCCGGCGGCGCAAACGGGAGATGTTGGCCCAATACGTGGATGTGTGGAATAAGTTCGACTTTTCCAATGCGGTGACGGTGGCCCGGGAGGTCATGAGCGCCTTTCTGACCGGAGGGGTGCAAGAGGTTCACCTGATCCATGCCAGCTTTATCAATATGGCGATCCAGCGCCCCAAAATGGTGCAGTTGCTGCCCATCAAGCCGGCCGAGGCCGAGGCGGAAGCCGGGGGCAGCACCGAGTATCTCTTCGAGCCGCCCATGGAGCAGTTCCTGGAGTATCTGCTGCCCAAGTATATCAACGTGCTGGTTTACCATGGCTTCCTGGAAAATTCCGCCAGCGAATACGCCGCCCGGATGAC
>CAYVIN010000204.1:0-2412 GCA_964451375.1 uncultured Sulfuricella sp.
GAAGCATGAACATACCGAATTTTCTGACGCTGCTGCGAATCATTCTGGTTCCGGTCATTGTCATCTTTCTTATTCAGGGTCAATTCCTCAACGCGACCATTGCGTTTATCACGGCAGCCCTTACGGATGCCTTCGATGGATTTCTGGCCAGAACGCTCGGCCAGCAAACCGCGCTCGGAGCCTATCTGGATCCGATCGCCGATAAGGCGCTTCTGGCCAGCTCATTTGTGACACTTTCGGTCCTGCACGTTATTCCGGGATGGCTCACGGTGATCGTCATCAGCCGGGACATCATCATTCTCCTGGGCATCCTGGTGCTCTCTATGATGTCGATCCCGGTAAAAATTCGTCCGACGGCTGTCAGCAAGATGACGACGGCCATACAGCTGACCACGATCCTGGCGGTGCTTTCCGACCGGTCTTTCCCAGGCTATATCCATGAGACCTGGCTGATGGCCCTTTATGGGACAACCGCTTTTTTTACCATCATATCCGGCCTGAATTACATGATAAGGGGCCAGAAACTCTTCAATCAGGACACAAAAAAGTGATATTTGCCTTGACATCACTAGTTTTTCTTGTTAGAAAACACACCGTTTCCGAGGCGAGGATTTTCTGTAGGCACGTAGCTCAGTGGGAGAGCGCCATCCTGACGCGGTGGATGTCCAGGGTTCAAATCCCTGCGTGCCTACCATTGTTCAAATAATGCTGCCCTGTCGGCAAAAGGCAAGGGGCAGTGTGTTGTGGTTTCATAACGGGAGGCAAGTATTGATGAGGGCATCATCACTTAGTGCTGATGCCCTTTGTTCATAGGAATCGGGAAATGGCGGAGCAGGTCAACATAACCCTACCGGACGGACATCGAGCGTTGTACGCGTCCGGGCTGACGGTGAAAGAGGCCCTTGCCGGCTGGAATGCGGCGAAGCTGGCGTCGACGGTGGCGGCTAAGGTAAACGGGACGCCGGTCGATCTCGGCCACCCCCTTGCAGCCGACGCAACCATCGAGCCGATTCATGCAGCGTCGCCGGAGGGGCTTTCGATCCTCCGCCACAGCATGGCCCATGTGATGGCCCAGGCGGTGAAGGACTCCTTTCCCGGCGTTCAGGTGAGCATAGGCCCTTCCATCGAAGACGGTTTCTATTACGATTTTGAATATGCAAAAAGTTTCACGCTGCAGGATCTCGACGGGATCGAATCCCGGATGCGGGAGATCGCCGAGGCGGATTATCCTTTTGAACACCGTCAGGTGAGTCGTCAAGAGGCCGTTGCGATCTTCCAGGGCAAGGGGGAAAACTACAAAGTCGAACTGCTCAACGATCTGCCGGAAGAGATAAAGACAGTCAGCCTTTACACCCAGGATGGCTATGTCGACCTCTGTCGCGGGCCCCATTGCCCGTCGACGGGGATGATTAGGGCCTTCAAACTCCTCAACGTGGCAGGCGCCTACTGGCGGGGCGACGAGCGCAACAAGATGCTTCAGCGCATTTACGGGACCGGCTTTGCAACGCAAGAAGCGCTCGATGAATACCTGCAGCTCCTGGAGGAGGCGAAAAAACGGGACCACCGCCGTCTCGGCAGGGAGCTGGATCTTTTCCAGCTCAGCGACGAAGCGGGCCCCGGGCTCGTCATCTTCCACCCCAAGGGGGCGCTGCTGCGGACGATCATCGAAGACTGGGAGAAAAAGGAACACCTCAAGAGGGGTTATGACCTGGTCATCGGCCCCCAGATCCTCAAGGTCGATCTATGGAAGCGGTCGGGTCACTTCGATCATTACCGGGAAAATATGTACTTCACCGAGGTGGATGAGCAGACTTACGGGATCAAGCCGATGAACTGCCTCTCCCATATGCTGATTTACAAATCGAGGCTCCGCTCCTATCGCGATCTGCCGCTGCGTTATTTTGAACTGGGAACAGTGCACCGCCATGAAAAGGCGGGGGTGCTGCACGGCTTGTTGCGGGTGCGCCAGTTTACGCAGGATGATGCCCATATCCTCTGCACGCCGGAGCAGCTCAACAGCGAGATCCGGGCGATAGCCGATTTCGTCGGTTATGCGATGGGGATCTTCGGATTTACCTATGATGTGGAGCTCTCCACCCGTCCGGAGAATTCCATCGGTTCCGATGCGGACTGGGAACTGGCCACCACCGCCCTGGAAGGAGCGCTCAAGGACAGCGGCATGACTTATGAAGTCAACGCAGGCGACGGCGCCTTTTACGGACCGAAGATCGACTTCAAGCTGAAGGATACCCTGAAGCGGAAGTGGCAGTGTGCGACGATCCAGTGCGATTTTACCCTGCCGGAGCGTTTTGACCTGACTTACATCGGAGAGGACGGAGAGAAGCACCGTCCGGTGATGCTCCACAGGGTGATCCTGGGCGCCATCGAGCGGTTCATGGGGGTGCTCATCGA
>CAYVIN010000205.1:0-2365 GCA_964451375.1 uncultured Sulfuricella sp.
ACAAAACTGTTTCCGTCTGGTTATCAGTATAATGCCGCATGTAAAATTTGTATTGCGGGACAAAAGACTTAAGCAACAGCAAAAGGTCAAATAAGTCTTCGCGCTTATGGTAGGCACACACCGCCATTTTTGGCTTCCATTTTTTAATTGTCTGCTCTGCGCCAAGTATTGAGTTATGTTCCGCTCCTTCGACATCCATTGCAATGTACGTTACGCGGCGGCCATGCAAAATAGAGTCCATGGTATTAACCTCACTATAAGCCGCCGAAAAGGTCGCATCGGCAAGTTCATAAATTCTGGAGCTGCCTTCACGCCCTCCATCAAAATATAGCGTTGCAGCTTTATCCCATGCCCCGCAATTATGAATTTCCAAATCGACAATGTGATTTTGCGTTGCCGTATTTTTTAATATGCCAAATGTTTTTCTATCAGGCTCAAAAGCAATTATGCCGTCATATTTCCAATTGGTGCACCTGGCAAATTCCACAATCGCATCTCCTTTGTATGCGCCGACATCCAGAAAAACTTCGTGTTCGCCAAGCACAATCAGGTCTTTATCGAAATATAAATTCTCTCTCCTTATTTCCTCGTAAAAAGAAAAATCTCCCGTCAGTTTGGCGTTAAGGACATTAATAAATACTTTCTGCGAGAAGTTGTCGGAGAGGGCAGTATAGGCCGCTTCAAACATGGAAAGATGATCGCGAAAGTATGAGAAATCAATTTTGGGTCCGCACAGTTCGTAGCCGCGCAAACACCAAATGGGATTTTTTTCCCCGGCTGTCGCCAGTTGGGTATATATGCCATCTCGATGTTCCGCTCCAACGGCAACTACGATGTGATATTTCATGCCAGCCACGGCCATTTTGTCTTTAAACAGTTCATAGCTACCAATTGGAATACCGGCATGAAACATTCCCTGCCGAGCGGGATTGTTGTCGCATACATACACTGGCTCGATTCCGCGCTCCCTCAAATATGCCGCAACATAACGCGCCATGTCCCCGGCGCCGAAGAGAACCGCCGGATTGCCGGAACTGCGGATCGCGGCAAAGGCTTTTTCGTCGACATGCGGAACAATATTGATTTTGTCAATCAGCAACAGCGCCATCCCTTTCCGTATTATGCAATTTGTCTACCGGAAACCCGTCGATATTGTCCCTGGTGTAATGGTCACTCAGATAGATATCGCACCGGGCGCATGAATAGTTTTCATGTTTACGGTTTTGCAACTGCATTTTCTGGAACTTGAACCAGCGGTCCGAATGCCAGATTTCCCGCATGCTATGTTCCTCGATATTGTCCAGATTGGTTCCGCCGATAAAATCCACGCAACACGGGGCGATATCACCGTTCCTGCGGACAGCCATGGTAGTAAACGCCATGGGACAGGCGATGCGCCGGGTGCTGTGTTGCTTCAAATCCCGTATAGCTTCACTAACGCCGTCCTGATAGTAATTCTTTATGAAATCGACATTATCCCCCTTGATCCAGCTATGAGGCTTGTCGATATATATTTCGTCGGAAACGTCTTGATACATCTTGCTAAACTGGTCGTTTTACAACCGTATGCATCCAACATTTTTAGGCTCACAAATGGTCTCTCCGACCTGTTTTATTTTTTGACTTCTTGTAAAACTCGCAAGTTTCCATGGATTTTACGGATGTCCATTCCTGACCCGTTAACGGCCCTATGTTTATCCTGATCGGATGCGTATATGGAAACTCTCGCATAATCCAATTGGTATTTCACCAGCTTTTCCGCAATATCGCGGGTCAACAAAGAGGCATTAGTGGTGGTTTCAATCCGTTCGGCGATATCCGCTTCCCGGGCAATTCTCAGCATTTGGCAAAAATCCGTATTGATCAGCGGCTCGCCATACAGGCTAAGATTCAGGACTTTGAGTTTGGGGCCACCCCAGGCTTGCAATTGTTCAATAACCTTTCGAAAACGCGCCGGCGGCATGTTCATACGGTTGCGAGTAGAGTGATTGTCTTCCCTTATGCTCTGAAAACACTGGATGCATTTGAAATTGCACAAGCTGGATTGCTCAATCAGTACCGCAAACGGTTTGCGCAACGGCAGCGCCTCCTTGAGGTTCTGGCGGTTTGTCGATTTCAGTTTGGTGTACTTGATCATTTGACAAAATCATCCTCGTCAAATGCCTCAGACCAGTGAATCGGCAATGGTTTGCCATAGAATTTGGTCATATACTTATTGATAAAATGCTTGTCTTCTCCCGAAAGGCATAGAGGATTGTATTCCTTGAAATGCTTAATACTCATACCACGTTTTAATATACCAGCCAGGTTTTCTTCAAAAATATTGCCTAGGGAAATATGGATAAAGCCACAAGGCAGGATATCG
>CAYVIN010000206.1:0-2280 GCA_964451375.1 uncultured Sulfuricella sp.
TTGAGCGGCGCCCCCTCGAAAAAGCGCGCCTGCAGCTTCCGCATACCTTGAAGCCAGCGGTCATAATCAGCGATTTTTCTTTGCATGTATGTTTTGACTTCGGGATGGGGTAGAATTAGAAACTCATCCCGATTGAAGCTTTCGATCACCGCATCGGCCACCTGTTCCGGCTCCATCAGTCCGTCCACTGCCGCCACACCGCCTCCTTGTCGTGTCATTTCCGACCGAACGGCTTGAGGACAAAGGAGGAACACTTTAATTCCTTGATCGCCACCCTCACCGTCCGGCACATCGAGGTAGTTCGGAGCATACATTGTAGATTACTGCAAAATTTGATAATACACCTGCGGCGCCTTGCGTTCCACCACCTGCTCTGCGGCAAGCGCCATGCGCAAAAGGGTTGCCTCATCCCACGCCCGGCCGATGACCTGCAAGCCTATGGGCAGTCCCTTTTGTGTATAACCGACCGGAAAAGAGATCGCGGGCAGACCCGTCATATTCGCGACGGTGGTGAATCGCATGATTTTGATGGTGGTCGTCAAATCGGATTCACCGTCGGGCAGTGCGCCTTTCCTGATCTCCGGCGCGGCACTGCCTGCGGTGGGTGTGAGGATGACGTCCACTTGCCGGAAGGCGTTTTTGAAATGCTGGATCATCCGCGTGCGGATGCGTTGTGCCGTGACGTAATCCATTGCGGTGAATTGACGCGCCAATGCAAGAGTGACGCGCACATCCCGTCCGTGTTCCCTGTGATGTTCATCGTATGTGGCATGCATGGCTTGCGCCATTTCGCTGGCAATGGTGACGCTGTGCGCGATGCGGTTTGCCTCAAGATTGGGGATGATGATCTCTACGATCTCGCAGCCCATTTTTTCATATTCCCTGAGCATGGCTTCACACGTGGCGACAACTTCCGCGTCAGCATGGCGGAACCAATCCCAGTACACGCCGAGTTTGAGTCCTTTGAGGTTTAGATCTTCCCAGCCTTTCAAGGCCGGCAATGGTTGGTGCAATGACGTTGGGTCCCTCGGGTCGGGACCTGCGATTACAGCGTAAGTCAATGCTGTATCGGCGGCGGAGCAAGCCAACAATCCGATGTGAGCGATGCTCCAATCCAGGGGATAGGCGCCATGTTCGCTGATGCGTCCAAATGTGGCTTTCAATCCCACAAGTCCGCAAAACGAAGCGGGAATTCGGATCGAGCCGCCGCCGTCCGCGCCGATGGCCACGGGCACAAGTCCCGCCGCAACCGCTGTGGCAGAACCGCTCGAACTGCCGCCCGTGAAATGGTTTGCGTTGTACGGGTTGCGGGTCGTGCCGTGATGCGGATTCAAGCCCGTAACGTTGATGCCGATCTCGTGCATGTTGGTTTTGCCGATCAGCAGCGCGCCCGCGCTCCGCAGCCGCGCAACGACGGTTGCATCTTCTTTGGCAGGCGTCTTCCCCAGAAACGCCGTGCCGACGGTGGTTGGATACGGCGTCATATCTATTTCATCTTTGATCGCCACAGGCACGCCATCAAAAATACCGAGCGGCTTACCTGCCCTGATTCTCTCCGTTGACTCACGCGCCTGTCTCATTACATCATCACGATTGACGGCGATAAATGCCTTCAAGGGCTTATCGCCCGCATCGCTTGCCTCTATTGAATCCAAGACTTTTTTGGCAACTTCCTCTGGCGTGGAGCTTCCATTGCGATAGGCGTTTACAAAATCAAATATGCTGGCAAATTGAAAGCCTTTTATGCTGGAGGCTTTGCGCGGCCATTCGTTCCCGGGAACTGCGGATGCCTCCTTTTGCAATTCACCCGTGAAATGGATTGGATGATGCGTGGGGTTTTCGGTGAAATGTTGTTTGCGCAGCCAGTTCACGCCCGCGCTTTCAAACAGGCTCGGCGTGAGCAATACGCGCAGTGGACCTTCGACCAGCGATGCAAAGAATCTCAACAGCCCGCCCGCCAGATAAGGCAGTTTTACAGATTTCAAGTCATACGCATCTTTGTTTTCCATTTTTATGTCCTCAACAATATCGCTCCATTGGTTGAGTTGATCAGAATTACCTTTTTGACGGTCGCTGCCCCGGCTGTCTTTTACGGGTTCAGGAAGAGCTTGTGTTTCGCGCCCGCTTCCACCTGCGACCTGCTCCAGAGCATTGGGAGATACTGAACCCTGACCCAGGACAGAATCTGGTTGTCATAGTTGGGGCTGCCAGGATGGCCGCTGTTGCCGGTGGAATTGACGGCCACGCTCTTGTCGAAATCGCCCAAGTCAACAATCATGC
>CAYVIN010000207.1:0-2128 GCA_964451375.1 uncultured Sulfuricella sp.
GGGCGGCTTCCACCGCAGCGTTCAAGGCGAGAATGTTGGTCTGGAAAGCAATGCCATCGATTACGGAAATGATGTCCACAATCTTGCGCGAGGATTCGTTGATCGAGCTCATCGTGCCGACCACCTGGTTGACCACTGCGCCACCCCTGCCGGCCACGTCGGAAGCACCGATGGCAAGCTGGTTAGCCTGCTTGGCGTTCTCGGCATTCTGCTTCACCGTGCTGGTCAACTCTTCCATGCTGGAGGCGGTTTCTTCGAGGCTGGAGGCTTGTTCCTCGGTGCGCTGGCTCAAATCCGAGTTGCCCATCGCGATTTCTTTCGAGGCGGTGCCGATGGAATCCACGGCAACCTTGATTTCCTCGACCAGGGTTTTGAGGTTGGTGACGGTGGCGTTGACGCCGTCCTTGGTTTGGCCGAACAGGCCCTGATAATCCTTGGTGATGGTTTGGGTCAGGTCGCCCACCGCCAGCGCGTTGGCGACGCGCAATACGTCATTCAGGCCGGTTTCGGTGACTTCCGCGAGTTTGTTGATCCCTTCGCTGAGCAACCGCATGAAGCCTTCCTTGTCGGAAAGTTCGAGACGCTTGCTGAAATCGCCGGCAACCGCACCGGCCACCAAGCCCTGTACTTCTTTTTCCACCGCAGCTTCCTGGGTAGAGTCTAACCACTCCACCGCCGTGCCGAGACGTTCGCCCTGTTCGTTAAAAACCGGATTGGCGGTGAGTCTGAAGATACGCACCCCAACGTTAATGGTGGCGCGGTGGGTGGCGGTCAGCGCTGCAAGCATCTGGCGCTGGTGGACAGGGTTTTTGTGGAAAGCGTCGAAATGTCCGCCCACCACCTTGTCGGTGGAGAAGTTGGGCAGTTGTTTGCGGATGTCGCTTTCCGCAGCACGGAACATGCTGAGCACTGACCGGTTGGCGTAGATGATGTTGCCGTCGTTGTCGGCGATCATCGCGCAGGTGGTGGCGTTGTCCAGCGCCATTTTGATGCGGGTGGTTTCGGCGTTGATCTTCCGGTCTTTTTCGATCTGCGCCTTGAGTTTTTCGTGCATGGTTTTCATTGACGCCATCAGGCTGGTGGTGTCCCCCGGCTTGGTGTTCACGCTGATGTTCAGGTTGCCGTCGGCGATTTGGCCGGCGACTTCGGCTGCATAGTCAGGTTCTCCCCCCAGTTGTTTGGACAAGCCCCGGCTGATCAGGAAAGCGATGATGGCGCCCAGCGCCAAAGCAATCAGCGCCAGGACAACAATCACGGATTTTGCGCTTTGCACCTGTTCTGCGGCTTTTTTCCCGGATTGTTCCATCATCTGGGTCTGGTACTCGGCCAGTTTCTTGATGGCGTCGATGTAGGCGTTCTGTGTCTGGCGCATTTCGCCGCTAAGGAAGTTTTTTGCGTCGTCGTGACGGCCCTCCTTAAGTAGGGCTATGAATTTGTCCTGCGTATCGACGTATTTGGTACGGGCATCACGAATGTTTTTCAACAACGCTTTGCCTTCATCGCTACGTACCATCTTGTCGAGTTTGTCGAGGTTGTCGAGGATGTTCTTGCGAGCGTCGGGAATCCGATCCAGTTCCTTTTGCATCGTCGCCTTGTCTGCGGCGTTGATCAGCGCGTTGCGGGTGGCGCGGGCGATCACGTTGATACTATCGATCATCTGATTGGCATAGACGGTTTTAGGAAATTTGTCGTGGACGATGTCTGCCGTGCCGTCGTTGAGTTCGCCCATATCCTTAATGCTGATTACCGCGACGATAATCAGCAACAGAATCACCGCACCGAATCCCAGCCCGAGCCGGGTACCCACTTTCATGTTTCCGGTTGCCATTTTTTACCTCCGAGTTTCCAAAATAATAAAAGGCGTTCCGTCACCGGAAGCCAACCCTTCTCCTGAGCCGGATGGAGAAGGGTTTCGTACAAACTGGGCTCTAAAACTCCTGCCAATCGGCATCGTCTACTGCGGCAGCCTTGGCCTGTTTAGCCTTGGGCTTGGGCGCAGCAGCAAGACGCGCGGCAGGTTTGGCATGGGCGACCGCCGTGTTTCTCGCGGCGGGGCGCGCCAGCGCCAGGGTGTTGGTGTCGAGTTTGAAGACGCTGACCGAGGTGGAGAGGTTCTGCGCCTGTTCTT
>CAYVIN010000208.1:0-2126 GCA_964451375.1 uncultured Sulfuricella sp.
TAGACGCCCTCAGGCTTGAACATCATTGACCTCCATTATAAATGCCGAGTTCTTTTAATTTTTTGTCCGTCGGTATTCCATTCGAATCCCATCCCTGAACAAAGTAATAGTCTTTCATCAACTGGCCCAGATCCGCAACCCGATCCCGGGAATGTCCTTCCTTCAAGCGTTCTCTAAAAAATCGCTTCGGCAATGTATCCTGCTCCTTGGTTAAACCTTCCCGCAAATTAAAACATCGCACAAGAGCGTTGACTCTCTCGCCGATTTTAAGAATGGCCTTGGAATCGGCAAAGGCATCCATCCCGGTCGCTGCATGCAGCAACGGCACAATCTGTTTTAAATTCATGGCAAATGTCGCAAACAGGCATATACCGACGGAATTGATCATGCAAAAGAGATCCTGCTGGTTTTTGACAAATTCGGCTTTATACTCATCGGAAAAGGGATCCATCCTTTGCTCTGCGGCCAAAAGCTCTTCTCCGATGGGCCAGGATCGAAGATGACACCCCCCCCGATCGCTCGTTGCATACGCCAGGGCCATCCCGGTAGATCCGCGAGGATCATACGCCGGCAGCTCAAGCCCCTTGACGTGCATGGCAAATGCCTCCGCGCCCTGCACCTTCTCTGCAATCCGCTTCACCCCTTCCCCCCAAAGAGCCCCGGGGCCTTCCCGCTTGCCGATGAGGTGAATCGCCCGGATCATTCCCTCCGCATCGCCAAAGCGAAGCGGAAAACCGATGTCGGCTTCCGTTAAAACCCCCTTTTCAACACATTCCATCAAAAAACCGATGACGTTTCCGGTGGAAACACCGTCTATGCCGTAAACATCACACAGATACTCCGCCTCGACGATGGCGCCGAGATCGGTATTCTCGCACTGAGCGCCGAAGGCCCAGACATTTTCGTAATCGAGCCCTTCGGTAAAGCTCCCCTTATAGTTCCCCTCCCGGACCTCGGCAATCTTGCTGCAGTAAATCGGACATCCGAAACACGCCCTGTTTTGGACATAAAGAGCCCTAAGCGTTTCTTCATTAATCTGCCGGACTCCGTCAAATTTGCCTTTCTGAAAATTCCTCACCGGATGAACGCCGGCATTCTCCATACAGGAAAGAATCACATTGGTCCCGTATTTCTGCCGGCCTCCACCGGTGTCCGGATGGTTTGCAAGCTCATTGAAAGCCTCTCGACACATGATCATAAATTTTTCGGAATCATGAATCGATATTCCTCCCGTGCCCCTGACGGCCACAGCCTTCAGATTCTTCGATCCCATCACGGCGCCGGCGCCCCCCCTGCCCAGCGCCCTGTATTCGGAGATGATCCCGGCAATCAGAGCCCCTTTCTCTCCGGCGGGGCCGATACAGGCAACCCGGAAGTCTTTCCCCAAATTGCCTTTTATCCGGCGATGTGTGACGATGGTGTCCAACCCCCAGAGCTCGGGGACCGGTTTCAGATTGACTTTGCCATCATCGATCACGAGCATGACCGGCCCCGCGGCACGACCCCGGACAATGATCATGTCATAGCCGGCATACTTAAGCTCCGGCCCGAAAAAACCGCCGCAGTTGGAATCAAGCCACAAACCGGTTGCAGGGCTCTTGGTACAGACCTCAAAACGTCCGCTTGCAGGAGCAAAGGTCCCCGTCAGCGGACCGGCGGCAAAAACCAGTATGTTTTCCGGGGACAAGGGCGGACATCGGGGCGGCAGTTGATCGAAGAGTATTTTAGCCCCAAACCCTTTCCCGCCCATGTATTTACCCGCAAATGCCGGATCAAGCGGATATATTTGGACAATCTCTTTCCCAAGGTCCACATCGAGCACCTTCCCCGCATAACCTTCCAGCGTTTTGATCATCATTTCATCCTCTCTATCGCCTGGGTGGGACACCATTGAACGCATTGAAATTCGCCTTCGCAGGTATCGCATATCAGCGGAAGACGGGTATGAGAATCCATAGGGATGCCGTTTGCCGGACAGGCCTCCGCACATCGTCCGCAGCCATCGCAGCGGTCCTTGTCCAGCCGGATCCAATGGTCCCACGCCAGCGCATCGGTCGGACAGGCGGCAACACATTCATGATCTTTACAGGCCAGGCAAACGCTGATCACCGGCGCCTCCGGCCAGT
>CAYVIN010000209.1:0-2028 GCA_964451375.1 uncultured Sulfuricella sp.
ATCAAAGAGGCAACAGATAACCACTTTTACATTGCCCTCGCCGACTGCCTTTCAATATTTATTGCAAACCAAAGTCGAAATTGATCAAGAGTTAAAGTCAGCTCTGTTAGGCCACTTAAAAAGAAACTTGGCCGATTTTTAAGGACTTTTTTATTCCCCCTCTCCAACTCGCTCTGATCAAAACCTTTCCTGTTATATTTTAGGAGACTTTTGTAACCTGTAGGGTCTACCTTTGTCCTACAAAATATGACACGTAAAATAGATTGGATGGGTTAGAAAAATTTATAAAGGGTCTCAAAATTGAATTGACATAGACAATAGAAAATCTCCCCTCGCCCCTCTTTGCCAAAGAGGGGGATTTTTCCTCCCTTTGGAAAAGGGAGGTGAGGAGGGATTTTATAAAACAATGTTGTCATTATTATGAGACCGTTAATATATTGACATCCCTGTAGGAATGTCTTACATTGTTTTACATGAAAACCGCCACATTAACCATACGGCTGGATAAAGACCTCGATCACCTGTTGACGAAAGCAAGCAAGAGGTCAAGGAAAAATCGGAGCGAGATTGCCCGGGAAGCCTTGCGGCGTCAGTTACGGCTTGAGCAATTTGAGGAATTAAGGAAGAGGATCATGCCTTTTGCTGAAGCCCGAGGTTTACTGACCGATGAGGATATTTTCTCCCAGATCTCATGAGGATATTCCTTGACACTAATGTTTTAGTCAGCGCAGTGGCGACCAGAGGGCTCTGTGCGGATGTATTGAGAGAAACCCTGACTCACCACCAGTTGGTTATCTCAGATTCACTGATCAAAGAGTTGGAAAGAGCACTTTGTAAGAAGCTTGACGTGCCCGAAAATTTGACCTACGAATTAATCGAAGTCCTGCAAAAGGAATCGGTTTTTTCAACTTCTTCTTCTCTTCCTGGTATAGAAATTAAGGATAAAGATGACCTAACCATTTTATCATGTGCCTTAAATGGAAAAGCAGACCTTTTTATCACCGGAGATAAAGAACTTCTCGGGTTAATAAGGATAGGGGATATGGAAATTGTTTCTCCCAGAGCCTTCTGGGAGAAACTGAAGACCCTGGATTAGCATTTTTTGTAAAGTTAAATCTGTATGGATATGAATACAGGAATAACTGAGTGCTCTAACTTTTTTGGCGGGTGTAGATGGTATTGTAGCCTTTGGGAACTACAGCGATACAACTGGTGCATTCTTCGGAAGAGAGATCGGCAGGCTCAAGAAGGACTTCAAAACCGAGCTCTTTATATTGCTCCACCATCTCGGACAGACGGGGCTCGTCAATGGTAAATCTTTTTTCCCAACCTTGAATTTTTAATTCTTCCTCTCTCATCATTTAGTAAATTTTATTCCCCCTCACCCTTACCCTCTCCCAGGGGAGAGGGAGAAAATGCTGCTCATCGTAAAAATGTTTGAGGTTGGAGGCTAAAAACCTCTTTTGCCTCCAACCTCCAGCCTCATACCTCGGGCGGGTATTTAAATCGTGAGGTTCCAGCTAAGTCGGCTCCTTTTTGTTACCGTCCGTAGAGCACCCTCCAGCCCTCGGAGTGGGAGATGGCCACGAATTCACAGGTGCCGGCACAGGGCGCTGGTTTTTCTCCGAATCCTGGCTTGCAGGGAGCGCAACTATACCTCACCTTTTTCCGCTCATCGTGTTTCACAAATGCCACGGGTTCCTCACGGAAGATGTCAAACTCATCCGGACCGACTTCAAGAATCTTTTCAGGGCAGACCTCCATGCACTTTCCGCAACCGTTACACTTATCGGTGTCGATAGTGACGTACCAGTCGCCTGACCCGTCTTTAAACCCATAATTAGCAATCATATTTTTCCTTTTAAATTAAATCCGCATTCCGAATTCCGCAATCCGAAATCGGATGTTACGCTTTTCTAGCGCTCTTCGCCTTTCCCATCTTCAGCAAGGCATTTCCGAAGAGGGCTGCCCCGATGGCGCCGGCAAGCTGAGTATCAAAGGGGTATCCCCGTTCAATATATTCCTTCT
>CAYVIN010000210.1:0-2026 GCA_964451375.1 uncultured Sulfuricella sp.
GCGGATTGCAGTGGGCCGGATGCCGATGCATCGTCCCCACCGAACACGGTTTCCGTCTGGTACGTGTGTTTCTGACCAAAGCCGGCCATGGCATCCACCATGCTGGCCACGCCCATTTGCAGCGGGGTCGGCTCGACCTCCAGAATGGGTTGTGACATGGCGGCGGTAGCGCTGGCCCTGTCTTTCTCCGCCACGAACCAGACGTCGGCCATGGTGTGGGTATTGCCGTCCCGGGTCTGGTAGCTGGAGACCAAGCCCACGGTGTTGCCGTTGTCCCGGGTCTGTGTGGGGGTGGCGTTCAGGTCCAGGTTCCAGATGCCCAGGTCCGCCAGGGCGTGCAGTTCGCCGGTGTCGCTGAAACCGTTGGAGTTGGTGTCGGTCCAGATCTTCAGGTTCGAGAAATTGATGTCCTCGTTGGAGATCAGGCCGTCGTAATTGGTGTCCAGTTCAACCAGTGCTTCATAGCCGTCGCGGGCCTTCTGCCCGTTGGTCATTACGGTCGCGTCGCCAAACAGCTCGGAGCCGTTGTTGATGCTGCCGTCATGGTTGCGGTCCATCACGAGGAACCCGTCTCCGGGATCGGTCCAGCCGGTGGCAGACTGCTGGCCGGTGGCAAACAGGTCAAAGTGCACGCCTGCGCCAACGCTCTGGGAGAGTACGCCGTTGCCATTGAGGTCCAGCACCAGCGGAGTCCCGCTGCTAAATTGCAACAACTGGAACTGTTCCGTGGACATGGCATTCTTTTGCGTCGCGCTCAGCTCACTGATCTGGCATGCCGTCAGCGCAGCCACCTGATCGGTGGACAGCACCTGAATCTGGTTCGTGCTGATGCCGGCAATCGATGAAGTGGCGATGGCCGCGATGTCTGCCGTTTCCATGGCGATGATCTGGTCTGTGGTCAACGCGCTGACCTGACTCGACTTGAGGGCAGAGACCTGGTCCGTGTTCAGGGACACGATCTGGTCGGTATTGAGCGCCGCAATATCGCGGGTCTCCATGGCTGCAATCTGTCGGGTGCCAAGTGCGGCAATCTGGTCGGTGGACAGCGCAGCAAACGCGTCCGTGCTCAGGGCCACCACGGCAGCGGTGCTCAGGGCTGAAATATCGTCGGTCTCAAGGGCCGCCACCTGATCCGTCGTCAATACCGCCACCTGGCTGGTCTTGAGCGCGGCCACCTGGTCGGAGGTCAGTCCGGCTATCTGGTCGGTGGTCAGCGCGGAAATCGCCAGCGTGTTCAGCGCCGCAATGGCCTGGGTACTGAGCGCGCTCACGCCAGTGCCCAATGCGACTACGTCACCGGTGGTCAGTGCCCCCATCTGGGCGGTGGACAGGGCACCGATCTGCGTGGTGCCCATGGCCAGGAACTGGTCGGTGCTCAGAACCGCAATGTCCCGGGTTTCAATGGCCGCAATCTGGGTGCTGCTCAGCGCCTGGATCTGGTCGGTGGTGATGGCGGTAATGGTCGCTGTGCTCAGAGCCACTATGGCCGCCGTGCCCAGTGCGCCAATGTCGGCGGTTTCAATGGCGGCCACCTGGTCGGTGTTCAGCGCCGCGATCTGGCTGGTCTTCAAGGCGGCCACTTGGTCCGACGCGAGCGCGATGATCTGGTCGGTGGTGAGTGCGGTGATGCCGGCGGTGCTCAGGGCGGCCACGGCACCCGTGCTCAGGGCGCCAATACCGGCTGTGCCCAGGGCTTGCACATTGCTGCTGCCCAGGGCCGCCGCTTGTGCTGTGCCCAGTGCGGCGATCTGCAGCGTTTGCAGTGCGGTCACCTGGTCGGTGCTCAGCACGGCAACGTCGCGCGTTTCCATGGCGGCGATTTGCCGCGTTTCCATGGCGCCTACCTGATCCGTGGTCAACGCGCCTATGCCCAAGGTGCTCAGGGCTACGATTTGTGCGGTGGTCAGGGCCACCACCTGATCGGTTGACAGCGAGGCAATCTGCGCAGTGCTCAGTGCTGCCACCGTGGCAGTGGGCAGGGCGGCAATGGCCGAGGTGGTGAAGCTGGTCAGGGGCAGCGCGCCCG
>CAYVIN010000211.1:0-1884 GCA_964451375.1 uncultured Sulfuricella sp.
GCTATGGTGGCTGATCTTGGCTTTTAGCTAAATGTGCTGTCCGCCGGACGGATACAAAGAGCGCCAGACCTTATTAAAAATCGCCGGCGCGGCGGCGGTATTCGTCGCCGAACTGAACCCCGATGATTTGCCGGAAGACACCTACGACGCCGCCGAAATGTTGTCGGAATGCCTCAACGAGGTGAGCGAGGAAACCCTGCGCGACGCGCTGGAAGTCGTCAAGGCCGAAATCGTCCAGGCGTGAGCCGCACGGGAGATGCCGCTCAGGCATTTCCCCTTTCCCAACACCCCAGCGTCACCCGCGCAATGCCCGCCAGATCGGCGACACTTTGCACCGCACTGAATCCCCTCTCCCGCAGCAATTCCCGGCACACCGCCGCCTGATCGTAACCGTGTTCAAAAAGCAGCCAGCCGCCCTGAACCAAGTGTTCCAGCGCGCCGCTCACTATCACGCGGATGTCGTCCAGCCCGTCCGGGCCGGAAGCCAGCGCGCCGGGCGGCTCGAAGCGCAAGTCGCCCTGCCCGAGATGGGCGTCCCCGGCGGCGATGTAGGGCGGATTGGAAACAATCACCGCGAAGCGCTCACTCACCGCCAGCGGCCCCAACCACGAGCCGGAACGGAATTCCACATTGCCTGCATTAAGCTGCGCCGCGTTGTCGCGCGCCACCGCCAGCGCGGCGGGGGAAAGCTCCACCGCCACCACCCGCGCCGCCGGAGCGGCCAGCGCCACGGACAGCGCCACTGCGCCGCTACCCGTGCCCAGATCAAGCAGCGCCGCGCCGGGCGGCAGGCGCTGCAAGGCTTGCTCCACCAGCAACTCGGTTTCGGGACGGGGAATCAGCACGGCGGGCGTGACTTTAAAGACATGCCCGAAAAACTCCCGCTCGCCGACGATGTAGGCTATCGGCTCACCCTTCAGACGGCGTTCGAGCAGCGCGTGGAACAGGTTCACCTGGGCGGCATCGAGTGCATCGCGGTCATGGGCGATCAACCAGGAACGCGGCTTCGCAAGGGCGTGACCGAGAAGGATTTGGGCCTCGCGGCGGGCATCCTGGCGCTCCAGGGCGAGTGTTCCGATCAGTGCGGCGGCGCCGCTATTCAGGAGGTCGGCGATCAACCTTCTTCGCTCAACGAGGCGAGCAGTTCTGCCTGATGTTCGGCGAGCAGCGCGTTGACGATGTCGTCCATGTCGCCTTCCATGATCTGCTCGATTTTGTAGAGGGTGAGGTTGATGCGGTGGTCGGTGACGCGGCCTTGCGGGAAGTTGTAGGTGCGGATGCGTTCCGAGCGGTCGCCGCTACCGACCAGCGATTTGCGGGTGGCGGCGGTCTTGGCGTTTTGCTCACGCACCTGTACGTCCATGATACGCGCCGCCAGTACGCTCATCGCCTGGGCCTTGTTCTTGTGCTGGGAACGGTCGTCCTGGCATTCCACGACGATGCCGGTGGGGATATGGGTAATGCGCACCGCCGAATCGGTCTTGTTGATGTGCTGGCCGCCCGCTCCGCTGGCCCGGTAGGTGTCGATTCTGAGATCAGCAGGATTGAGCGCCACTTCGGCGATTTCGTCGGCTTCCGGCATGATCGCCACAGTGCAGGCGGAGGTGTGGATGCGCCCCTGCGCTTCGGTTTCCGGGACGCGCTGGACGCGATGTCCGCCCGACTCGAACTTGAGCTTGGAATACGCGCCGAAACCGATGATCTTGGCGATGATTTCCTTGTAGCCGCCAATTTCCGAGGGACTTTCCGAAATGATTTCGACTTGCCAGCGCTGCCGTTCGGCATAGCGGGTGTACATGCGGAACAGGTCGCCGGCGAACAGCGCAGACTCGTCGCCGCCGGTGCCGGCGCGGATTTCCAGGAAGATGTTGCGCTCGTCGTTGG
>CAYVIN010000212.1:0-1840 GCA_964451375.1 uncultured Sulfuricella sp.
ATATCATAATAATGATAATATAGTGATATGTCAAGATCAAAAGTAAAGAAAAAGATGTCGAACACCCGCTTCAACCTTATAAATCCTGTTGTCACGCATTTTGCAGGAACAACAATGCAAAATGCGCGCCAATCCTTCGCTACGCTCAGGACGGATTTAAAGGTTAAGCGAAAATGTTAGGTGGACGCCTCCGGCGCGCTAATATTTCACATGAGGAAGTAAAAATGCACGTTATTAAGTGGGCATTGACTTCCGAGAAATGAAAAAATTGTTTTTAATATTTCGAGAGGCTAATATGGCAATTACTGCGAAAGAGTTAATGGGAAAGCTTGTTGATGATAAAAAATATCAAACGATGATAAAGCGTAATCAAGAGAGTCGTAATATTGAACTTAAAATACTAGTTGATGATGAAAAGGAATTAGTAAAAGAGTTGAATAGTTTAGGCTATGCTGTTAAATCAGTTTGGGATTTTGTAAACAACATTCCTCATTCATTTTTAGAAAGAAACTTTATCGGAAAGTATAATAGTGCATATCCAGTATTAGTAAAACATCTTGATATTTATCATAAAAAAATGATTAGAGAAGGAATTATTAGATCATTAATAGAAAAAGATGCATATGATGTTGCTGGGGATAAGCTGATCGATCATTTTTATAAAGAAGAAGATAAGAGTTTAAAATGGATTTTATCAGTTGCATGTAAAAAGGTAATCCCTTTGAAGGAAAGGAAAAAGCACCTAGAAATAGATAAGTATTATAAAGATAGAGGAAACACCTAACACCCGCTTCAACCTTATAAGCCCTGTTGTCACGATTCTTGCGAGTATCCGTAAAGCAGGAGCGGCAGCGTAAAGTGGTGCAAGAATCGCGCCAAACCTGAGCTAACGCTCAGGTCGGGCTTAAAGGTTAAGCCAATGTTAGAAGGACGCTGCGCGCGCAAAAGTATTAACTCAATAAGTTCAATAGAATAGTACAAAAGGATATACATAAATGCAGTTTATTATAACTACAATATTTTTACTAATCACTATTTTTATTGGCTTTATTTGGAAATTTGTGCAAGCTAAAAAATTAGAAAGCAATAATAATTTCGCTATATTATATAATAATAACTTTGTTGACTACCTGGACAGCAAAGGTCAAAATTATGAAAAGTACCAATACTTAATTATGAATTCTAATAAAATGCAATCATTGTTAGGGCGTCAGGGATTTATGCAAATGAGGCCACCTTTTGAAAACTATATCGTCCAAAATTATGCAATCATTATTAATAGTATTCCTGAAATAAATAAATATTTACATGAACATTATTTAGAACGTCAAGCTGGACAAATGGCACAGATTGTCATTGATTCTATTACTAGGTTATTAGGTGATTACAGCCAAGAAAAAGAAGAACTGCATAAGGAATTAATAAATCCAATTAGAATGTTTTCTAACGGTATTAGATTAATCTTAGCATTGCCAATATACTTTCTTTCAATATTTGATATTATTAGTTCAGGAAAGACAAAAAGTATAGTTGCAAGTACATTTTATAAAATGATTGCTGGTATAGTAAGTTTAGCTGGATTCGTAAGTTCAATTTTCTCATTAATATTTGGATGGGATCAAATTGTTTCCTTTATGGAGGGATTATTAAATAAGTAAATAAAGATAATCATTGAAGACTTCTAACAAATGCTTCAACCCTATAACGCCTTTTGTCATGGTTTGTGCAGAACAACAATGCACAAACCACGCCAATCCTTCGCTTCGCTCAGGAGCAGGCGTTAAGGGTTAAGCCAATGTTAGAAGGGTTGCGGACATGTGGTCCGCAACCGGGATAGCAG
>CAYVIN010000213.1:0-1692 GCA_964451375.1 uncultured Sulfuricella sp.
ACAGCGAAGTCAGCGCCAAGAACCCCAACTTCAAGAAGGTCTACGACGACTACTCCAACTTCCGTCGCGATTCCAACCTGTGGTTCCGCTTCACGGAAATGCGTTTCGACCAGTTCATGCAGTCGCAAAAGCTGTAATCCAGCTGCTTGCCCTGTTCAAAAACCCCGCTCTGCGGGGTTTTTTTTTATGCCCGGGTTGCCGACAGATCTCTGTGCAGAAATGTGCATGCAACCACCCTACAAGGTGACGGGGGACTCAGTCACCGTATAGGTGCAACCCTGCCCGTTGGGTGGATACCATGGCCAGCAAGATGCCGGGTTCATTTGCATCGCCACAAACGTACTCGCAGGCATTCACTGAACTTGTGATTTAGACGTACCCTGCGAGAATCTTTCACTTTTCGAGATCAAATTTCGCGGCCTCGACACATTCAAGTTGCCTCGCCCATGCGCCAACGTCCATGAGTTCCTGGATTTCTTGTCTGCTTTTTTCAATGGTCGCCTGCTCGACGACAGCAACTGCACAACGGTGCGGAGCTACATGTGCAAGCGCGGAGTCATTGCTCGGCTTGTCTGAACCGGCGTTGGTGGGAGCCATTCCGGAACTCCAGCGGGCTTCGCGACCAGTTCCCGGTCCCCGCAATTCACGCGGAAAGTGGGTGCTGCCTGACATAGTCTTTGCAACACAGCCCTACACGGTCACTTATTTCATTGCTGGAGGACATGTGTCCCGAATTGAGCTTCTCAGTACAGCATCCAGAATCCAGTGTATGGAGCGTGTTCCGTTTGAACTGGCGTTGCGGGAACTGGCCAAAACATACGGAGAGAGTCAGGCGCTTGGCACTTCGGAAGATGGTGGCAAGTCAATGCAATCCGTCGCTTTCAACACGCAAGCGGTGGATGTATCGCTGTACTTTTCAGCGTCCGAGGATGAGTGTTCAACGCGGGTTGTTTACAAGACCCGGGAAGTGAAAGATGCATCGGAGCTTTGAGATGCGTTTTTTGGTATCGGCGTTATTGAGGGCATTCAGGGTGGCGACGCTACTGTTTCCTTGATATCGCAACTGAAGCGCCGGATTAGAGTATGGCGTGACGCGCACACAGGAAAAAGGCCCCGCAGTGCGGGGCCTTCTTTTGAGTTCCATTGCAGCCGTTCAGGACTGCCTGGCGTTGGACAGCCACTACTTCTTCTTGGCGTCCTTGTCCATGGAATCCATCATGGCCTTCATGGGGTCGTCTTCAGCAGTGGCGGCAGACGGTTCAGAGGCATCGCCTGCTGGCAGGTCAGCCGGGAGTTCAGTGCGACTGTCGGCTTCCATCTGCAACTGTATTTGGTCCAGGTCCACTTTCACTTCCTTGTCCAGGCCGCTGGAAACAATGCCCGGGAAGAAGATGATCAGGCCAACCATGATGACCTGAATCACCACAAATGGCACGGCGCCCCAGTAGATCTGCATGGTGGTGACCGGCTGAATGGTCTTCTTGGTGATGCGGTCCGCATACTCCTTGATGGGAGCCACGCTGCGCAGGTAGAACAGGGCAAAGCCGAAGGGCGGGTGCATGAACGAGGTCTGCATGTTCACGCCCAGCAGCACGCCAAACCAGATCAGGTCAATGCCCAGCTTCTCGGCCACCGGCGCCAGCAGCGGCACGACGATGAAGGACAGCTCAAAGAAGTCCAGGAAGAAGGCCA
>CAYVIN010000214.1:0-1687 GCA_964451375.1 uncultured Sulfuricella sp.
TCAGCGAGAAACTGATGGCCAGCAGGGCCAGCATGCTGCCGGTAATGAGACCGGTGATGATAATATTCATAACGCCTCAGAAGAGTTGAAGCTCCCCGCCCACAGGGCGGGGCTTCCCGGTAAGGAAGGGTTCTTTTTTCGATGCGCCCCATAAGCCCCGCCTACGAGGCGGGGCTTACGGGATGCGCTCCCGGTCATCGATCGACAGATAAGAGAGACCTGTTCTTCCCATCCCTCCCCGCAGCACGGGGAGGGATGGGGCTATCAAAAACGGATTGTCTGCTATTTTTTCATCCAGGGCGGCAGTTTAAGGGGAACCATCCCTTTATAGGTGATCTCGGGCGCCCCCGGGGCCGCCACCCACTTGTTGGGCCAAACCCCGACCAATTTGCCGTCCTGCCACTGGACCCCCAGGCTGGTCAGATACCCCGGTCCCCATGTCAGATCATGGGTCGGGCGGCCTTGCGCGTCCTTTTCATATTTTACCTTCCCGCTGGGGCTCATGTACTCACGGTTTTCCAGATGGGTTACGATCTTATCGGCATCCAGGCTCCCTACGGCTTCTATGCTCGGGACCAAGCCGTCGAGGATGGCGGAATAGGTGTCGGCCGTGTAGGTGGGGGTCTCGCCAAACCGTTTGATGTATGTGTCTACAAAGGGTTTTGTACGCTCATTCGATTCAATCCCCCGGGCATAGGTGTTCATCGTGAAGACATAATTCCCCATCCCTTTTGTGGCCTCCCAGAAGCCGTCTTTTTGGGCCTCTACATTGATGCCCACCTGGGCGGCCGGGATTTTGAGCTCTCCGGCCTGCCGTGCAAAGGGGATACCCACCGAGGAAGAAAAAATGGTAAAGATCAGATTGGCCCCGCTCTTCTGAATGGCCGAAAGCTCCGCCGTGACGTCCGTGGCCACGGCAGAAGGCCGCCAGACACCGACCAGCTCGAAGCCCATTTTGGGGATCGTGGCTTCGGCCGCCTTGATCATGCCCTCTGTCCAGGCGGCCTTTTCAGCCACAATGGCGCATTTGACGGGAACCTTCAATTCTGTCTTCATGACTGCCCCGGCCATGGCCAGATGGGCAAAACTGGTCCGTACCAGATAAGTGTCATTGAAGGGAGTGCCCCGGAACCAGTATTTGTAGCGGCTGTAATTCTCACCCACCCGATCGCAGAGTGATTTCGTGGCAGCCCCGCAGCCGATAAAGATTTTCTTGTAGTCCATGGCGATGTCCTGCATGGCCAGAACGGCCTCGGTCCGGAATCCGCCGACGACAAAATCCACTTTATCCTGGGTCATTAACCGTTCCATGGCATTGGTGGCGTCGGTCACGTTGAGGAATTCATTCGAGTCGGCCTTGACCAGCTCGATCTTCCTTTTCTCCTTGCCGACCTGAACACCCCCTTTGGCATTGATCTCCTCGGCGGCCATGATGGCGCCGTTCCAGTGTCCCTTGCCCTGGACAAAATTCATTGGACCGATGACGCCGATCTTGATCGTCCCGGCAGCCCAGACGGGAACGCTGATCACCATGATCATTAAAGACACCGCCAGGATGACCTTCAAAAAACTCAGCCTTTTCATAACACTCCCCCCTTTTTTGTTAAGTTAAGGTTGATACGCCCGCAAAAAGTGAAGCTCCCCGCCCACAGGGCGGGGCTTCCCGGTAAGGAAGTATTTTTTTCGA
>CAYVIN010000215.1:0-1685 GCA_964451375.1 uncultured Sulfuricella sp.
AGAGCCTGTGTGAAAATCCCAAGTCAAGGGAGTCAAATTTTTTGAAAAATTATATTTTCTTCTTGACATCGCTCGATTTCGATATATATTGAGTGCGCATCATTGATACGGAGAATACTTATGCGCTTCATACAGCCAGCAGATCGTTCACAATTTGTTATGATGAACACCTTGGATGATCTGGTTTCAGCCGAACATCCCGTTCGGATTCTTGACCTCATCATCGAACAGATCGTCGCTGGTAATCCTGAGCAGTTTGCCGGTGATCGTTCCGAGAGTGATCCCGGACGCCCGGCATTTTCACCACACACAATGCTGAAACTGTTTTTGTATGGTTATTTGATTAATTGCCGTGCCTCCCGTAAACTGGAGGTAGAAACCAAACGCAACATCGAACTGATGTGGCTTTTGGGCACGCTGTCTCCCGATCATTGGGTCATTGCTGAGTATCGCCGAATGCATGGTGACCAGATTAAAACGGCGACAACGGCATTCCGCCAATTCTTACACGCCCATAAATATATTAAAGCAGAACGTGTGGCGATTGATGGCACCAAGATGAAAGCCAACGCCAAGCGCGAGATGTTGACGGTAGAGAAAATCGAAAAACGTCTCGAGCACTTGGATCAACAACTCGATGAATACCTGAGCAAATTTGCCGAAAACGATCTACAAGACGATCTTTCGGATGAACTGGAAGATCTTGACAGTAACGTTCCGGTGAATCGCCATCTTGTGGACAAAATCATTGCCTTACAAAAACAAATTGAAGAACTGACTGCTCACAAAAAAACCATAGAGAACTCGGGGCAAACCTATCTATGTCCTACGGACCCCGAAGCACAACTGATGAAAACCCGGGATGGGAAAGTGCCCGGCTATAACATTCAAAGTGTTGTTGACGAGACCTCACATATGATTGCCGCGACGGAAGTGTTAACGAATCACGACGATCATGCAGCCCTTCCTGTTATGGTAAAGTCCTTGCAGGAAGAACTCGGTGTTACTCCGCAAGTCATTACTGCGGACACAGGCTATTACACACCCGATCTGATTCAGCAAGTCGAGACCGATACAAGCGCCGTTTGTTATATTCCTCTTCCGCAAAAGGAGGAAGATCCTTCCGCTGTAACATTTCACTATGATGTTTCCACTGATAGGTACACCTGCTCTGCTGGTAAGCCCTTGGTTCTGCTTCAGAAAAACAAACGCAAAGGCAACAGCCGAGCCAACGTTTACCGTGGAACGCAATGTGCTGATTGTCGGTTCCGCTCACAGTGTACGACCTCTCCTCACGGACGCATTGTTCATCGCTACCACAATCATGACTGGCGGGAGAAGTATCGTGATCGCATGAAAAACAATGCCAGCAAAGCCGTTGTTGCTCTCCGTAAATGTTTAGTGGAACATCCCTTTGGCACTATCAAACTCATCGGTGGCAAACTTCCCTTATTGCTTCGTGGTGCAGCAAAAGTTGCCACCGAAATAAATCTCTATGCAACGGCGTATAATTTCATTCGATTGCTCAATTGTACACTCTGGGACACCTTAACAGACCAAGTTGCTTCATATTCATGGAAACTCGCATGATCAAGTAAGGGAATATTACATCTTGTGTATAGATCAAAAACTTTCGTCGAAAATTCCCTATAGTTATTTGTAAATCAATTTTCACACAGGCTCTT
>CAYVIN010000216.1:0-1670 GCA_964451375.1 uncultured Sulfuricella sp.
CAGGAAAATTTAATGGTTCCGATGCGCGATGGCATGAAAATGGCCACTGACATCTATCGTCCGGTCAAAGGCGGCAAGGTCCTAGAGGAGAAACTACCGTTGATCCTAGCTAGGACGCCTTATGATAAGAAACAGGCCAGATATGTTAAAGAAGGAAAGTACTTTGCCTCGCATGGTTACGTTGTGGCAATCCAAGACTGCCGCGGTACATATAAGTCGGAAGGTATTTTCACAAAATACCTCGATGAACCCAATGACGGGCATGACGCCGTCATGGAGCTGGCTAAGTTGCCTTATACCACCGGTGAAATTGGGATGTGGGGGCTTTCATACGTGGCACATACCCAAGCGGGGGCGGCCAAACTCAATCCGGCGCCGTTGAAGACCATTATTGTAAATATGGGTGGTACCTCCAATGGATGGACCCATGCTATCCGCAGCTATGGTGCATTTGAATTAAAACAGGCGACGTGGGCCCTCGCTCAAATCGCTAATGAAACCGACAACCCGGTAGTTAAAGAGATGTTAAAACAGAACAAGACAGTGGATTGGTTTACCCAGATGCCCTGGAGGAAAGGCTTGAGCCCGCTGGCGGTAGTGCCTAACTTTGAGGAATACTTCTTCGAAATGTTGACGCATTCCGATTACGACGATTATTGGAAGCATATTGGCACCAACTGGTCGGAATACTGGCACCAGACCTCCAACATTCCGATGATCCATATCTCTGGCTGGTATGACAGTTACGCAGTTACCGCAGTTGATAACTACCGGGGGCTCAAGGCTCACGGCAAAGGTCCCCAGTACCTGATGTTGGGTCCGTGGCTCCACGGAGCGACCACCCAAAGCCATGCCGGCGACGTCGACTTCGGCAAAGCCGCGGTCATTACGGACTTCTATGATGGTTTCCAACTGCGCTGGTTTGACTATTTCCTCAAAGGCAAAAAAAATGGGATGGAAAAGGAGCCGAATGTCAAACTGTTTATTATGGGGACGGGAGATGGCCACAAGACCCCTGAGGGAAGGCTATACCACGGTGGTTACTGGAGGACGGAAAAATCCTGGCCTCTTCCTATAACTCAATTTACCAAGTACTATTTCCATTATGACGGCAGCTTGAACGCGAAACAACCCGGTGCCAATATGCCTCCGACCATTTACACCTATGATCCGGATAATCCGGTGCCGACGATCGGCGGGTCCCTGGCTGCTTCAAAACCGGTGTATGTTGGTGGCGCTTTCGACCAACGCGAGCGCGAATTCAAAGGTGACCCTGAAAAAGGTTTCTACGGTTCAAAACACCCGTATTTACCGTTAAAATCCCGCCCTGATGTGGTTGTATTTCAGACCGAGTCGCTCAGAGCGGATATGGAAGTCACCGGCCCGATCGTAGTTAAACTCAGAGCCTCTTCCTCAGCTCTTGATACCGATTTTACCGCGAAGCTGGTCGATGTATATCCGATCAGTAAAGATTTCCCATCAGGTTTTGAAATGAACCTGACCGATGGGATCATTCGTGCCCGTTACCGTAATTCCTGGGAGAAACAGGAATTGATGAAACCCGGCGAGATTTACGAATTCACCATTACCCTTTATCCGACGGCCAATGTCTTCAAAAAAGGACACCGTATCAGGATTGACATTTCGAGCAGTAACTTCCCGAAGTATGA
>CAYVIN010000217.1:0-1649 GCA_964451375.1 uncultured Sulfuricella sp.
TCTGGGGCATGGTCGACGGACCGTGGTCCGTCTTGTCGGCCTTGGCCCGGCCGCGGCTGAGAAATTCAAACATGCACCACCCCCGTCCTTCTAAGCTTTACGTCGGATCAGTGTAGCCCAGCGTCGGCTGAACAGCCAGTAGCGGCAGGTCAATTGCTGCTGTCGGCGAGGCCTATGTCGATAGCCAGTGCCATCAGGACCTCTCCACCGCGTTGGACCCATTCGAACATCCGACATAATTTCCCAAAGAGCCGAGCAACCCATTCACGTGAACAACTTGTGTTGCGCGGTTAAGAACATTCCAAGCGTCATCAACCGCACTCGGGGAGGGGCATTCATGCCGGGGTCACTGATAACTTACAAGATCTTTATCGCCAGTGCCGGCGGGCTTGAGGACTTCCGGACCGGCTTCAGAGAAATCATTGAACACTACAACGCAACCGAGGCGTACCACCGGGGCTACATGTTCATGCCCATCGGCTGGGAAGACACCACAACGGGGCATGGGCGTCCGCAAGCCAAGATCAACGAAGACTTGCGTCAATGCGATTTCGCCTTGTTCATGTTCCGCAATCGGTGGGGAACCCCGCCAGCGGTTAGCAGCACCCATACATCGGGTACTGAAGAAGAGTGGGCTATCGCCAACGAATTGCACGCAACGCGCGCAATGCGCGACATCCAAGGCTGCTTCTTTCCTTTCAAGGCTTGCGATACGCAAGATGAGATGGACCAGCGGAAAAAAGTCGAAGCGTTTAAACAAAGGCTGATTGACGAGAAGCAGTTCTTCTTCAAGTCGTTTCGCGTTGATGGTGAATTCCAGAATTGGCTTCGTTCCATCGTAAGTGGCTGGCTACGAGAGATTGAAAAAGAGGCTCACTCACTCACGGACTCTAAAAAGCAATTTATCGCGCCTGAGAAAGTGCAAGCGAAGAGTGTCTCGAATCGATCGAAATCTGCCTTCGACCTCATTCGCGAACAATTGTCCAAGCTGTTGGAAACCAATCAACATCTAGCGGCACAAGCTGTCGTGCCGGTATTGCATCAGTTTGCCGAGAAACCCTTGCAGCATGCGCTTGCCTTGCAATTTGACGGTTTTATTCAGAGTCAACTTGGTCAGTTTCATGAGGCTCTGCGTTCGTTGAATGAGCTGGTGCGTCGCTTTGGCGATGCCACCGGGCCTGCACTGCGTGTGCAAGTTGCCATCGCCTTGGTCAACAAGGGCATCACCCAAGGCCAACTCAAGCAGAGCGAAACAGAAATTGCCACCTACGACGAAGTCGTGCGCCGCTTTGGCGATGCCACCGAGCCCGCGCTGCGCGAGCAAGTGGCCAAGGCGTTGGTCAACAAGGGCATCACCCAAGGCCAACTCAAGCAGAGCGAAACAGAAATTGCCACCTACGACGAAGTCGTGCGCCGCTTTGGCGATGCCACCGAGCCCGCGCTGCGCGAGCAAGTGGCCAAGGCGTTGGTCAACAAGGGCATCACCCAAGGCCAACTCAAGCAGAGCGAAACAGAAATTGCCACCTACGACGAAGTCGTGCGCCGCTTTGGCGATGCCACCGAGCCCGCGCTGCGCGAGCAAGTGGCCAAGGCGTTGGTCAACAAGGGCATCACCCAAGGCCAACTCAAGCAGAGCGAAACAGAAATTG
>CAYVIN010000218.1:0-1550 GCA_964451375.1 uncultured Sulfuricella sp.
CCAACAAACGGGCTACCAGGTTGAGAATCAACGTAATGAAAAAAAGGATTAGAGCGATTTCAATTAATGCATCAGAATGAAGGGATGAGACTGTATCCTGAAATTGATTAACGATGATGCTGGCCATCGAATATCCTGGCCTTAAGAGGGAGGATGATGATTCCAGACTATTGCCAATCACCATGGTGACTGCCATGGTCTCACTCAAAGCTCTCCCAAGACCTAAAATGGAAGCACCCAAGATTCCCGAGGATGCATAAGGGATTAAAACTTTCCAAATGGTTTCCCACTGAGTTGAACCTAAAGCAAAGGACGCTTCCCGCTGTGCTTTGGGAATTGCCATGAACACATCGCGGCTGACTGCTGCGATTGTAGGAATGATCATAATTGCCAGGATAATACCTGCCGCGAGACGACTCATCCCGCTTTGAGGAATTGGACCTGTAAAAAAGATTTGTAATACTGGAATATTACCGAGGGTACTCCCCAGGAAATTTCCCAGAGGTGTGATTACC
The DNA here is from genome assembly GCA_964451375.1 of uncultured Sulfuricella sp. GTDB lineage: Bacteria > Pseudomonadota > Gammaproteobacteria > Burkholderiales > Sulfuricellaceae > JAGXQV01. The sequence goes on from CAYVIN010000218.1 coordinate 516, forward strand.
TGGGGCAAAAAAACGAATATACCCCAGATACCATAAACAACGCTGGGAATGGCAGCCAACAATTCAACCATCCAACCCAGAGGAATACGCAGCCAGTTTGGACTAAGTTCAGCAAGAAAAATGGATATTCCGATGCTGACTGGAAAAGCGATGATGAAGGCAATGAGGGAAGTGATGAGAGTGCCATAAATAAATGGCCAGGCTTGCATTTTTCCGGTTACAGGATTCCAGCTTGCATTTGTAATTGGTTTCAGAAAATCCCAACCTAATTCAGTTCTGGCAAGAGCAGAATCGTGCCACAACAGAAAAACTACTCCAATGATTAGCGCGATTACTAATAATGAAACGGAAATGAGAAGTAAATTCCAGGGGCGATCACCATGTTCTGTAATTGTAGTGAAAAACCGTCTGGTTTTAATAAGTTGGTTTTCAATTGGATTGTTCATGGTTTTAAAATTTTTCAAGGGAGTTTTCATAAACTCCCTTGAATCCTATTTTATTTTCTATTTAATTATTTTGATACAACTGCACCATTGCAGGTGAGGCTGTTTAGCTTTGCCATCACCAGATCATATACAGGTTTTGGCAGTGAGGCGTAACCGAGATCATCGGCTATTTTTGTGGCACGCGCATCCGTGAGAGTCCATTTGATGTATTCCACGGTTTTGCGGGCTTTTAGACAATCCTTCATGGATTCCATGCGGACGATCAGGTATGTGTAACCAGTGATGGGCCACGATCCTTCGCTTGCGCCATCTACAATTTTGGCATTCAGTTTTGCATCAAAGGCATTGGCGAAATCGCTCATATCTGCCTGAATGGACGCTGCATTAGCTGTAACGATCTTGCCAGCCTTATTGACTAACTTTGAATAAGCGAGTTTGTTGGCAACTGCATAAGATAACTCAACATAACCGATGGAGTTGGGTGTATTTTGAACTGCCACAGAAACTCCGGGATTTCCTTTTGCGCCCAAACCGTTGCCATTTTTATCCACAGGCCATTCGACGGTTGAACCGGCGCCGACCTTATCTT
>CAYVIN010000219.1:0-1526 GCA_964451375.1 uncultured Sulfuricella sp.
TCGCCCGCGCGCTGGCCACCGAACCCAAGCTGCTCGCGCTCGACGAACCGGCGGCAGGCATGAACCCGCGCGAAACCGAGACCCTGAAAGCCATGCTGCAAAAACTGCGCAGCGACGGCGTGACCCTGTTGCTGATCGAACACGACATGAAACTGGTGATGGCGCTGTGCGACCGCGTCGCGGTGCTCGATTACGGCAAGAAAATCGCCGAAGGCTGCCCGCTTGAGGTGCAGCGCGACCCGCGCGTCATCGAAGCCTACCTGGGAGCCGCGCCGTGAACCTGCTGGAAGTCCACAACCTCAACGTCTCCTACGGCGGCATCAAGGCCGTCAAAGGCGTATCGCTGGGCATCGGCGCGGGCGAACTGGTGTGCCTGATCGGCGCCAACGGCGCGGGCAAAACCACCACCCTCAAAGCGCTCGCCCGGCTGCTCCCCGCTACTGGCGACATCCTCTACCAGGGCCATTCCATCGCCGACCTGCCGGTGCACGACCTGGTCAGCCAAGGCATTGCGCTGGTGCCGGAAGGACGCGGCATCTTCGGGCGTCTCAGCGTCGAAGAAAACCTCCTGATGGGTGCCTACAGCCGCAACGACACCCCGGCCATCCAAGAAGACCTGGAACGCGCCTACCAGCTTTTCCCGCGCCTCAAGGAACGCCGCACCCAGCAAGCCGGCACCCTCTCCGGCGGCGAACAGCAAATGCTCGCCATCAGCCGCGCCCTGATGGGCCGCCCGCGCCTCCTGTTCCTCGACGAACCGAGCATGGGCCTGGCCCCGCTGATGGTGCAGAAAATCTTCGAAACCATCCGCGCCATCGCAGCGGACGGCGTGACCATCCTGCTCGTCGAACAAAACGCCAAGCTCGCCCTGGAAATCAGCCAACGCGGTTATGTGATGGAAAGCGGAAGAGTGGTGCTGGCCGATTCGTCAGCGGCGCTGCTGGCGAATCCGCAGGTTAGGCGGGCTTATTTGGGGGAATAAGGACGGTAGGCTGGGGTGAGGGACGAACCCCGGAAGACGCTTGCTGAACAGGCAAACAGTTAAATTGATGGGAATGATATGGACGAAACACGCCGATTTCTTAGGTACGTAATGCCGGGAGTTGTGTATGGAGTCGAGACAGTCTTGTTGCTATTTATCTTTTGTCCTGAGTGGATGTTAGGTATTTTTACGTCCACCAAGGATAGTCTGGGAATGGTTTTCGGCAGTGTGTTGCTATCGGGCGGTTTAGGCTATCTGTTCTCTACAGCACATCATGCCGTGCATGGTTGGCACAATGCGTTTTGTAGCGAAACCGATAGGATTCTCGATCATCGATTACTTGTGGAATGGCTTCAGGAACGGAGAGCGGACATACAATTTTCTAGGGACGAAATTCGCGAAGAGCCTGACATTGCGATGGCAGTTTCATACCAATATTGGCATAGCCAACTTCACTCAGGGGGAATTGGAAGCGCAATGGACGAAAAGGTTAATTATCCATCATAAGGTTTAAACCACCGGCTTTAGCCGGTCAGCTTTAGCT
>CAYVIN010000220.1:0-1456 GCA_964451375.1 uncultured Sulfuricella sp.
AGTTCTTCTGGATATATTCATGAAACTCTCTGAGGACCTTCTGCGGCGACGGCCCCGCTTCCGGTTTTACGGCCGCAGAACGGCTGTCGCGGCCCATGATCGCCACCGAGGAGGGAATCAACGCCGTTTCGGTATTTCCGCATACGGGACAGGCGATGATTTTTTTCGCCGCCTGCTCTTCGAAGGTCCCCCTGTCTTTGAACCACCCCTCGAATTTATGGCCGTCACAGCACTTAAGATCGTAAATGATCAAGATTTCTCTCCCAGAAATGAGTCTAACCGTGTTCCTATCATGTCGATTCCCAAAAAACAAATGGGATCTTCTTTCAGCGAACCCCGCAAGGCGGCACCGGAACCGGCTACGCCACACGCCACCGGAAACGGAGGATTTCACTCTTTTTCTCACAAGCCGTAAAAAAAGGATGGACAATTCATCTCAAATTGGTTATTGAGGGCCGGTGTCGGGATGTGGCCCAGCTTGGTAGGGCACTGCGTTCGGGACGCAGGAGTCGCGCGTTCAAATCGCGCCATCCCGACCATTTTTTATTTTCTTTCCCCCAGTACTCCCCTGCCTACCGTTCCTCCAACATCGTCGAGACTTTGGCATGATCTGGAAATCGGATCCCGGAGGCGCGCATCGGAGATTTTTCGGGGCACCCTGCCCCCGCAGCGTAGGTTCCGCAATGACGACTGTCCGAGCGCGAAGCGCGAGCGTCTCCCCCATCCTATCCCGCGGCCGCGGCCATCTGGAAGATGGGCAGGTACATGGCGATGATCATCCCGCCGACCACCCCTCCCAGAAACACCATCATAAAGGGCTCCAGCAACGCCGTCATCGCGCCGACCGCCGCATCTACCTCATCATCATAAAAATCGGCTATTTTCGTTAACATGGTGTCCAGCGCGCCGGTGGCTTCGCCGACTGCGATCATCTGCACCACCATCGGAGGAAAAATGTCCGTTTCCATCAGAGGTTCGGCGATCGTTTTTCCCTCGCTGATGCTCTGTCTCGTTTTCATGAGTGCGATCTCGATGATCTTGTTGCCCGCCGTTTTGCTGACGATGCCGAGCCCTTCCATGATCGGAACGCCGCTCGACATCATGGTGGAGAGGGTTCTTGAAAACTTGGACACAGCCACTTTCTTCATCAACGGACCAAAAACCGGGGATTTCAAAATCAGGGAATCGACGAGGAGGGTACCCCTTTCGGTCGCATAAAACCTTTTAAACCCGAAGAAGAGCGCTACCAACCCTCCCCCCATATAGAGGAAGTAATCCTGCGCGAACTGGCTTGCATCTACAAGAAATTGCGTCGGCCCGGGGAGAGCCGAACCCATCCCTTCGAACATCTTCTGAAAAACCGGGATGACCTTCAGCAGCAGGACGGCCACGACGCCGATGGAGATGACCAGAACGCTGATCGGATAGGTCATCGCCCCCTTGACCTTGCTCTTGA
>CAYVIN010000221.1:0-1454 GCA_964451375.1 uncultured Sulfuricella sp.
GAGAGGGATTGGACATAGCCCCGTCGTTGCTTGCTTGGCCGCACCCTCCCAGCGTCATGCCCGCGCTTGTCGCGGGCATCCACGTGATGGAGCCGCGCACGCCTCGCCGCAGTTGCGCAACGTCCCGGCGTGGATGGCCGGGACAAGCCCGGCCATGACGCGGGTTGTCTCTTCAACGCGATGACGTCATCCTGCGCCAATGCGCGGCGGCTGGGTTTACATCATGACCAATCGCGCGAACGGAACGCTCTATCTCGGCGTCACCAACGACATCGCGCGCCGCGCCTTTGAGCATCGTGAAGGCCGCTCTCGCGGGTTTACGCAACTCTACGGCCTCAAGCGTCTCGTGTGGTACGAGCCGCACGACGATATCCGCACCGCGATACAGCGCGAGAAGACAATGAAGCACTGGCCGCGCGCATGGAAGGTCCGGCTCATCCTCGAAATGAATCCGGATTGGCGCGACTTGTACGAGGACTTAGCGAACTAATCAGGAAAACGTTAAGGCGCATTCTCTCCACGTCATGCCCGGCCTTGCGCCGGGCATCCACGCGTCGCCGTTACGCCCGCCTTGCAGCATTGGCTCAACCTCATGGCGTGGATGGCCGGGACAAGCCCGGCCATGACGCGCGAACAGCTATTTCAATGGCTCAAGTTCCCGCTGTTGAGGACCGCACGGTCCATCTTCCGCCATTGCCGAGGTGACAGGCATTTGAAATTTGTCACATGTGATAAAATCACAACTCCACCGACAGCCGCAGCATGGAGGCTCCAATTCAGCAGTTTTGCCGTGGATTCTTTCATGGCAAGGTCTGCACAAAGCCACAAGCTCAAATAAGAACTCGTCGTAAATATGATCGTAAGATAAGTGATGGACGTCTTCGGGTGGCCTTTCCCGGCAGCCTTCGCACAAGCCTCCTGCCCGCTCAATCACCTTTCGCCGCTTTTCGGTCCATTTCTTTGTCCGAAGGTACGCGTCATACTCCTTTTGATGGGAAGCCTCCCGCTTCTTTCGCAGGAGATAATGCTTTTTTGCTATCCTTCTAAAATCTGCATTTTTCTCTTCCATAAATTTATCGAGAAGGCTTTCGTCGAATGCAGGCAATTCCACTGGAACCGCTGTCTTCTTGATTGCGCTGCCCAGTGTTTCGCCGCAAGTCGTACACTGATTGAAGACTTGCCGCGCACCACCACGCACCGTGCGTAGGCGAACCTCCGCATGTTCGTGCTTACAATCAAACTTTGAACTATGGGCCTCTAAATCTTCCTCAATTTCCTTGGTTGGAAATAGTTGAGTCCTCTCGCCGGTGACCTCATCGGTATAAAGCATTGTTACACCAACCTACTCTGCGCCTTCGCCGCCGCAATAAAACTCGCAAACAGCGGATGCGGCTCGAAGGGGCGCGACTTCAATTCGGGGTGATATTGCACGCCGATGAACCAGGGGTGGCCCG
>CAYVIN010000222.1:0-1445 GCA_964451375.1 uncultured Sulfuricella sp.
GCTCGTGAGAAAATCTCTCTCATACCAGCCCACTGATTTTCGCCATGCCTCACTTCATCGTTGCCGACCGCAAAACCGACTATCTGCTCCCACCCTCGGTGGAGGACTGGCTTAACGAAGATCACCTGGCCCGGTTCGTCGTCGAAGTGATCGATCAGCTCGATTTATCCAATCTCACCCGCCAATATGCAGGACGAGGCTCCAAGGCCTATCACCCCGCCACCCTGCTGGCGATCCTGGTGTATGGCTACGCCACGGGCGTGTTCTCCAGCCGCAGGCTGGAGATTGCCACCTACGACTCGGTCGCCTTCCGCTATATTGCGGCGGGCAGCCATCCCGATCACGACACGCTGGCCACGTTTCGCAGGCGCTTTCTGGACGAACTCGCCGACCTGTTTGTGCAGGTGCTCGAAATGGCACAAGAAATGAAACTCCTCAAACTGGGCGCCATATGTCTTGACGGCACCAAGATCCACGCCAACGCCTCGCGCCACAGCGCACTCTCGCACGGCCACATCGAAAAGCTCGAAGCCCACCTCAAAGGCGAAGTGCAAGAATTGCTGGCACTGGCCGAACAAGCTGATCAGGCCGATGTCCCGGATGGCGTGAGCCTGCCAGAGGAGATCAAGCGCCGCGAAGACCGCCTGGCCGCGATGGCCGAGGCCAAGACCAAAATTGCCGCCCGCGCCGCAGAGCGCTACAGCCGCGAAAAAGCGCAGTTCGACGAAAAGATGGCCCAACGTGCCGCCAAAGAGCAGGCCACGGGAAAAAAGCCCAGAGGCCCGGCCCCGAAGGTACCTGAACCGGGGGTGCGCGAGACCGACCAGATCAACCTCACGGACGAAGAATCCCGCATCATGCCGGTAGCGGGCGGCGGCTTCGAGCAAGCCTACAACGCACAGGCGGGCGTGGATGCCGAAACGATGCTGGTCGTCGCCACCGGCGTCACGCAAGCGCCGAACGACAAAGAGCAGGTCGATCCGATGCTGGCCACGCTCAAGGCGCAAAGCGAAAGGCTGGGCGCTGTGAAGAGCCTGATTGCAGACACCGGCTTCTCCAGCGAAAAGAACATCCTGGCATGTGAAAAGGATCAGGTCACGCCGCTGATCGCCGTGGCTCGCGACGAGCACCATCCAGGCTGGCGGGAACGCCACAGCGAGCCGCCACCTCTGCCTGCGGATGCCACCCCGATGCAAGCCATGGCGCATCGCCTGAAGACGAAGGCGGGGCGAGCCGCCTACGCCTTACGCAAGCAGACGGTTGAACCGGTCTTCGGGATCATCAAATCCGTGATGGGCTTTCGCCAGTTCTCTTTGCGTGGGTTGAAGAAGGTCACGGGAGAGTGGAACCTGGTTTGCCTGGCGTGGAATATGAAACGTATGGCCGTATTGCGCCAAAAATTCGGATAAATGGGAAAATCAGGGTGAAAAACCGTAAAAACCATC
>CAYVIN010000223.1:0-1445 GCA_964451375.1 uncultured Sulfuricella sp.
CGTCCCGGCCGATCACCGGGTCGAGCTTTTCACGCCGGGCCGCGTCGGTCAGGTCACGGCAATATTTGTCGAGGGCCTGGTACTTCGCCTCGGGGTTCTCGTCCGTGATCCGCTGCGTCCCGCGGATGGCGGTCAGCGCCGCGAGGATCGCCTCGCGTGTCAATCCGTGTTTCCGCAGGAGGTCGGCCACCTTCCCGGGCTCGGACGCGAAGGCGAGGAGGAAGTGCTCCGCGGAGAGGAATTCGTCCTTGAACGCGTCCGCTTCGGAGTGGGCGCGCCGGAACAGCGGCTCGAGGCGGGGCGACAGTCCCCGGGTCACCGCCCCGGACACCTTCGGAAGCGACGCAAGCAGCCCCTCGGCCTCGGAGAGCAACCGTTGGGGGGAGACCCCGGTTCGGGCGAGGAGTTCCCCCATGACGCCGCCTTCCTGGCGGAGGAAAGCGCATAGAAGGTGCTCCGTCTCCACCTCGGCGTGGCTGAGCGAAGACGCGAGACGCACGGCATCCTGCAACGCTTCCTGGGACTTCACGGTGAGCTTGTCGAGGGAGATCATCGTCGCCTCCACGGACGGATCGGTTTCGACGGGAACGAACGGGGGCGTCCGCGACCTGCCGCGGGCGCCCCCGGAAGAGCACTCGCCTACCGGCTCTTGACGGTCAGGAGGATGCGGGCGTCGCCCCTCTCGACCAGGAACAAGATCGTCTTGTCGGCCTTGGACTTCGCGGCCAGCTTTGTGAACTCGGCCATGTTGGAGACCGGGCGGCGGTCGATCTGGCGGACGATGTCCCCCGCCTCGAAACCGGCTTCCTCCGCGGGGCTGCCTTCCGCCACCCCCGTCACCACCACGCCCTTCGTGTTCTCGATTCCGAGTCGCTGCGCGATCTCGGGAGTGATGTCCTGGACCGTGAGCCCGAAGTTCTTCGACAGGTCGTTCCCACCCCCGGCGGGCTTCCCGGGCTCCCCCTGCATCTCGGCGATCGTCACCGCGATCGTCATCTCCTTCCCTTCCCGGAGGAGCCGCACGTCCACCTTCTGCCCCGGCTTCGTCGAGGCCACGGCTTGCGGCAGGTCGTGCTCGTCCTTGATCTCCTTCCCGTTGAACGCCACGATCACGTCGCCGGAGTGGATCCCCACCTTTTCCGCCGGGCCGCCCGAGGTCACGTCGGACACCAGCGCCCCGCGCCGGCCGGAAATCCCGAGGTTCTCGGCTGCCTCGGGGGTGAGCCGCTGGATGTAGACCCCGAGCCACCCGCGCGTCACCTTCCCCTTGTCCTTCAACTGCTCGAGGACCGACTTGGCGAGCTGGATCGGCGTGGCGAACCCGATCCCCTGCCCGCCCTGGATGATCGCCGTGTTGATCCCGACGACCTCGCCCTTCAGGTTGAAGAGAGGGCCGCCCGAGTTCCCCGGGTTGATCGAGGCGTCGGTCTGGATGAAGTCGTCGT
>CAYVIN010000224.1:0-1442 GCA_964451375.1 uncultured Sulfuricella sp.
GCTCCACCGCCCAGACCCGGGCTCCCAGGCTTTTCAGCCTGGCGCCCACCAGGCCCAGGCCGCAGCCGACCTCCAGGACGCGGCAGCCGGACTGGAAGACCGTCCGGATCAAGGGCCACTGGAGGTTCCAGCGTTTCTCCAGCTTCTTGAGTTGGCGCGGCAAACCGGCATCACCCGTGTGCCACTGCCGGTGACTCACGGCCACCTCGAGGCGATCCTGGTCCTCGATCACCGGGTTGTGATAAACGAGGCCGCAATCCCGGCACGCAACCGTAGTGATGGCGAGGCCCCGTTCCCGGCGCCGGGCCACCAGGGAGGTGTAATCGTGCTCACAGAGCGGGCAAAGGATATTTCGCATGGGGTCGTCCAGACAATTGTAACCATATATGCTGATAAATGCCCTCAAGTCAACCTTGCCCTCCGGGCCCCGGAAACTTATTATAAGTTGTAATTCACTGACTATCTTAATAAAATATCAAGAGACGGCTCGCTGGCCGCAATTTTGGGGCTGGAGTTTTCATGAGAATTTTACCGGTTCAACCCTTTACCGGGAATTCTCATCTAAACCCCTCCTGGAGTAAAACCCGCTGGCCGGCGGGAATCACCGATGCCGGTTCAGGCCACCGCCCGGCGGATCGATGCTGATGAACCGGGAGATCAGGCCGGTGGCGAGAAAGGCCCCATGAGCACCCGGAACACCAGGTCCCATGATGAAAATCGCCTCGCGGGAGAAGGGTAAATTATGGCCAACTGCCAAGTGAATAAAACCTACCAGGAAATCAACGATAAAATCAGGCGGGGTCAAGCGGTGGTGGTCACCGCCGAAGAGATTATTGACATCGTGCGCCGCAAAGGCGAGGTGGCCGCGGCCCGGACCGTGGACGTGGTGACTACCGGGACCTTTTCCCCCATGTGCTCTTCCGGGGCCTTCATTAATTTCGGCCATGCCAAGCCCCCCATCAAGGCATCTAGAGCCTGGCTCAATCATGTGCCGGCGTACGCGGGGCTTGCGGCGGTGGATGTCTACATCGGCGTCACCGAGCCCTGTGAGGAAGATCCCCTGAACAAGGTGTACCCGGGGCAGTTCAAGTACGGCGGCGGCCACGTCATCCAGGACCTGGTGGCCGGCAAGGCCGTTCATCTGGTGGCGGAGGCCTACGGCACCGACTGCTACCCCAACAAGCGTCTGGAGCGGGAAATCACCCTGAGCCAGATGACCAATGCTATCCTGTGCAACCCCCGGAACTGCTACCAGAATTACAACGTGGCGGTCAACCTGTCGAACCGGACCATCTATACGTATATGGGGCCGCTCCGACCCCGGGCCGGCAACGCCAATTACTGCACCGCCGGAGAGCTGAGTCCCCTGTTCAATGACCCGTACTACCGCACCATCGGCATCGGCACCCGCATCTTCCTGGGAGGAGGGGTGGGCTACGTGG
>CAYVIN010000225.1:0-1426 GCA_964451375.1 uncultured Sulfuricella sp.
TACGCCGGCTACGTCACTCTCGAGATGGGCAAGCTCTCGGGAGCGGCCCAGGCGGAGGTCCAGCTCTCCGCGGCGATCCTCGACTACTACGCCAGCCACGCCAAGGAATTCTCGAGGCCTAAGACCTTCTCCGGCTTCCCCGACAGCGTGCTCGAGACCCGCCCTATCGGAGTGATCCTGGCGATCGAGCCCTGGAATTTCCCCTACTACCAGGTGGCTCGCGTGGTCGGCCCGCAACTCGCCGCGGGCAACGTCGTGCTGCTCAAGCACGCCGAAAGCGTGCCGCAATGCGCGCTGGCGTTCGAGCGGCTGATGCGCGACGCCGGAGCGCCTGCGGGCGTTTTCACCAACCTCTTTGCCAGCATCGAGCAGATCGGGCGCCTGATCGACGACCCCCGCATCGTCGGGGTGACCATCACCGGCAGCGAGCGCGCCGGCGCCGCCGTTGCCGAGCGGGCTGGACGCAATCTGAAAAAGGTTGTCGCCGAGCTGGGCGGCAGCGACCCGTTCATCGTCCTCGAGGATGCGCCGCTCGAGTCCACGGTCGAGAGCGCCATCTTCGGCCGGATGTTCAACACGGGCCAGAGCTGCGTGTCGTCCAAGCGCATCATCGTGGTCGGACATGCGCGCGGACAGGCGTTCCAGGACGCCTTTGTCAGCGGCATGGCGGGACTGAAAGTCGGCGAGCCGACCGCGGAAGACACAGGGCTCGGGCCGATGTCCTCGGAACGCGCATTGAACCTTCTGCTCGACCAGATCAGCGCGGCCAAGAAGGGTGGTGCCAAAGTCGTAGTCGGCGGCGAACGCATCGACCGGCCGGGCTTCTATCTGCAAGCAACGGTCCTGACGGACATAACGCCCGACAACCCAGTCTATTCGCAGGAGTTGTTCGGTCCCGTAGCGTCCCTTTTCGTGGTCGACACCGAGGCGGAGGCGATCGCCCTCGCCAACGCCAGCCCGTTCGGTCTGGCCGGCTCGGTCTTCGCCGGCGATACGGCGCGCGGCCGCGCGGTCGCCGATCGGATCGAGAGCGGAATGGTCTTCGTGAACCAGCCCGCCTGGACGACCCCCGAGCTGCCGTTCGGCGGCGTCAAGCGCTCGGGCTACGGCCGCGAGCTTTCCGAATTGGGCTTCGGTGAGTTTGTCAATCGCAAGCTGGTCACCGTCGTACCGGCTGGCTCCCCGCCCTGGGGACCGGTCCAATCCGGCTGACGCCTGCCCGGAAGGCGCAGCGGCGGCCATAACATCGAGGGAGGAAAAACAATGCCATTATGGAAAGTTTACACCCCGGTCGGGGCCTATTCGGACGCCGACAAGGCGGAATTCGTGGCGAAGATCACCCAAGCGTACGGCACGGTTCCCATCCCGGCCTTTTACGTCGTGGTTATCTTCGAAGAGGTGGCGGCGAATAACATTTTCGTCGGCG
>CAYVIN010000226.1:0-1408 GCA_964451375.1 uncultured Sulfuricella sp.
GGTTCGCGCCAAGTTCCCTTTTCTTCTTCGGTACCTTCACGCGTCGGGTCTTCGGCAATTCGGCGAGAAGCTTGTTTTCTACCCGTTCCTGAAAACACGTATTGCTATGGATCAATAGTGGTCGGAATTTACTTGTTTTGTATATGAAACAAATTAATTGTTTTCTGACTAAATGTTGTATATATTGTCCCAATGGATGATTTGAATAGAATTGGAAATCAGGTGCGAGAGGCTCGGAAGGGGCAGGGCCTGACGCAGGCGGCTCTCGCCGCCGAGGCCGGAATCTCCCGGACAACCCTCTCTCTGCTTGAGAGCGGCATGGTTCAGGAATTAGGCATTCGGAAGGTGATTCGAATCCTCGACCGACTGGGACTTGAGCTGACGACGAGACCCGCGGGGGCCCCGCCTACGCTCGAGGAGATCCGGGAGGAACGGTAAGCGATGGCCGAAATTCGGTCCTTGGCGGCCTGGGTCGGGCCCCACAAGGTTGGGAGGCTCGAGCGGGCCGGGGATTATGTCTTCGCATACCATCCCGACGCATCGCCGTCCGACGCGGTCTCCCTGACGATGCCGGTCCGGCTCAAGAGTTGGCAGAGCCGTGACCTCCATCCCGTTTTCCAGATGAATCTTCCCGAAGGGGCGCTGCTGGTCGCGGTGCGGAGTGCAATCGCGAAGGTCGCCGGGACGGACGACATGACGGTCCTCCGGGTCGTCGGCGGGAACACCATCGGAAGGAATCGTTTCTCACGCCTGGAAGACGACGCGCCGATGTTCCCGTCCGAGCCCGAATCGCTCGAGGAGATTCTTTCGTTCCCCGACGCACTCGAACTGTTCAACGAACTCGTCGCCCGCTACGCGCTCCGGTCCGGGGTTTCCGGCGTCCAACCGAAGGTCCTTCTCCCGGCGACCGAACGGGCGACGGCTGTTTCGTCAGGCTTCATCGTCAAGTCGTGGGGGGCCGAATTTCCCCAACTCGGAGCGAACGAGTTCCTCTGCATGACGGCGGCACGGAAGGCGGGACTGGCAACTCCCGAATTTCATCTTTCGGAGAACGGCGGTCTTTTTGTAATGAAGCGGTTCGATATCGGCTCTGGCGGAGCGTCGTGCGGCTTCGAGGATTTCTGTTCGTTGCAGGGGCTGGGGACCGACGGCAAATACGACGGGAGCTACGAGAGAGTGGCGAAGTCGATCGCCGACTTCGTGTCGCCGGAATATCGGGCCGAGGCGCGGGAAAGGTTTTTCGGAGCGCTGGTTCTCTCCGTGGCCGTCCGCAACGGCGATGCGCACCTGAAGAACTTCGGTGTAATGTATGACGATGCGAAGGGGCCGGTCCGGCTCACGCCGATTTATGACATCGTGACGACGACCGCGTACCTGAAGAGCGACGTTCCGGCGCTGACGATCGAGG
>CAYVIN010000227.1:0-1378 GCA_964451375.1 uncultured Sulfuricella sp.
TCATCAAGACCATTGGCGACGAGATCATGTGCGTGCTGCCCAGTGCCGACAGCGGCTGCCTGGCAGCTACCGACATGCAGCACAAGATCATGGCCCTGCCCAAGGTGTCCAATGTGCAGCGCAGCGTACGCATCGGCTGGCATTTTGGCCCCGTCATCGAAGAGAACAACGACGTGTTTGGTGACACCGTCAACCTGGCCGCCCGCATGGCGGGTCTGGCCAAGGGCATGCAGATCATCACCACGAGTGCCACAGTGGCGAGCCTCTCACCGATGCTGCAGTTGTCCACCCGCTCCATCGCGGCGCTGGCAGTCAAGGGCAAGGGCGATGAGGTGGCCGTCAGCGAAGTCATCTGGCAGGGCGGCGAAGAGCTGACCATGTCCACCTCGTCGATCGCGTTTGCGGCCAAGGCGGTAACGCTGCAGCTACAGCACGGCAACCAGACCATCGAGCTGGACCATGACAGCATCGTGCTGGGACGCGATCCGCAGTGCAACCTGGTCATCAGCGACCGCAACGCCTCACGCCAGCACGCCCGCATCGAGCGCCGCCGCGACAAGTTTTTTCTGGTTGATCAGAGCACCAACGGCACCTTCGTCGCCTTTGCCAATGAGCCCGAACTGGTGCTGCGCCGCGAAGAACTGATGCTGCGTGGCAGCGGGCGCATCGGCTTTGGCCACTCGCTGGACCAGGAGGGCACCGAGGTGGTGGCGTTCAGCGTGCGCGGCTAGGCGTCTGGGCAGCCCAGACGCCTAGGTCCGGGTTTTGCCCTGCAGCTTGCCGCGTGCGCCGGCAGCGCTTTGCAGGCCCGCCGGTGGCAGGGTGTCCAGCCTGGCGCGCACCGCCGCATCGGCACAGGCGGTGGAGAAGCTCACATTCACATCAGCCCCGCTGGAGCCGGCCAGTGCAAAGCAGGCTTGCCCCAGTTTGGCGTTCAGGGGTTTCAACACGCCATCGTTGATCAGGTCGCTGGCATTGCCCTCGGCCAGTTGCAACTGGTACTTGCCGGCATCTCCCACGGGCTGTGCGTCCAGCACCTGGCGGAAACCGCGCAACTCGCGCAGCACCAACTTGGCCGCGGTAGCGTCGGGCAGGCCGGCAATGTTCAGGTTGACCTTCTGCGCGCTGAAGTTGAAGTGCTCCAGGAAAAAGTTCTTGGAGAACTCGTCGCCGACCAGCTTGCCGATTTCGGCCAGCGCCTGGTCTTCGGATGCCCAGCTCTTGCCCTGCGGGTTGATGGTGTTGAGATAGACCTCTTCGCCACTGGCCTTGTCGATGGCCTTGACGGTCCAGGAGGTCAGCGCCGTCTTGGTGATGGTCAGACCCGAGGCTGGCAGCTTGGCCGACAGGACTTTCAGCTTGACCTCGCCCTGGATCT
>CAYVIN010000228.1:0-1378 GCA_964451375.1 uncultured Sulfuricella sp.
AAGGATACCCAGCCTTAAATTGCTTCCAGGAAACAGGCTCTTTTCCTTCAAGCTGGACTTCATCTAAGATAAGTTTGCCTTTTTCTAAATGCGCTTTCAATAACTTTAATCTTTTTTGATTCTCAAGTCGCATCCAGGCGCCCGGCCAAGGATTCATGGCTCGAATAAAATTGTGAACAGTGATCGGTGATTGGTGACCAGTGAGATCAATAAATCCGTCTTCTCTGGTTAAGATTTTTGTAAAAGTTGCTTCTTTCTCGTTTTGTTTTCTTATTTTTATCTTTCCTTTTAGATAATTAGGAATTAGGTCAATTAGAACTTGAGTCGATCTTTCGAATAACCTCTCTCTAAGAGTGTCCGTAGTATCTCCGGGATTTATATCTTCTTTAAATTGAGTGATTATCGGACCATGATCCATTTTTTCATCCATTTTAATAATGGTGACTCCGGTTTCCATATCGCCGTTGGCGATTGCCGATGAAATTGGGGAAGCCCCCCGGTATTTAGGAAGAAGCGAAGGATGAATGTTGAGAATGCCAAATTTAAATATGTCTATTACTTTTTTGGGAATTATTTTTCCATAGGCTGCACAAACACCTAAATCAGCTTCGGGGAAGGGTTTGTCGAAATTAAAAAAGATAGGGATATTTCTTTTGTGGGCCGAATCGTCAACGGGGGAATATTTTTTAAATTGTTTCCGCCCCACGGGTTTAGGGGGTTGGGTAACAACCGCTACAATTTCATGAACTTTAGAAAGTTTTGAAAGAATCGGTACCACATATTCCGGGGTACCGAAAAAAATGATTTTCATATATCCACCTCCTCCCACCGATCCTTTTCTAGTTTATAAAGAGGTTTTTTCTGTTCTAAGAGCCTATCTAGGAATAATACTCCATTAAGGTGATCTATCTCGTGGAGAATTATTTGGGCATTAAAACCTTTAAATTCTTCTACAACCCTTTTCCCTTCTTCGTTTAAATATTTAATTTTAATCAGATTTATCCTTTTTAAAGGAGCGTAGTAGTTAGGGAGTGATAGGCAACCTTCGAGAATTTCCTGCTTGCCCCGCGAAGCCCTGAGCGAAGTCGAGCGGGCGGAGTAGGGCCGTTGCTTTGTATCAACAATTTCAGGGTTAATAACGACTCTATTTAAATCTTTGTAATTTGCCACAAAAACTCTTAAGCGTTTTCCTATTTGGGGTGCGGCCAGGCCCACTCCTTCAGGGTCTTTTTGAATAGCCAAAGTTTCCTTTAGATCGCGAATAAGCTCAAGGATTTTTGAGTCAATTTTGGTAATTGGTTTGGAAACCTCCCTCAATTTGGGGTCTCCCGAGCGTAAAATTTTTCGAACCATTTGGCCTATTGTATCTTCTTTAGAA
>CAYVIN010000229.1:0-1372 GCA_964451375.1 uncultured Sulfuricella sp.
CCGGCAATACTGTTCGGCACGAAACTTGATGCTACCGCTTCGGGGGGGTGGCTAGTGACGCAGGAGGCAAGATCGGTACGTGGACGAAGGTGAGTCCGTTGAATTCAATGAGCTCTGAGCTTCCGCGTGCGCAGCGCGAAACGGCCACGGCCGCGGTGCGCGCACTGCGGGTGGGGAGATCAATTCGAGCGATTTTTCAGGCTTTCCAGATGGTTCGCGAACTCCTCGTCGCTGACCCAACCCAGGAGGTAGAACTGGATCGTCTCGAACGTCCGCTTCGTCGGTTTCGATCCCGTGCGGATCGTGATCAGCAGGCTGACGATGAGAGCCGCATACATCTGGATCTCGACGCCCTCCGGGCGATCCGACAGCAGGTGCCGGGCTCCCAGCACGCATTTCATCCATCGGAAGAACAACTCGATCGTCCAACGGTAACGGTAGGCGATAGCCACGAGGTCGGCCGGTAGGTCGAGTCGGTCTGTGATCAGCCACAGTTCGCTCGTTTTGCCGTTACGCTCGACAACCCTCACGACCACCAGACGCATGGGTCGACCGACGACGTCTTTGTGCTTGTCGGTGCCGAGTCGTCGCAGAATGACGTCGCGTATAACGCCCGCCTTGGTGGCTTCCGGGGAAATGGCGAGTTCTTCCTGAATATGCAGGGCGATGTCGTCTTTCACGCGAGTGATCAGCGAAGAGCCGGCGTCCAGAATGGCCCGCATCAGCTCGAAACTCGCGTAACCACGGTCGTCGACGTAGAGTCGTTCCGGTTCAATCATCGCTTTTAGAGCGGCGGGTTCGGAGCAAGCTGCCGGCGTGATGAGGGCATCCGTGGGCGCCCATTTCGCCACAGAGAACTGCAAGTGGAGCTTGATGCCGCGGTGTTGGGCATCTTGCCAGAGTGCCCAGGCCATACGCGGCAAAGCCGCGAAAATGGTGCCGTCTACTGCGGTGAGATTTGCCAGGGCATTCGCTTCCCGTCCGCGGAGGCGTGGGCGGGCAAGATCGGCCAGTTTCTTCAGAATGGGACGGATGAGCGCCGGATCGAAGACCCCCGCCGATTCGCTGAGCGAGCCGAGCGAGACCCGTGGAATTCCCAGTCTGTCGCGGACCTTGGTCCAGTTCGAAGCGTTCTGGAGCGCACGCAGGCTGCTCAATGACGGGTTCACGAAGTAGAGGAGCAGGAGCAAGATGTAGTGATCGTAGAAGAACTTACGATTGCCGGCGCGGTCCCGTTCGGCACCCGCGAAATGGATCTGCTTGAGCAACTGCCGCAGCGGTTTCACCAATCGCACGGTGTGGAGTCGGCGCACCGCCTGTTCCGTCGATTTCCGCTCTTCTGATCGTTTCCGTGCCATTTTGACAGCCCTTA
>CAYVIN010000230.1:0-1371 GCA_964451375.1 uncultured Sulfuricella sp.
CCTAACACATTCCTAAAGGAAGGACAACGAATATCCCCCTCCCAAATCCCGATTTGGAAATTTTAAAATAGTTCCCTCTCCCTTGACGGGAGAGGGTTAGGGTGAGGGTGAATAGTTCACCTTTAAGGTTACCCCTCCCCCTCGCCCCCTCCCGCAAGGGGAGGGGGATTTACCTGGAAAACAATTTTCTATCTCTGTTTTAGGGCCCCTTTTGGGTGTCATCCAATCGTAATATACTATTGGCTCAGACCTGACGACAGCGCAGGTGGTCTGGCGTTTTCATGTTTAAAAATTTTGATGACATCATAAAAAGTTGTCATTCCCGTGCTTGCGCGCCGTAGCGCTTCAGCGCGCAGGCGTGGAAACGGGAATCCAGAAAATTCTAACTCCCTGAAAAGACCGGACTCCTGCTTGAGTTTATCCCGATAAAAATCGGGACCGGAATGACAAAAAATAGCCTTTTCAGACTTTTAAAACGCTAAGTTACCAAAAACAACTCCATCTAATGAAAACGAATTAAAAAATGAATAATATTTATTGATTTTTACTTTTATGGGTGATAAATTGAAAATATGGTTGATCAGAAAATTATTCAGATGTGACTTGACAGGGTCGTATATGACATGGATACCGCAAAGGCCATGCTTCAAACTGGACGGTGGATCTATTCCGTCTTCATGTGTAAGCAGTCTTTAGAGAAGTGCTTGAAAGCATTGATTGCTTAACAGGATAAAGAAATTGTCCCCATCCATAACCTTCGCCGATTAGCTGAGATAGCTTCTATCATTCATGAGTTTGATGAGTCCACATTAGTGAAGCTTGACTTCCTTTCGAATTATTACATCAATGCCAGGTATAAGGAAGATTTGAACCAGTTATCAAAAGGAATCAATGAAACATTGGTTCAAGATTTCATCCAATTTTCTGAGGGAACAATTGCATGGCTTTGTCAAAAGATGATGTGATTAAGCTGGTCAACGAATTTATTCAGGCCCTCCGCCAGCGACATGACATTCGGGAAGTCTATCTCTTTGGCTCTTTTGCCAAAGGCATGGAAAAAGAGTATAGTGATGTAGATTTAGCGGTTGTGTTGGGATCATTGGACAAATCCATTGCCCCCCCCATATGATGAACATTTTAAAATCTTTCATGAGGCGCAAAGATATAATTCGCTTTTAGAAGTGGTCTGTCTTAATAAGGAAGAATTTGAGCAGGATAGAGGCGCTCTGGTCAGGCAGATAAAAAAAGAAGGGATAAGGCTGCTTTAGAGAAAGATAATAAGTCGAATCATCCATTTTTCCAATGGGACTAAAGTTTTTTAGGACAAAATGGAACCAATGCTTTGGCCCAGAATTTGCGTCACTCACTCAC
>CAYVIN010000231.1:0-1362 GCA_964451375.1 uncultured Sulfuricella sp.
CAGTCTGGTAACGTTCGGGCAGCCACCGGCTCAACAACTTCCACATCCCCTGGGCCGCGCCGGAAAACTCCGCCAGGTAATGTCCCGGCTTCAACTCCTTCAGAACCAGGTGAACCCGGGCCACATCCGACCACGGGCCCAAGCTTATTTGATATTCCAGATTTTCCCGGATGTCCGGCGCGCCGGCGAGCGTGGCCGGCGCCAGGGGCAGTAGGAACAATATCAGTAGGAACAATATAATGATGAGCCAAACCCTCTCGACACGCATCAATTATCCTCGCGATCTTGATCTTTCGGGGGCGGGGGCCCACACCCCGGTCACAAAGCGGTCGGCCCACCACTTTTGGAGGTCGTCGGGGCCGGCGCTTGCAACCAGGTCGTAGCGATAGTCTTCGATAAATTGGACTATCAGCTGGTAGGCCGCGTTAATCTGCTGCATTCGAGCCCGGCAGGTTTCCTCTGCGCCGGCCGGGGCCCGGTCCGGATGCCAGCCGCGGGCGGCCCGGCGATAGGCCGCCCTGACCTCCTTCCGGGTGGCCTTGAGGCCCAGATTTAAGAGTTCGCGGGTTTCTTCCCGCGTCATCGCGCTGTTGCGGTTATTCATCGGATCAGCCATATCTTCGCCTTTGACACGCCCGAAAGCATAAAAAGATTGGTAAGGCGGCCCCATGTGCCCGCCAGCGGTGGGCCGGGCGCACTCTACACAAAGGTCCCCAAGCATGACAGTGGCGACCACAAGGCCTTTCTTTCAACCGCCTGCCGATAAATCGGCCGATTCCGCCGTCAAATTGACTTCATTATATGTTATCACATTAAAAGTATCCAACCTGATAGACCTTGGAGGAATTTCATGGACCTGACTCGCTGCCCAAAGCTGGTGATTTTAACCGTAATCGTGCTTTTCTCCTTATGCCTTGCTGCCTGCGGCGCCTCGCGGCTTACTCAGGAAAATTTCGACAAAATTCACACCGGCATGACCCAGGGGGAAGTGACGGCGATCCTGGGGGAGCCCACGGAATCGTCCAGTGTGGATGTGGGGGTATTTTCCGGCACCGCGACCACCTGGAAAAAAGATGGAACCACCATTACCATACAATTTGCCAACGGCAAGGTGGTGGCCAAACAATTCTCTAAGGAGAAAAACGTCAGGTAATTATATTACTCAGAGCGAATAATTTTTCCCATCGGCCAAGGAAAATTATTGCCGGTCCATGAACGGGTTCTGCAAAATGGGAACTATTAAGTGACCTGAGTAATAAAAGATTTTCCTCACGGGCCCGGAGGCCCCGCCCCGCCGGAGAAACCCATTTAAGGAGATCAGAGGGATGAAAGGAAACGGTCCGATGTCGGCTTTGGTGCTCA
>CAYVIN010000232.1:0-1331 GCA_964451375.1 uncultured Sulfuricella sp.
CGAGGGCGGCCTGGCGGCGAATGGCGGCGGTCGTCATGGGAGCAATATAGGTCTTCTGTGGCAACAACGCAAGGCCTATATTACCGACGTGCCACCAGTCGACTGCCTAACCGGCTGTGACGCACAAGACCTGATCCGGCGCCTGCGCGAAGTGCGGTTGGTTAACTCGGCGCCGCTGACAGACTGCTGGCACTGGCCGGCGCCAAGCTCGGTGATCTCGTCGGGCTCGATGCCGAGATCGAGAGTCCCGAAGGTGACCAGGAGCGCTTCGAGGCTCCTGGGGTCCTCCGGGGCGAGCTTCGGCATCAGATCGTCCCCTTAAGCGTGAGAAGCGCCCCCTCAACGATCCGCCGAAGGACGCGGTTGGACGTGCGGCCCTCCTCCCACTCTGAACGCAGATGCGCCTGGACGCTGATCTCGCGGTTGAGCCGTCCAGCGATCTCGCTGATGGCCGTTCGCACGGCGAAGCGATCATCGCGAGTGCTCGCATCGCTGAAGACCAGGAGGAGGTCGATGTCGGACAGCCTCCCAGTTCGCCGGTCGGTGCCGGCGGCGACGGAACCGAAGATCGCCGCGGCATCGACGGCAGGGTTCTTCTCGATGACGTCGCGGAGCAGGGCTGTCCCGCCGAGCATCTTGACGACGATCTGGCGCAACTCAGGGAAGATCGGGCTGGCAGTGTTGACTCGATAGAGGCGGCCGCGGCCGGTGCCCGCTGGCTTTGCTTCAGCTATCACCAGGTCGTCCGAGACAAGTCTGCGGAGAGCGCTGAGGGCGACTGGAGCGGGGCGACCAGCGGCTGCCGCGAGTTCCGTCAGTGTCAGCCGCTGGCCTTCGTGGAGAGCGAGATGGCCGAAGATCATGAATGCCGTGTCGCCGGGAACGAGTCGCATCGAGTTCGTCCTTCTATAACTGCACTTACAGTCTAGGTAACTCGTCGCCGCCGCGCAAGGGGCGGGCGCTGCCCAGGACCTGGCGCCCAAGGAAGGCCGCCTTCAGCCGGTCCCAGGGCCGGTGAATGGAACCGCGCTTCAGTCGGCAGGGAAAGCCGCGAGGATCTCGTCGGGCTCGATCTGGCGAATCGGAGCCGCGATCCGGTCGAAGCCGGTGCGAGAGACCGCAACGAGGGGCGTCGCGGCGTCGACACCCGGTATCCCTGCGGCGCTGCGACCGGAGTTCCGCAGCTGAAGCGGCAACAGAGCGAGGGAGCAGGGCCCCGGCGAGCCGCCCTGACGCCCGTTTGTTGCAGTCCGGGCAACGCCCGCCCGCCCGCCCGCGGTCGTGTCCCTAGAGTTGGTGTAACAGCGGGCAGGCCGTGTACGAGAACGGCC
>CAYVIN010000233.1:0-1294 GCA_964451375.1 uncultured Sulfuricella sp.
CTATGCATTCACTTCTAAGAGGACAATTGCGACAAAGCTCGCGCTCAAAAGTGTAATTCAGGTAATTGTGTTTTTGCCCATTGCGGGTACGGGTTTTGGACTTTACTTTTACTGTTTCATTTCCCATTACACAAAACCATTGGTCACTGTCCTTGTTGTAGCTGAATAGCGCTTCATCAATTTTGTAAGCACTGGCGCTCACCGGTATATAGGATGTTGCTCCTTTTCCCTTGATCAAGTTAAGGATATCGGACCGGAAATAGGCTTTATCACCATATACTCCGGTTAAGGTCAATCCGGATTTTTGGATTTCTTCAACATGCTCTTTAAAATTGCTGCCATCAACATAGGAACCGGGTTCTACTGTAATGCTGGTTATTAGACTGCCATCCGTAGTCTGGCATATCTCTGCTTTGTAGCCGTAAAAATTTTGGGTCTTGCTTTTGTGACCTACCCTGGCATCTTTGTCTACCAGTGAACGGATGCCTTTTTGTTCTATGAACAAGTCACTATCTAAGATTTCCTGAGCTTCCTGGACTGCCTGGGTAACTTCATCTGAGCTTTCTTTTCCTACTTGTTCTATTAGGTCTTGTAGGTAATCTTTCATAATTTGTTTGGCTTCATTGTGATCTTCTATTTGGGTATAATCGGGTATTTCATAATCTTCCTGCCCTAAGGCTTTGAATATTTTTCGTGCTAACTGCTTCATGATACGTTCAGGCACTTTTTTTATGGTGTTAGCTTCAATATGGGTGGTATCTATTACGATGCCATTACCGCTTTTGATTATGCCTTTTTCCACGCATTGCCGTACAATTTCGGCAATGATGGCATCCATGCTGATATCTTTTAAGCGCTGGGTGCGGAATTTGGTCAGCAGGCTGGTTTCAGGTAAAGGGTCTTCGGGATTAAGACCTACGAACCATTTGTAAGCTAAGTTTACGCTCAAATCCTGTATCAATTGTTCGTCAGACAGGTTGTATAGATATTTTAATATCTGGATTCTTAGCATCATCTCTGGCTCTTTAGCCGGTCTGCCGAAATTCTTGCAATATCTATCTGCTAATAGCTCATTAACAAAACTGAGATCTATGGCGGAATCTATCCGTTTGAGTATGTGATTTTCCGGAATCATTTGGTATAATGCGTTATAGAAGCTGCTTTGTTTTACGGTGGCTTTAACTAACATAAAAAGCATTCCCCCTTTTGGTTTTATTTTGTTGTGGTGACTTAATTATACTATAGGTGGGTATGCTTTTTGTGCTTTTATTGGACTTTTTCAGTGGTCTCGGAC
>CAYVIN010000234.1:0-1284 GCA_964451375.1 uncultured Sulfuricella sp.
GTAGGAATGGAGTAGGTCAAGGGCCTCTTTGCGAGTGGGAACATGCTCGGGCATGTTAGGCCTCCTCTCTTGTTTTCGTAAGAATATTACTTTTTGTGGGTAAGAGGCAACCCCTAGGTTGTTCCTTTGTGGATTAAACTTAGAATCTGAGTTTTTGAGCAGACCTACTTTATAAACAATACAATGGCCGCTATGAATTTCATGCTAAAGGCCTCCCAATGCACATGCAGCTATTTTGAGTACATTCAAGTGCAAAATCCGGGATTAAAAAGGACTCTAGGGAGCAAGCAAGAAATGACAGGATAGGGTCATAAGGGGAGCGTCATGAAACATGGAATTCCAAAAATATGGAAAAAAATAAGAAAAAATTTACATAATAATTGAGAGATAGCAGGAGGACCGGATTGGGTTAAATATAGATAATAGACTAATAATATTATAAAAATAAACAATACTATACTTTGGCATAACTCTTGAATATATAGTTTATTCTCTCGTGAGCGAGGCTGATGCAAGGTAAGGCCTCCTAAGTATGCTGGGTGAAAAGAATTACGGTTAACTTAAAGAACCCTTAGGATAGACATATCCTATTCCTCCTCAGGCCGCATCCGGCATAGTGTCGGATGCGGCCTGCTCCCTCAAATTGCTCATGGGTGAAGAAACTTCATGCCTATTCTATCACCTCAATGCGAAGCCCGAACTTAGACATGGCTTCACATTTATTCGTCAGGATAAGTATGGGATTCTCATACCTGAATCCGATCTTTTCATCAGGGCATGCATACTGCATTGCACAGATGAGGACTTCATTTTCCTGATAGATATGGTCGGGGTCCGTCCAGTAGGGGAAGGGTCCTTCACCTGTTCCTATGCGCCATTCATCGCCCAACATCCCAATCCCGTGTTCGAAGCCTGGGACCATGAATTCTGCAAAACCCCTTTCCTCGGCAAAGGCCATCATCTCTTCTGCTATGGACAAGGGGCTGGCGCCAACCTTATATGCCTTCAATGTCTTGGATACGATGTCGATGAAGTTTTGGGCATGCCAAAGCTGGCGTTTCGTGGCATGGCCGATGAAGTAGTTATGGGCATGGTCGCCCAGGGTCAGTTTGAACATGGCGTGGATGTCCACCATAAGGGGCTCACCTTTTTTCAGCTTCTTAGTGGTGGCAGGGGTGCATGCGCATCCTGCCATGCCGGTGCGGTAACCGCATGCGATCTCATTGCCACCGGTGAAGGACCACTCCCACACACTACCTGCCTTGCGCATGGCAAGGGCTGCAA
>CAYVIN010000235.1:0-1264 GCA_964451375.1 uncultured Sulfuricella sp.
GAAGCTGTCGCGGCTCATGGAGGAGGATTTATACTCCGCCGCGCAATCGGTGCAGGAGATGTTGCGTCGCGGGATGGTAACCTACGAGGATGTCGCGCCGTTCTTCCGCTGAAAGCGCCGAGCCGGGCGCAGGTCGGGGCGTTCCGGAGTCCATCCGGCAGGGAGGTAGGGTGATGCGGTTCATCAAGATGGGGGCGCCGTGGTGCGTTCTTCCCGTAGCGGCGATCCTGGTCCTTCTCTCCGGGGGTGCGGGTTCGGTGTTGGGGAAAAGTTCGGAGAGCCCCCATGGGCTGAAGGACCCAAAGGCGTGCGTGGAGTGCCACGTCGGCATCCCCGCGGAGGGGAGTTCCCCGCGCAAGGAGGGCAACCTCCGGTTCGGGGGTGACATCGTGGCGCTCTGCTCCTCCTGCCACGCAAAGTACCGCCACATGCACCCGGTCAAGATCGCCTTGTCGCCGGACATGAAGTCCCCGGAAGACCTGCCGCTGGACAAGGACGGGAAGATCACCTGCATCACCTGCCACGACGTGATGGAGGGGCACGGGGTGGTCCGCAAGACCAGGATGGTGGGAAGGGCGCTCTGTCTGAACTGCCACGCCGATACCGACATCCTGGCCGAGGTCGTCTGGTTTCCCCCGCGGCTGAAGCGGGGGGAGAAGGGGCGGCTCGAGGTCAAGGTGGTCGAGTTCCGCATTCCCCGGAAGAAGTCGTCGCTGGGCGACGCCGTGCTGCTGTACTACTACGCCAAGGGCCCCCCCGGCGGAGAGATCATCTTCGGAACGAACATCCTCCATGACGACGGTACCCACGGGGACCGGGTGGCGCACGATTCGGTCTACACGCTCATCGAGATCGCGTCGGGGATCGAGAAGAAGAAGCGCGTGGTCTACACGGGATGGGTTCTGGACAACGTGGGGCGGCGCAGCAACACCGTCACGCTGGCGGTGGAGTACGAGAAGTAAACCGAGGGGGGTGCGATGAAGGAGACGACGCTTCACCGGATGTATCTGAACCGGATCGCCGAGGGGGGAGACTCGGTCCGGTACATGGTCCCGGGCGATCACGGCTACACGCCGGTGACGTACCGGCAGGTCGGCGACGCATCGCGGGAGATCGGTCTCGGGCTGATGGCGCTCGGGCTGTCGCGCGGGGACCGCGTGGCGATCCTCTCGACGACGCGCCTGGAATGGTGTCTTGCGGACATCGGGTCGACCCTCGGCGGATTCGTCACGGTGCCGATCTACCCCTCGAACCTCCCCGACCA
>CAYVIN010000236.1:0-1237 GCA_964451375.1 uncultured Sulfuricella sp.
TGTTTGACGCCAAAAACCTGCCGGTGGAGACGGTCCTGATGACCGGGCTGGTGCCGGCCAATTTAATCATCCAAAAGGCTGAAGATGGCAAGTTTGACCGCATCGTCATCGGCAGCACCGGCCAGAACGCCCTGGAACGGATCATCATGGGCAGCACTGCGGCCAAGGTGGTGGCGCACGCGCCGTGTGAAGTGACCGTGGTCAGGTAACCAAGAATTTCAAGGAGGTTAATCACAATGCGTAAATGGTGGGCAAAAATCACGGGGCTGGTGATCATGGCCAGCCTGCTGCTGCCTGAGATAGTCCTGGCCGCCGGGCCGAAGGCCTCGCCCCTGGTGATCGTGGCCGACACCCGGAAGTTTACCGGCTGGGAGGCCTGGTGGACCAACTTGTATAATGAGAGTCATTTTTATTTCGCTCTCGTTACCATCATCATTATTCCCGTGGTGGGTCTGATCTTTGGGGTAGTAGCCGACATTGTCATGACCTGGATCGGCTTGGACCTCAAGTCCCGGGAACTGGCGGAACATTAAGATCTTAAGGACAACACGGTTAGGAGGATACTCATGGATTTCTTTTATGTTCTCATGCCCATTGCGGGAGTTTCCATATTCTGGCCGGGGCTGATCATTTTAGGGGTGGGGGTAGGCATTATCGGCGGGTTCTTCGGCATGGGGGGCGCCTGGATGGTGACCCCGGGCCTGAATATCCTGGGCTTTCCCATGGCCTTCGCCATCGGCACCGACATCGCCCACATGGCGGGCAAGTCCCTCATCTCCACCATGCGCCACGGCAAATTCGGCAACGTGGATTATAAGCTGGGCATCATCATGCTGGTGGGCACGGTGGTGGGCTTCGAAGTGGGGGCCCAGATGGTCATGTGGCTGGAGCGCATCGGCCAGGTGGAAAAATATGTGCGCCTGTTGTACCTGGTGCTGTTGTCTCTCATCGCCTGGATGGTCTTTGCCGACGTGGCCAAGAAAAAGCGGAAAGACCGGGAGGCGACGGCGGCTGGCAAAGAAGTGGACAAGCTGTCCACCGGCATTGAATGGCACAAGACCCTGCACAAGATCAAGATTCCCCCGATGGTGACCTTCAAAGAGGCCCAACTCACCTGCACCGCCTGGCTGCCCATTTTTATCAGTTTCGCCACCGGCTGGATGGCGGGGATTTTGGGGATCGGCGGCGGTCTGATCCGCATGCCGGCGTTGATCTACTTCATCGGCTGCCCCACCCA
>CAYVIN010000237.1:0-1234 GCA_964451375.1 uncultured Sulfuricella sp.
TGAGGGGACCCCGGTTGGTGGTCCAGCTGTCATGAGAGTGCTGGTTGGTGTTCGGTGATCCATGCGGCGCGGGTCTCGGTGGGGGTGAGCCCGCCAAGTGCACCGTGGGGCCGGTAGGTGTTGTACTCGATCCGCCACGCCTCGACAACGACCTGGGCTTCGATGAGCGAACCGAACTCCTCGATGTTGAGCAGCTCGTCGCGGACACGGCCGTTGAAGCTCTCGACCCAGGGGTTCTCCCACGGGCTGCCGGGCTCGATGTAGCTGATCCCGATGCGCGAGTACCGGCACCACTCGCGCAACGCGTCGGCGATGAGCTCAGGACCGTTGTCCGCACGCAAGAAGCTCGGCGGGCCGTACGCGGCGACGAGTACTTCGAGTTCGGTGATGAGTTCCTCGGCGGTGCAACCGCGGCCGACGCGCATGGCGAGCGCTTCACGGGTGTGCTCGTCGACGATGTTGGCGAGCTTGAGCCTGCGACGGTCGGAGGTCTCGTCGAAGCAGAAGTCGACCGCCCACACGTGGTTCGGCCGCTCCGCGCGAAGCCGCTCGGTGCTCTCGGGACGGTGCCGGCGACGCTTGCGAGGCCGTTGGGGAGGCCGTTTCAGGCCTTCTTCGCGCCAGAGGCGCTGCACACGCTTGCGGTTCACGTGCCATCCCTCCCGGCGCAGGACCCTGGCCGCCATCTTGTAACCCCAGCGTGGATGCGCCTTGGCGATCTCACGGAGCCGGCCCCGCAGCTTCGTCTCGGCGTCGGGACGGGGCACGCGCGCCTTGCGTTGCGTGGAGCGGTGCTGACCCGCGACCCGACACGCGAACCGTTCCGAGACCCCGAAGCGTTCCTGAAGGCGGCACACCGCCCGCCGGCGTCGCTCCGGGGTCAGAAGTTTCCCTCGGCCAACTCCTTGAGCATGTCGATCTCGAGGGCCTTGTCCGCGACGATCTTCTTCAGTCGCGCGTTCTCACGCTCGAGCTCACGCAGCCGCTTCGCCTCGTCGGCCTTCATCCCCCCGTACTGCGCACGCCAACGCGCCCAGGACGACTCCGAAACCTCGAGATGCCGCAACACCTCGGCCAGGTCCTTGCCCTCGTTGAGCAACCGGTCGCCCTCGCGGAGCTTGCGGACGATCTGCTCGGGTGTGTGTCGCTTCCGCTTCATCGTGGTGTCCTCCTGTCCAGCATGCTGGACGTTGGACTCCCACAACACGTGGACCACTATCCCGGGGTCCCGTCA
>CAYVIN010000238.1:0-1216 GCA_964451375.1 uncultured Sulfuricella sp.
AGGTCGGCACCGTCGCGCTGATGGTCCGCAGCGTGCCGCATCACATGCTCGCCAGCGCGCAGGGTTACATGGTGGCATCGCAGGGGGCGGTGACCAGCCTCACCATGATGCTGTCCGGGCTGATCTACGCGCGGGTGGGCGAGGGGGTCTACTACGCCATGGCCGTGATGGCCCTGGCGGGCGGCATCGTGATGGCCGTTTCGCGCAGACGGCTCGACGCCCATCACGGGTCGTAACGGGTCAGGTCAACCCCAGAGCGAGGCATCCGGCGGATACACCGTGCTGCCGTCGTAGCGCAGGCCGTTGTCGCGATCCTTCGTCAGCAACAGCGGCCCGTCGAGATCGACCACGCGCGCCCCCTGCGCGATCATCATGGCCGGCGCCATCGCCAGCGACGTCGCCACCATGCAGCCGACCATGATGTCGAAGCCCAGCGCCTGCGCGGCCCCGGCCATGGCCAGCGCCTCGGTGAGGCCGCCGGTCTTGTCGAGCTTGATGTTGATGGCGTCGTAGCGCTCGCGCAGTCCTTCGAGCGAGCCGCGATCGTGCACGCTTTCGTCGGCGCACACCGATACCGGCCGCTTGATCCGTCCCAGCGCCTGATCATGTCCCGCAGGCAGGGGCTGCTCGATCATGGTCACGCCGGCTTCCGCGCAGGCCGCAAGATGCCGCTCCAGATCGGCCTCGGTCCAGGCTTCGTTGGCATCCACGATGAGTTCTGCGTCCGGCGCAGCCTTGCGGACGGCGGCGATCCTGGCTTCGTCGCCGTCGCCTCCGAGCTTGATCTTGAGCAGCGGCCGGTGCGCGGCCTTTGCGGTGGCTTCCGCCATGCTCTCGGGCGTGCCCAGCGAGATCGTATAGGCCGTGATCAGCGGGCGCGGCGTGGTCTGTCCAAGCAGGTCCCAGATCCGCTTATTCGCCATCTTGGCCTCCAGGTCCCACAACGCGCAGTCGAGCGCATTGCGGGCCGCACCCGGCCGCATCCGGGTTTGCAGGGCCTGCCGGTCGATACCCCGTTCGAATGCAGCCCCAAGGTCGAGGATCGCCGCCAGTGTTCCCTCGGGTGTCTCGCCGTAACGGCCGTAGGGAACGCATTCGCCGCGCCCCGTAACGTTTTGGCGACTTACCTGTGCCACAATCACAACGGCCTCTGTCTTGGCGCCGCGGCTGATGGTGAAGCCACCGGCGATCGGCCAGCGCTCGATCCGGGCGGCGA
>CAYVIN010000239.1:0-1196 GCA_964451375.1 uncultured Sulfuricella sp.
GCGATGATTTTGACGGCGACGCCGGCGCCGACGGTGCGCCCGCCTTCGCGGATAGCGAAGCGCAGGCCTTCTTCGATGGCGACCGGCTGAATCAGCTCAACCGTCATCAGGATGTTGTCCCCAGGCATCACCATCTCCACCCCTTCGGGCAGATGGATGGCCCCGGTTACGTCCGTCGTCCTCAGGTAGAACTGGGGACGGTAGTTGTTGAAGAACGGGGTGTGACGCCCGCCTTCTTCCTTGCTCAACACGTAGACCTGCGCTTCGAACTTCGTGTGCGGCTTCACCGAACCCGGCTTCGCCAGCACCTGCCCGCGCTGCACGTCGTCCCGCTCGATGCCCCGCAACAGGCAGCCAACGTTGTCCCCCGCCTGCCCTTCATCCAGCAGCTTCTTGAACATCTCCACACCGGTCACCGTCGTCTTGCGCGTCTCGACGAGCCCGATGATCTCGATCTCCTCGCCCGTCTTGATGATCCCCCGCTCGATCCGCCCGGTCACCACCGTCCCCCGGCCCTTGATCCCGAAGACGTCTTCTACCGGCATCAGGAAGGGCTTGTCCAGCGCCCGCACCGGCGTCGGGATGTAGTCGTCCACCGCCGCCATCAGCTCGACGATGCACTTGTATTCAGGGGCGTTCGGGTCGGTCGAGGTCGACTCCAGCGCCTTCAGGGCGCTCCCCCGGACGATCGGGATGTCGTCCCCGGGGAACTCCTGCAGCGAAAGCAGTTCGCGCAGCTCCATCTCCACCAACTCGAGGAGCTCTTCGTCTTCCATCATGTCCACCTTGTTCAGGAAGACGACGAGGGCGGGCACTTCCACCTGGCGGGCCAGGAGGACGTGTTCCCGGGTCTGGGGCATCGGCCCGTCCGGGGCGGCGACGACGAGGATCGCCCCGTCCATCTGGGCCGCGCCGGTGATCATGTTCTTGATGTAGTCGGCATGGCCCGGGCAGTCGACGTGGGCGTAATGCCGCTTCTCCGTCTCGTACTCGACATGGGCAATGGCGATGGTGATCCCACGGGCACGCTCTTCGGGGGCGTTGTCGATCGAGTCGAAGGCGCGGAACTGGGAACCCCCCTTGAGCGCCAGGACCTTCGTGATCGCCGCCGTCAGCGTCGTCTTGCCGTGGTCAACGTGGCCAATTGTCCCCACGTTTACGTGCGGCTTCGTCCGTTCAAATTTCGCCTTCGCCAT
>CAYVIN010000240.1:0-1179 GCA_964451375.1 uncultured Sulfuricella sp.
TGCCCCACTCCAAGGTGAAAAAGGGCGACGTGATGCGGGCCGTGGTGGTGCGCACTGTGAAAGAGACCCGGCGCGCCGACGGCTCCTACATCAGGTTCGACGATAACTCAGCGGTGCTCATCAACCCCGCCGGCGATCCCATCGGCACGCGCATCTTCGGGCCGGTGGCCCGGGAACTCCGGGCCAAGAGGTTCATGAAGATCATCTCTTTGGCTCCGGAGGTGCTCTAATGGCCAAGTTCAAGAAAGCGACGGAGCCCGTCAAGGTCCGGTTGAAGAAGAACGACCTGGTGGAGGTCACCACCGGCAAGGAGCAAGGCAAGACCGGCAAGGTTTTGAAGGTGTTCCGGGAAAAGAACCAGGTGCTGATCGAAAAGGTCAACATGATCAAGCGGCACACCCGCCCCAGCCCCACCACCGGCAAGGGGGGGATCGTGGAAAAGGAAGCGCCGATGTTCGTTTGCAAGGTGAAGCTGATTTGCCCCAAATGCGCCACCGGCACCCGTTTTCGAATGACCCAGACCGGCGAAGGCAAAAAAGTCCGGGTATGTCTGAAATGCAAGGAATTGATTGATGGCTGAAAAGGGATCTGGAAAAGACAAGGCCAAGACGGCGGGCAAAAGCACGGCCAAGGGCGCGCCCAAGGGCGTTGATAAAAAAGCGGCCAAGACGACTGCCAAGCCGGTGGAAAAAGCGGCTGAGAAAGCGGCAGCCCCGCCGGGCCCGAAAGGGACGCCGCGCCTGATGGAATATTATCGGACCGAGTGTGTCCCCCAAATGATGCAGGAGTTCCGTTATAAGAGCCCCATGCAGGTGCCCAGACTGAAGAAGGTCGTGGTCAACATCGGGCTGGGGGAGGCCATCCAGAACATCAAGCTGTTGGAGTCGGCCTCGGCGGAACTGACGGCCGTCACCGGCCAAAAACCGGTGGTGACCCGGGCCAAGAAGTCCATCGCCGCGTTTAAGCTGCGGGAAGGCATGCCCATCGGCTGCATGGTCACCCTGCGCCGGGACCGCATGTACTACTTTCTCGACAAGCTGATGAATGTGGTGCTCCCCCGGGTGCGGGACTTCCGGGGCGTGAGCGAGAGGGCCTTCGACGGCCGGGGCAACTACACCCTGGGCATCCGGGAGCAGATCATCTTCCCGGAGATTGACTACGACCAGATGGACAAGGTCA
>CAYVIN010000241.1:0-1168 GCA_964451375.1 uncultured Sulfuricella sp.
TCAGGTGGCGGAATGAATCGGAATCGGGTGGCGGCTTGCGCCGGAATACGCATCAGCCTGCTAAAGCAAGTTTCTTGTCGATCTTAGCTGCTGCGTATGAGAATCCTTGAAGATCTTTCTGCATGAAGCGATTTCCGAAAATGACCTCATCCAAGCGTTGTCATCACCATGCGATGTTCAGCGACTTCTTGGGATACAATCCTTACGTCCACATCCTCGTGATGGACGGCTATTTCTATGGTAACGCAAAATCCATGATTTCAAACGATACTAATCACTTCAATTTCAAACCAAACTGTATGTACTTGTGGATGAACACGAGCCATCCTGATTGAGACGGATCGGTGTGATAAAGATTTTCTGGCTCCTAACCTCTTGTAAAAGGGGCATGCTGATTAGAAAGTAGAGATGATGATGCCCGAAGAGAGGTCCTGGACGAAATCCTACGATCCGGGGTTAACCGACATCGCATAAAATTCCTTGAATCAACTGACGCAGGGGCGGGCGATCATCGCGACCGAGGTGGGACAGAACCAGATGTGGGCGGCCCAGTTTTACCGTTTCAACGAGCCCAACACGTTTCTCACTTCGGGAGGGCTGGGAGCGATGGGTTTCGGACTTCCCGCCGCCATCGGCGCCCAGGTGGCCTGCCCGGACCGGACCGTTGTGGATGTGGCGGGAGACGGCAGCATCCAGATGAACATCCAGGAACTGGGCACGATAGTCCAGTATGGCCTGCCCGTTAAAGTCGTCATCCTGAACAATCTTTATCTCGGAATGATCCGCCAGTGGCAAGAGCTCTTCTACGGGCGGCGCTATTCCCAGTCCGACATGACCCAGGCGCCCGACTTCGTCAAGCTGGCCGAGGCTTATGGCATCAAAGGTCTGCGGGCCACCAAACCCAGCGAGGTGAAACGGGTCCTCAAGGAGGGTCTGGAGACACCCGGACCGGTCGTGATGGACTTCCGTGTGGAGCCGGAGGAAAATGTGTTCCCGATGGTGAAACCGGGAACGCCGCTGACGGAGATGTCCTTCGGCAATGTCCGTGCCGCAGTGGCATGAACGATCAATAGCGACCCCGTAAAAAGTCGTTAAAGCCTTGAATGAGGTAACAACTATGCCGACCCAGTTTAAGGAACGGGCGATAGCCGTGATTGTCAACAACCGG
>CAYVIN010000242.1:0-1168 GCA_964451375.1 uncultured Sulfuricella sp.
GCGCGCCGGCTTCTCGGCCACCCCTACTTCATTCGCGGCGTCGTGCGCCACGGCGACAAACGCGGGCGCACGCTCGGCTTTCCGACCGCCAATATCGCGCTCGATCCCGCCAATCGGCTCAAGCATGGGATCTACGCCGTGACGATCGAGGTCGACGGGAAGGCGCATCAGGGCGTCGCCAGCTTCGGACGCCGGCCGACCTTTGACAACGGCGCGCCGCTCCTTGAAGTCTTTCTCTTCGATTTCGACGGCGACCTCTACGGCAAGGAGGTGGAAGTCGCCTTCTACGGCTTCATACGCGGCGAAGCGAAATTCGACAGCGTCGAGGCGCTCGTCGAAAGAATGCGCGTCGACGTCGAAGAGGCGCGAAGACTGTTGGCCGAAAGCGGCGCGGCGACGCAGGGCGAATGATCTGTTGCCATAAGTTGCGCGCGATCTAGCTTGGAGACATCGTCCTCGACAGGAGGGAGCCGTTATGAACGAAGAGCCCAAGGGACGGGTCGAAATCATCTTGCCGGGCGAGGAGACGGACGCCTCTCGGATCTGGGTCGCGACGGGCGCCGGTCGCGTCAAGGTCGTCAAGCTCTCGCCATGGCAGAGCCTGATCGTCACCGCGGCGCTGCTGTTGTTTCTCTTCATCGGGTTCACGCTGCTGTCGGGCGCATTTCTGGTGTTGCTGGTCATCGCCGTTGTGGCGGGAGGCTTCGCTTATCTCGCCGGACTGCTCGGGCTGAGCCGGCCCCGCTAGGGGCCGGCTAGAGGCACTGGCCGTCTTTTCCTGTTCGGTTTGCGCTGCTATTAAGGACCAGATGCCTCTCCTGACCGCCATTCGAATTACCGGCCCGGCCTGCGCTTGGAGCTAAAGGCTCGCGCAGAGTCCGGGTGCGGCGCGATTGGCGCTCTTTCCACAAATCCTCTAATCAGCGCGGCAAGAGCGGCGCTTATGGCGCCTGCGTCCGCCCCAGCCGGTTTTCACGACGATGAACGACGACAGCCCGAAAGGGCCCGACTATTCGAAAAGCCTCTATCTGCCGGTCACGGATTTTCCGATGCGCGCCGGCCTGCCGCAGCGCGAGCCGGAAATCCTCAAGCGCTGGGAGACCATCGGCCTGGAGCAAAAGATGCGCGAATCGGGCGAGGGTCGTCCGAAATTCACGCTCCACGACGG
>CAYVIN010000243.1:0-1160 GCA_964451375.1 uncultured Sulfuricella sp.
CTCAGCTTTCTCACTGCCAGTGCGAAGAAGCCCACGGCGAAGAGCACGAGCACAACCGATGGGCCCAGCGCGTCGGCCAGCGTTCCCTGGTAGAAGAGCAGGGAAGCCAGAGCATCCAGAAACCAGGCGACCGGTGAGAGATGGCCCAGGCTTTGCAGCCAGTGCGGGACGATGGTGAGCGGCCACCAACCTCCGCCCAGGGGAACGAGCACCATCCAGGTGCACGTGGCCAGGCCGCTGGCTTGTCTTGGGCTACGCGCCACGGCAGCCAGGGCCAGTGCCAGGCCGGTTACGGCCAGCACATAGGCGACTGAGACGAGTAACACAGCCTGCGGGTTGGCCCCGAAGTCAACACCGAGCCATCTGCCAAAAGCCAGCAGCGCAAGGCACTGCAACCAGCCCATCAGCAACGTCTGCAACAGCTTGCCGCCCAGGAACTGGGCTCGACTGACCGGCAGCATCGCCATGCGCCGCACAATGCCGATCATCCGCTCCTCAGCCAGCGACTGGGTCAGCCCCAGGATGCTGATCATGACAAACATGGCCGTGATGCTGGGTGTGGAGAGCATGAAGCCGTTCTTCAGCAATTGCGCCCCCAGGATCTGGCGCCTGTTGCCCGGCGCGTATTCTGTCAGGACTTGAATCGGCGGCGGCGGGCCCCAGGCAGCAGTTGCATCGGCAAGGCGGGCGGCGAAGAAGTCTGGCCCTGTGTCCACGCTCAGTGATTGCGCCAGCCTGGTGCTCAGTTGGGCAGCGACGACTGGCGCTGCGGCGCGGCTGGCGACGTTTTGCACGGTCCAGAAGGCGATCTCGGCCGGCGCCGCGGCCACATCCGATTCGAAGAGCAGGCTGACCTGATCGCCCTTCTCCAGCGCCGCAGCAAAGCCCACCGGAATCGTCAGGATACTGTAGGTCACCCCTTTGGCCAGACGCTCGTGGGCGAGGGCCAGTGAAAGGGCGGGGTCTGCCAGAGCGCACGCCTCCGGCGAAGCGTTGGCTGCTGAACAGACAACAAGGGAGGGGGTTGTCTGAGCCAGGGAAGCGATGAACGCTTGCGATGCTGTGCTCTGATCCTGGTCCAAGACATCCATACGTATGGCGACTTGGACGCGCTGGGCGACCCCCTGGGCGCCTAACCCGACCAGGTAGATGACAATGGC
>CAYVIN010000244.1:0-1139 GCA_964451375.1 uncultured Sulfuricella sp.
CCGCCGCCGCCCATGGGCATCGGAGGCATCTTATCCTTCTCTTCCGGCTTATCGGCGATCGCGCACTCGGTGGTGATCATGAGGCCCGCGACCGACGCGGCGTTCTGGAGCGCCACGCGGGTCACCTTCGTCGGGTCGAGGATCCCGGCCTTGATCAGGTCCTCGAACTCCTCGGTGGCCGCGTTGAAGCCGTAAGCGCCCTTCCCGCTCTTGATCTTGTCCACGACCACGCCGCCGTCCTGCCCGGCGTTGATCGCGATCTGCTTCGCCGGTTCGTACAGCGCCTTCCGGACGATGTCGATCCCCGCCTGCTGGTCATGGTCGAGCTTTAGGGAATCCAGCGCGGCCGCCGCGCGGATGTACGCCACGCCGCCGCCGGCCACGATCCCTTCCTCCACGGCCGCCCGTGTCGCGTGCAGCGCGTCCTCGACGCGCGCCTTCTTCTCCTTCATCTCGGTCTCGGTGGCCGCGCCCACGTTGACGACGGCCACGCCTCCGACGAGCTTCGCCAGCCGCTCCTGGAGCTTTTCCTTATCGTAGTCCGAGGTGGTTTCCTCGACCTGCGCGCGGATCTGCTTCACGCGGCCCTCGATGTCGGCCTTCTTCCCGGCGCCGTCGATGATAGTGGTGTTGTCCTTGTCGATCACGACCCGCTTGGCCCGCCCGAGATCGGTCAGTTGAACCGCTTCGAGCTTGACCCCCATCTCTTCCGCGATCGCCTTTCCGCCGGTTAAGACCGCGATGTCCTCGAGCATCGCCTTCCGACGGTCGCCGAAGCCCGGGGCCTTGACGGCGGACGCGTGCAGCGTGCCGCGGAGCTTGTTGACCACCAGGGTCGCCAGCGCCTCGCCCTCGACCTCTTCCGCCACGATGAGCAGCGGCTTGCCGGAGCGGGCGATCTGCTCGAGCAGCGGGAGCAGGTCCTTCATGTTGGAGATTTTCTTCTCGTGGATCAGGATGTACGGGTCCTCGAGGATGACTTCCATCCTCTCGGGATCGGTGACGAAGTACGGGGAGAGGTAGCCGCGGTCGAACTGCATCCCCTCGACGATCTCGAGGGTGGTCTCCATCCCCTTGGCCTCCTCGACGGTGATGACGCCTTCCTTGCCGACCTTGGCCATCGCCTCGGAGATGATGTT
>CAYVIN010000245.1:0-1135 GCA_964451375.1 uncultured Sulfuricella sp.
GAAATGGCGCGTACTGGTCGGAAATATGGGTGTAAAAAGTCCGTCCTGGGCTGCTTCCATACTTCGGGTTGATATGGCCAGTGCTTTCTGCCTTGCTGCCTGTCCTGAAGTTCTGGCCATCCGACGATGACGTCGTGCCGTCGCCCCAGTGCCCGGCGAAGGGATGCCGGAGCTGTGCATTAACCAACTCGGCCAGAGCCGCCCCGTAGGTTTCGTCGCGGACGTGCCAGGCTTGCAGCCAGGCGAGCTTGGCGTAGGTCGTGCCTGGGCTGGATTCGGCCATCTTGGTCAGGCCAAGATTGATCGTGTCAGCCAAGATGGTGGTCAGCAGCAGATTTTTGTCCTTGGCCAAGTCCCCCGATTTCAGGTGAGTAAAGTGCTTGGTGAAGCCCGTCCACTCATCGACTTCAAGCAGCAGTTCGGTGATCTTTAGGTGTGGCAGAATCATCGCCGTTCGGTCAATCAGCGCCTGCGCGGTGTCGGGCAAGTGGTGTGATCTTCAGGCCCGACTCGGTGATGATGGCGTCAGGCAGGTCGTTGGCCGCCGCCATGCGATTGACGGTGGCGAGCTGGGTTTCCAGCAGTGTCAGCCCCTCGTGCAGGTACTGGTCGCAATCGGTGGCCACGGCCAGCGGCAATTCGCTGGCCTGCTTGAGGCTGGTGAACTTCGCGGGCGGCACAAGGTAGTCCTCGAAATCCTTGAACTGGCGCGAACCCTGTACCCATATGTCGCCCGAGCGCAGCGAATTCTTGAGTTCCGATAGTGCGCACAGCTCATAGTAGCGCCCACTAGTGTCCGGTTAAAACCCGAATAGACTCAGTTGGTTGCACGACGCACCTGGACTTGTTTGGTAATCATCGCTTGGGAAAGCCTGCTGCAAGGGCATTTTCTCAAACAGGGTGACCGACAATATCTGTAACAGAGTGTAGAGCGAGGCGTCCAGGTTGAGGCGTTTCTTGACAATGGCAACGAGGACATAGACCGACACGGCGATCCAGATTTGTGAGCGCACCGCGTTCTCTGAGTTGCCGTAGAATTTTTTGATACGCAAATGCTGCTTGATCCACTTGAAGAACAGTTCCCCCCCCCGGTGTCAAGCTAGTTGTCGCCTCAAAAATTCAACTTTGAGGTGTG
>CAYVIN010000246.1:0-1135 GCA_964451375.1 uncultured Sulfuricella sp.
CCGCGATCGGCGCGGCGCGCGGCGCTGCATCTGATCCGCAAACGCGAAGAACTGCTGGCGCCGCTCGCCGAAGCGATGCGCGTCGCACAGGAGCGCATCGTCGTTTGCTCGGTCTGCGGCAATATCGATACGAGCGATCCGTGCACGATCTGCCGCGACGCGCGCCGCGACGGGTCGATCCTGGTTGTCGTCGAGACGGTCGCCGATCTCTGGGCGCTGGAGCGGGCAGGGCTGCTCAACGCGCGCTATCACGTGCTCGGCGGCGTGTTGTCGCCGCTTGACGGCGTCGGCCCCGACGATCTCGCCATCGCCAGCCTCGTCGCGCGTGTGCGCGCAGAGGAGACTCGCGAAGTCGTGCTTGCGGTCAATGCAACGGTCGATGGACAGACGACCGCGCATTACATCGCCGATGTGCTGTCGCCGTCCGGCGTGAAGGTGACGCGTCTCGCCCACGGCGTGCCGGTCGGCGGCGAACTCGACTATCTCGATGAGGGAACGCTTGCGGCGGCGCTGGAGCGGCGCACGGCGTTCTAGAGGGCGTTTTTGAGAGCCGTCATGGCTGGCTTGACACCGCCGTTCAGCGCAGGAAGCGATTACTTCGCTGCGGTTTTCGATGTGATGATCTTGTCCCAGTCCTCGACGCCGATCTCGCCGGTGTATTTGTCGCCATTGACGAAGAAGGTCGGCGTCGAGTTGACGCCAAATTTCTCGGCGGCGCGATTACGCACCTTGTTGACGTTCTCGTAAAGCGTCTGATCCTTTAAGACGGCCTCGAACTTCTCCTGGCCGATCCCAGCCTGTTTCAAGACATTGGCCAAACCGTCGAGCGGCTTGTCGGAGAAGGCCCAGTTCTTCTGCTGCGAGAACAGAAGATCGACCGTCGCGTCACGCTTGTCGCCGAGTTCGCGCGCCAGCATGAAGGCGGCCGTCGCGAGCGGATCCAGCGGGAACTCCCGCAAAATGAATTTCGCCTTGCCCGTGTCGATGTAGTTCTTCTTCAGCTCCGGATACACGTCGTGATGGAACGCCGCGCAGTGGCTGCACGTCATCGAAGCATATTCGACGATCGTCACGGGAGCGTTCGCCACGCCTTCCACGACGTCCGGCAGGGCGTTCGGCGCCATCAGCTCGTCGA
>CAYVIN010000247.1:0-1134 GCA_964451375.1 uncultured Sulfuricella sp.
TGGTCTGCACGGCAATACAGAAGGGATGAGGAGTGCGCGTAATGCCCGAAAAAGAGACCGACATCATCGCGAAGATTGAGGATGGACTGGGAATGTCCCATCCGCCATTCCACAATCTCGGAATCATCCCGTTCGGGCTCGGAACCTTTCTGGCCTGGCGCCTGGATCGCGTGTTCGATCCCACCGTCTTCGCCCTCGGCGTCATCGGCATCGTCATGGTGATGCTTTCCACCCGCCATGTCCGGGAATACATCGCCCGGATCGCGGATGACCGGCCCGCGCATCCCTCCCGAAACCCTTTCACCGGCGGAGCCCGCGCCATTGCGGATCGGCTCTTCCTCCGTCCCGGACCTCTCCGGAACAGCGTTGCCGCCGTCTCTGCTGCCTTCGTGATCGGAGTCGTGCTGCAATTCGCACTGAAGACCGGTCCCTTTACGCTCCTTCTGGGCTGCCTGGGCGTGCTGCCGGGTATCTTCTACGCGACACGTCCGACCCATCCCGTGGATTACGGCGTCGGCGAGATTCTCATCGCCTTCTGCTACGGCTGGCTCCCCATTGCAGCCGCCTTCTACATCCAGCGGGGATACATTGCCCCAGGCGTCCACTGGATGGCGCTGCCGCTGGGACTTTCGATCTTCAACGTGGTCCTGCTCAGTGAATTCTCCGGTCAGGCCGCCAATCCGGCCACCGGCGGGACCAACCTGCTCACCCGGCTCGGGGCGGAGAAGGGGATGGCGCTCTATTGCCTGATCTCCATCCTTTCCTGGTTTTCCATGTACTCTTCGCTCAACGAGGGAATTCCGCGGAAGGCCCTTTACATCTACCTCCCCGTGATGGCCCTGTCGGCCGTAATCTCGCTGATGATGGCCGGGAAGCGGTATGATAATCCATTTGTGCTGGAGATCATCAGCGGGCTTAATATCGCCGTCCATCTGGGGACCGCGGCCGCCTATTTCCTGGCGTTCCTCTGACAGGCTGCTGAAAAACGCCCATTTATCCACGGCTCTCGCTTTCGGGGGCCTCGCATCTGGACATTTTTGAACAGCCTGCAAGATTTACTTATTGACCTCACCGCCGTTCGCCCGCTTCTTCACGAGAAAATAGAGTTCCCCCCGCTCCTTCAGGCTTCCGGCC
>CAYVIN010000248.1:0-1131 GCA_964451375.1 uncultured Sulfuricella sp.
TGGCGACGGCTCAACCGAGCGCGTGGTGGTCGGACCGGATCTGCGCGCCGGCCAGAGCGTTCAGCTGCTTATTCCCGGCGACACTTTTCACTCGGCGCGGCTTTTGGGCGGCGGACGCTGGTTTTTCGGCGCCAGCACCGAATGGCCGGGAGTCACGCCGCAGGACGTCGAAATCGGCGATCTCGATCAACTGGCGTCGAAATATCCTGGCGTGGCGACGGAGATCCGTTCAATCGCGGCGTCGGTCAAGGACGGTCCGATAACGGCAGTCCGGCCGCGGTAGGATCTACTTGCATTCCTGCACGGCGCGGGCGAGCGCGTCCGACAATCCCTTGAGCGAATAGCTGTCGGTGGTGCTTGTCCCTTTAGACGAAGCGGCCTTGACGATGAGCTTGGCGCCGCCGCGCATCGCGCCGACGAATTCCTTCTCCCGCGACTGATCCTTCACCCAGGCGTTCGTTCCCTTCGTGATCAGTTCGTAGCTGTCGCCGTCGATGTCGGCGACTGCGGCGGAGCCGTCCTTCGTCGCGTAGCCCAGATTGATCGCGACCTCATTGTGGATATTTTCCGCCGGCCGCGTCGAGATAAAAATGTAGGCGGAGGCGTCTTTGAGCTTCGCTTTTGGCGTTCGCTCCTTCGGCTGCCCGAGCGCATAGCAGGTCCTGTTGCGGCCGCTCTGAGCGGCGTAGGCGCCCCATTCCCCATAGCTGCCGAGCTGCTCCGGCTTGTCGGAGCCTTTGTCGGCCGGTTTCTCGGCTTTTTCGTTTTTGGCCGGCTTTCGCTTGTTGGCTTTGCCGCTTGCGTCCTCGGCCGGGGCGTCTTCGGCGCCCGGCTTGGGCTTCGCTTCGGCAGCGTTAAAAGCGAAGGCGATCGCCAGTCCGGTGGCGGCGACAGCGACGAGAAGACGGGAGCGCGTGCGAGAATCTCTAAGCATAGGCTCAGATTTTACCGAGGACAGCGGGTGCGAACAAGAGCTTCAGCGCATTCTCGCTACCCGGCCGGCCCGAGCCTAGCCTGCTTTTCGAGCCGCCATCAAGTAATTGACGTCCGTATCGTGGCTTTTTCGCCAGCTTCTAGTCAGCGGCTGGAAGCTCATCCCGACGCGATCGATTTCCCGCATGCCGCCCTGAC
>CAYVIN010000249.1:0-1116 GCA_964451375.1 uncultured Sulfuricella sp.
GCCATCTGGCTCTCGTTCCTGGTCGCAGCGCTCATCGCGGGCCTCACCGGCTATTCCTACGCGCGCTTCGTGGCCATTGTCCCCAAGAACTCGCCCGAGTTCCAGTACGCCAGCGTGGCCTTCGGGCCGACCGTCGGCTTTGCAGCAGGCTGGGTCATGGTCTGGTCCGATCTGATCGCTATTGCCGCCGTTTCCATAGGGTTTGCAGGATACCTCGCTCACCTGCTTCCTGTCCCGGTGGCAATAGGGGCCTTATCGCTGGTGGCTCTCCTCTCGCTAATCGCCTACCTGGGGATCGGTGAATCGGTAGGTCTCGTCATATTGTTCACTCTCGTCGAAGTGGGAGGCCTGCTCTTCATCATCGCCGTAGGTTTGCCATACTGGGGTGACGTGGACTATCTGGAAATGCCCCGGGGCCTTGGCGGCGTATGGACAGCGGCGGCCTTGATTTTCTTCGCCTATTTGGGATTTGACGAGTTTGGGAACCTGGCCGAGGAGACCAGGGAGCCTGAGCGGACGCTTCCCCGCGCCCTTTTCATCTCGATGGTGGTCTCCACCCTTATATACATAGCCGTCGCATTTTCCGCCGTCAGCGTCGTCGGATGGCAAGACCTGAGCTCGTCGTCGGCGCCACTGGCACAAGTAGCGGGTAGTGTGCTGGAGCCAAGGGCGGACCTGATTCTATCGCTGATTGCCCTGGCCGCCACAGCAAACACGGTGTTACTCTTTATGGTCGCAGCCTCGCGGTCGCTGTATGGAATGGCTTCCGCAGGCGCATTGCCGGGCTGGC
Organism: uncultured Sulfuricella sp.; assembly: GCA_964451375.1. Classification (GTDB taxonomy): domain Bacteria; phylum Pseudomonadota; class Gammaproteobacteria; order Burkholderiales; family Sulfuricellaceae; genus JAGXQV01. The sequence continues at coordinate 791 of CAYVIN010000249.1, forward strand.
TTGCCCGTGTTGGGCGCCGGCGCACTCCCTGGATCGCCATAGGGATCACATCCCTGATTGCGATGGCCATCACCTTTATCGGGAGCATCGAGCGCGTGGCCCAGATGACCAACGCTTCGGTGCTGTTGAGTTTCGCCGTGGTGAACCTGGCGCTTTTCTGGTGGACCGCCCGCAGGAATGAAACTTGGACGCCCAAGCGCGTGTTGTTGGGTGCCCTGCCTCCCCTGGCCGCCACCGCAACTTGCCTATGGCTGCTGGTCTACACGGGGACGGAAGCCATCCTGCTGTCGGTGGGACTGGGTGCGCTAGGGCTGCTTATTGGCCTG
>CAYVIN010000250.1:0-1029 GCA_964451375.1 uncultured Sulfuricella sp.
GCCCTCGCGCTGCCCACCACGTGGTGGCTGGAGGGGGTCCGGCGGGCTCTCCTGGGCGTCCCCACTCCGAACCTTCTGGCGCGTTTCGACGACGCGATGGTCCTGACCGCCTTGTGCGTCTCCACGGTCGTGCTTACACTCGGCAGCGTGGTGATCTTTCGCACGTTCGAGCGCATCGCGCGAGAGCGAGGCCTGATCGTCCAGACGACCGGCAGCTGAGGCCGGACATCGTCCCGCGGGAGGCGGGCCGGGGGAGGCGTCATGCGCATCTACGACGGGAGCCCGCGCCAGGACTTCGAGGAGGTCTTGCGCTCGATCGGGGCGTTCCTCGACCAGCGCGGGATGCGCGACGTCCTCCTGCTGGAGGCACCGGACGGGTTCATCGTCCAGGGCCTCGTCATCGAGGGCGCGACCGGCACGTGGTCGGAGTCGGTCGGGCACCAGGCCAAGGAGACCCTCACCTTCCTCGACGACGACATCGCCCGGTTCATGAACGAGGCGTTGGCGCGTCGCGGCGCCGAAGCTGCCGCACCGCCGGACTGGTCGCAGGCGGGCTACTATGAGAAGTCCTTCCGCGTCATCGGGCGCTGGATGGACAGCCAGCGCCCCCACGACATCTTCTTCTTCGAGCAGGGCGGGGCATTCGTGGTCCGCCTCCAGAAGGTCACATCGACCGGGGCACACCACGAGCTGGCGGAGTTCACGAAGGAAGACATCGAGGCAATGATCACGGAGGCGCCGCAGCTCCGGCTGAGCGACGCGCAGAAGGAGGCAGGCCAATGAAGGCCCTCAAGGCAGTTGCGACCATCCTGGGGATCCTCCTCGCGGCGGCCGTCGTCATTCCGCTCGTGGTCCTCGCCGGGCTGTTCGTCTGGCTGAAGCTGACCGAGGAGGGCGACGAGGAGGCCCTGGAGCTGGAGCAGGAAGGCGTCTGACGCCGACGACCCCGGTCGCCGCGGGAGGATCGGAACCCGCGACGACCCCGGTCGCCGCGGGAGGATCGGAACCCGCGACGACCCCGGTCGCCGC
>CAYVIN010000251.1:0-1019 GCA_964451375.1 uncultured Sulfuricella sp.
CCGCTTCCGCGGTTCTTTTCACCTTTCCCTCACGGTACTGGTTCACTATCGGTCAATTAGGAGTATTTAGCCTTACCGGATGGTCCCGGCTGTTTCCGACAGGGTTACACGTGCCCCGCCGTACTCAGGATGCCACTAGAGCTCATTTGACTTTCAAATACAGGGCTTGCACCTTCTATGGCCGGCCTTTCAATGCCGTTCTTCTAATCATTTGAGTCCCACATCGTGGTCCTACTACCCCAACACAAAGTTGGTTTGGGCTGTTCCCATTTCGCTCGCCGCTACTAAGGGAATCACTATTGTTTTCTTTTCCTCCAGCTACTAAGATGTTTCAATTCACTGGGTTGCTTTCGCATAAGCTATGTATTCACTTATGGATAATAGCGCATTACCGCTATTGAGTTTCCTCATTCGGATATCTCCGGATCATTGTGTACTTACCACTCCCCGAAGCGTTTCGCCGTTAGTTGCGTCCTTCATCAGCTCTAATTGCCAAGGCATCCACCGTACGCCCTTATTAATTTAATCACGTATTTATTTTTTTAACGTGTGATTCACGTATTTTTTTTGTTTGCTTGATTTACTGTTTTTCTAAAACTGTTTTTTTCTCGTTTTGATTGAAATCTAGATTTTTTACCAAATAGTATCAACTATTCAGAAAGATCATGTTTTTTTATCATATCTAATATTCGGTTTTCAAAGAACCACTGAGAGCTGAACTCTCAAAACTAAATAGGAAACTTCCGTCAGTATGCTAATTCTTTCTCCTTAGAAAGGAGGTGATCCATCCCCACGTTCCCGTAGGGATACCTTGTTACGACTTAACCCTAATCATCGATCCTACCTTCGACGGCTCCCTCCTCTTGCGAGGTTAGGCCACCGGCTTCGGGTATTACCAACTCTCATGGTTTGACGGGCGGTGTGTACAAGGCCCGAGAACGTATTCACCGCGGCATGCTGATCCGCGATTACTAGCGATTCCGCCTTCATGGAGTCGAGTTGCAGACTCCAATCTGAAC
>CAYVIN010000252.1:0-1017 GCA_964451375.1 uncultured Sulfuricella sp.
CGATCGCGTGGTGTCGGTGAAGACGGACCTGTTCCGGCGGAAGAAGTACCGCTGAGGCGGGTTAGTTGGTTTCGCGCGGCGAGGTGTCGGCCATCCCGAGCCGCAGCTCCGGAACCGCGACGACGACGGCCGGGGCCGGCTTCTCCTTCCGGGATGCGCGCAGCCCCTTGAGGAAGCCCCGCACGCTGCGGACCGTGATCTCCGAGGGATCGGACACGATCGTTCGGGACACCTTCGCTCCCGCCGCGCGCCTGCGCAGCGTCTCGATCGAACAGGGAGACGCCGCGGGCTCCGACGTCCCGTCGTCGATCGCGGAAGATCCCGCACCCGCATTCGATGCTTTCCATGCGTCGATCTTCCCGCCGATCCGGTCCGTCACCCGCTCCACCGTCTCTTTGCTGGCATAGAGGCACGGCCGGGCGGTGCTTCTCGACCCTTCGCTTTGAATCTCCACCGACACGTCGCTTCCGGTCTCGTCCCGGATCACCGGGATCTGCCGTTCGACGTCCGAGGCCATGGCGGCGCCGCAGGCGAGGAACGCAAGGGCGAAGGCAAACCCGATCCGCTGCACCCGTCCGGCACTCCGCATCTTCATTTCCTTCCCCCCGTTCTCCCTGGTCCGCTCCGACTTCCCGACCGTGAAGAATGCAAGGGAAAGGCCATGGGGGAATTTCGTAAACAGCAGTAAAATCAATTAGATAAACCGATCATCCTCATGACCCGTATTGCAGGATTGCAATCCTGTCGCCTCCCGTTTACGGTTTTCGCTTTTCGGGAAATGGGGCCCCCCCTCACCGGAACTGAATCGAAAAGACGTGGGTACGGGAATTGCTTTGTTACGGGGCGGCGCGATTTTTCGCGGGAAACGGCAAGTTGTTCGACATTTTGGAAATTCGTGATTTCAGGATTGGGATTTACACGAAGTTCGCTTCACCCCGCGTCCGGCAGCGACGGGGAAGATGGTCCCCTCCCTCCGTCGTGCCCGCGGGTTCACGCCCGGAGGCTGCGGGGGCATTC
>CAYVIN010000253.1:0-1007 GCA_964451375.1 uncultured Sulfuricella sp.
GCCGCGTATGCTCCGTGAACCCCACACGCACCGCCGCCGCGGATCCGATTCCGCGCCTGTGCGCTCATCCCCCGGCCATCGAAGGCCGACCCGCCCCCGTAGGTGACCTCACCCCATGCCGAACGGTCCCGACCCGCAGCGCACTCGCAATCGCCGTCCCCGCCGCCGCCTCCAGGGGCAGCGGGCCGCCGGCTTCCCCGATGTCGACGAGCTGAACGGCAGCGGCGACGAAGGCCCCGAGATCGGGGCAGCCGAGCTGCGTGGGATGAGCGCGGCTGAGCTCCGCGCCACCGCGAAGGAGCTCGAGGTCGAGACGGGCGACGCCGAGCGGCGTGACGACATCGTCGACGCCATCCTCCAGCGCCAGTCTGAGCGTCTCGGCCAGTCGTACGTGACGGGGATCCTCGACGTCGTCGACGAGGGCTACGGCTTCCTGCGCCGCCACGGCCTCATGCCGGGGCCCGACGATGTCTACGTCAGCTCCAGCCAGGTGCGCCGGTTCGGACTTCGCATCGGGGATCGCGTCGGCGGCACGGTTCGTGCTCCGCGCGAGGGCGAGAAGTACTGGGGCATGCTGCGGGTCGACACGGTGAACGGGGTCGACCCGGACACGGCGCGCCGGCGACCCCACTTCGCCGACCTGACGCCGATCCACCCCATCGAACTGCTCAACCTCGAGTCGGACCCGAAGAACCTGAGCCAGCGGCTTGTCAACATCGTCAACCCGATCGGGAAGGGCCAGCGCGCCCTGATTGTCAGCCCCCCGAAGGCTGGCAAGACGATGCTTCTCAAGGCCATCGCCAACGGCATCACGGCCAACTACCCCGAGATCCTCCTCATGGTCGCCCTCATCGGCGAGCGTCCCGAGGAGGTCACGGACATGCGCCGGTCCGTGAAGGGCGAGGTCATCTCCTCGACCTTCGACGAGCCCACCGAGAACCACACCCACGTCGCCGAGATGGCCCTCGAGATCGCGAAGCGGCAGGTCGAGACCGGCCGCGACGTGG
>CAYVIN010000254.1:0-1004 GCA_964451375.1 uncultured Sulfuricella sp.
AATCCTGCGTTTCAATCACGTTGCGCACGCGGACCAGGCCGTAGATGTCGCGCAGTGCTCGCGCTTCGGGGCCAGACTGCGCCAACGCGTAGCCTGCGGGCCAGAAGGCTTCACAGTTACGGAATTCTTCGTTTACGGCTCCCGGGATCGGCTCCACATTTTCCGGTATCTCGACCTTCGGCAAAACGTCGAGATAGGCGTCCTCTCGGCCAATGTCTGCCGCGGCTGGGGTTTCAGCCCAAGCCGCTGTTGAGACGATTGTGATCAGCCCAAAGGCACCGCCCATCAGTCGCGCTTTGAAAGTATTGGCCATGCTCATTCTCCCCCAAGGACCTTGATAAACTTCTGTTCCTCTGCGGCTGTGGCGGCGTCCATGACACCCGCTTCGCCCATGCCCATCAGCTGGGCGGATTCCATGTTCCAGATATTGGCGAGCGCGATCGACAGTTCTGCCGTCACGCGGGTGTTCAGATCGATGGCCTCTTTCAGCCCTTCGGTATCGGGAATTTCCTGCACGAGCTCATGGACCCGCTCGAGGCTTTCCGAGGCTTTAACCGACGAAGTTTCGGCTGCGGCCGACAGGAAAGCAGCTGTGTTTGCTTGCGTGCCGATCCGGGCTGCCCCTTCATCTTCACTGTTCGCAAGTGTGTCGACGGTGGCCACATCCAGCCCCGCCGAGGCAAAGAATTCCGAGACATACTGGGCGGCAGGTTTGTCTCCGACCTTTCCGGAAGTTGTCATCAGGGAATAGCTGCCGTCCTTTGCCGCAATCAGCCCGCCGGTCAGGTCAGCCACATCGGGCAGAATGTCGTCGAAGAACGTGTCCGGGTCTGGGATGCCCAAGGCTTCCAGCGTCAACCCGTTGCGCAAGGCGTCAAGCTGCGCTTTCAGCGTCGCGATCTGTTCGATCTGCTTGAGGATCTGCTCATCCAGCTTCAGGTTGGAGGCAATCATCTCCTTCACCTGCAGCTTGGCCTCGGTCAGCACCTCGCCGATCTTGGCGA